>NZ_JBHIWJ010000052.1:0-27791 GCF_041987595.1 Sphingobium sp. | reverse complement strand
GGGTTCATCCAGAAAGACGAGCGGCGGCGCCCCGTAGAGCGCCCGCGCCAGCCCCACGCGCTGGGCCTGACCGGCGGAAAGACCGCGTCCGCCCCAGCCAAGCGTCAGATTGTAGCCGCCCGGCAAATGCTGGATCATGTCATGGGCGCCGCTCAACCGTGCCGCCTCGATAACGGCGGCGTCGACGGCTTCATCATCGTCGGACAGAAAATTCTGGAAGCGCGCGATATTTTCCTTGATCGTTCCGGCAAATAGCGATGTGTCCTGCGGCAGATAGCCGACGAAGGCGGCAAGGCGCTCCGTATCCCAATCCTGAATATTGGCGCCATCATAGCGGATCGATCCGCGCAACGGCCGCGCGGCGCCCGAAAGCATGCGCAGCAACGTTGACTTGCCTGCGCCGCTTGGTCCGACAATGGCGACCACCTCGCCGGGTTCTACCGTAAAGCTGATATCCGCCAGTACGGGCCGGTCCTGATTGGGCAGGAAATGGGTCAGATGCTCGATGGCGATATGCCCATGGGGGGCGGGTAATTTGGTGAGGGTGACGTCCGCTTCCCTCGCAGCGAGCAGATCATTCAGCGTGGCATAGCTGGCCCTCGCATGGACGACGTTGCGCCACGCGCCCAGCAATTGGTCGATCGGCGCCAGTGCCCGCCCGATCAGGAAGGAGGAGGCGAAGATCGCGCCGGCGGAAATCTGATTGTTGATCGCCAGCCACGCGCCAAGGCCCAGTGCCAACGATTGCAGCAAAAGCCGGATGAACTTGCTGATCGCGACATAATGGCCGCCGGCAAAGCTGGCATGAGCCTGCAGGTTGAGCATCGCGTGACGCTCGAACAAATGACGCCGCACCAGCGCGCTGCGCATGCCCAGAGCGCGAATGACCTCGGCACCCGCAAGCGTCTGTTCCTGGCTGACATAGGCCTTGTTAGCGGCATCATTGGCCTGTTTCAGAGGGGCGTTGGTCTGCTTCTCGTTGCGCACGGCGATGTATAGCAGGGCTGCACCGCCGACGACCGCCATCGCCGCGATGGCCGGATGGATGAGGAAGCAGACGATGACGTAAACCGGACTCCAGGGGAAATCGAAGAAGGACAGGATGGTCGGCCCGGTCAGCGCCTGCCGCAGCGTGTCGAATTCACGCAGCACCTGCTTGTTCATCGCCTCTCCGGTCGACCCGCGGCCGCTCAGCGTGGTATCGAGCAGCAGTCCGGCCAATTGCCGGTCCAGCCTGATGCTTGCCCTTATCAGCAAGCGTGACCGCACTTGCTCCAGAAGCGAAAGGGTTCCGATCACCACGGCGATGATGATGGTGAGGAAAAGGAGCGTAAGCCGGGCCTGACCGGCCACGACCCTGTCGTATACCTGCAACATATAGAGCACAGGCCCGATATAAAGGAGGTTCATCAGGGCGCTGAATATGAGCGACCACAGAAAATGGCGCCGGCAGGATGCCAGCGCGGCTTTCATCGGGGCGGCGGGCTTCTGGAGGTCAAGCAACATAAGATCCGCCCTGTCCCTCTGCCGATAATGTTGTCCCTATGTCCTTATAATTTTTCTATAATATCTCGCTGACTTTCGGTAAATATAACAAAAAGTATAGATGAGCATCTGTGCCGGTTTGGTGCGGTTCAGTTCATGGCAAGATCGATCAGTGCGTCGATGTCGGTATGTTCTTCCAATTGAGCTGCGATCCGGTCCAGCGCCTCGTTCACTGAGGCCTGATAGTCGCCCAGCGTGGATTTGCAGCCTAGCCGGGACAGAAAGGCGGCGCGCAGGCCACTGCTCGCGAACAACCCATGGACATAGGTGCCGATGACGGAGCCGTCGCCATTCATCGCCCCATCCGCGTGGCCGTTATCGAGACGAGAAAAGGGCCGTTCGCAATCCGCGCCTTGGGTGACGCCGACATGCATTTCATAGCCGCCAAATGCTGCGCCCAGCGCGTGACCTTGCGTCCGCTCCAGCCTCTTGATCGGCGTCAGTCGCGTTTCGACGTCCAGCAGGCCCAGCCCTTCTACGCTGCCCGGCGGACCTTCGATACCGTCCGGGTCCGCAATTTGCCGTCCCAGCATCTGGTAGCCACCGCAAATGCCCAGTATCGGGCGTCCCCGCCGATGATGCGCCCGGATGTCGATATCCCACCCCTGATCTCGCACTGCCTGCAAATCGGCGATGGTGGCCTTCGATCCGGGGAGGATGATGAGCGCGGCTTCTGCGGGAATGGGCTGTCCGGGCGGCACCATGACGACATCAATGCCCGGTTCCAGCTTCAGCGGATCGAGATCGTCGAAGTTGGCGATGCGCGGCAGAATGGGGCAGGCGATCATCAACCGGTCGCCCAAATGTCCTGGCGGCCGTTCCAGTATGACGGCGTCCTCGCTCGGCAGGCGGACGGCATCCCCCAGCCAGGGAATGACGCCCAATCCCCGCCAGCCCGTCAGCCGCTCGATATGCCGGTAGCCGTCGTCAAACAGGGCGGGATCGCCCCGGAATTTGTTGATCAGGAACCCCTTGATCATGGCCGCATCGGCAGGATCGATCACCGTCCTGGTGCCGGCGATCGCCGCGATCACGCCGCCCCGGTCGATGTCGCCTACCAATATGACCGGCACTTTCGCCGCGCACGCGAAACCCATGTTGGCGATGTCGCCCGCGCGCAGGTTCACTTCGGCAGGCGATCCTGCGCCCTCGACCACCACAATATCGCATTGCGCCTTCAGCCGGTCATAACTTTCCAGCACGGCGTCCAGCAACGCGCCCCGCGCGGAGCGGAAATTCCCCGTCCCCAACTTGCCTCGCACCTGACCATGAACGACCAGTTGCGACGTGCGGTCTGCCTGAGGCTTCAGCAGAACGGGGTTCATGTCGGTATGCGGTTCGACCCCGGCGGCGATTGCCTGAAGCGCCTGCGCCCGACCTATCTCTCCGCCGTCGGCGGTGACGGCGGCGTTGTTCGACATGTTTTGCGGCTTGAAAGGCCGGACGTTATAGCCGCGATGAACGAGCGATCGGCAAAAACCGGCGACCAGCAGGGACTTGCCCACGTCCGATCCTGTTCCCTGAAGCATGATGGCGGCCATGGCGCCGCTCCTGCATGGTGCGGGCGGCGGAGGCAAGCCCCTTCGGTCGGACCGGATCGGACGAGTCGGCGCGGCGGCGCATGTCCACGGTGTCCAGGATCATGCCGCCCGCCATGAATACGCTGCCGGTGCAGGCGAGGGCGAGCAATTTGCCGCCGAAGCCAGGATATTGCTGAATATAGACGAGGCCGCGTTCAGTCGCGCCAAGCGCGAGGGCGTAGATCACAAGAAACGCCTCGAACTTGGTCTTGATCGTGAAGAGGCGTTTGATCCGTTGCATATGATCCCACCGGCTACGTGGCCAAGGCTATGGGATTAAATCGCCCGAAAGCTGCAAATGGTCAACAACGGTTAACCATGATTGTTCGATGCGGGCGATAAGCCGCGTGTCGGCCAAATCTGCAGGCGCGATGGCTTCGGGCCAGTAAGCCTCCACGATTGCC
This sequence comes from Sphingobium sp., assembly GCF_041987595.1. Lineage (GTDB taxonomy): Bacteria > Pseudomonadota > Alphaproteobacteria > Sphingomonadales > Sphingomonadaceae > Sphingobium. Next base: position 24,262 of record NZ_JBHIWJ010000052.1, on the reverse strand, counting down.
GCGATGCCGTCCAGCTTGCGTTCATCGACCAGGAAGCGGGGATCGATATTGGAGGGATCGGCGACCACGCGCAGGCGCAGGCAGGCGGGGCCGCCGCCATTGGCCATGGACTGGCGGACGTCGACGGGAACCAGCTTCCGGATCGGGCCGTTGCCCGCGACCATGGCTTCCAGCCATGCCCATGTATCCGGCAGGTCTTGCGCGTCGGTCGGCAGGATCAGCGCCATTCCGCCATCGGGCAGCGTCACCAGCTGGGCGTTGAAAATATAGCTTCGGATCGCGTCGGACAGGCTGACCGCGCTGGCAGGAACCTCGACGATCTCGACGGTCGGCAGCAGCGCGCGAAGCTCGGCATAAAAGCGATCCTTCTCGGCAAAGGCATGTTCATGGGTGAAAAGGACATGCTCGTTGGCCACGGCGACGACGTCATTGTGAAAGGCGCCGGCCGCAATCGCCTTTTCCGATTGCATCACGAACAGCGTACGGGCAGGTTCAAGTCCATGGAGGCGCGCCACAGTCTTGCTCGCCTCGACATGCTGGCGTGCCGGGAAAGGCCCGCCGGACTGTCCATAGACGAACACTTCCACGCCCGCCTCGTCATGGCGCGCGCAAAGGCGCATATGATTGGCCGCGCCTTCATCGCCGAAGGGCGGCGGAACGGGGCCATGCACCGCGAAGGCGCTTTGATCGGAAAAGGCGAGCCGCAATTGCGCCAGCGTCTGCGGCCATTCATGGCTGCGATGCGGCATGGTGACGAGATTGGCTACGGTCAGATGCGTGCGCTTGTCCGCCGTATCGGCTGCGGGCGACACGGTGGCCGCATTGGCCGCCCACATGGATGAAGCCGACATGGCGGCAGCGCGGATGTGCGCTTCAGCATTGCCGACATCCGTGCCCAGGGCGCTCAACCAGACGCCATCGGGCCGCCATTGGGGCAGGAACAGTCCCTGCGTCAGCCCCATGCGGAGATTGGTCCGCATCTTCTCTATGCCCTGAAGCGCCGCCGCTCTGGGATGGGCGACAGCTCCTGCATTGCGCGCCGACGCGAGGTTGCCAAGGCTGAGGCCGGCATAATTATGGCTCGGCCCGACCAGGCCGTCGAAATTGATTTCTCTGACCGTCATGCCCGTTCTGCCGCCCGTTCTGCCATCGTGAAGTTCTGTCCCGGCTCCAGACCGAGCAATTCGGCCGATGGCCGATCCAGCGAGAAGGTGCCGTCATCCCGTTCGATGACGAAGCCGTAAGTGCATCGATAATCGGCAAGGCGCCCGGTTGCGATCAGCACCTTGTCCCCGCCCTTTTCATGTACGGCGCTCACTGCCACATCGGCGGCGTGGGCGACGGTTCTCAGCGAATTGATCTGTCCTACCATCGTCGGGCCGCCGTCGAAAATGTCGACATAGCCGGGATTGGTGAAGCCTTCGGTTTCCAGCATCCGCATCGCCGCCCTTCCGTTGGGATGAGGCATGCCGATGACGCTGCGGGCGCTGTCGGTCAGCATCGCGATGTAGATCGGCGTCTTGGGCATCAGGTCGGCGATAAACTGGTTGCCGTTCACTGCGTTGAACTCGTCGGCCTCCTGAAAGGTCATGCCGAAAAAGCGGCCCGCGAGACCGTCCCAGAAGGGCGATCCACCCGCTTCGTCGATCACGCCGCGCAGTTCGGCGATGATCCGCTCGCCGAAGCGGGCGCGGTGGTTGCGGATGTAGAGATAGCGGCTGCGCGCCAGCAACAGACCCAGGCCTTCCGCCCGCTCGCGAGGATGAAGGAAGAGGCCGCCCACTTCGGTCGACCCCTCAAGATCGGTGACGAGCGACAGCATCTCGGCCCGGAAGGTGCGCGAAAGCTCCCTGCTATGCTGTGTCAACACGCCCAGGCGATAGGAATAGAAAGGCCAGCTCTGCCCGATCTTGCTGAATATCTGACAGGTGCCGCGAACCTGGCCGGTCTGGCTGTTTTCCAGCACCATGACGATCAACTCGTCCTCGACGCTCTCCGTCTGGCGCGCCAGAGCCTCTTCGGTCCGTTCCAGCTTGGCCGCAAGCGACTTTCGATCCGGCGGTAGGTTGGTAAAGCCGCCGCCCGTCAGTTTCGCCATTTCGTAGAGGGTTTGCAGATCATCGGCGCGCGCGCTGCGCATGAAAAAGCTCACGCCTTCATTCCCCCTGTTGAAAAATGTCCCTGCGCCATGCGGAGCAGCACCAATGCGGACAGCCTTGCCCGTTCAGCCAGGCTGTCGACGGCCAGATATTCCAGATCGCTGTGAATGTTCCCGCCGCGCACGCCCATGGTGTCCACGACGGGGACGCCGCAGGCTGCGATATTATTGCCGTCGCAAACGCCGCCGGTGTCCCGCCAGGCGATGGGCAGACCCAGTTCGGACCCGCATCGGCGCACCAGCGAAAACAGGCTCTCCGCTTTGGCGTCCATCGGTTTGGGCGGGCGGCCAAAGCCGCCATGAAGGTGCATCGTCACATCATGCTCCAGCGAAACCTGCGCGATGGCCTGTTCGAGCAATTGTCGTGCCCTGTCCTCATCAGCAGGCGTCCGGGGCCGGAAATTGACGTGCAGCAGTGCGTGGTCCGGAACGACATTGTTAGGGCTGCCCCCGTCGATTCGCGCCGGGTTGCAGGACAGGCCCGTGCGGCTGCCCGCCTTCAGGCGTAGCGCCAGATCGGCCGCAGCCAGCAGCGCATTGCGGCCATCGTCGGGATTGCGGCCCGCATGGGCGCTCAGGCCGGTCACGACGATCGCGAAATTGCCGCTGCCCGCCCTTGCCCCCGCCAGCGTGCCGTCGGGCAGGGCGGGTTCATAGGTAAAGGCGGCGAGTTTGCCTGTTGCCGCCTGACGCAGCAAGGAGGCGGAAGATGGGCTGCCTACCTCTTCGTCGCTGTTGATGATGACGTCATAGCCTAGTCGCGCGGCTTCCGGCGTCGCTTCGACAGCGTGCAGGGCGGCAAGCATGACGGCCAGACCGCCCTTCATGTCGGCCACGCCCGGCCCATTGAGTGTCCGCTCGTCCAGCCAGCGTAACGTCTGAAACCCATGATCCGCGGGGAAAACCGTGTCCATATGGCCGGTCAGGAGAATTTGAACGGGCGCTTCCGGCCTGACCGAAAGGCGTAGATGCCGTCCATGTGCCAGTGCCGTCGATTGTCCGTCGGGCGCGACGGTTTCGACTGGTTCAGGGTCGATCAGGGTGACGGCCCCCGGCAAGGCGCCGAATGCCTCCGCCAGCATGTCCGCCATGACCGCAAGGCCAGCCAGATTGCGCGAGCCGCTATTTACGCCGGCCCATTTTTCCGTTTGTTCCAGCATGGGAGCATGTGCCGCGACTTTCAGCACAGCCAGCTCCGACGAAGAAATTCCTCTCATTTGCCGACCCTATCAGAGCGTCGACAAAGCCTCCACCCCCGCCAGCAGGCGCACCCCATCAGAAATCATAAGTCAGGGTCAGGCGGCTGAGCGTATCGAAGTCCCGCGCCGACAGCAGCGTTTCGGACTCATACTGAACATTGTAAGAAAAGGCGGCCGACCAGCGCGTCCCGACCTTGGTTTCCAGCGAGGTCAGGGAGTTGAGCGTATATACGTCGCTTTCCGCGTAGCCCGATGCGGTCTGCCTGAACGTCAGCGCAGGCGCGAGACGCCAGGCAAAATCCATCGAACCGCGCGCACCCAGTTTGGTTTCGCGTGCGCCGATCACGTAATTGGCATGACGGATCGACGGCCCTGCGTCCAGCGACAGGTCGATGGGCTTGCTGACGATGATCTTGTAACCGATGCCCGCCGAAGCAGTATAGCGCTCCTCATAGCCGATGGACGTGTCACGTTCGAACTGCGTCAGGCCATAGACGAAGCCCCGCGGATCGAACTCGTAGCGCGGTTCATAGCTTGCGCTATAGCGCTCGCGCGAGGTCACGCCATTCGCACGGCGATAATCGACGCTGGCGGACAGCTTGTGTGACCACTGGATGCCGGATCGCTTGATCGCTGCACTGGCACTGATACCGATTTCGCTGGTGGAGCCGGTGGAGCGAAATCCGCCCGCCTCGACCTTGCCGGTCCAAAGTTCGATAAAGCGGGCTTCCCGAATAACGGTGTCGCGCGTGGCTTTGGTCCTATCCTTCCAGCTGTTCACCATATGCTGGATTTCATCGGCCGAACCGGGATTGGTTTGTTTGGCGATCTTCGCGACGGTGACGATTTCCGTCTCATTGCCGTTCGCAATGGCCGCCTCCAGCATCTCGCGTACGGAAGGCGGCAGCAGCACAGGATAATTCGCCCTTGCAGGCGTTGCCGCGAGCAGGGGTAGGAAGGCCAGCCAATAGCGCATGCGCGCCCTCATACCGACATGACGGCTGATTTTAACCCTCTTTCAGATCAACGCTCTGAATTCTTGCAGAATATCCCGATAGAGCTTCCGCTTGAAGGGTACGATCAACTCCGGCAGCGATTCGGGGTCGGTCCATTTCCACTCCCGGAATTCCGGATGGTCGGTGTGGATATTGATGTCGTCATCGGTTCCCAGAAAACGGGCAAGAAACCAATATTGTCGCTGGCCGCGATATTTCCCGCCCCACAGCTTGCCGATCAGTTCCGGCGGCAGGTCGTAGAAATGCTCTTCCCTGGCCTTGGCGATGATTTCGACATGCTCTCGGACGATGCCCGTTTCCTCGACCAATTCGCGCAGGGCAGCGGCTCTCATGTCTTCGCCGTCGTCGATGCCGCCCTGGGGCATCTGCCAGGCTTCGACGGCGTTATCGATTCGCTGTCCGACGAAGACCTTGCCATCCATGTTGACCAGCATGATGCCGACGCATGGCCGGTAGGCGAGTTCTGAATCATTCGGCATTGACGCCATCACAGTCCCTGATCGTTGCCAATTTGTGCAGTGCGAGAATAAGCGGCGGTAGCCCTTACGTCCATGGATGAAAATTGCTCCGACGGCGATTTGTGCAGGGGTGAGGCCGAAACGCGATGGCGCCGTTGGAAAGGGGCGCGGGAAATGGCATTGAAGGCAGCATGTCTTCTCCCGCCATCCTCTGGTTCCGTCAGGATCTTCGCCTTTCCGATCAGGCGGCTGTCGCCGCAGCCGCCCATGACGGCCCGGTGATCCCGGTATACGTGCTGGACGACGAAACGCCCCGGCAGTGGAAGATGGGCGGCGCGTCGCGATGGTGGCTGCATTACAGCCTGAAAAGCCTGGATGAAAATCTGCGGGCGAAAGGGTCCCGACTGGTTCTGAGGCGCGGCGATTGCGCGGAGCAACTGGAAGCTGTTGCGCAGGAATCAGGCGCGCGGAAAGTTCATGCGCTGCACCATTATGAGCCGTGGTGGCGCAATGCGGAAAAGGCCGTCGCAAAGCAGCTAGACCTCTGTCTGCATGATGGAACGTTGCTGCTGCCGCCGGGAGCGGTGCGGACCGGGAACGGCGGTAGCTACCGCATTTACACGCCGTTTTCGCGCGCACTGATGGAGCAGATGCCGCCTGCTTCGCCCGCATCTGCCCCTTCCCATCTCGCCGCCCCGGCCCGATGGCCGCAGAGCGATTCGCTCGACGATTGGCAATTGTTGCCGAAAAAGCCGGACTGGGCAAAAGCCTTCGCCCACGACTGGACGCCGGGCGAGGCGGGCGCTCGATCCAATGTTGCAGCCTTTATCGATGACGCGGCCGGATATGAAACGGCACGCAACCTGCCTTCGCAGGAGGGCACATCCCGCCTGTCGCCGCACCTCCATTTCGGCGAGGTATCGCCTGCCTATGTCTGGCACCGCATCAGCCAGGCGCCGGGTGATGTGACGGCTTTCCTCAGGGAACTGATCTGGCGCGACTACGCCCATACGCAGATATGGGCGATGCCGCGCTACGGGTCGGAAAATGCCCGCGACAATTTTGATGCCATGCCATGGCGCGACCTGCGGGAGGCACGGGCGGATTTCGCCGCATGGAAGACAGGGCGTACCGGCTATCCCATCGTGGATGCGGGCATGCGTCAACTTTGGGCGACCGGATGGATGCACAATCGCGTCCGTATGATCGCGGCCAGTTTTCTCATCAAGCATCTGCTGATCGATTGGCGGCATGGCGCCCGCTGGTTCTGGGACACGCTGGTCGATGCGAGCTATGCCAACAACAGCGTGAACTGGCAGTGGGTGGCCGGCAGCGGCGTGGATGCCAATATTTTCTCGCGGATCATGGCGCCTCTCACCCAATCCGAAAAATTCGACGCCGCGGATTACATCCGGCAATGGGTGCCTGAACTGGCGCAAGTCGACGATGCGAGCATCCACGATCCTGACGCCCATGGTGCGCGGCCGCCCGATTATCCTCCCAAATGCATCGGTCATCGTGAAGGACGGGAGAGGGCCCTGTCGGCGTATCGCAACAGCAGGCCATGATTGCGATGCGATAAGCCGTGCGGCAGAATGACGGCATGAACGCAATCGATCCCCGCCGGGGCCGGCCGGCCGCATCCCGCCGCCAACCGTTGGTGCGTCGCAGTCATGGCTGGGTGATGCAACTTGCCAGCCGCCCGTTTCACCGCCTTCTCGATCGCATGGATGAGGGATTGGAGGCTGGCGGCTTGCATGCGATCCTTCCTGACGGCACGCAGCGACTGCTCGGGTTTCGCGCGCCGGGGCCGGAATGCGAAGTCCATCTGCTCCGTTGGCGGGCCCTGTTCCGCCTGGTCGCGGGCGGCTCGGCGGGATGGTACAGGGCGTGGGCGGCAGGAGAGTGGAACAGCCCCGACCCCGTTCCGCTTTTCGCGCTTTTCATGGCCAATGCCGTGCGCTTGGGCAACGTCGCGCGACCGGTTGGACCTGGCCGCTGGATCGGTGTGCTGATGCATTGGACGCGGCGGAACAGTCGGAAGGGGGCGCGTCGCAACATCGCCTTTCACTATGATCTGGGCAACGATTTCTATGCCTTGTGGCTCGACCGGGCCATGCATTACTCCAGCGCGCTGTTCCGCGATCCTGAAGACCGGATCGAAAGTCTTGAGCGCGCCCAGGAGCGGAAGGCAGACGCCATTCTGGACCGGCTGGACCTGCGGGATGGCAGCGCGTTGCTGGAGATCGGCTGCGGCTGGGGCGGTCTTGCCGAACGGGCCATGGAGCGCTGCGCTATCGCTTATCACGGACTCACCCTGTCGCGGGAGCAGGCGCGATATGCGCGAGACCGGCTTGGGGCGGGCGCGAACATCATCCTCAAGGATTATCGGGCGGCGGAGGGGCAATATGACGCCATTGCCAGCGTCGAAATGGTCGAGGCGGTGGGCGAGCCTTATTGGCCTGCCTATCTTGATGCCATTGCGCGGCTGCTCAAACCGGGCGGCAGGGCGGCGATCCAGTATATATGGATCGATGATGCGATTTTTCAGCGCTATGCCCGCGGCGCCGATTTCATCCAGACCTATATCTTTCCCGGCGGCATGTTGATTTCGGAAAGCCGTTTTCGTGCGCTGGCTGAAGAAAGGGGGCTGGAATGGCGGGACGTCCGACGCTTCGGCGCGCATTATGCGGAGACGCTGAGGCGCTGGCGGGAACGCTTTGACCGTGTCATTGACAGGGGTCAGCTTCCCGCCAGCTTCGACCAGCATTTCGTCGACCTCTGGCGTTATTATCTGATGTACTGTGAGGGCGGCTTTCGAGGCGGGACCATCGACGTCGCGCAGGTGACGCTGGTGAAGCCTGTTTAATCAACCCGGATACGGCTGCCGGTTGGCGTGTCGGCAACGGCGAGTTCCACAATCGCCTGCGCAACGACCGCCGGTTCCTTAAGCGTCGAGGGGTCTTCCCCCGGGAAGGCCCGCGCCCGCATCGCGGTTCTGGTAGCGCCCGGATCGACGATATGGGTCCGGATCGCGGAGATGTTCTTCACTTCCTCGCCATAGGCATTGACCAGCGTTTCCAGCGCAGCCTTGGACGCACCGTAAGCGCCCCAATAGGCGCGCGGCTGAGTCCCGACAGAAGAGGTGAGGGCGACGACGCGAGCATCGCCGCTTGCCCGAAGCATGCCATCAAAAGCGGCGATCAGGGCCTGGGGCGCCGCGATGTTAAGCGTCAGCAGCCGCGCAAATTCCTTGGCGTCGATGGCGGGAACCGAAGCAAGGCTGCCCAGGGTCGCCGCATTCAGCACCAATATGTCCAGCGCCTGCCAGCGGCCTGAAATCGCCTGCGCCAGGCGGCCGATGCTTTCCCCATCGATCAGGTCGAGCGGCGCGATCGTCGCGTGACCCCCTGCCTTGTGAATGCGATCTTCCACTTCTTCCAGTCCGCCGCTGGTTCGTGCGGTCAGGATCACATGGGCGCCGGCAGCAGCCAGCGCTTCAGCCGTCGCGGCGCCAATGCCACGGCTCGCGCCGGTGACCAGGGCCAGCTTCCCCGAAAAAGGCAGAGTCGACATGGGTTTCCCTTTCGCCTTGCCGCAACAGCAAGGGCAGCAATGGATCAGGCGGCCGGACGAGCCTTAGGCGGTAGGGCAAAAGGCCTGTCCGAGCGGTGAAAGAAAGTGGATCAGACCACCCGTTCTGCCAGCAGTTCCAACTGGTTCTGGACCACGGCTTCATCCTGATCGGTCAGCGTGGTCGGATAGTCGCCGGTGAAGCAGGCGTCGCAATATTGCGGACGGATGTCCGCGCGCTTCGCTTCGCCCAATGCCTTGTAGAGGCCGTCGATGGAAATGAAGGACAGGCTGTCGGCATGGATGAAATCCTGCATCCCGCCAATGTCCAGACGATGCGCCAGCAGCTTGGTGCGCTCCGGGGTGTCGACGCCATAAAAACAGCTATGTTTGGTCGGCGGGCTGGCGATGCGCATATGCACTTCCTTGGCGCCTGCTTCGCGCATCATCTGCACTATCTTCAATGATGTCGTGCCGCGCACGATCGAATCGTCGATCAGCACGATGCGCTTGCCTTCGATCAGGGCGCGATTGGCGTTATGCTTCAGCTTGACGCCCAGATGCCGGACTTTGTCGCCCGGCTGGATGAAGGTGCGTCCGATATAGTGCGACCGGATGATGCCGAGTTCGAAGGGAATTCCGGACTGCTGGGCATAGCCGATTGCCGCAGGTACGCCGCTGTCGGGCACCGGAATGACGAAATCGGCCTCGACCGGGTTTTCGATCGCGAGCTGCGCGCCGATGGCCTTGCGAACCGAATAAACGCTGGACCCGTCAACGACCGAGTCGGGACGGCTGAAATAGACATGCTCGAAAATGCAGGGACGCGCATGCGTTTCGCCGAACGGACGATGGCTCCGCACTTCGCCGTCATGGGTGATGATGACCAACTCGCCCGGATCGATCGATCGAACATGCTCAGCGCCGACGACGTCAAACGCGACAGTTTCCGACGCGAAGATGGTCGAATCGCCCAACTTGCCCATCACCAGCGGCCTGATGCCCAGCGGATCACGACAGGCAATCATGCCTTCGGGCGTCATGACGATCAACGAATAGGCGCCCTCGACCTGCTTCAGCGCATCGATGAACTTGTCGAGCAGCGTGCGGTAAGTGGATGTGGCGACCAGATGGATTATGACCTCCGTATCGGAGGTCGACTGGAAAATGGAACCGCGGCGGATCAGTTCCCGGCGCAGCTTCATCGCATTGGAGATATTCCCGTTATGAGCGACGGCGAAGCCGCCCGAGCTGAGTTCCGCATAAAGCGGCTGGACGTTGCGTAGCGACGTTTCGCCGGTAGTGGAATAGCGAACATGGCCGCAAGCCGCGCTGCCCGGCAAAGCGCGAATCACTTCGTCGCGATCGAAATTGCCAGCGACATGACCCATCGCCCGGTGGGTATGGAAGTCGTGACCATCCCAACTGGTGATGCCGGCAGCTTCCTGACCGCGATGCTGGAGCGCGTGCAGACCGAGAGCCACCATCGCGGAGGCCGTTTCAGCGTTGAAGACGCCGAAAATGCCGCATTCTTCACGCAGCTTGTCGTCGTCGAACGGGTTCGTCGTAAACATGGGTGTTTGATGATCCATTGCCGATCCTGGCCGCTCCATAGAGGCGGCTTTCGCGCGCATATAGTGCGTCGCCGATGATTTGTCGCCTGTCTGTCACAAAAAAGGGCAGATCGGCTGCTTGAGACGCATCGTTCAGGGCGCCGAAAATGGGAAAAAGGCCTACTGGTCTTGGAGCTTGGGGACGGCTAAGAGCGTCTCCCGATGCATCGTTTTGCCAATCCCGCCCGCTTCCTCAAGATCGCGCGGCCGCTGACAGCCTGGCTGTTCTGGCCGGGCCTGCTGCTGCTGCTGATCGGCAGCGTCTTCGGGCTGTTCGTGACGCCTGCCGATTATCTGCAAGGGGACACGGTCCGGATACTCTATATTCATGTGCCCGCCGCATGGCTGGGCATGGGGGGATGGTCCGGGATCGCCATTGCGGCGCTGACTCAGCTGGTCTGGCGCCATCCGCTGGCCGCCATCGCCGGACGCGCCGTTGCGGTTCCGGGAGCGCTGTTTACGGCAATCTGTCTGGTGACCGGATCCATATGGGGTCGTCCCACCTGGGGAACCTGGTGGGAATGGGATGGACGCATGACCTCCATGCTCGTGCTGTTATTCCTGTACCTCGGCTATATTGCGCTTGCCAACGCCAGCGCGAAGCATGGCACCGGCGGGGTCAGTCCTGTCACGGCGATTTTCGGTCTTGTCGGGGCGATCAACATTCCGATCATCAACCGGTCAGTGGTGTGGTGGAACAGCCTCCATCAAGGCCCCAGCATCACACTGCGCGGGTCCAGCATCGATGCATCCCTGCTCTGGCCGCTTGGTTTCACCTTGCTGGGATTTACCTTGCTTTTCGCGGCGATCGTGTTGATGCGGATGCGGGCGATATTGGCGCAGAACAAAATTGAGGCGCGCATGCAACGCCTTGCCAGGGGCTAATCGGGCGCGGGGACGAGGGATGAATCAGTGGGCTTTCGTAATCGGCGCCTATGCGCTGACCTTTTTCGGCACCGGCCTGATCAGCATCCTGAGCTGGCGCAAGATGCGTATCTCTGAAGCCGCGGCCCAGCAGGCGACTGACCGGCCATGAAGGCGAAGCATCAACGGTTGATCCTTGCGATCGTGGCGTTGGCCGCGCTGGTCGGGGCCGGGCTGCTGGCGGCTTCGGCGCTCAAGGACGAGGCGGCCTATTTTTACGCGCCCTACGACGTCAGGACCAAGGGCTTCGAGCCGAACAAGGCGATCCGGCTTGGGGGCATGGTGGTCAAGGGCAGCCTCAAACGCGCACGCGATGGCGTCACGATCCATTTCGACGTCACCGACGGAAAGGCGACCGTTCCGGCCAGCTTCAAGGGCATCACCCCCGACCTCTTCCGCGAAGGTTCGGGCGTCGTTGCTGAAGGGGCCTTCGACGCCGGCGGCACCTTTCAGGCGACGAACCTGCTTGCCAAACATGACGAACGCTACATGCCGCGCGAATTGCAGGGCATGAAATATGATGAAAAAACCCACAAGATGAAGGCTGATCGGTGACGCGAAGCCATGCTCCCCTGACTATGCTGCCGAAAGATCAAAGCGCATGATCGCTGAAGCCGGGCTTGCCGCATTATGGCTGGCCGCGTCGCTGGCACTGCTCCAGCTTGCTCTTGCAACTCTGGGACTGGTGGGAGGCAAGGCCGAGTTGCTGGGCGCGGTGCGTCCTGTCGCCGTTGCGCAGGGCGTACTCACGGCGATCGCCTTTGCGCTGCTGATTACACTCTTCATGCGATCCGACATGTCCGTATTGCTGGTCGTGACCAACAGCCATTCGCTCAAGCCCTGGCTATACAAATTTGCCGGGACCTGGGGCAATCACGAAGGGTCGATGTTGCTTTGGGTCACGGTGATGGGCGTCGCTGGAGCCGCCGTCGCGCTGTTTGAGCGGGCCTTGTCGCGGGCGACGCATATCGCGACACTGGGCGGGCAGGCGGCGATCAGCCTGGGCTTCTACGCCTTTCTGCTATTTGCTTCCAATCCTTTCGCGCGCATCGATCCGCCCGCGGCAGACGGGCAGGGCCTCAACCCCCTTCTGCAGGATCCCGGCCTCGCTTTCCATCCGCCGACCCTCTATCTCGGCTATGTCGGCCTGTCGGTCGCCTTCTCTTTTGCAGTGGGCGCGCTGCTGACGCGGCAGGTCGACGCGGCCTTTGCCCGCGCCATGCGGCCATGGGTGCTGGGTGCCTGGATATTGCTGACTCTGGGGATCACCGCGGGCAGCTATTGGGCCTATTATGAGCTTGGCTGGGGTGGCTGGTGGTTCTGGGACCCGGTTGAAAACGCCTCGCTCATGCCATGGCTGGCGGCGACCGCGCTGCTGCATAGCGTGACGGTGCTGGCGACGCGCGATGCCTTGCGTGCCTGGACTGTGATGCTGGCCGTGATCGCTTTTTCCATGTCCATGGTCGGCACCTTCCTCGTGCGGTCGGGCATCCTCACGAGCGTCCATGCTTTTGCGGTCGATCCGGAACGCGGCACCTTCATTCTGGCGCTGCTCGGCATCTATATCGGCGGCGCGCTTGCGCTGTTCGGCTGGCGGGTGGGAGCTGTGCGCGAAGGCGCGCCGTTTGAACTGGTCAGCCGGGAAACCATGCTGGTCGTCAACAATCTGCTGCTCTCGGTCCTGTTGGGACTGGTGCTGATTGGAACGCTTTATCCGCTGCTGACCGAAGCCTTTGGCCATAAGGTCTCAGTCGGCGCACCCTATTTCGACCGAATTGCGGGGCCGATTGCGCTGGTCCTGATGATGGTCATGATCCTCGGACCCCTCGCGCGCTGGCGGCGGGACCGGATACGGGAAATCGGCCGGCGCATGGCCATTCCTTTGGCCGTTGGCGGGGTGGCGTTCGTCATCCTGGCAGCCGTGGCCTGGGGAACGATCGGGATATTGCCGTTTTTGGGTCTGGTGATCGCGCTGGCCGTGGCTGTCGGCAGCGTCGCTCCGCTCTGGAAGCGCAATCTGCGCCGGACGCCACTCTTCACCTGGGGGATGGTGATCGCCCATCTCGGTTGCGCGGTCAGTCTGGCGGGCATGGCCTGCGATTCCGCCTTCACCGTTGAAAAGCTCGTGGCGGCCCGTCCGGGCGACACGGTGGAAACCGCCGGGTGGACGCTGCGCTTCAACCGCATCATGCCGGTCGCAGGCGACAATTGGACTGCGTTGCAGGCTGATATCGAAGCCATCCGTGGCAGGGGAGGGGCGGTGTTGCTCCACCCGCAATCGCGCTTCTTTGCATCGCCGCCGACCACGACGACGGAAGCGGCCCTGCTGACCCGTTGGAATGGCCAACTTTATGTCGTGCTGGGGCAGGAAGCCGATGCAGGCCGCTGGCAGTTGCGCATCTGGTGGAAGCCCTTTGTGACCCTGATCTGGCTTGGCGGCTTTCTGATCGCGCTGGGCGGGGCGCTGGCGCTGGTGGGGCGCGAACGGCGGGGGTGGCTGCTCAAATGGCGTGCCGGAAAGGCCATGGGGGCGATCGCATGAGACATTGGCTCATCTGGCTGCCGTTCGCGCTCTTTTTAGCATTTTTCGGCCTGTTCGCGAGCGGGCTGCTGCGTCCTGACGATCGGATCATAACCTCCAAGCTGGTGGGCAAGCCGCTTCCCGCCTTTGCCCTTCCCGCGGCGGCAAGCGATCGGCCGCCGTTGGCCAGTGCTCAGCTGGCCACGGGCAAGCCGCGACTGCTCAACATTTTCGCAAGCTGGTGCGTCCCCTGTGCTGCGGAAGCGCCACAGTTGATGACACTCAAGCAGGCGGGCGTGGAGATTGATGCCATCGCTATCCGCGATGCCCGACCCGATGTGGACGCTTTCCTGAAGCGTTATGGCAATCCCTACGCCCGCATCGGTCTTGACGCCCGCAGCGAGGTGCAGATCGCCATGGGGTCGTCCGGCGTGCCCGAAAGCTTCATCATCGATGGCAGGGGACATATCGCCTACCAGCATGTGGGGGATATTCGTGCCGACGACCTGCCGATGATCCTCGACCGCTTGAGGAGTGCGCAATGAGAGCCTTGATCGCCTTGCTCGCGCTGATCCTGAGCGTGCCGACCCATGCGCAGACCGCCTTGCCGCCTGCGCCCTATGCCGACCGGCAGATCGAGGACCCGGCTTTGGAAAAGAAGGCGCGGACGCTGATGGAGACGATTCGCTGCCTCACCTGTCAGAGCCAGTCCATTGCCGACAGCAATGCCAGCATGGCGGCCGATCTGCGCTCTCAGATCCGCGAACGTATCATGGCTGGGGAGCAGCCGGAACATATCAGGGCTTGGCTGATCGAGCGCTATGGCGACTGGATAAGCTATGAGCCGACCGCCGAGCCGATCTTGTGGCCGCTATGGGCTGCGCCCCTGCTTTTCCTGGGATTGGGCCTTCTGCTGCTGCGTGGTCGGATCAGGCGGGGGAGGCGTTCATGATGGGGTGGGTCATTGCGGCGGGGCTGGCGATCCTTGCCTTGGGTGGGCTGATCGTCATCGGCCGCCTGCCCCGGCAGGCCTATGAGATTGCAGCCGCCGCCTTGCTGCTGGGGCTGGCCGGCTATGCGTGGCAGGGACGCCCGGCATTGGCCGGATCGCCGCGTCAGTCCGCGGAAAATGGCGGGGCGCCTTTCGACGAGAAGCTGGCGGAACAGCGCCGTGGGCTGGCGGAACGCTATGGCAAGGCGGGTCAGTGGCTGATGTTGTCGGACGGTCTCGGACGGCAGGGCAAGACCAGGGAAGCGGCCAATGTACTGCTGTCGGGGCTGCGGGAAACGCCGAACGATCCCAATTTGTGGCTGGGTTTCGGCAATGCGCTGGTGGCCCATGCGGGAGGCGTACTGTCGCCGGCGGCCGATTTTGCCTATCGCCGGGCCATGATGATCGATCCGGAAGGACCCGCGCCGCGCTATTTCTACGGTCTGGCTCTGGCTCGCGCCGGACAGCTCAAGGAAGCCCGCAAGCTCTGGGCGCCGCTGGCCGCCAGTGCGCCTGAAGGAAGTGAGGTCAAAAAGGAACTGGAACTCAACATCGCGCGTATCGACGCCATGCTGGGTTCGGAAAGCCGATAAGGGCGATCAAAGCCGCAGCGGCATCATTGCCTAGGACCGGGAGCCATGGTAGGGCGCGGCGGTTTGCGGGGGCTTATGGAATGACAAGACGGGCCGCTTCCCCGTTCGGGTGTCCAAAGATCATGACAATTCGGCATTTTCTGCATGGCTGATGATAGCATCAACGGTGCCCTCCGCGCTGGCGAGGAGGAAAGCCATGATCATGGCCATGCCGGGCAGAAAGCGACGCTGAAGCTGGTCGTCGGCGCGATCGGCATCGTGTTTGGCGATATCGGGACCAGCCCGCTCTATGCCTTCCGCGAAACCTTTGCCGGGCATCACAGGCTGGCGCTCGATCCCGATCATATATTGGGCGTCATCAGCCTGATGTTCTGGTCCATGATGCTCGTGGTGACGCTGAAATATGTGACTGTCATAATGCGCGCAGACAATAAGGGCGAGGGCGGAAGTCTGGCCCTGCTGGCGCTGATCAACGGGCAGACCAAGACACAGCGATGGTCACGCGGAATCGTGCTTCTGGGCGTGTTCGCGACGTCGCTCTTCTACGGGGACTCGATGATCACCCCGGCGGTTTCGGTCCTGTCCGCGGTGGAGGGCCTTGCGGTCTACAATTCCAGCCTCGCGCCGCTCATTCTTCCCGCGGCGGTGGTCATCCTGCTGGGCCTTTTCTGGATACAGGGGCTGGGGACCAACCGGGTGGCCTCGCTGTTCGGCCCGATCATGCTCTTCTATTTCGTAACGATTGCCGTGCTCGGCGTGATCAGCATCATCAAGACGCCGGGCATTCTCTATGCCTTCAATCCCTATTGGGCGGTCATGTTCTTCGTCACCGATCCCCTGCCCGCCTTTCTGGCATTGGGGGCGGTGGTTCTGGCCGTGACCGGGGCCGAGGCGCTCTATGCAGACATGGGCCATTTCGGACGCAGCCCGATCCGCGTGTCCTGGCTCAGCTTCGTGCTGCCTGCGCTGATGATGAACTATATGGGGCAGGGCGCCCTGCTGTTCCGCGAAGGCGCTGGCGCCCTCCATAGTCCCTTTTACTATCTCGCGCCGCAATGGGCGCAGTTGCCGCTGGTGGGCCTTGCGACTCTGGCGGCGATCATCGCCAGCCAAGCGGTGATTTCCGGCGCCTTTTCCGTGACGCAGCAGGCGATCCAGCTAGGTTTCATGCCGCGCCTGCGCATCGCCCATACCAGCGCTTCGACTGCAGGCCAGATCTACATTCCCCTTATCAACTGGGGTTTGATGGTGATGGTGATCCTGCTGGTGCTGGTGTTCCAGACCTCTTCCAATCTGACCGCGGCCTATGGCATCGCCGTGACGGGAGCCATGTTCATCGACAATGTGTTGCTGACCGTCCTCCTCTATCGCTTGTGGAAATGGCCCTGGTATTATTCGGCTCCGCTGCTTTCAGTCCTGTTCCTGGTAGACGGGGCCTATCTCGCGGCCAATCTGACAAAGGTGCCGGCAGGCGGCTGGTTCCCGCTGTTGATCGGCTTCATCGTCTTCACCCTGTTGACCACATGGTCGCGCGGGCGCCGCTTGGTTCAGGACCGCCTGCGCGAGGCGGCGATGCCGATCCCGGTATTCGTCGCTTCAGCGGCCAACAGCGCCGTCCGCGTTCCGGGTACGGCGGTCTTCATGACCTCCACGCCCGACGGCGTGCCTCATGCGCTGCTGCACAACCTCAAGCACAACAAGGTTTTGCACGAACGCGTCATTTTGCTGACGGTCAAGATCAAGGATGTGCCCGTCGTCGAGGATGACGGGCGATGCAGGCTGGAGGATCTGGGCCGGGGCTTCTACCGGCTGGTCCTGCAATATGGCTTCATGCAGGAGCCGGACGTGCCTGCAGCGCTCAAAAATGTGACGGGCTGCGGTCAGGCGTTCAAGATGATGGACACCAGCTTCTTCCTGGCGCGACAGACCCTGCTGCCCTCGGCCAAGCCGGGGATGCCCTTGTGGCGCGAGAAGATCTTCGCCTGGATGCTCCGCAATGCGGAAAGCGCTATGGAGTTCTTCCGCCTGCCCACCAACCGCGTGGTCGAACTGGGCAGTCAGGTCGAAATCTGAGGGCCTAAAAAAGGGCGCGGCATTGACCGCGCCCATGTTCACTTCGATTTTTCGCCCGAAATCAGGCCGCGTCGCGATCTGCGTTGATGTCGACAAGCTCGCCACCGTTGATGGCGATCTTCTTCGGCTTCATCGCTTCGGGGATTTCGCGAACCAGTTCGATCGTCAGCAGCCCGTCCGCCAGATCTGCCTTTTCGACGCGGACGAAATCGGCAAGCTCGAAGCGGCGCTCGAAGCTGCGATTGGCGATTCCGACATGCAGGAAACGCGCGCGATCGCCGCCTTGCGATTCTTCCTTCCGGCCAGTGACCTGAAGAAGATTCTGCTGCGCGGTGATGTCGATCTCATCGGTGCGGAAGCCGGCAACCGCCAGAGTGACGCGATAACGATCGTCAGACAGGCGCTCGATATTGAACGGGGGATAATTGTCGCCCTGGCTCAACCGTGCGTTGTTTTCGATCAGGTCGAAGAGGCGATCGAAGCCCACGGTCGAACGGCGATAGGGGGTCAGGTCAAAACCACGCATTGTCATAGTCTCCTAAGAGCAAAATGAACCCGCCGGACCCATCAGGCATCCGGCTAAACAATGTCCGATCCCATGTGGCGACCGAACAGCGGTGATATGGTTTGACGGAAATGCGTTTCAAGTGGGAGACCGAGCGGATCGGAATGGCCTTCGCCAATCGCTGCGCGCCGTGCGTATGAGGGGCGGAAATAAAAGTACCCGGGCCGTGTTTTCACGACCCGGGTACTAATGGACGATTGCTCGTCTCCCCCTTGGCCTGCCTCAACCGCTTCTCAGCCCCCTAAGCTTGAAGCGGGATGCAGTATCCCTGAACCACGGCCATTTACCTGTGCTTCGAATTCTTTGCTATGGAGTGTGCGGGCTGCTGTCACGGCCTATTTCCGGCCGGTGTGATTTTCCATTTCTCCCTGTGGCCCGCGTGCAACAATCCTGCAACGCTTGCCGTTGTGGGAGAGCCTGCTAGACGAGCAACTCAAGTCCCTATCGAAAGGCCATTCGCGCCGTCATGATTTTATCCCGATACGAACGCATGATTGCAAAGCGCTATCTGCTGCCTGGAAAGGGGGAGGGTTTTATCTTCCTGGTTGCCGGGATCAGCCTGGCGGCGGTGATGTTGGGCGTTGCCGCGCTGATCATCGTGATGAGCGTCATGAACGGCTTTCGGGCGGAACTGTTCGACAAGATTGTGGGCCTCAACGGCCACGCCGTCGTTCAGGGCTATGGCGGCCGCCTTCCCGACTGGAAGGATATATTGAAGCAGGCCAAGGCGACGCCGGGCGTCACCAGCGCCACGCCGTTGATCGAACAGCCGCTGCTTGGCAGCTTTCAGGGGCGCGTGGAGGCCGTGCTGGTTCGGGGCATGACCGTGAACGACATTCGCAATAACGCCACCCTCAAGGCGAAAGTGGTCGCGGGCAGCCTCAATGCCCTCACCCCCAATAGCGGAAAGGTGGCGATCGGTTCGCGACTGGCCGAAAATCTGGGCGTCCAACTCGGCGACACGGTTACCATCATCAATCCCGCCGGGCGATCCACGCCGTTCGGCACGGTGCCGAGGCAGGTAGCCTATCAGGTTGCCGCGATCTTCGAGGTCGGCATATATGATTATGACAAGGCATTCGTCGTCATGCCCATGGAGGATGCCCAGACGCTGCTGCTGCTGGGCGATATCGTCGGCATGATAGAGGTGCAGACGGTCAACGCCGATCGGGTCGGGGCGATACTGGAGCCGCTGGCCGCAAAGGTCGCGGGGCGCGCTGTCGTCACGGATTGGCGGCAGATGAACGCATCCCTGTTCGAAGCGCTGGCGGTGGAGCGTGTTGCGATGTTCGTGGTGCTGTCGATCATCGTGCTGGTCGCCGTGTTCAACATCCTTTCCTCGCTCATCATGCTTGTGCGCGCAAAGACGCGGGACATCGCCATTTTGCGGACCATGGGGGCAAGCCGCGTCGGGCTGGTTAAGATCTTCATGACCGTGGGCGTGACGATCGGCGCGCTCGGCATGGCCGCGGGGATAGTGCTCGGCTTCACCTTCCTCTTCTTCCGCCAGAGCGTGGTGAACGCGATCCAGTTCCTGACAGGGCAAAATCTGTGGGATCCCTCGATCCGTTTTCTGACCGAATTGCCCGCCAAGCCTGACCCCGTGGAGATCACGATCATCTGCCTGATGGCGCTGATCTTCAGTTTTCTCGCGACGCTTTACCCGGCTTTCAAGGCCGCCAATACCGATCCTGTTCAGGTGCTGCGCTATGAATGACATTTTGAAGGTCAGCGGTCTCACGCGCAGCTTCACGCAGGGCGGCGTCACCATCGACGTCCTGCGCGGCATTGAACTGTCGGTCGGTCCGGGCGAGATCGTGGCGCTGTTGGGCCCATCCGGTTCGGGCAAGTCGACGCTCCTTCAGGCAGTGGGACTGCTGGAGGGCGGGTTTGACGGGTCGATCCGCATCGGCGGCGAAGAGGCAGCGAGGCTCGACAATGATGGCCGCACCCGGCTGCGGCGCGACGCGCTCGGCTTTGTCTATCAGTTTCACCACCTGCTGCCCGATTTCAACGCGGTGGAAAATGTCATTCTGCCGCAGGTCATTCGCGACGCTGACATGGCGATCGCCCGTGCACGCGCGGAATCGCTGCTCGCTTCGCTGGGGCTGGGGCATCGGTTGGACCATCGGCCGAGCCAGCTTTCAGGCGGCGAGCAACAGCGTGTGGCCGTGGCGAGGGCACTTGCCAACCGGCCCGCGCTGGTGTTGGCGGACGAACCGACCGGCAATCTGGACGAGCGGACGGCCGATGTGGTGCTGGCGGAGTTCCTGCGGCTGGTCCGTGAGGAGGGATCGGCCGCACTGGTGGCGACGCACAATGAGCGGCTGGCCGGTAAGATGGACCGGGTGGTCCGCCTGCACGAAGGGCTGTTGGAGCCGACATCAGGCGACGTGTGAAACGGCCTCCCGCGCTGAGGCGATGACGATCTGGTTGCGGCCCTGCGCCTTGGCCCGGAGCAGGGCGGCATCGGCGGTCTGCATCAGCTTTTCCGCTCGGCCATGGTCGGGATAGGCGGCCAGGCCGAAGGAAGCCGTGATCGGTCCCAGTTCCTCGCCGCGATGCTCGACCCGCAGGTCCTGGATTTTCTGCTGGACCTGGCGCGCGCGCTCAACGGCTTGCTCCAGCGGGAAGCCAGGCATCAGCAGGACAAATTCTTCGCCGCCGAGCCGGAAGGCGCAGTCCGTTTCGCGGAGCGCGTCATTCAGGACCGATCCTACCGAGCGCAGCACTGCGTCGCCCGCGTCGTGGCCGTGGGTGTCGTTGAAGCGCTTGAAATGATCAATGTCGACCATGAGGCAAGCCAGCGGCTCCACCGAAGTTTCGGCGAAGGCGATCTGTTCCTTGAACACGGTATCGAACCGCCGCCTGTTGGCGAGGCCGGTCAGCGGATCGGCCATCGCCATCTGGCGCAGCGCATCGCGCAGCCGGAGGTTGGAAAGCGCCAGGCCGATATTTTCTGCCAGCATCTCGAGATATTTTTCGGTCCGGCTGAGTTGGTCTGCGGCCATATCCTCGGGCTGCTCGAAATAAAGAAGTCCGATGCTCTCGCCCTGCGCCGTCAATGGAATGCAGATTGTTGAAATGCTTCCCTGCTCGCCCAGATGCTCGCACGGAATATCAATCTGCTCGCCCTTTGGCTTGTGGGTTTGCCCCCGGCGCAATGCCCAGCAGGCTGAAGGCGCAAATTCCTCGCGCGATTGCTGCGGTGACAGCCAGTCGCAGGCCTGCCGCATCGCGTTGCGCCGAACCTCCTGAATATAAAGCCGTCCAGCAAAATGAGGCGCGATCTCGGGCGCAAAGCGACGGACCACCTCGACCAGATCGCTGATGCTGTCGCATCCTTGCAGGCGTTGGGTCATGCGGGACAACTGATCGCGGGTCATCCTGTCGGCGTCGCGTTCCTGTTCCAGTCGCTGTCGTTCCAGGCCGTTTTCGCGGAAAATGCGCACGGCCTGCGCCATGTCGCCAATCTCGTCCACCTGCGGCAGTTCCGGGGGGATGGCGGCAAAATCCTGCGCTGCAAGGCGCGTCACCACGTCGCTCAATCGGACGACGGGCCGCAAAATGCGCTGCTTCAGAATGAAATAAAGGACGCACAGGAACAGCAGGGCGGTCGCGCCGAGCATGACTTCCGACATGAGACGCCATTGCCGTGCCCTCTCGGTCGCCTTCTGGACGGCGTTTTCCGTCCGCTGATCCAGCATATATTGGAACTTGCCGATCTGCGCGGCGATACGGTCCAGTTCCCGGCCATACTCATCGCCGAACAGGATGCGGCGCGCCGTCTCTGCGTTGCCGGCCGCGGCCGCCTTGATGGCCGCTTCCTGCTCATCCAGCAGTGCGTCAGCCCAAAAAATGCCCTGCCTGAGCGCAGCAAGCTCACTTTCGCGGGCGCCTGCATCGCGCAGATGTTCCACCCGTTGTTCGACGGATCGGGCTGCCGCCTTTTCACGGCGATAGGCAATGATATGGGTTGGATCGCCGGTAATGGCATAGGCGCGCGCCTGCTCGGTCAGCCTGTATGCGTCTATCTCCAGAGTGGCGGTCAGCTGATCGAAATTGGCGCGCTGTTCTACCGCCGCGCGTTCGCCTTCCTCCGCTCCGGACGCAAGCAGCATGACGGTGCCGGAAGCCAGCGTAAGGGCGACGGTTGCGCCATAGGCCCAGTTGGTGATGGTGGATAAACGCATGATAACCGCAGCCTAGAGTTGAATCGTTGGAGATCGGTTAACCATCGGTCCTTTCGCGAGATTGTTCGACGACGGGCAACGTTACCCACGATTTTCTCGTGTGCGGGGCTGGCGCCGAATCGATGAGAATGCCTAGATTGGTTTCATGCCTCATGCCGGTTTTGTTCCCCTTCGCGTCTTTTCCTCCTTCACCATGCTGGAAGGGGCGATCGATCCCAAGAAAATCGCCAAACAGGCAAAGGCTCTTGGATTTCCTGCCGCGGCGATAACTGATCGCAACGGCCTTTACGGTTCCATGGCCTTTTCCGATGCTTGCAAGGGGGAGGGGGTACAGCCGGTCATAGGCGCGATGATCGGCGTCCTGCGTCCCGGACGCCCGGCCAATGCAGCGACCGTGCATGACTGGATCGCGCTCTATGCCCAGGATAGTGCGGGATATGACAATCTCTGCGCGCTTGTTTCCATGGCGCATCTGGATCGCCCGGTTGAGGAAGTGCCCCATGTCACTCTGGATGCCATGCAGGGGCGCACGGATGGTCTGATCGCCCTGACGGCGGGCAGCGAAGGGGCATTGGCACGGTTGTTTGCCGAGGATCAGCCCGACGCCGCCCGCGATTATGCCATGCGGTTGGAGGCCCTTTTCCCCGGAAGGCTCTATATTGAAATTTGCCGCCGGCTTGACCCCATAGAGGGCAGGGCCGAGCCGGACCTGCTGGACCTTGCCTACGCACGCGATCTGCCTCTGGTCGCAACCAATCCCACCTGCTTTGCCGAGCCGCATTTCCATGAGGCGCATGATGTCATGCTCTGCATCGCCGACAGCGCCTATGTCGAGACGCCTGATCGCCGCACCAGTTCGCCAGATGCCTGGATGAAACCCGCTGCGGAAATGAAGCGGCTGTTCGAAGATCTGCCCGAAGCGCTCGCGAATACGCTGGTGGTGGCGCAGCGCTGCGCCGTCGCGGCGCCCAAGCGGAAGCCCATCCTGCCCAGTCTGGCTGGCGATATTGAGGGCGAAGCAAAGATGCTGCGCGAGCAGGCGGCCGAGGGACTGGAAGCGCGTCTGGCTAAAGCGGGCATCATCGGCGACGAAGCGCGCAAGCCCTATTTCGAGCGGCTGAAGTTCGAGACCGACATCATCATCCAGATGGGCTTTCCCGGCTACTTTCTGATCGTTGCCGACTTCATCAAATGGGCGAAGGATCAGGACATTCCGGTCGGGCCGGGCCGCGGATCGGGCGCGGGATCGCTCGTCGCCTGGGCGCTGACGATCACCGATCTCGATCCCTTGGAACTGGGGCTGCTGTTCGAACGCTTCCTCAATCCGGAACGCGTGTCGATGCCCGACTTCGACATCGACTTTTGCGAAACCCGGCGCGGAGAGGTGATCCGCTACGTTCAGCAGAAATATGGCGCTGACCATGTCGCCCAGATCATCACCTTCGGTAAGCTGAAGGCCCGGGCTGTTCTGAAGGATACCGGCCGCGTGCTCCAGATGAGCTATGGTCAGGTCGACCGGCTGGCCAAGCTGGTCCCGAACCACCCGACCGATCCCTGGACGCTGGAACGCTCGCTGAACGGGGTGGCAGAGTTCAGGGCGGAATATGACAATGACGGGCAGGTCAAGCGGCTGATCGACTATGCGATGAAGCTGGAGGGTTTTCCGCGCCACAGTTCCACCCATGCGGCCGGTGTTGTGATCGGTGACCGGCCGCTGTCGCAGCTCGTGCCGCTCTACCGCGATCCGCGATCCGATATGCCGGTGACGCAGTTCGACATGAAATATGTCGAAGGTGCGGGGCTGGTGAAATTCGACTTTCTGGGCCTCAAGACGCTATCGGTCTTGCAGAAGGCGGTCCAACTGCTTGCGGGCCGGGGTGTCGAGGTGGATCTCAGCAGTCTGAGCTGGGACGATCCAGCGGTTTACGAACTGCTCCAGCGCGGCGACACCGTAGGCGTGTTCCAGTTGGAATCCGAAGGCATGCGCAAGACGCTGGCCGCCGTGCGCCCCACCAATTTTGGCGACATCATCGCGCTGGTGTCGCTTTACCGTCCCGGCCCGATGGACAATATCCCGATGTTCGGTCGCCGGAAGAACGGACAGGAAGATATTGAATATCCTCATATTCTCCTGAAACCGATCCTCGAAGAAACCTATGGCATCTTCGTCTATCAGGAACAGGTGATGCAGGCCGCGCAGATTCTTGCGGGCTATTCGCTGGGCGACGCCGACCTTCTGCGGCGGGCCATGGGCAAGAAGATCAAGGCGGAAATGGACGCCCAGCGCGCCCGTTTCGTCGAAGGCTGCGCGAAGAGCGATATCGCTGAACGCAAGGCGAATGAGTTGTTCGACTTGATCGACAAGTTTGCGGGCTATGGCTTCAA
>NZ_JBHIWJ010000051.1:0-27832 GCF_041987595.1 Sphingobium sp. | reverse complement strand
TCAGCATCATCAAAGTGCGTGCCGCCAGTTCGGGGTCAGCCCGGCGCAGCAGCCCCCGATCCATCGCCTGCGCCAGAAAGGCGGCGACCATCATGCGCGTATGACGCGGCGCATGTTCGAAGAAAATGGCGCCCATTTCGGGGAACCGGCCCGCTTCGGCAACCACCAGCCGGTGCAGCGCGATGGACTCGGCTGATGTGACCTTTTCCAGCAGATTCATGCCCAGCTGGAACAGGGTCGCCGCCAGGTCGCCGTCCGGGTCGAGCATTTCGGCCAGCCGTTCGCGATAGGCGGTGGTCTTGTGATCCAGGCAGGCGGCGAACAATTCCTCCTTCGAAGGAAAATAACTCCACAACGTCCCCTTTGACCCGCCCAGCTTTGCGGCGATGGCCGACATGGTGGTGGCCGCATAGCCATTTTCCAGAAAATATTGGGCGGCCACCTCCAGAATCGCCTGCCGCCGGTCGCGGCGGCGCGCTTCCCTGCGGCTGATAGGAGGGGAATCAAGGACTGTCATAAAATCGTACTATACAGTACGCTATTTCTGTTGACAAGGATTTGCATCAGGCGCAAAGGCCCATTTCATACTCTTTGGTACGGTTTCTTATGCCCGTGAGTCGCCTCATAAATTGCCCTGCCGCTTTCGTCCGCGCCGGAACGGTCGTCGCCTCGGCGCTCTTGCTTTCCGCCTGCGCGGCGGTGCCCCAGCTTGGCCCCAAGCCGACGGTGCGCGCGCCCGACAGCATCAAGGCGCAGCAGAGCCTTCAGGCGGCCAGCGCCGCCTGGCCTTCCGAAGGCTGGTGGAGAGTCTATGGCGACCCGCAGCTCGACGCGTTGATCGAGGAGGGGCTGAAGGGTTCTCCCGACGTCGCCGCCGCAGCCGCACGCTTTCGTCAGGCCAGCGCGGTCGCCCAGCAGGCCGGTGCGCCGCTGCTGCCCTCCGTTGATCTGGATGCCAAGGGCGGGGTCACCAAATCCAGCTACAACATGGGCATGCCCAAGGAATTCGTGCCCAAGGGCTGGCTCGGCACGGGGCAGGTAGCGCTGAATTTCGGCTTCGATCTCGATCTGTGGGGCAAGAACCGGGCGGCGTTGGCGGCGGCGACCTCCGACGCGCAGGCGGCGGAGATCGACGCGCGCCAGGCGCGGCTGGCGCTCGCGACCGGGGTTGCCGATGCCTATGCCGATCTGGCGAAACTTTACGACGAGCGGGAGATTCAGGCCCGCGCCCTCGAAATCCGTACCGCCAGCCAGAAACTGGTCGCGGATCGGCGCGCCAATGGCCTTGAAACCCGCGGCAGCGAGCGGCAGGCCTACGCCACCGTTGCGTCCGCCCGGGCGCAGCTGGCCGCCGCCGATCAGGCCATCGCCATCCGTCAGCACCAGATTGCGGCGCTGATCGGCGCCGGGCCGGATCGCGGCCTTGCCATCGTCCGGCCTAAGCTGGGCGCGCTGGCGCCGCTTGGGCTGCCCGCTGATGTCACCACCAATCTGGTCGCGCGCCGTCCCGACATCGCCGCGGCGCTCGCGCGGACGGAGGCGGCGGCCAAGCGGATCAAGGTAGCGCGGGCCGATTTCTTTCCGGCGATCCGCCTGAGCGCGCTGATCGGCGTGCAGTCGCTGGGTTACAACACGGCGTTCAACAACAGCACGGGCGCGATTGCCGGTGGGTCAAGCCCCTTCACGGACACGCTGTTCAAGAAGGACTCGCTGTTCGGCAATGCCGGGCCCGCGATCAGCCTGCCGATCTTTCATGGCGGCGCCCTGAGCGGCCAGTATCGCGGCGCCCGCGCAGCCTATGACGAGGCGGTGGCCAGCTATGACAAGACCGTGCTGGGCGCCTATCAGCAGGTGGCCGACGCGGTCACGGGGCGCCGTTCGCTGGACCAGCGGCTGGCCGATGCCCGCGCCGCGCTGGCCGCGTCGGAAGAAGCCTATTCCATCGCCCGCCAGCGTTATGAAGGCGGCCTCAACACCTATCTTGACGTATTGAATGTCGAGGACCAGCTATTGGCCGCGCGTCAGTCCGTCGCGGAGCTGGAAGCCAGCGGCTTCACGCTCGATATCGCCCTGATTCGCGCGCTGGGAGGCGGTTTCGCCGCCAGCGGCGCCACCCCCAAGGAACTGCCCAATGGCTGACGCGACGCCAGAATTCTCCACCGAAACGAGCAAGAGCGGCGATGTCGCCGCGCAGCGTCAGGAAACGCGCAGGAAATGGCTGATGCGGCTGGCGCTGGCGGTGATCGTCATCGGCGGTCTTTACGGCATCTGGTATCTGCTGGTCGGGCGCAATCATGTCAGCACCGACAATGCCTATGTGAATGCGGAGATGGCGCAGGTGACGCCGCTGATTTCCGCCCAGGCGGTCGAGGTGCTGGTCACCGATACCCAGATCGTGAAGCGCGGCGACATATTGGTGAGGCTCGACCCCACCAATGCCCGCATCGCCGTGGCGCAGGCGGAAGCGGATCTGGCCGAGGCGAAGCGCCGGTTCCGCCAGGCCGTGGCGACGAGCAGTTCGCTCGCCGCCCAGGTGGAGGCGCGGGGGGCCGACATCACGCAGGCCCGCGCGCAGCTGGCAACCGCGCAGGCCGATTTCGACAAGGCCCGCATCGATCTCAGGCGCCGCGAGGCGCTGGCCCCCAATGGCGCCGTGTCGGGCGAGGAACTGACCAGCGCGCGCAAGGCCTATGCCGCCGCGCAGGCGGCGCTGGATCAGGCGCGGGCCGGCGTGACCACGGCGGAGGCGACGCGCGGCGCCGCCAGCGGACAGCTGGCCGCCAATGACGCGCTGGTGCGCGGCTCGACCATCGATACCGATCCGGCCGTGCTGGCCGCCAAGGCGAAGCTCGACAATGCACGGCTGGACCTTGACCGCAGCATCATCCGCGCGCCGATCGACGGCGTGGTGACGCGGCGGCAGGTGCAGGTAGGCCAGCGCGTGGCGCAGGGAACGCCGATCATGAGCATCGTTCCGCTCGCTCAGGTCTATGTCGACGCCAATTTCAAGGAGCGCCAGCTTGGCCGGGTGAAGGTCGGCATGCCCGCCACCCTCACCTCCGACCTTTATGGCGGCGACGTCGTCTATCACGGCAAGGTCGTCGGCTTTTCCGGCGGCACCGGATCGTCCATGGCGCTGATCCCGGCGCAGAATGCGACCGGCAACTGGATCAAGGTGGTGCAGCGCCTGCCGGTGCGGATTGCGCTTGATCCCAAAGAACTGGCCGCGCATCCGCTGCGCGTCGGGCTTTCGATGGAAGCCGAGATCGACCTTTCTGGCGAATAAGGGGCCGATCCGTGACCAGGCCGGCCGAAACCTATCACCTGACCCCGCGCCAGCGCATATTGGCGGCGCTGGTGCTGGCGATGAGCAATTTCATGGTGGTGCTGGACCTGACCATCGCCAACGTCTCGGTCCCGCACATCGCCGGCAATCTGGGCATTTCGCCCGATCAGGGCACCTGGATCATCACATCCTACGCCGTGGCAGAGGCGATCTGCGTGCCGTTGACCGGGTGGCTGGCGCAGCGCTTCGGGGCGGTGCGGGTCTTCACCTTCGGCATGATGGGCTTCGGCTTTTTCTCCATGCTTTGCGGCATGTCGGTGACACTGGGCATGCTGGTTGCCTGCCGGATCGGTCAGGGCCTGTGCGGCGGGCCGCTGATGCCCATGTCGCAGACCCTGCTGATACGGATTTTCCCACCCGAATCGCGGGGCCGGGTGATGGGCCTGTGGGCCATGACCACGCTGGCGGGACCAGCGGTGGGTCCGATCGTCGGCGGGTATATCAGCGACAACTGGAGCTGGCACTGGATCTTCTTCATCAACCTGCCGATTGCGGTGGTCTGCATCTTTTCGGCGCTGGTGCTGCTGCGTCCGGTCGAAACCGAACGGCGCAAGGTGCCGATCGATTTTATCGGCCTTGCCCTGCTGATCTTCTGGATCGGCTGCATGCAGATCATGCTGGACATCGGTCGCGATCATGACTGGTTTGCCGACCCGATGATCGTGACGCTGGGGGTGCTGGCGCTGATCGGCTGCATTGTCTTCGTCATCTGGGAACTGACCGAGGAACATCCGGTGGTCGATCTGCGGGTCTTTCGCCATGTCGGCTTCACCTCGGGCGTCGTGACCCTGTCGCTCTGCTTCGGCGCCTATTTCGCGGGCATCGTCATCATTCCGCAATGGCTCCAGATGTCGATGGGCTACCCGGCCGAATCGGCCGGTTATGTGACATCCTTCACGGCCATGACGGCGATCCTCGCCGCTCCGCTGGCCGGACGCGCGATCGGCAAGGTCGACGTGCGGCTGATGATCTCCGGCGCCGTGGTCTGGATGGGTTGCGTCACGATGTGGCGGGCGGGCTGGACCAGCACGGCCGATTTCTGGACCCTGTCGCTGCCGCAGGTCGTGCAGGGCTTTGCCATGCCCTTCTTCATGATCCCGCTGACGACACTGACGCTGGGCTCGGTCCGTCCGGAGGAAACGGCGTCGGCGGCGGGCCTGCAGAATTTCCTGCGCACGCTTGCTGTCGCGATCTCGACCTCCCTCGTTCTCACCAGCTGGGGCGACGGCCAGCGCGTGGCGCGCAACGAACTGGTGTCCGCGCTTGATCCGGGCGCGGGCGCGACGCTGGCCAACAGCGGGCTTTCCGCCGCGCAGACGCCGCAGATGCTCGCCGATCTGGTCGACCAGCAGGCGACCGTCATCTCGATGAACCACGTCTTCTTCGCCGCGGCGCTGATCCTGTTTCTGGCCGGTGCGCTGGTCTGGTTCGCGCCGCGTCCGACCGGCAAGGTGGACATGTCCGCGGCGCACTGACGCTCCGGGTCAGCCTAGCCGGACCCTTCGGGTGACGCCCGCCGCCTCCAGAAATGCCTCGTCATGGCTGACGAGGATCAGCGCCCCGTCATAGGCGGCCAGCCCCTGTTCGATCGCGCCGATCGAATCGAGATCGAGATGATTGGTCGGTTCGTCCAGCATCAGCAGCGGCGGCAAAGTCTCTCCGCCCAGCACGCAGGCAAGGGCGGCGCGCAGCATCTGCCCGCCGCTGAGCGTGCCGACGCGCTGCAACGCCAGATCGGCCCGAAAGCGAAAGCGGGCGAGCGCGGCGCGGACCTGATTATGCGTGGCCTGCGGATGCATCCGGGCGAAATTGGCGGCAATGCTCGCTTCCCGGTCCAGCAGGGCGGCGCGCTGGTCCAGCAGGGCGCAATCGACAGGGCGATGCACGGTTCCCGAGAGGGGCGTCAATGCACCGGCGATCAGGTGGAGCAGGGTGGACTTGCCCGCGCCATTGGGGCCCGTGACGGCGATCCGTTCCGGACCATGGATCGAAAGGGAAAAGTCGCGCAGCACCGGCGCTTCCGGACCATGTCCAGCGGTCGCCCGATCGAGCCGCAGGATCGTCTGGCCCGGCTGCACGCCGGTCGAGGGCAGGGTGACCGTCAGACTCTCGACGATCTCGATGCGTTCGCGCGCCGATTGCGCCGCCTCGGCGGCTTCGCGCTGCAAGCGCTCGGCCAGCCGCGTCGCATCGCCGCCGGAGCTTTCCGCCCGATCCTTGCGCTTGCCGATCAGGATTCGGGGCATGTCGCCCCTGGCCCCCTTGCGCGCACCGGCGGCATCGCGGCGCTGCTTGCGTTCGGCCGCGATCTGGGTCCGGCGGGCAATATCCTTCATCCGCCGTTCGGCCTGATCCAGCTGCTGCCCGGCGGCGGTGAGTTCGATCGCCTTGCGTTCCCTGTAGGCCGACCAGTTGCCGCCGTAACGGTGGAGGCCAAGGCTGGTCAGCTCGGCGATCGCCTCCATTTCCTCCAGCAGCGCGCGGTCATGGCTGACTATGATCGCGCCGGCGCGCCATTTCGCCAGCAGGCCGCGCAGCGCGGCGCGGCCCTCCGCATCCAGATTGTTGGTCGGTTCATCCAGCAGCAGGAAGTCGGGCCGGGCAAAGACAGCGCCCGCCAGGGCGGCGCGGCTGCGCTGGCCGCCCGACAGGCTTTGGAGGGGCGTCGCCGGACCGGCGACCAGCCCGACCTCGGCCAGCGCTTCCTCGATCCGGGCGGGCAGGGTCCAGTCGCAGGCCTCCAGTTCCGCCAGATCGGCAAGACCGCGTTCCGCCCTGTCGAGCAGGGCCAAAGCCGTCCGCGCGCCGAACAGATCGGCGATGTTTTCCTGGGGCGTGACCTGAACCATCTGCCGCAGGGTTGCGACCCGGCCGTCGACATGGATGCTGCCCGCACCCGGCATCAGCGTGCCGGCGATCAGGCCGAGCAGGGTCGATTTGCCGACGCCGTTGCGCCCGACAAGACCGATTCGTTCGGCGGTGAAGCGAAAATCGAGGTCGGAAAGGACCGATGTGCCGTCAGGCGCGGACCAGCTGAGATGCGAAAGGATAATGGCAGGCATGAACGGAATTTCCCCTGAAGGCAGAGCGATTGGGCTTTGCAATCAGGTGGTTGTTCATGACGCTATCCTCTGAAAATGGGTGCGGCCATGCTATACTGCCGCGTCGCCCGTGGCAACCGGTGCGCATGCGTCCCGATTGACGCGGCGCAGCATCGCGGCCACTGAGTGGCAAAAAGGCGGGGTGCATGCGAATCGTCATCATCGATGACAGTGGATTGCGGGCGACGGTTCTTGAGGAAGGGCTGCGCGAAGCAGGCTATGACGACATCCATATCGTCCCCCCGCGCGGCGGCTTCGTCGCGCGGCTCGAACGCATGGCACCCGACGTCGTCCTCATGGATCTGGGCAGCCCCAGCCGCGACACGCTGGAGGAAATGCTGTCGGTCAGCCGGGCGCTCGCCCGGCCGATCGCGATGTTCGTCGACCAGTCGGACGAATCGATGATCGGCGCGGCGATCGATGCGGGCGTGTCGGCCTATGTCGTCGACGGGCTGCGCAAGGAACGGGTGAAGCCGGTGCTGGAACTGGCGGTGCGGCGTTTCAACGCCTTCGCCCGGCTCCAGACCGAACTGGACGAGGCGCGCACGGCGCTTTCCGACCGCAAGATCATCGACCGCGCCAAGTCGATCCTGATGAGCCAGCGCGGCCTCGGTGAACCGGAGGCTTATGCGCTGCTGCGGTCGAGCGCGATGAATCAGGGCAAGAAAATCGTGGATGTCGCTCAGGCCCTCATTACCGCCAGCGACCTGTTGGGAGGGGGCCTTTGACTGAGCTGCGCATCGCATTCCTGCCGCTGACCGATGCCGCCGTGCTGGCGGTGGCGCGGGAAAAGGGTTTTGCCGAGGAGGAGGGGCTGAGCCTCGATCTCGTCCGCACGGTCAGCTGGGCGACGCTGCGCGACCGGCTGATCTTCGGTCAGGTGCAGGCCGCGCACATGCTGGCGCCGCTGGCCGTGGCGGTAACGCTGGGGCTGAGCCAGCAGGCGGCGCCCCTGTCCGCCCCCTACAAGCTCAACGTCAACGGCAACATGCTGGTGATGGCCAGCGAATTCGCGCAGGCGCTGGACCCGGACGTCACCGCCCGGCTCGACGATCCGCTGGGCACCGCGCATGACTTTGCCGCCGCTATCGGCCTTTGGAAGCGCAAGCCGGTGATCGGCGTCGTCCATCGCTTTTCCAGCCATTCCGTCATGCTCAGATACTGGCTGGCGAGCGCAGGGGTCGATCCGGACCGCGACGTGATGCTGCGCGTCGTGCCGCCCTCGCTGACGGTCGAGGCGATGCGCGCGGGCGAGATTGACGGTTTCATCGCGGGCGAACCCTGGGGCAGCGCGGCGGTGGACGCGGGTCTCGCCGAAGCGGTGGCGATCGGCGAGCGCATCTGGCGCCGTGGGGTGGAAAAGGTGCTGGCCTTCCGCACGCCCTGGCTGGAGGAAAATCCCGACAGCGTCGACCGGCTGATCCGGGCGCTGGCGCGGGCGGCGGCCTGGTGCGACGATGCGGAAAATCATGAGCCGCTCGCGCATCTCCTGTCCAGCCCGCGCTATGTCGACCAGCCCGCCGAAGTGATTTTGCGCGGGCTGTCGGGGGGGATCATCCCCCGTATCGACATGGCGCCGCTGGCGATGCCCGATTTCATGCTGTTTTCGCGGGAGGCGACGCCCTTTCCGTGGCGCAGTCAGGCGCTCTGGATCTACTCGCAGCTCGTCCGCTGGAAGATGGTCGACCACACGCCGGACAATGCCGCCAAGGCAGCCGCCGTGTTCCGGCCCGACATTTTCCGCCGGGCGCTGGCGGACAGCGACGTGCCCCTGCCGGGCGCGAGCATGAAGCTGGAAGGGGCGGTGGCCTCTCCGCTGGCCGTGGGGTCGAAGCGGGGCGAACTGACGCTGGGACCCGACCGCTTTTTCGACGGGCGGGTGTTCGATCCCGAGAAAATCGAGGATTTCCTCGCCAGTTTTTGATGCGCGGCCGCTCTGGACGCGCGCAAATTTTGTGCCTTGCAACATGAGGCGAATCGCGAGATAAGATAAGGGTCGCGCGACGAAGCGCGTTT
The DNA here is from genome assembly GCF_041987595.1 of Sphingobium sp. GTDB lineage: Bacteria > Pseudomonadota > Alphaproteobacteria > Sphingomonadales > Sphingomonadaceae > Sphingobium. The sequence goes on along the minus strand of NZ_JBHIWJ010000051.1, from coordinate 19,369 downwards.
TACAGGATGAGCCTGCCCGGGGTTGGGATGGCGCTCTCCTTTCGATTTTACAGCAAAGCCGCTGGCCGGATTTCGTGATGAGCGAGGTCCGGACGCGGCTTTTTTCGTGTCCATTTCACAAGATTGAGGGACGTCATCATGGCAACTGCTTATTGGGATCGCCCGGAAGGCGAAGGGGAGGCCGGCCAGACCAGTTTCTGGAAGGCCGGGCATGTACCGACCCTGATCGCCGCTTTCCTCTACTTCGATCTCGCTTTCATGGTGTGGGTGCTGCTGGGGCCGTTGGCCCCCTCCATCTCCAAGACGCTGGGCCTGACGCCGGCGGAAAAGGGCCTGATGGTTGCGGTGCCGACGCTCGCTGGCGCTCTGCTGCGGGTGGTGAACGGCCTGCTGGTCGATCGCATAGGCTGCAAGCAGGCCGGCGCGATCAGTCAGGTGATCGTCATTCTGGGCCTCTTCACCGCCTGGTTCATGGGCGTCAACAGCTTCGGCGGCACGCTGGCGCTGGGCGTGATCCTGGGCTTTGCGGGGGCAAGTTTCGCGATCGCGCTGCCTCTTGCCAGCCGCTGGTATCCGGCCGAGCATCAGGGCAAGGCCATGGGCCTTGCAGGGATGGGCAACTCCGGCACAGTGCTGGCCTCTCTGTTCGCGCCGATGCTGGCCAAGGCATTCGGATGGAACTCCGTGCTGGGCCTTGCCTGCATTCCACTGACCATCGTGTTCGTCCTCTACATGATCATGGCGAAGAATTCGCCCAACGCGCCTGCGCCCAAAAAGCTGGTGGACTATTTCCACCCGCTCAAGAGCGCCGACGCATGGTGGCTGATGGGTTTCTATGCCGTGACCTTCGGCGGTTTTGTGGGGCTGGCCGCCTCGCTGCCGATCTACTTCACCGATCAGTTCGGTCTGACCCCGGTGGTCGCGGGCTATTGCACCGCGGGCTGCGTGTTCGCCGGGTCGCTGATCCGTCCGATGGGTGGCGCGCTGGCTGACAGGATCGGCGGCATCAGGGCGCTGATGATCGTCTATATCGCTGCCGCTCTGGCTCTGACCTGCGTGTCTTTTGCGCCGACTTTGTTCTCGGCCCTTGGCTTCTTCGTCGCCGCGATGCTGGCGCTGGGCGTGGGCAATGGATCGGTGTTCCAGCTGGTTCCGCAGCGCTTTCAGGAAGAGATCGGCGTCATGACCGGCCTGGTCGGCATGGCGGGCGGCATCGGCGGCTTCTATCTGGCGTCGTCGCTGGGTATCGCCAAGCAGTTCACCGGCAGCTTCGCTCCGGGCTTCCTGATCTTCGCGGGTCTGGCTCTGGTCGCCTTCGTCGGCATCCTGCTGGTCCGTGTCCGCTGGCGCACGACATGGACGAGCGCGGCGCGCATCTGATCCGATCGCGGTCTGTCAGGAGGGGAGGCGGCGGCCCGCGATAAGGCCGCCGCCCTTTGTTGCGTTTGCGAGAGGCGGCGGTGGGTTGAAGGAAAAATACATCGTGCCGCGAGGAATCGCTTGACGCGAATCGTCAGAAGAATATGCTGCAATGCAAAGGACAGGGTTGTCCTTCCTGCATAGCTGCGGTGGTCCAGGGACGGATCATCAAGGCGCACATGATGGCAAGGCCGCCATCCAGACCTCTGGGTTCGAAGCCCATGGGTCCGGATGGCGGCTTTTTTTTATTCTGGAGTCAAGGGATGGATTTTCAGAACAACGGACCCGAAACGGCGAACGAAGAGGAAATCTTCGTGCCGTCCGAGGATGTTCAGGAACATCTGGTTGTCGTGGGCAACGGCATGGCCGGTTGTCGCGCGGTTGAGGAACTGCTGGCGCGGGACAAGCCTGGGCAAAGCGGGCGGCGCTATCGCGTCACCATCTTCGGTGCAGAACCTTATGTGAACTATAACCGCATCATGCTCTCGCCGGTTCTGGCCGGCGAAAAGAGCTTCGATGACATCATCATCAACAGCCGCGAATGGTATTCGGAAAACAATATCGAGCTGATCGCGGGCGATCCGGTGACGGGCATAGACCGCGCCGCGAAGACCGTCACGAGCCAATCGGGTCGCACCGTCGGCTATGACAAGCTGCTGATCGCAACGGGTTCCGACCCGTTCATCATCCCGGTTCCGGGCAAGGATTTGCCCGGCGTCATCAGCTTCCGCGATATGAAGGACGTCGACACCATGCTGGCAGCCGCCGATAGGGGCGGAGACGCGGTGGTGATCGGCGGTGGTCTGCTTGGACTGGAAGCCGCGCATGGCCTGACGCTGCGGGGCATGAAGGTGACGGTCATCCACCTCATGGACACGCTGATGGAGCGGCAGCTCGACGAAGCTGCGGGCTGGCTTCTCAAGAGTGCGCTCGAAGCACGCGGCCAGACCATCCTGACCGGCGCCAATACCGAAGCCATCTATGGCGACGGCAAGGTCGAGGGTGTGCGCCTGAAGGACGGCCGGGAAATCCCGGCGAGCCTTGTCGTCATGGCGGTGGGCATCCGTCCCTCGACGGCTCTGGCGCGTGAAGCCGGGCTGGAGGTCAACCGCGGCATCAAGGTCGACGATCACATGGTCACCAGCGACCCCGATGTGCTCGCAGTTGGCGAGTGCGTCGAGCATGACGGCAATGTCTATGGCCTTGTCGCGCCGCTGTGGGACATGTGCCGCAGCCTGGCCGACGGCCTCACCGACCAGCACACGGGCTACAAGGGCTCGGTTACTTCGACCAAGCTCAAGGTGGCCGGGCTGGACGTCTTCTCCGCCGGTGATTTCTCCGGGGGCGAGGGCTGCGAGGACATCGTCCTGCGTGACGCCTCGCGCGGCGTGTACAAGCGCGTTGTCGTCAAGGACGACAAGGTCGTCGGCGCGGTGCTTTATGGCGATACGGCGGACGGCGGCTGGTATTTCGACCTGCTCAAGCGCGGCGAGAATGTCGGCGAAATCCGCGACCTGCTGATCTTCGGTCAGGCCTTCGCCTCGGGAGGGGGCGCGCTGGACCCTAAGGCGGCCGTTGCGGCGCTCTCGGACGATGCCGAGATTTGCGGCTGCAACGGCGTCAGCAAGGGCCAGGTCGTTGCCTGCATCGAAAAGGGCGCATGCAGCCTCGACGCGGTGCGCGGCACTTGCAAGGCTTCGGCCAGCTGCGGCAGCTGCACGGGTCTCGTCGAAAACCTGTTGGCGGTAGTTTTGGGCGATGACGTGCAGTCTGGTCCCAAGACGATGTGCAAATGCACCAGCTTTGGCCATGACGATGTCCGCCGTGAGATCGTGGCGCAGAATATGCGTTCCATCCCCGAGGTGATGCAGAAGCTGCACTGGTCGACGCCTGACGGCTGTTCCTCCTGCCGCCCGGCGCTCAATTACTATCTGCTCTGCGCTCTGCCCGGTGAATATCAGGACGACCAGCAGAGCCGCTTCGTCAATGAGCGGATGCACGCCAATATCCAGAAGGACGGCACCTACTCGGTCGTGCCGCGTATGTGGGGCGGCCTCACCAATCCGCGCGAACTGCGCGCGATTGCTGACGTGGTCGAGAAATATGATGCCCCGATGGTGAAGGTGACGGGCGGCCAGCGGCTCGACATCTTCGGCATCAAGAAGGAAGACCTGCCCGCCGTCTGGGCCGACCTCAATGCCGCTGGCATGGTGTCGGGTCATGCCTATGGCAAGTCGTTGCGCACGGTGAAGACATGCGTCGGATCGGAATGGTGCCGCTTCGGCACGCAGGACTCCACCGGCCTTGGCGTCAAGATCGAGCGGATGACCTGGGGATCGTGGATGCCCCACAAGTTCAAGATCGCGGTGTCGGGTTGCCCCCGCAATTGCGCGGAAGCCACGATCAAGGATTTCGGCGTGGTCTGCGTCGACTCCGGCTATGAACTGCATGTCGGCGGCAATGGCGGCATCCATGTCCGCGCCACCGACCTGCTGTGCAAGGTCGCGACCGAGCAGGAGGCGATGGACTATTGCGCCGCCTTCACCCAGCTCTATCGCGAGGAAGCGCGCTATCTGGAACGCACCGCGCCGTGGATCGAGCGCGTGGGGGTCGAATATATCAAGAGCCGGATCGTGGAAGACGATGCAGGCCGCGAGGCGCTCCGCAGCCGGTTCCTCTATTCGCAGAGCTTCTCTCAGGATGATCCCTGGGCGCAGCGCGCAGCCGGTGCTGACGCCGAACTGCACCAGCCGCTTGAACCCATCGCCATCGCTGCGGAGTGAACGACATGACCGATTGGATCGACATCGGAACGCTGGCCGACATTCCCCAGCGCGGCGCCCGTACCGTTCAGATCGCGGGGGAAAAGGAAATCGCCGTGTTCCGCACGGGCGACGACCATGTCTTCGCGCTGGTCAACGAATGCCCGCACAAGAAGGGACCGCTCAGTCAGGGCATCGTCCACGGCCATAGCGTCGCCTGCCCCCTGCACAACTGGAACATCGCCCTCAGGACGGGCGAGGCTCAGGGCGCGGACGAAGGGTGCACGCCGACCATCGAGGTCAGGCAGGAAGGCGGTCGCATTCTGATCGCCCGCCCCGCTTCGCTGAGGGCGGCTGCGTGAGCTTGCGGTTCCCGCTCTTGCCGGCGGGAACCCGGGTGGAGGCGGCGTGCTGGCCATCCCTTGCGGCACGCGCCTCCACCCCATTCTCTCTCTTTCGGATCGAGAGGTAGGACATGACTCAGGCCATCCGCACCACCTGCGCCTATTGCGGCGTCGGTTGCGGCATCTCGGCCACGCCGACCGGCGACCGGTCGGTCACGATCCGGGGCGATGGAGCGCACCCGGCCAATGGCGGGCGCCTGTGTTCCAAGGGCACGCATCTGGGCGAGACGGTGGGCCTGACCGGCCGCCTGCTGCACCCCATGATCGGCGCCAGACGGGCAAGCTGGGACAGGGCGCTGGACCTTGTGGCGAAGAAATTCCGCGACACCGTCGAGCGATACGGCCCGGACAGCGTGGCCTTCTATGTCTCCGGCCAGCTGATGACCGAAGACTATTATGTCGCCAACAAGCTGATGAAGGGCTTTATCGGTTCGGCGAACATCGACACCAATTCGCGCCTCTGCATGTCGAGCGCGGTCGCCGGGCATAACCGGGCGTTCGGCGAAGACGTGGTGCCCGCCACCTATGGCGATCTGGACGAAGCCGACCTGATCGTGCTGGTCGGCTCCAACACCGCCTGGTGCCATCCCATCGTCTATCAGCGTATCCAGGCCGCCCGCGCTGCACGCGGCACAAAGCTGGTCGTCATCGATCCGCGCCGCACCGAAACCTGCGAAGGCGCGGACCTGCATCTGCCGGTGAAGCCCGGCACTGACGTCGCGCTGATGAACGGCCTGCTGGCATGGTGCGACGCGGAGGGGATCACCGATCCGGCGTTTGTTGCCGATCATGTGAATGCCCCCGACGGCTTCTGGGAGCATATCCGCACCGGCCATGACCTCTGGACCACGGCAAAGACCTGCGACATCGCACCTGCGCTGCTGGAACAATTTTACAGGCTGTTCGCCGCGACCCCGCGCACCGTCACGATGTTCAGTCAGGGCATCAACCAGTCGATCCGCGGCACCGATCAGGTCAATGCAATCATCAACGTCCACCTCGCCACCGGCCGCATCGGCAAGCCGGGCGCAGCGCCCTTCTCGATCACCGGCCAGCCCAACGCCATGGGCGGGCGCGAAGTCGGCGGGCTGGCCTCGACGCTGGCCGCGCATATGGACTTCGCGCCGGAAAATGTGGAGCGGGTGGGTCGTTTTTGGGCCGCGCCGGCCATGGCGACCAAGCCGGGCCTGAAGGCCGTCGATCTGTTCCGCGCCATCAACGAAGGCCGGATCAAGGCGCTCTGGATCATGGCGACCAACCCCGCCGTCTCGCTGCCCGATGCGGGCCGCGTGCGCGAGGCGTTGGAAACGGTGCCCTTTCTCGTCGTGTCGGACATCATGGCCGACACCGACAGCTCCACCCATGCGCATGTCCGCCTGCCCGCCGCCGGCTGGGGCGAGAAGGACGGCACCGTCACCAATTCGGACCGCACCATCAGCCGGCAGCGTCCCTTCCTGGCGCTGCCGGGCGAGGTGAAGCCCGACTGGTGGATCGTCAAGGAAGTCGGACGCCGCATGGGCTGGCGCAATGCCTTCGCCTATGACCGGCCAGCCGACATCTGGCGCGAACATGCCCGCCTGACGGCCTATCAGAATGACGGCCAGCGGGTGCTGAACCTGCGCCGCCAGGCAACCATCGGCAACGACGCCTACGACGCCATGGAGCCGTTCCGCTGGGGAGGGGAGAAGCCCTTCGGCGATGGGCGATTCTCCACGCCCGACGGCAGGGCGCGCTTTGTCCTGACGAAGCAGATGGAGATTCAGGAGTCGCTCAGACAGTGGCCGATGACGCTCAACACCGGCCGCTATCGCGACCAGTGGCATACGATGAGCCGGACGGGTCTCTCGCCCAAGCTCGCCCGCCATCGCGAGGAACCGCTGGTGGAAATCCACCCGCAGGATGCGGAGCAGCTGGGGCTGTCCGACCGCGATCTGGCCCGCGTGCAGACCGCTCAGGGCAACAGCATCTTTCGCGTCGCCTTGAGCGACGGTCAGCGGCCCGGCGAAATCTTCACCCCGATCCACTGGACCGATCAGATGTCGACCGGCGGCCGCACCGGCCTGCTGCCGCGTCCGCTGGTCGACCCCCATTCGGGTCAGCCGGGTTTCAAGGCCACTCCGGCCAGCGTCGAGAAGGTCGCGACCGAGTGGAAGGGCTTCCTGATCCTGCGCGGGGATGAGCCGGTGAAGCTGCCCTGCCTCTGGTCGACGCGGATCACCGTGCCGGGCGGCGCGCTCTACGAGATTGCCGGCAATGGCGATCCGGCGCGGCTCGATGCCTTTCTGCCCAAGGGCGACCGCGTCGAAGCCATGGACGCCTCGCGCGGTACCCGCCGGATCGCGACCATCAGCGGGGGCAGGCTGAACGGCGTGCTGTTCATGACCCGCACCGGCCTGCTGCCCTCGCGCGACTGGCTGATCCGGCAATTGGAAGCCGAGGGGGTGGGCGGCTCCGTTCTTGCGGCGCGCGGGCCCGGCAACCAGCCGGACAAGGGCGCGACCATCTGCGTCTGCTTCGACATCGGCCTCAACCAGATCGTCGCGGCCATCCGCGAACAGGAGCTGGTCGACGTTGCCGCCGTCGGCAAGGCGCTCGGCGCCGGGACCAATTGCGGGTCCTGCCGCCCCGCCATCGCCAATATTCTTGCCCAAAGCACGCAGGAGACGCTCCATGCAGCCGAATGAACTTATCGCCCCCGGTGAAGTCTGGCTGGTGGGCGCAGGTCCCGGCGACCCGGACCTGCTGACGCGCAAGGCGGAAAAGCTGATCGCGGCGGCGGAAATCGTCTTCTACGACGCGCTGGTGGGGCCGGGCGTGCTCGACCTCATCCCTGACGGCGTGGAACGGGTCAGCGTCGGCAAGCGCTCCGGCCGCCACAGCAAGGCGCAGGACAGCATCAACGATCTGCTGCTCGCCGCAGCGAAGGCAGGAAAGCGCGTCGTTCGCCTGAAGGGCGGCGACCCGTCGGTGTTCGGCCGCTCGGCGGAGGAGGTGGGACATCTCGCCGCCGACGGCATCCGCTTCCGCATCTGCCCCGGCATCACCACGGCGAGCGCGGCGGCCGCCAGCGGCAGCGCTTCGCTCACCCTGCGCGGGGTGGCGCGTGGACTGACGCTCGTGACGGCGCATCTGAAGGCCGGCGAGTCGCTGAAGCTCGACTGGGAATCGCTGGCACGCCCCGGCAGCACGCTCGGCATCTATATGGGCCGTGCGGCGGCAGGTGAAATCAGCCGCTCGCTGATCGCCGCCGGGCGCGATCCCGAAACGCCGGTCATGGTGGCGGTCAACGTCTCCCTGCCCAACGAACGGCTGATCCGGGGCAAGCTTTCCGCCCTGGCCTTTCTGGTTCAGACGATCAGCGACGAAGACCCGACCCTGCTGCTGATCGGCGAGGCGGTTGGGGGAACGCATGTCCCGGCGGACATCATGGCGGGCGCCGCCGTCAGGGCCTGAGGATCAGGGCTTAAGGATGAGTCCGGCCAGATCCTCCGGCCGGTTGATATTGGGCAACACCCATTCGGGCCGCTCGATGATCCGCGCGCCGATCCGCTCCAGCCAGCCATAGATGGAGCGGCTATTGTCCTGCGCCAGATGCGCGTCGAGCAAGGGGGCGAGCGAGGCAGGCCAATAGCCCATCAGTTGCTGCCCCTTGAGCACCGCCGCGCCCGTTCCCGCCAGCGCTTGGGCAAGCTCCGCCGGATAGACCGGCATGTCGCATCCGGTCGTCAGCACGGCGCCGAAACCCTGCTCCGCCGCATGGTGCAGCGCGGCGTTCAACCCGCCCAAGGGCCCCATGTCCGGGGCGGGCCGGTCGGCCAGCCCGCCCTCGCGGCCGCAGATCACCACCGTTTCGACATGCGGCGCCAGCGAGGCCACGGCATGTTCCAACAGCGTTCGCCCCTTCCACACCGCCAGCGCCTTGTCGCCGCCGAACCGGCTGGACCGGCCCCCCGCCAAAACCGCGCCCAACAGCCGCATCATTCGCCGCCCGCGATGATCCGGGCATAGCTGTCCGGATCGACATTGCTGCCCGAGATCACGACCACGCTCGCACCCTCGACCTGCGGCGCCCGCCCCGCAAGCATCGCCGCCAGCGCCGCGGCGCCCCCCGGCTCGACCACCAGCTTCAGGGAGGAGAAGGCGAAGCGCATCGCATCGCGCACCTCATCGTCGCTGACCGTGAGGCCGCCTGCCAGCAGCGCATGGTTGATCGGAAAGGTCAGCGCGCCCGGCGAGGGCGAGAGCAGGGCGTCGCAGATCGAGCGCGCTTCGGGCGACACGCTTTCCCGCCTGCCGCTTTTCAGCGAGCGGGCGGTGTCGTCGAAACCTGCCGGCTCGACGGCATGGATGGCGATGTCGGGCCGTTTGCCCTTAACGGCCGTGGCAATGCCTGAAACCATGCCGCCGCCGCCGCAATTGACCAGTATCTGACCGACGGCTGCGTTCATCTCTTCGGCCTGCCGCAGAATCTCCAGACCGATCGTCCCTTGCCCCGCCATGATGAACGGATCGTCGAAGGAGGGCACCAGCACCGCCCCGCGCCCGGTCGCCAGCGCTGTGGCGATCTCCTCCCGGCTTTCGGCGAAGCGGTCATAAGGCACCACTTCCGCCCCCAGCGCCCGCGTGTTCGCCGTCTTGATCGCGGGCGCATCGGCCGGCATCACGATGGTCGCGGGGATGTTCAGCAGCCGCGCGGCGAAGGCGACCCCTTGCGCATGATTGCCGGAGGACCAGGCGACCACGCCTGTCTTGCGCTGCTGCGCATCCAGCCGCGCCAGCCGGTTATAGGCCCCCCGGAACTTGAACGATCCGCTATGCTGCGCCCCTTCGAACTTCACCAGCACGCGACGGCCGCAACGTTCGTTCAGCGCCGCATTCTCCAGCAGCGGCGTGCGCAGCGCGGCAGGGGCAATGACTCGCGCGGCATCCTCCACATCGGCGGTTGTGATGGCGAAGCGATCGGACATGCGGTCTCCTTCCATGATCGCCCATACAATCGCACCGGAACCGATCGGCAAGGACCGTTTCGTTCCCCTTGGCATGGCTCTCGCTTTCCCTTATGGCGCGCGGCGTGAGCGGGGGCAAATCCCGCCCGCAAAGAAGATCGCGCCGGTGCCCGATAGGGCTGAAAATGGGAATGGGGTGCAAATCCCCTGCTGTCCCTGCAACTGTAAGCGGCGAGCGCGATGCACATGGGCTTTGCCCGGCCACTGGACAATGACGTCCGGGAAGGCGTGCATCGCCGCATTGACCCGCAAGCCAGGAGACCTGCCGGCGTCTGGTCGCTCTTGCCCTGGTCCAGGGATCGGCCATGGCACGGTTTTCCGTCTGAGCGACGCAGCGGCGCAGGGCCGCATCGGTGTGGGGAAGGGCACTGGCGTCTTGCCGCTCCCCTGTCCGGCCGCGCCACGCGGACGCCCTGAGCCAAGTCGCAATGGCGCTCAGGGAAATAAAGACAATGTTGAAAGCCACCATCTCCATCGCGGCGCTGCTGGCAGCGCACCCCGCCCTGGCGCAGGCGGATGAGGAGATCATCATCACCGCGATCGGCATCGAACAGCCCCGCGACGAGGTGGGTCAGGCCGTGACGGTTATCGATGCCGACACGATCCAGACCCGCCAGAGCGTCAGCATCGCCGACCTGCTCGCCACCACGCCGGGCGTCCGGTTCAACCGGGCCGATCCGGTCGGCGGCGTCACCGGCATTTCGCTGCGCGGCGCGGAGACGACGCAGACGCTGGTGCTGATCGACGGGGTAAAGGTCAACGACCCGAGCGGCATTGGCGACGCCTATGATTTCGGCAACCTGCTGACCGGCAATATCCGCCGGATCGAGGTGCTGCGCGGCTCCAACTCGGTAGTCTATGGCAGTCAGGCGATCGGCGGGGTGGTCAACATCCTGACCGGGTCGCCGGCGGAGGGTTTCGGCGGCAATGCTTCGGTAGATTATGGCTATGCCGATACGCTGAACGCCAAGGCCGATATTTCCGGCACGGCCGGGATCGCGTCGGGCGGAGTGGGTGTCGCCTGGTTCAAAACCGACGGCATTTCCGCCGCAGCCAACGGCGCTGAAAAGGACGGGTACGAGAATATCGCCACCAACGCCAAGCTGAAGCTCAACTTCAGCGATGCGCTGAGCCTCGACCTGCGCGGCTATTATATCCATGCCGATCTTGACACCGACGTCTTCTTCGGAGCGCCGATGGACACGAGCGACGCCAGCAAGCTCGACCAATATGTCGGCTATGCGGGTCTTAACCTGTCGCTGTTCGACGGCAGGCTGACCAATCGGGCGGCGGTGACTTGGTTCCGCAACGACCGCGACTATTATTTCGTGCGCGGCACCGCGCCGGACTATGGTTATTCCGGCACCAATCTGCGCTTCGAATATGAGGGCGTCTATCAGCCGGTCGATCAGGCGAAGCTGGTCTTCGGCTACGAGCATGAACGGCCGGACTATGATTTCTTCTATTATGACTTCTTCACGGGGGATAAAGTCGTCGGCAAGGCCAGGGCGAATATCGACAGCGTCTATGCCCTCGCCGTGGTGAAGCCGATCGCGGGCCTGTCGCTGACCGGCGGCGTGCGGCATGACGATCACAGCCAGTTCGGCGGTGCGACCACCTTCGGCGCCAACGCCAATTACACCCCCAATGGCGGCGCGACCAATTTTCGCGCCAGCTATGGCGAGGGGTTCAAGGCGCCCTCGCTCTATCAGCTTTACGACAGTTTCAGCGGCAACAATGCGCTGAAGCCCGAACGCTCGCAAAGCTATGATATCGGCTTCGACCAGAGCCTGGACGGCAACCGCGTGATGCTCTCGCTGACGGCCTTCCTGCGCGACACCCGCAACCAGATCAATTTCGATTATGCCACGTCGATCTACGGCAATCTCGACCGCACGCGGGCCAAGGGCGTGGAGGCGATGCTGACGCTGAAGCCCGTCGATGCGCTGACCGTGACGGCGGCCTACAGCTATGTCGATGCGCGGGATCGCGACACCGATGCCCGCCTGCCGCGCCGCGCCGCCAATGCGGTCAGCGTATCGGCCGACTATGTCTGGCCCTTCCGCCTGTCGACCGGCGCGACGCTGACCATGGTGGGCGACAGCTTCAACGACGCCACCAATGCGGTGCGGCTGGACGGCTACGCATTGCTGGGCGTTCGGGCATCCTTCCCGGTCATGGAGAATCTGGAAATCTACGGCCGCATCGACAATCTGGCCGATGAGGAATACGCCACCGTCTATGGCTATGGCACCTATGGCCGCTCGGCCTTTGGTGGCGTGCGTGTCGGTTTCTGATCGTTCATCGGCGTGGCGCAGCATTCAGCTGCGCTATGATGGAGCGCGCGGCCTCGACATAAGCGGGGCCGCCGCACACGGTCCATGCCTGTCGCACGCGGATGCGGGGGATGGATCGCAGGATCGGATGGTGCAGCATCTCCGTCCCCTGATCGACGACTTTCTCGCTGCCGCTTTCGACGATCAGCCAGTCGGGCCGGGCGGCGACCATCTCCTCCAGCGAAAGCTGCGACAGCGATGGCTTGCCCAGCTTTCCCGCCAGATTGACGAGGGCCGCCCGCTTCATCAGATCATCGACCAGCGTGCCGGTGCCCGTCATATAGCCGCGGCGCTGATAATAGGCCGCGATGCCGCCGCGCCGGGCGCGGGGCAGGGCGGCAAGGTCGCGGTTCATGGCCCGGATCAAAGCTTCCCCCCGCTCCGGATGGCCGACCGCCGCCGCTACCTGCCGGATCTGCGTCAGGATCATCGCATAGCTGTCCGCGCTCGCCAGCCCCAAACTATGCCATTGCCCCGGTGGCGCGCCGACTACGCTGTCGCCCATCGGAAAGCCGATCAGCAGATCGGGCCGGATCGCAAGCACTTCCTCGGCCGGGCGCCTGAGCGTGCGATGCGCCCGCGCCTTGTCGACCGCCGCCGACAGTTCGGGGTCGTGGCCATAGGGACTGAGCGCGGCGATCTGTCCCGGATCGGCCAGCGCCAGCACATATTGATCCGCGCAGGTGTTGAGCGAGACGATATGCCGGGGCGGCGCGGGCGCGGCCCCCATCAGCCCGAGCGCGCAGAGCGCCGCGATCATTCTGTAGCCTCGCATGGCCCCGCCTTTAGCAAGCTCCGTCGGGCAGGCAAAGCGTGAGCGTCCGCCGCCACCCCCTGCTGATCCCGGCGCAGGTCGCGCTGCTCCTGCTGGCGGCGCTCGGTTCGGTTGCGCTGGGCGCGGTGTCGCTATCCCCGGCGCGTATCGTGGCGGTCCTGTGCGGAGGCGGGGATGAGGTGGCCCGCGCCATCCTGCTCGACCTGCGCCTGCCGCGCATGCTGCTGGGCCTGATCGTCGGCGCCATGCTGGGCCTGTCGGGCGCGGCCTTGCAGGGCTATCTGCGTAATCCGCTGGCCGAACCTTCGGTGCTGGGAGCGTCCAATGCCGCGGCGCTGGGCGCGGTCGGCGCGCTCTATTTTGGGCTGGCGCAGGCGCATCCGCTAGCGCTCCCGGCTCTCGCGATCCTGACCGGCCTGATCGGGATCGGCGCCCTGTTCCTGCTGTCTGGTCCTGCGGAAAGTCCACTCACCCTCATCCTCGCCGGCATCGCCATAGCGACGCTTGCCGGGGCGGGGATCAGCCTGTCGCTCAACCTCTCGCCCAATCCCTTCGCGGCGATGGAGATCATGAGCTGGCTGATGGGGAGCCTTGAAAATCGCAGCTACAGCCATGTCTGGATCGCGCTGCCCTGCGTGACCGTGGGCGCGGCGCTGCTGATCGCGGATGGCCGGACGCTCGACGCGCTGACGCTGGGTGAGGACGGCGCGCAGGCGCTGGGCATCGATCTTCGCCGGGCACGCCTGCGCATGATGCTGGGCGTCGCCATCGGCGTGGGCGGCGCGGTGGCGGTGTCGGGCGCCATCGGCTTTGTCGGGCTGATCGTGCCGCATCTGGTGCGGCCACTCACTGATCGCTCGCCCTCGGCGATCCTGCTGCCTTCGATGCTCGGCGGGGCGGTGCTGCTGACGCTGGCGGATATCGGCGTGCGACTGATCCCGACCGGCAGCGAACTGAAGCTCGGCGTGCTGACGGCGTTGCTGGGCGTGCCGATATTCCTGATCCATCTGATGCGGGAGCGGCGGCTATGGTGACGATCCGCACGCAGGGCCTCTCCGTCCGCCTTGGCAGCCATGCGGCGGTCAGCGGCGTGGATCTTGCGCTGGAGCCGGGCCAGCTGGTCGGCATCATCGGTCCCAATGGCGCGGGGAAGTCGACGCTGATCCGCGCCATGCTGGGCCTTGTGAAACGGGAAAGCGGATCCGTCCTGATCGACGGCGCCGACAGCAGCCGGTTCACCCGGCGCGAGATCGCCAAACGCATCGCCTATCTGCCGCAGGGCCAGACACTGCACTGGCCGCTGGCGGTCGAGCGGCTGGTGGCGCTGGGCCGGATGCCGCATCTGGGGCCGCTGTCGCGCCTGTCCGCAGAGGATGAGGCACGGGTGGACGCGGCCCTCAAGCGCGCCGATGTGCTGCATCTCAAGGGGCGGGTGGCGACCGAGCTGTCGGGCGGCGAGCGCGCCCGCGTGTTGCTGGCCCGTGCGCTGGCCGTGGGCGCCCCTGCACTGATCGCGGACGAGCCGCTGGCGGCGCTCGATCCGGGACATCAGATCGATGTAATGGATCTGTTGAAGCTGGAGGCCGCCGCCGGTTCGCTCGTCGTCGCCGTGCTGCATGACCTCAGTATGGCGGCGCGCTATTGCGACCGGCTGGTGCTGATGGATCGCGGCCGGGCTGTGGCCGACGGCGGGCCGCTCGATGTGCTGACCGAGGCGAGCCTCGCCCGCGTCTATGGCATTTCCGCCTGTATCGACCCTGATGGCGACTGGCCCCTGATCCTGCCCACAGGGCGGATCAGGGGCTGATCCCTTACTCCGCGAACGCCCGCGGCGCGGGGGCCACCACGGTAAAGGTTCCGGCCGCGATTTCCGAAACCTCCAGCGCGCGTTCGGCGATGCCGTCGCGCCCGAAGCGGAACGCCCCGTCAATCCCGGCAAAGCCGCCGGCGTCGCGCAGTCGCGCCGCCGGGAAGGTCGTGCCCGGCTTCCAGTCGCGCGCGATCCGCACGGTCAGCAGCACCGCATCATAGCCCAGCGCCGACAGCCGGAACGGCGCATTGCCGTAACGCGCCCGATATTTGGTGGCGAGCTGGCGATACAGCCCGTCCGAAACGCTGGCGAACCACGCCCCGCGCAGCACCGGGCTGGCGGCGATGGCGCTGTCGGTATTCCACAATTCCGTGCCCAGCAGCCGCGCCGTCGCGCCGCCATTCTTCCGCACGATCGGCGCGACCTGCATCGCCACCCGGCCGCTGTCGGCGATCAGCAGCGCGTCATAGCTGGACGAGGCCTGCAACTTCCGGACCGCCGCCGTGATCGAAGCCGGGCTGCGGTCGAAGGTCTGCATCGACACGACCGTCCCGCCCACGCCCTCGACCGCGCGCAGCAGAGAGGTGCCCGAACGCTCGCCATAGGTGCCCTTTGGCACCAGCGCGGCGAAGTGCGACAGGCCCTTGCCCTTGGCGAATTCCACCACCCGCTCGATCGACTGGCTGGGGTTGTAGCCCATGATGTAGACGCCGTTCCCGGCGACGCTGGTGTCGTTGGAGAAGCTGATCACCGGCACATTGGCCCGCGCCGCAATGGGACCCACAATTCGCGCATCTTCCGCCAGCAGCGGTCCCAGGATCAGCTTGTTGCCGTCCGCCAGCGCCCGGTTCACCGCCGCCGCCGCACCGGCGCCGGTATCATAGGTGGTGATGCGCACCCTGTCGGCCTTGGTATCCAGCAAGGCGAGGGTCGTCGCATTGGCGATGGACTGGCCGACGCCGGCATTGGGACCGCTCATCGGCACCAGCAGCGCGACGCGGTGGCGCAGCGTGTCGGTGGGCAGGCCTTCCGTCACTTCCGGTCCGGTCGGCGCCGGGCCGGTGGGCTGCGCCGGACCCGGCCCCTTGGGCACGATCGACTGACAGGCGGCGACCAGCAGCGCGGTGGCTGCGAACAGGATCCGTCCGGCGCGTTTCATCCCCACCCCTTTTATCAAAGCGAACAAGTCCGCTTGCCGGGGGGCATCCGTCTCTGTCATCTGGCGTCCTTATGGATACTGATACTTTTAGGCTTGAGGCAGGGCTTTACATCGTTGCGGGGCCGATCGGCAACCTTGGAGACCTTAGCCCCCGCGCCGCGCAAGTCCTGCGGCTGGCCGATGTGATCGCCGTGGAAGATACACGGGTCAGCGCACGCCTGCTGCGTCATGCCGGGTCGGACAGGCCGATGGTGCCTTATCACGATCATAGCGCCGAGGGCGTCCGCGCCCGCCTGACCGAGCGGATGGCGAGCGAATCGGTCGCGCTGCTGTCCGATGCCGGGACGCCGCTCATCTCCGATCCGGGCTATAAGCTGGTGCGCGATGCGCGGGCGGCGGGACGCAGGATCACGACGCTGCCCGGTCCCAGCGCCGTGATCGCGGCGCTGACGCTCTCGGGCCTCCCGACCGACCGTTTCCTGTTCATGGGCTTCCTGCCGTCGAAACAGAAGGCGCGCGGCGATGCGCTGGGCGAGGTCGCGAGCCTGCGCGCCACTCTGGTTTTTTATGAAAGCGGCCCGCGCCTGTCGGAAAGCCTCGCCGCCATGGCCGAGCATCTGGGCGACCGCGACGCCGCCGTCTCCCGCGAGATCAGCAAGGCTTTCGAGGAAACCGCCACCGGCACGCTGACACAACTCTCCGCGCGCTACGCCGATGCTCCGCCCAAGGGCGAGATCGTGGTCATCGTCGGCCCGCCCGGCGAGGCGCCACCCGCCAGCGCGGAGGATGCCGACGCCGCGCTGCTGGAGGCGATGGAGCGGCTCCCCGTCTCCAAGGCGGCGGGCGAGGTTGCCAGGAAACTCGGCCTCGATCGCCGCGCGCTTTACGACCGCGCGCTGGAACTCAAGGGGTGAAGCGTCCCCTCAATGCGAAATTGGCCGCCGAAAAGCGCGGGCGGCAGGCGGAGCGCATCGCGGGCTGGTGGCTTCGTCTGAAAGGCTGGCAGATCGTCGGGCGCCGGATGCGCACGCCTGCGGGCGAGGTCGATCTGGTCGCCCGGCGCGGCAGGATGCTGGCCTTTGTCGAGGTAAAGGCGCGGGCGACCGGCGCCGATCTCGATCTGGCGATCGACGAACGGCGTCTGTCGCGGGTCGCGGCGGCGGCGGAAATGCTGTTCTATGACCTTGCAAAACCGGGCGACGACATGCGAATCGACGTGATGCTCCTTGCGCCGGGCCGTCCGCCACGCCATCTGGCCAACGTCTGGCACGGGGCGTAAGTCGCTTTCCGGTTTTTGGCCGCCACTCGAAGGAACGCGAAACGCTCATGACCCAGCTCAACCCGCTCACCGTCGCCGTGCAGATGGACCCGATGGAAGGGATCAACATCAAGGGGGATTCGACCTTCCACATCATGCTGGCGGGGCAGGCGAGAGGCCATCGGCTCTATCATTATCTCGCGCCCGACCTCACCTATCGCGACGGCCGCGTGCTGGCGAAAGCGCGTCCGGTCAAGGTTCAGAAGGTCGACGGCGATCATTATGCCTTGGGCGAACCGGAGATTCTCGATCTCGGCCGCGATGTCGACGTGGTCCTGATGCGTCAGGACCCGCCCTTTGATTTGAGCTATATCACCGCCACCCATCTGCTGGAGCGCATAGAGCAGGAGACGCTGGTGGTGAACGACCCCGCCTCCGTCCGCAATGCGCCGGAAAAGCTGTTCGTGCTGGACTATGCGCGCTTCATGCCGCCGACGATGATCACCCGCGATCTGGACGAGGTGAAGAGCTTCCTTGCCGAACATGGCGAGGTGGTGGTCAAGCCGCTTTATGGCAATGCGGGCAACGCCGTCTTCCATGTCGGGCAGTCCGGCGCGAATCTCTCGGCGCTGGTGGAACTGTTCAAAAGCAGCTGGGTCGAGCCTTTCATGGTGCAGGCCTTCATTCCCGGCGTCGCGCAGGGCGACAAGCGCATCGTCCTGATCGACGGCGAAGTCGCGGGCGCGATCAATCGCATCCCCGGCGCAGGCGAGATCCGCTCGAACCTGGCGGTCGGAGGCTCCGCCGCCAAGACCGAACTGACCGATCGCGAACTGGAAATCTGCGCCGCCATGGGTCCGGAACTCAAGCGGCGCGGCCTGTTGTTCGTCGGCATCGACGTGATCGGTGGCGAGTGGCTGACGGAGATCAACGTGACCTCGCCCACCGGAATCGTCTCGATCGACGCCTTCAACGGCACCGATACCGGCAGCATGATCTGGGATGCGATCGACACCCGCCTTGCGGCAAGGACGGCTGCCTGAACCGCAGCGATCCATCATGACCGAATGGGTCCTCCGTCTGATCGACGCAGGCGGCTATTGGGGCATTTTCGCCCTGATGGTCCTTGAGAACGTGTTTCCGCCCATCCCTTCCGAACTCATCATGGGGATCGGCGGCATCCGGGTCGGGCAGGGGCGGATGGATATGGGCTGGCTGCTGTTCGCGGGCACGGCCGGCACCATGATCGGCAATTATTTCTGGTATCTGATCGGCCATGTGCTGGGTTTTGGCCGGTTGAAGCCGATCGTCGACCGCTATGGCCGCTGGGCGACGCTGGAATGGAAGGATGTCGAGGCGCTTGACCATATTTTCGGCAAATATGGCCAGATCGTCGTATTCGTCTTCCGCTTCATGCCCGCTTTCCGCACCATGATCTCGCTGCCCGCCGGGCTGTTCCGCATGGGGCATGTCCGATTCCTGCTCTGGACGGCGGGCGGCGCCTTGGTTTGGAACATCATTCTGGCCTATGCGGGCTTTGTTCTTGGCCAGAATTTCCGCGACATCGACAAATATGTCGGCCCTGTCGCGACCGCCTGCGTGATCGGCGCCATCCTGTTTTACCTCTGGCGACTCATCACATGGAAGCCGCGGGGCTAGGCCCGCGGGTGGGCGTTGCGGTAAACGTCCAGCAGATGCGCGGCGTCGACCTGCGTATAGATTTGCGTCGACGACAGGCTGGCATGTCCCAGCAATTCCTGAAGTGAGCGCAGATCCGCCCCGCGTCCCAGCAGATGCGTCGCGAAACTGTGCCGCAGCGCGTGGGGCGTCGTTCGCTCCGACAGCCCCAGCCGTCCCCGCGCACCCTGCACCGATCGCCGCACGAGCGCAGGGGAGAGCGGCCCGCCCCGCGCCCCGCGGAACAGCGGCTGATCCTTCTGCGCAGCGAAGGGGCACAGCGCGACATAGCGATCCAGCGCTTGCCTTACTTGCGGCAGGAGCGGCACGATCCGGGTCTTCCCCCGTTTTCCCGTGACCCGCAGCGTCTCGCCCAGCGGCAGTACCGCCCCGGTCAGCCCCATCGCCTCCCCGATGCGCAGTCCCGCTCCGTAAAGCAGCAAAAGCACGGCCCAGTCCCGCGCGCCGATCCATTCCTCGCGGGCCGTTTCGGCAATATCCCCGGCCAGCGCGACCGCTTCGTCGGGGGACACCGGCCGGGGCAGCCCGCGCTTGACCCGCGGCCCCCTGAGCATCGGCACATGCGCGTCGTTGCCGCCGACAAAGCGCAGGAAACCGCGCACCGCCGACAATTCTCGCGCCGCCGAGACATTGCCCAGCCCGTCCATGCGACGAACCGTCAGAAAGGCGCGCAAATCCGCCTGTTCCAGCGTCCGCAGCATTGCCGCCGTCACCGCTTCGCCGCGATGTTCCGCCAGGAAGG
>NZ_JBHIWJ010000050.1:0-29855 GCF_041987595.1 Sphingobium sp. | reverse complement strand
GACGATATGCTGGTCGCAGGCGGCGGCGGACAAATCCGGCATCTGGGCGATGATATCGGCATTGTCATCGGCCCCATTTTCGCGACCGGCAAGAGCGATCCGGCGACCCTTCCATCGGCTTTCACGCCCGGCGATCCGTCGGGACTTCATCGCTTCAGCCAGGACCATTGGGGTAATTTTGTCGCTATCCTACGCGATGATACAGGTGGCTTTCATGTCCTGCGTTCAGCCTTCGGGCGCCTGCCCTGCTTCCATGCGATGCGGGGCGATCAGATGATCCTTGCGTCCGACATGGCCCTGCTGTCGCTTGCCGGGTGGACGTCCCATGGGGTCGAATGGTCCGCCATCCTACGCCGCCTGGCGCTCAGGGATATCCCCTCGCCCTCCACCTGCCTCATAGGCGTGAAGGAACTGCGGGGAGGCTCCCGCCTCCACCTCACCCCCAGTGGCCTGAGGGTTACGCAGACGTGGAACCCGTGGGATCGCGCCGGCAGGCGCCACTGGATCGATGACCGGAACGAGGCCGCGCGCCTGATCCGGCGCGTGGTGTCGACCGCGACGCGAGCCAGCATCACAGGGACGCAGCGCGCCCTGCTCATGCTGTCGGGCGGGATAGATTCCTCCGTGCTGGCCGCCGCGCTCGGCAGCCATGGCTGCCCTTTTACCTGTTTCAATCTCGCCAGCCTCGGTGCCATTGGCGATGAACGCCATTATGCCCGGATGGTCGCATCCCATCTGGGCGCGCCGATCGTCGAAGCGCAATGGGACATCGGCATGGTCGACATCAGCCGTTCCCATGCCCAGGATCAACCCAATCCCCTCGCCCGAAGTTTCATGCAGGGCACATCCCGCCTGCTTCAAGAGGCGGTCGGGGCAAGCGGAGCCGATCTCACCATCGATGGTGGCGGCGGGGACAATGTCTTCTTTTCCTTGCGGTCCATCGCGCCGGTGACCGACGCTTTCCTGCGCGGACGGAGCCTGGGTGAAGGCTGGTCTACCGCCAGGTCGATCGCGGCCATGGCCGATGTGAGCGCGCTGGCGGTGCTTGGCCGGGCAGTGTCACGCGCGTTCCGCCAGTCGCCGGCCTATCGCTGGCGGCCTATGACCCAGTTTCTGTCCCCGCAGCTCATGAGCGACGCGGCTCTTACCCCGCGCCATCCATGGCTGGAGCCGCCACGCGGTAGCGAAACAGGGACGGCCGCCCATATCGCGCTCATCACCGCCGCCCAGGGCTGGGCCGAGGGCAATGATATCGGGAGCCCGGTGCGCCATGTGACGCCGCTCACCACCCAACCCGTCGTGGAAGCATGCCTGCGGATACCGAGCTGGTGGTGGTTCAGGCGAGGCCAGAACCGGATCGTGGCGCGCGACGCCTTTCGCGACCGCTTGCCGGCAGCCGTCGTCGACCGCAGGACGAAGGGCACGCCCGACAGCTATATCGCGGAAATCTTCACCGCGAACCGCCGCGTCATCCGCGCCATGCTGCTTGACGGGCATTTGCGCAGCGCCGGGCTGCTTGACCTTCCCCTGCTCGAACATGCCCTGGACGGCGAGGGTTACGTCCAGGACACGGCCTATCACCGCATCATGCATCTTGCGGATGTCGAGGCATGGGTGGCGGGGCAGACCCAGGGCTAGGGAGGAAAGGGCTGCTTTTGGCGCAGCCTGTCCCAGATCGCATATTGCTCCGCCTTGCGCGGATCAGCATCCCTCTTGTCCTGAAGCCAATAGAGGAACCAGTCGACATTGCGTTCGTAGATCGCCAGCCGGTGCCGCGGCTGCCATTTATTATGATATTCATCGGGAAAAACATACATGTCGACCGGCTTTCCCTGTTCGCGCAGGGCTGCGAAGACGTCGATTGCGGTCAGATATTCCCGATCGGCCAGCTGCATGAGCAATGGCGTATCGATCGACGCGGCATTGCGGATCATCGAACCGGGTTCCCAATAGTCCCGATCGTCGGACGTCGCTGGCGGGAAACCCTGCGTCCGCATCTTCCGGGCAAAGGCCGGACCGATGGTGGCGTTCACGGTCCAAGGTTCAAGACAGCAGGTACTGATCGCGGCGGCGGCAAAGCGGCGGCTGTTGATGAGGGCAAAGCCGACCGTGCTCGAACCGTCGCTCAAGCCGGTGATGCCGATGCGATCCGGATCGGCGATCCCCATCTCGATGACGCGCTGCACCCCGGTCATGACCGAGGACTGCATGCTGCGCCTCTCCCCCCAGTCCCGATCATTTTCCGCCAGCAGCTTTTGCCAGTCCTTGTTGAGCGGGTTGATCGCGCCGACATGGGGCGGGCGGTCCAGGCTGAGAACGGCAAAGCCTTTCGCGGCGAACAGATGGATGGGATATTCATTGCCGGTCGCGCCCCGGAGAAATCCGTTGCTGCGATAGGTCGTCACGATCATGGGCAGCCTCTCTTGTCCATCATAATGGGGAGGCAGGACGAGGTCCCCGGCGACTTCCAGGCCCCGGTCATTACGCCATTCCAGCCGCTCGACCCTGCCGAACCGGATGGATCGATATTCGGGATTGGGGTCGTAGAGCAGATCCATATGCCCGTTGCCCGGATCGATCCGCACGACTCGGGGCGGCACGCTCGCGCTCTGACGCAAGCAGACAAGATCCCTGCCTGCGAGCACGCAACCGCTGATGACATCGCTTGTGACGAATATTCTCCGTGGCGGACTGTAGCCAGGCCGCCAGCGGTAGAGCGCCGTCGACCGGTCATTCCAGCCCTCGCGGCGCAGGAAGAGCAGGGGACCACCATGGGGCATCCACCAAATCCCGGCAAACTTGCCGCTACAGGCCTCGCCCGGACAGGGGATTTTCACGCCAGCCGCAGAGGACATGGCCAGCGCCCATGGGCTGGCCGGATTGGCGGTGACATGCTCCGTCTGGATAAAGCGCCCATCATCGGCCATCGCCGAAAGCGGAAGAACTTCATAGCCGATCGGATCGGGGCCCAGCAGCGCCCGGTCACCTTCTTCGCCGGGCCGGACCTCTCCTCCACCCGGATCGACGCGAAACAGGGACAGGGCTGTCGTGGCGAGCGGCATGGGCTTGTCGTCCATCATCGGCACATAGCGATCATCATAACGAAAGCCGGTCACGGCCTCGCGCGCCAATGCGGTCCGCTCCGCCAGCTGTCCGGTCCGACTCGCATAGATAAGCGACCTGCCATCAGGCCCCCAGGCAAATTGCTCCACATTGACGGGGGAATGGGTGACGGCCCGGGCGGGACCGCCATCGGCACGCACCGTCCAGAGTTGGGTGACACCCTTGTCCCGCCGCAGGAAGGCGATCCACCGGCCATCGGGCGACCAGGACGGCGCGAGCAGGATCGGAAATCCCGTCGGCAAGATGACCCCGCGATAATCGCCGGTCCCGCCAATAAACTCTCCGCCCTGATCGAGAAGCCGCGGCTTCGCGGATGGCTTTACATCCATCACGGCAAGGCCGATGCAATAGCTATTGGTCGATGCCTCCGCCCGGATCAGGATGAAGGCGAGCTGTCTGCCGTCCGGTGAAAGTCCGAGCGGGCTCTTGTTGCCAAGAAGGGCGCCATCGCCCCGCCCGATGTCGCGCAGGCCGAGCAGATCCAGCGCCGTGATGGCACGTCGCTCCATCATGGGCGCGGGGACCGGCAGCAGGTCGCTGCAATCCGCCATCGCCCTTGAAGGCAAGGCGAGAAGCGCGACGCCCGCGGCCAGCAACGCGATCGATGTCCTGTCCATGACGCTCACCATTTCTTGACCAGTTCGAGCGCGATGAAGCGGCCGACCGCTGAATAGTTGGTCGAGTCATAGGGCGTGTCATAATAGAGGCTGGTCGCGACGACCGAAGGCAAGGTATTGAGGATATTCTGGACCGAAAGGCCAAGCTCGACGCCGCGCAACAGCCCCGCTTCCTCGCCAAAGCGATAACGGGCGCTGATATCAATCGTCGTCATGCCGTCAATGTGCAGAGCCGGGGTGGAGCGCACATCCTTGACGCCGCCGATCGTGCTGAGCGTGGCCGCGGTGCGGAAGCCGCCCTTGCTCCAGCCGATCATGCCCCTGCCGCGCCAGTGCGGCGGGTTGAACAATCGTCCCGCCAGTTGCTCGACCGGGCCGTCCGCCAGAAGCTGCTGCTCGCTGTCGAGATAGGTGAGATTGGCCGACATCTCGATGTTCCCATCAGCAAGGCCGGTCTTGTAGGCAAGCTGGGCATCAATGCCCCGGATCGTCTGGCGACCGGCATTGATATTGGCGCGATTGATGATCGCGGCGACATTTGCCGGATCATAGGGCGCGCCTGCCCCGTTCAGAAACTGGCTCGCATGGGCGATCGCCGCTGCAAGCTGCGCTGCCGTTGGCGCATAGCTGATCTGATTGGCGTAGATGGGATTGACGAGCGCGAGCGCTGCCGTCGGGATCGGATTGACGATGCGATCGACATAGCGGGTGTGGAAATAGCTCAGTTCAAGCGAGGCGCCCGGAATGTCGAACGGATGCAGGGCCATGGTGGCCGACCAGCTGCGTGCCTTTTCCGGTTTGAGGTCGCTATTGCCCCCGGCGATCAGCAAGGCCGTCGTTCCTGCGGGATAGCCCTTCCCCCCGAAGGTCGTGATCGGATAGAGAATGGCCTGTTCGATCGAATAGAGCTGGATGAAGCTTGGCGCCCGGAAGGATCGTCCCCAGCTCGCCTTGATGTCGAGAAAATCGGCCGGCGCGTAGATCATGCCGAATTTGGGCGTCACGACATTGGCAAGGCCGCGATAATGCTCATAGCGAAGCGCAGCGCTGAGACTGAGGCTACGCATCAGCGGTACGGCCTGCGCAGGCCCCACAAGCGGGAAACTGGCCTCGCCAAAGGCATAGACGCTGTCCTGCGACGGCCTGGCGTTGTTGATATTGCCCACACCCCGGAAGATTGCGAAGTCATTCGCCCGGATGCCGGCACCCAGGGCCAGCTTGGCGTCCCCGCCCGGCAAGGCGAACAAGGGGCCGTCGCCCGCGATCTCGCCGGTCATCGTGTGGTTATTATAGCGACCGAACGCCCGGCTCGAAAACTGGTCGTTGATGAAGGTGTCGCCCTGAAAATAGGTGCGCCCCTTGCCGAAACTGCCCGACAGGCTGATTTCCCACTGCCCGAGCGAGAGGCGCGCGGCGCCTGAAAAAGCCAGCGTATAGCTGTCAAAGCTCTGGGTGATCCGGCTGACTGAAAGATTGGCGGCAGTGCTTGTGGGATAGGAAAATTCGCCCGTCCGCTGGTTGTAGAGGCCGTCCAGTTCGATGGTCAGATTGTCGCTGACATCCTGATGGATGCTGCCCGCCACCGCATGTCGGCGACTGGCCGGCAGCAAGGTCAGGTCCGGCCTGATCCGGCCATATTTGCGCTGGTTCGTCATGAGGGCGGTATTCCGGCCATATTCATAGGTGAGGAAGCCGCCGCCACCGTTCCAGCGACTGCCGGCCAGCACGCCATATTGCTGCTGGAAATTCCCGCCGTCCGGCGATCCGCCGATGCGGGCGCGGGTTTCAACGCCGTCATAGTCGCGCCTGAGGATCACGTTGACGACGCCGCCGACCGCGTCCGATCCGTAAATGGCCGATGCGCCGTCCGCCACCACCTCGATCCGGTCGACCGCTGCAAGCGGGATCGCGGAAATGTCGACGCCCTGACGGGCCGAGTCATAAGGCACACGGCGACCGTTGAGCACGGTGAGCGTCGCATCGCTTCCCAGGCCGCGCAGATTGACCGAGGACCCGCCGCCGACATTGCCGCCGGTGCTCGACGGCACGTTGAAGCCGACGCCCGGATTCTGCCCGCCCCCAAAGCTTTGCGGCAGGCTGCGGGCGACGTCGCCCAGATCGGCAAGGCCGCTGTCCCTGATGGCCCGGTTGTCGAGGACCATCACGGGCGAGGGGATCGGCGCGCCGCGGATGCGGCTGCCCGTGACCAGGAGACGCACGCCCTCATCGGCGTCGGCGTCCCCATCCTGTCTGGACCCGCGCCCTTTCCGGATGATGATACTGCCCTCGACCCGGGTCCAGACAAGACCGGTTCCGGCGAGCAGTCGATCCAGCGCCGCCTCTACCGTGAATGCGCCCTGCAGCGCTGGCCCGTTGACCCCTGCGACGAGGTCAGCATCGACAAGGATTGTCTGCCCCGAGCGCAGGGCCAGTTCACGAACCGAGGCGCCAAGCGGCTGCGCGGGCAGCGCCATCGCGATGCTGGCAGAATGCTGGGCAAGCACCGCCGGGGCACTGGCCGCGAGCGCGGCGGTGACGATACTGCCGGACAGATACAGAGCGGATAATGAAAATCGAGACATTGTAGCCTTCTCCCCCTTGCCGCCAATGGGCGGGACAGTGGGAAGACGCCGGCTTGCAAAAACACCCGACAGATTTTTTTACATGTTCGATCACGCCTGCGTCGGCGGCGCCACCAGCAGGATTGTGCGGCTGTCGGGCCGCTCCACCTTGAGATGGAAACTGGCCGCAACCGCGCGCGCGAACCCTTCCGGGTCACGAACCCCAAATGCGCCCGTCACGCGCAGCGGCATGGGAAAGGACTCCGCCAGACTGATCTGTGTCCTGTTGTAGCGGTTTATCGCCGCCACCGCCTCCGCAAGTGGCGTCGCATCGAGGGCCAGCATGCCCGACACCCATCGCGCCTCCGCCCTGGATACAGCCTGCTCGGTCATGTGCCCATCCAATGCCATGCTCCGGCCGGGTACGAGCGTCCTTGGCGCTCCGCTGGTATCGGGCCGGTGCAATTCCACCGACCCCTCGAGAACGGTAACCAGGGGATGCCCACCGATCAGGCTGACGTCGAACATCGTCCCATGGGCGACCACCTCACCGCCCGCGACCCGAACGCGGAAGACGCGCCTCTGATCCTCCGCAACCTGGAAACGCGCCCGACCCCGGTCGAGGTTGAGCCGCCGCTCGCCGCCCGACAAATGCACGCGAAGCCGCGAAGCCGTGTCGAGGATGACGGTCGATCCGTCCGCAAGGCCGATCGTCCGGATCTCGCCCACTGCCGTTTCATAGACCGCGGCCTGCGCTGCCGCGGAGATGGCAAAAGGCCCACCCGGCCGCAGGAGACCTACCGACGCCACCCCCAGCAGAATAGCGGCACCAAGACCGGCAGCCGCGACATGCGTCTTTTGCCGCATCCAGAAGGGCGCACGCCCGAGCGATCGGGTCCGCCCAACTTTACGCTCCCTCAGCAGCGTGCCAAGCTGCCAGTCGCGCTTGACGAGGTCATAGGCGATGCCATGGCGGGGATCCGCATCGATCCAGAGCGCAAAATCGCGCTCCAATGCCGGATCGGATTGCCCGGCACGCCGCGCCAGCCATTTTTCGGCAGCTTCATGGATGGATTGGGGAATCTCTGCCCCGCCGGGTTCAGTCATGCGCCCGCAAATGCCTTCCAAGCTGCCTGATCGCCCTGGTCATCTGCTTCTCGACCCCTCGCACGCTCAATCCGGTCCGTTCGGCAATTTCGGCATAGCTATAGCCATCAAGACGGCAAGCCAGAAATATCTCGCGGGTCAACGGCTTCAATCGCAGCACGGCCTCCTCGATCCGGACGAGCCGGTCGCGCGCCTCCAGCGCGGCGACGGGATCCCCGCTGGAAAGCGAATGATCCTCGATCGGGACATGCTGATGCGCACAATGGCGTTCTGCTGCCCTGGCCTCATCGCGCAGCACATTGCGCGCAGCCTGGCGGAGATATGCCCTTGGTGCCCGGATCGCTCCCTCTTCCTGGCCCGACCTCCCGGCCATGCGACTGAAAACCTGCTGTATGACATCTTCCGCCTTGTCATGTCCGGTCCATCGCGAGAGGAAGCGCAGCATTGAGGGCCGCTCCTCCCGATACAGGCTTGCCAGCAAGTCTGGCGAGCAGGTCGCACGATCATGCCCGGGCGGCAGGGGATCGCCCTCATCCAGCGGCAGGCGCGCCATTTCCGAAGCGGGCCGTCTCATGGCCTGCTCCTGCTATTTGTTCCGGCTTGCGATCCCATCCGCCGCTCCCTCGCACAAGACGAGGTTGCGCCGGATAAAACCGGGCGTTGAGCCGCGCTTGAGAACGCGTGTCGATGCCTTTGGCCATAAATGGCTTGGACATAACATCGACCACCCGGCCGCTTCCGCGACGAGTCTATCCTTCCCAAGCGAGGGGCTCAAACCTCGGCGCTTTCCAACGAAAACGCCACGACACATTATCGTAATGTCAAGTCGGTGCAACAGGTTAGAGAAAGATCGAAATCAGCTTTGTTCCACCCTTTCCGCATCGCCTATGGTGGAGATAGGCATCTCTGACACGCCCTAAGTTCATGCGCGAGGACAGACCGGTCGTCCACGTCGAGCATCGGCCAGGGCAGCGGTCCCACTATCGACGCATTTAAGTCCAATCCGGGCCGATCTGGGCCGATCTGGACCATTCCCTTGCAGGCCGCCGAAAAGCGATAGTCATTCATGGCAGCGGATCGCTTGTACATCCCTCGGCGCGGGGCTGGCCCGCGGCCATAGGACATCGTCATGAACAGGCCAACGCCCGATGAAGAACTACAAGACCCGGCATCAACTGTTCCTGCCCGAGGAGATGAGCAGGCGGCTTGAGCTTCTGGCGACAAGTTCGGGTCGGGGACGGTCGGAAATCCTGGTCGATGCCTGTTTCAACCTGCGACAGGCGCCAAGCTCTTTGCCCAGTGGCCGAGGAGCTTGCAAATGATGCCCGAACTTCCACCATTCAAGAAGACGGAGCTTCCAAACCCCGGCATGCTCGAGCTGATCGCCCTGTGCATATACTGCCGGACGTTGCGCCGCACACTCAAAGGCGCAGCGCGCCAGCAAGCCCTCGGTCGAACGATACGGGCGACGGCAGCTAAAGGGGCTTCTCCATGTCGACAAGACGTCGCCTAACCAAGTCACGCGGCCAAGCCGATGCGACAACGCTGCATGGGGCACCGGCGGCTGGCGAAACGCCGACGGCAACTCTCCTAACCCCGCGTGACATCCTGTCGCGGCTGAACATGCACAGCACCGATCCCGCAAAATGGATGCGCCGGACCTTCGTGAAACATGGCGTGCCCTACATCCATGCGTGCGGAAAGATGCGCGCGACAGAGTCACAATATCAGCTGCTGCTGGAGAAGATCACATGCTCTCCTTCCGTACCCGTGGGAAGAACCGGGTTTACCATATTCGAGGAACAATCGCGCTCGGCAACAAACGGATCATCGTCAAGGAGTTCAGTTCAGGAACGAGTGACCGCGATGCTGCGGCGCACTTGATGGCGGAACATGAAACGAAGCTGCGGCACCGGCTGATGTTCGGCCCGGCCGCGATCGTGGCGCAAGGCAAAATAGCCGACGCTTTTGAAAGCTACCTGACGAAGGCAAAGCCCCCCTGCCCGTCCGACATCCTGCGCATCGGCAAGCTCAATGGCCTCATCGGCGACTTCAGCCTGCGCGAGCCCAAGCAGGCCTGGGAGCATTTTCGCCGCGCTTATCTGACCGGCCATGACCCGGCGGGTCAGGATCGCTATCGCGCCGTGTTTCAGGCCGCGATCAACGTCCATCACGACCTGCACGACCTTCCGCCCTTGCGCATCAAGGCGATCCCGTTCGACAATGAACGGGTGCGCTTTCTCAGCAAGGAAGACCGCGACCGGCTGATCGAGGCCTACTCACCGCATATACAGCCGATCATCACCCTGCTCGCCTTCCATGGCCCACGCATCCAGACGGCATTGCAGCTCCCGTGGGGTGTCGAGGGCGTTGATATGGAGCAAGGATCGATCCGGCTTAACCACAGCAAGAATGCCGTCATCCGGTCCGTTCCGATGCATCCCCGCGTCCTGGACGTGCTGCGTCCGATCTGGGAGAAGCGAGGGCAGCCGACAAAGGGGCATGTTTTCCTCAACCGGTTGGGCAAACCCTATTCCGACACCAGCAAGGCGAAGATCCCCGGCGGCAACCCGATCAAGAATCAGCACGCCACCGCCTGCAAGCGCGCAGGGGTAGTGGATTTCACCGTCCATGACTGGCGCCATCATTGGGCGTCCCACTGCGTCATGGCGGGCATAGACCTCATTACCATCATGAACATGGGGGGCTGGAAGTCGCTGCGGATGGTCCAGCGCTATTCCAGCGTCAGCGTGGATCATATGCGCGACTCCATCAACAGGCTGAGCTGAGTACGGCCCCTTCGATGCATGCTGGCTCGATCGACGAAGGCTTTCAATGATCGCCGGAACAAACGCAGGCACCATCTAAGAGCCTTCTCTGATTGGGGCGTCCTGGGTCAAGCAGCTTCCTCGTACTGTCATTCGTGCCCATTCCCATGGATCACTCGCTTCTCTCCGCGGTCAGCGCCTGGCTGCCGCACGATGGGGTCAGGAGAGCGAGATGCCTCAAGCTGTGTCGCGCCCTTCAGGCGAACCTGAGGATCCGGACTCTCAACGAGGTCATCTCGCCCATCGTCCCCATGGGAACGATCGCTACCCGCCCTTCAGACGGAAACTGGTTCGTTTCTCCTCATGCTGCTGTGGGCGCCGGCGCCTTGCTCCAGCGGAACTCGGCCTCGTTGCTCCACATGCGATGAAGGATAACAGCGAGTTTGCGTGCAACGGCGACACGCGCTTTGGCCATGCCTCGGCGCTGTGCCACGCGCATGCCCCACGCCTTTAGTGTCGACCATTTCTGGCAGCGCGTCAGCAGTGTATGCGCCGCCTCATAGAGCGCGGTGCGAGCGAGCTCGTCACCACATCGGCTGATGCGTCCCTGGATATCGGTCTCGCCGGACTGGTAGCGTCGGGGCGTGAGGCCGAGGTGAGCGCCTACGTCGCGGGATCGTCGGAAGCGTTCGGGCTGATCGACCGTCGACCGGGAGGCAAGCGCGGTCAGCGGCCCCACGCCCGGCACCGTCATCAGCCGCCGACATATCGGCTCGACCCGGACCGCATCCAGCACACGCTTCGTCAACTGCTCGATCTGGCGCGCCATCGTGTCAAGGACCGCGAGCAGCGGCTCGACGATATCGGAGATGGCGGCATCAACAGACGCCAGTTCTAGTCCGACCTCCCGCAGCACCGCGCGTACCGCATTCTCGATGTCGCGTTGCTTATTCAACATCGTGCGACGTGCGCCGAGCAACGCCCGCGCAGATCGGCATGGCGCGCTCTTCACATGAACCGCTCGATACCAGCCGGTCCGGATAATCTGTGCCAAGCCACGGGCATCGTTGCGGTCGGTCTTGTTCGGCATTGCGCCCATTGCCGCCTTCGCCGCCCGCGTCTCAATGCATAATGCTGGCAGGCCGGCGCGCGTCAGACCCTGATGAAGCCATGACGACAGCGAGCATGCCTCCAATCCGATCCGCTCGAAGCCCAGGCCGGTCGCCGACAGCGTCTCGATCAGCGCATCGGCCTCACTGGTCGCGCGCAGCTCCCGGATCACCTTTCCCGCCTCATCAACGATGCAGATCGCAGTCTCTTCCAACGATACATCCAGTCCGGCATAATAGCGCATGGTTGCTTCTCCTCATGGTTGTGGCCGCTCGATACGGACCACGTCTTACCAGCTGCGAGGAGCAACCACCCCACCGACTCGGGGCTGAGCCCCAATCACCCCATCTGTTTGAGAATGGTCATGGATGAACGATCCTGCGCAGCATGAGGCTTCCGAGTGCGACGTGGATCATGGCTTCGGAGACGTCGAGGCGCTGTTCATAGTCTCGGACGAGGCGCTTCCATCTGGTCATCCAGCCGAAGGTTCGCTCGACGAGCCAACGTCGGGGGCAGGACCTTGAAGCCCGGCTCCTTATCGGTGCGCCGCACGATCTCGAGGACGAAGTCGCGATAGGCGGCCGCGTCCATGAGGCGGGTGCGGTCATAGGCACCATCGGCGAACAGGTGCTTGAGCCAGGGCCAGCGCTTGCGGATGGCTGCGACGATGGCCTGGGCGCCGGCGCTGTCGGAGATGTCTGCGGTGGTGAGGTTGACCATCAGCAGCCTGCCATCGGTGTCGACTGCGATATGTCGTTTGTGGCCGACGACCTTCTTGCCAGCATCAAAACCCCGCTTTTCCGCCGCTGGCGCCTTGACCGACTGGCTATCAACGACCGCTGCGGTCGGACTGTGCTCCCGGTTCTCGCGCTCGCGGTCGAGCATCAGCGCGACATCGTGGAGCGTGCGGAACAGGAGCCGGCGGACGAACCGCCTGAACCACCAGTAGACCGTTTGCCAGGGCGGGAAGTCGTTCGACAGCATCCGCCAGCCGCCGCCCGTCCGCGCAAGGTAGCGCAGCGCATCGAGAACATCGCGCAGGTCGGTCGTCGGCTTGCGCCCCCGCTTCGGCACCGGCGGAACGAACGGCTGGATGAACAGCCACTCCTCGTCGGTCAGGTCGGTCGGGTAACGCTTCGATCGCTTCTCAAATCCAGCCATTCGGCCACGGCTCGCTCGGGTCCACATCCCGAGCTTGAATCAGACCATCAGCAATCGATCAACCCATTCTCAAACGGGCTCTAAGAGCGGACGTTTCGATTTACGCGTGTTTGTCGGCTCGCAAGGCTGCTTGTAATTCGAAAGGCGCCACCCGCTTCGGTTATATGCAGGGCAAGAATGAAGCGTTCAGGAGACAGTCAGCTCAGCGTTGAGGAACTATCCCCGTTAGGGGATGCACATTATCTTTTCCTTGGTCCTCATTCCCCCGTCAGGATCATGTCAGCGGCCTTTTCAGCCATCATGATGATCGTCGCATTGGGATCGCCGGTGGTTATGCGCGGCATGACCGATCCGTCGACGACCCGCAGCCCGTCGATCCCATGCACCCGCAACCGCTCATCCACCACCGCGAGCGTGTCCTGACCCATGCGGCAGGTTCCGACCGCTTCATAATTGACGTTGCATGTGCTGCGGAAGAAGCCATCGAGGCTGGCGTCGCTCATGCAGGAGGCGCCGGGAGCATATTCCTGGCCCCGAAAACGGGCATAAGCGGGCTGCGCAAAAATCTCCCGCGCTATCCGGATGCCGCAGCGCAACGCGTCGCGATCGCGTTCCTCGGCAAGATAATTCGCATCGATGATCGGTTGGTCCATGGGATCGGCGGAGCGCAGCTTCAGCTCACCCCGGCTTTCCGGCCGGGTGAGGATCACCAGCTTGGTGAAGCCATGTTCCCGCACCGGCCGGCCGCCCATACCCAACAGCATGGGCAGGAAATAATATTTGAGATCGAGTTCGTCATGCCCAGACGCGCCCGATCGCAGATAGGCCACCGCATCGGTCCCGCTGTTGGCCAACGGGCCGCCGCGTGTGATCATGTAGCGCAGGGCGGCGATTGCCATGCGCATCGGGCTGGTCGCGAATTTATAGTCGGAAACAGGCTTGGGACAGCCGATCTGAACCTGCGTGCCGATATGGTCATGGAGATTCTGGCCGACGCCCTTGAGGTCGACGACGGTGCCGATCCCGAG
This sequence comes from Sphingobium sp., assembly GCF_041987595.1. Classification (GTDB taxonomy): domain Bacteria; phylum Pseudomonadota; class Alphaproteobacteria; order Sphingomonadales; family Sphingomonadaceae; genus Sphingobium. The sequence goes on along the minus strand of NZ_JBHIWJ010000050.1, from coordinate 16,380 downwards.
CGGTTTCAGGTGATCGCCCGCGCCGATACCCGATAGCATCAGCAATTGGGCGGACTGGAAAGTGCCGCCGCTGACGATCACCTCGCGGGCGGCACGGACCTGACGCATCTCCCTGCCTCGCCGATATTCGACGCCGACAGCACGCTGGCCGTGCAGTAGCAGGCGGGTAACATGCGCCCGCGTTCGAACGGTGAGATTCCGTCGTCTCCGCACCGGATGCAAATAGGCGACGGCAGTACTCATTCGGCGGCCTTGGCGGATGGTGTGCTCCGACGGACCGAAGCCTTCCGGCGCGGCGCCATTATGATCGTCGCTATAGGGATAGCCCGCCTGCTGCGCCGCCTCGATCCATGCCCGCTGGCCGGGATTGCGGATCTCCGCCCGCGTGACCGGAAGGGGACCGCGGCCGCCATGGAAATGATCATCACCATGGGGGCTGCACTCGGCGCGCTTGAAATAGGGCAGCACCTCTTCATAGGACCAGCCGCTGTTGCCCCGGCTCGCCCAATGGTCGAAAATCTCGGGACTGCCGCGGCTGTAGCACATGCCGTTGATGGAACTGCTTCCACCGAGCACCTTGCCCCGCGCATCGGCTAATATGCGATTGTCGAGATGCTGCTGCGGTGCGGTCTGATAATGCCAGCTTACCATCCCGCCTTGCAGCATCGGAAAGAAACCGGCGGGAATGTGGATCAGGGGGTTGCGATCGCGTCCGCCCGCTTCGAGGAGCAGGACCCGAATGTCCGGATCGGCGGAAAGCCGGTTGGCGAGGACGCATCCCGCCGATCCCGCACCCACGATGATATAGTCAAATTCCGTGCCAGACTGCATGCGGTCGCTCCAAGGGGAGAGGAATGGAAATGCGGGGGAAAGTGCGCGCTACACGGCGTGAGGCAGCAGGGCGACAGCCTTGATCTCTGCGATCGAGCCGGGATGGCCCAGCGCGCTGACACCGATCGCGGTCCAGCAGCAGCTTGCGCCCTCCATGAAAATGGCCTTCGCGGCCATGAAGGCATCCATATGCGCGGGATAGCCGAGGTGAAAGGAGGTGAGATCGACGATATCGCCTGCTCCGCATCCATGCCGGCTCAGCACCTCTCCAAGCGCGGCGAAGGCCAGCTCATATTGGCGAGACGGATCGGGCGGCACGCTCCCGTCCGCCTCCGTCCCGATCTGGCCTGAACAAAAAAGGATGCGGCCAGCGACGCGCGCTTCGCAATAGCCATAGCTGGCTGCGGCATTGGTATCAGACATCTCTTCCCTCTCAGTTTTCATGATTTGCGGGAGCCCGTCGCGAACGACGGCGGCCGGAAGATCATCATAGTCGGGACACAAACACTACACAATGTCTTGTTTAAGATAAAAGTTTGTGCCAGCATGCAAGGAATCAAGAATGATAAACACGATTTGCTACGCAAAATGAGGGGGATTTCATGATATTACGGCATTATTCGCGCATTTTCCTGCTATCTGGCGCAGCATTGAGCGTCACTTGCTGCGCCGCCCAAGCGGCGGAAACGCACGCGGAAAGGCCCATGGTTCAGACCGATTCTCAGCTGGGCACCATCGTCGTGACTGCGCGGCGAACGCGCGAAAATCTTCAGGATACGCCGGTTGCCGTGACGGCGCTGACGGGCGAGATGCTTGACAGGCTCAATATCCGCGATGTCGTCGCGACGTCGCAATTCACCCCCAATCTCGGCATCAGCGCGCAGCCCGCATCGATCACCGCGGCGTCAGTGTTCATTCGCGGCATCGGCAACGCGTCGCCCAGCGCCGTGTCGGAGCAGGGCGTCGGCATCTATCTCGACGGCGTCTATATCGCCCGATCGGCCGGGGCGATTTTCGATCTGGTCGATATGGAGCGCATCGAGGTGCTGCGCGGACCGCAAGGCACGCTGTTCGGCCGCAACAGCGTCGGCGGCGCGATCCAACTCGTCAGCCGCAAGCCCAGTGACAAGGCGGGCTTTGAAGGGAAAGCCGGCTACGGCACGTTCGACGACTGGTTCGCTCGCGCCCGCTTCGACAGCGGCCTGATCGGCGATCTGCCGGTCAAGGCGACCGCATCTTACATGCATCGTCAGAAAAATGGCTATTTCGACAATATTCTGGCGCCGTCGAGCAAGGACCCCGGCGCGCTCAACAGCGATGCCGTCACTGCGGCGCTTCAGGGCGATTTCGGCAAGCTCACCGTCAATTACGGCTTTGACTATAATGTTCGCGAGGGCGTCCCGACTTTCTTCCAGATCGTCAACGCGACTGACGACGTCCGGACCTATTACGGAAATTCGCAGACGTTGGGTGGTTCAGCATTTCAGATCGGGCCGGAAGGACTACGGCAGGGTGAACAGCAACCGGCGCTGGATCTGAACGGCAACCCGACCTTTAGTGTCAAGGCGCGGGTTTACGGCCATGCCCTGACACTCAATTATCAGCTCGTCCCCGCGCTCGCGATCAAGTCGATCACCGCCTATCGCGCCTATCGGCAGGACGGCGCCAACGGCCTGTCTGGCAACGGGCAGTTGCTGGGGTCCACGCTAAGTCCGATCCTCTTCGTCGACGGCACCGTCCTGCCGACCGGGGTGCAGCCCGTGACGCCCTACGACGGCTACACCACGCAGCGTCAGCATCAATTTTCGCAGGAAGTGCAGTTGCTGGGCGAATCCGGAGCGTTCAAATATGTCGGCGGCGCTTTCTATTTTCATGAAAAATCGTCCGAAGCCAATTATCAGCAATTAACCTTCGTGCTTCCCGGCGGAGATACGGGCGTGAACCTCTCCCCGCTACAGGCCTTTCATGGCAAGGCGCGTTCCTATGCCGTCTTCGGCCAGCTCAGCTATTCACCCGGCAGCGATCTGGAACTGACCGGAGGTGCCCGATATACAAGGGACAGGAAATGGCTTACGCTCGCCGGGGATGTGCAGCCCAATCTTGAAGGGCGGGTAAGCTATGACAATTTCTCCTGGCTTGTTTCCGCCAATTACAAGCTGCGCCAGGACTTGATGAGCTATGTCCGCGTATCGAGCGGCTACCGCGCCGGCGGCATCAATCCGTCCGCATCGCAGATCAACACCTTCGCGCCCGAAAAGGCGATATCCTATGAAGCCGGCGTGAAGGCCGAATGGTTCGATCGCCGCCTGCGGACCAACCTGTCGGCCTTCTATGTGGATTATAAGAACCTGCAAATCCCGCAATTTCTGGCGGGCACCGGCGGCGCGACATCTACCATCGCCAATGCGGGCCGGGTCGCCTATCGCGGGGTAGAAGCCGAACTCACCGCCATCCCGGCGCGCGGCCTGACGATCGACGGCTCCATCGGCTACACCGCGCCCAAATATAAGGACTATCTCTACCGCGATCCCGCGACCGATACAGTCATCAACGTCGCGTCGGAAGCGCGCATGTCGCAGACCGCCAGACTGAACACCCATGCCGGCGCGCAATATGACCATGAATTGGACATCGGCACCCTGTCGCTGCGCGCCGACTATTCCTATCGCAGCACCGTCTACTGGTTCACGCTCGACCGGATCAATCCGTTCAACCGCGACATCCGGTCACGCCCGGATCATGTTTTGCGCGCCCGCATCGCGCTCAGCGATATCGCCGTCGGCGGCGGCAAGCTTGACCTGGGTTTGTGGGGCGACAACCTCACCAACGACCGCAACATCGATTTCGGTATCGACTTCGGCGCCCTTGGCTATGGCAGCGCCTCCTTCAAGAAGAAGCGCACTTTCGGCGTGGACGCAAAGCTCAGCTATTGAGGCATTAACGGGACGGGGCCGCGCCCATCGCGGCCCTCCCTCATGCTTCGCAACCGGCAATCAGCAGGTCGACAAGTTGGCGCACATAGGCATCGGACGGCTGGTCCTTGGCAATCACGATCAGGCCCGCGATCGAGGTGAACAGGGTCGAGATCACCATCAGCGTGTTCACGTCCGCGCGGATCTTGCCCTCCAGCTGGGCGGCGTCCAGCGGGGCGACCATCTCCTGCGAGATTGCGCGCCACTGGCGCAACGTTTCCTCATTCACGAAACCGGAGCCGAGATGGGCGATCAAACCATTGATGGCGATTTCGTCAGGCCGCGCCGAAAAGTCGCGAAAGGCGATGGCAATGACATGCAGATGTTCCCGCCAGTCGCGACGCGGCTTTACCTGAAAGGTCGCATTATGCGCTGTCAGCGCTTCGACGATCAACGCTTCACGCGTCGGCCAGCGGGCGTAAAGGGTGGAGCGCGCAATGCCCGCCTGCTCCGCGACGTCCTGCATCGTGAACTCGATCTCGCCGTTCTTGATGAACTGCAAGACGGTGGCGGCCACTGTCTGCCTGACCCTTTCCGTGCGCCCTCCGGGGCGGATGCTGCCGCGCGTCATGCCCCCCTCTTATCGAGCCACGGCCACCCTGTTCAAGAACAAATCGCCCATCGCGTCCGGCGTCTGGAAGGAAGGAAAATCATGGTGAAACGCGGCAAGGATGATGCCTGCCTTCCCCCTGAACCATGGAGGGTGATGGCGGTCCTGTCCGTCATCGGCTTCCTCCTGATCGGGGGGATGCTGACCTCGCTCAGCGTCTACATGGTGCTCATGCAGCCCCATTTCCGCTGGAGCGAAACGGAAATGGGCGCCGGGCCGGTGGCGCTGCTGCTGGGCATGAGCGCCGGCAATCTGCAAGTGAGCCGGGCGATGCGGACGGTCGGCGTGCGCGGGCTGTTCGCCCTCGGCGCCGGGCTGGCGGTATGCGGCTGGATCGCGGCGGGCTTCACCGAGGCATTGCCGTCCTTCATGGCCGCAATGGCGTTGGCGGGCCTTGGGGTTGGCATGGCCACGATAGTCCCCGGCATCGCCGTCCTCTCGCAGAGCTTTCATCGGCATAGGGGCCTCGCCATCGCGCTGTTCATCGGCGCCTGCGCGCTTGCCAGTGCGACCATGCCGATGGTGAGCGGGCGGTTGATCGAGGCCTTGGGCTGGCGAGCAACATTCTGGTTCATCGGTGGGGCGGCAGGGCTGGTCTGCGCGGGGCTTGCCCATGCGCTGCCGCGCACCCTGTGCGAAACCTCCGGTGGAGACGTCGCGCCGGAGCCGGGGCTGACGAGAGAAGAGGTACTTAAAAAGCCCGGCTATTGGCTGCTGGTCTTCGTGCTCACGGTCAGCCAAATGTCCCTCAACGCTATCCTCTTCAACCTGATCGCCTATCTCCGGCACGGCGGCTTCGATCCGGCGGACGCGGTCGCGATCTACAGCATCACCAATTTCATGAGCCTGCCGGGGCTGGTGATCGGCGGTCTGGCGTCCGACCGGATCAGCGCCCGCATCCTCCTGCCTGCCATCCTCGCCTTGCAGGCGGCGGGCACGCTCGCCTTGCTGGGGGTCGGCGGTGCCCCGCTTTGGCAGGGCCGGATCGCGATCGCGCTTTTCATCATGCTTTGGGGCAGCGTCGCCGGTCTGCCCGCACAGGCCGGGGCCATGCTGCTGACTGAAATGATCGGCCAGCGCGCCTATGCCGCGATGCTGGGGATCATCTTCACGATCAACGGCTTTGTCGGCGCGCTGGCGCCCGTCGCGATGGGTTGGGCCTATGAAGCGAGCCGCAGCTATGCCGTGCCGGTCTTCTGCCTTGGCGCGCTGACGCTGCTGGCGAGCTTCGCCGCACTTTTCTGTCGCAACGCCCCCTGCGTCGCATTGACCGAACTTTCCCTGGAGACTGAGTAGATGCCGAACAAAGCCGCCTTCGACCGGGGCGAAGTCCCGATATCCGCCAGCGGCTGGACGAAGCCGCAGGGCATCGCTCCCGGCTGGCCAACGCTGACCGAAGCGATCTCCACCGATGTCACCGTCATCGGCGCTGGCCTGGCCGGGTCGTCTCTCGCCCTGCACCTGGCCGAAGCGGGCCTTTCCGTAGCAGTGCTGGAGGCGCGCCAGCCCGGTTGGGGCGCATCGGGTCGCAATGCCGGTCATGTCCTCCCGATCCTTCGCGACATGGCGGTGTTCCGCCGCTTTCCGGACGGCGGGCGGCGATTTCTGGACCTGTTCCGGGAGCATCGCACCATTCCTTTCGATCTGGCCGCGCGCCATGGGATCGACTGCGATGCCGTCCGCGCCGGCTATATCAACGGGATGAAGACCGGGCGGGCGTTCGCGGGTTTCCTTCGCGAATTTTCCTATCTGGAAGACCATGGCCTGCAAAGGCTGGTCCACCTATCCGGGGACGAGATGCAGGCGCGGACGGGATCGGCGGCCTATCCCTATGGCGTGCTTTTCGAGGATGGCGGGCGCATCAACCCCTATCTCTTCACCAACGGGATGATCGCGGCCGCCGCCCGGCTCGGTGCGCGCATCCATGGGGACAGCGAGGCGCTCGCGCTGGAGCGGGCGGGCGATCGTTGGCGCATCCGCACGCGAGAGGGCAGCGTGCTGGCGGATCGCGTCGTCTTCTGCACCAATGCCTATCCGACGGAGATCGAACCGGCCTTCCGCAAGGCCTTTTATCCGCTGACCGCCTATGCCCTGACCACCAAGCCGCTGCCGGTCGAGGCGCTGGACCATATTCTCCCGGGCGGCGGCACCTTCGCGCAGGCGCCGATCGACCTTAATCCGATGGTCCGCGATCGCCATGGTCGCCTCATCCTCTCCTCGATCCCGCGGGTCGGCCGCGCGCACGACGCGCATTGGCACTTCCAGTCGCAATTGCGCTGGCTTCACCGCGTCTGGCCGGAAACGCGCGGCATGAGAATCGAGATGGAGGATTATTGGACGGGCCGGGTCGCCTTGCGGAAGGCGCAATTTCCCGGCGTGTTCGAACTGGGCCAGGGCCTATTCGGGCTGATGTATTTCAACGCGTGGGGCAATGTGATGGCGCCGCTGATGGGCAAGATCCTCGCAGACGCGCTGGTCCGCGACAACATGGCGGCCCTGCCCTTCCCGGTCGAACGGCCAGAGCCGGTGTTCACCCGCAAATATGACATGCTGATCCGCCACATCCTGATCCCGGCTGCGCGGACCGTGCAGCGATGGGGCTTTCTCTAGCTGATGCCTCTCCCATGCTTATCCGATGATGCGGGCCGCGCGAAAGAGCGTAAGCCAACTGGGGTAGGAACGAGGGCAATATCTCGTCTCAGCGCTGAACGGAGCGTGAGGGGCGGCGCACACTTCCACTTTGGGCGCTGGCAGGCAGCCAAGGTGGTCCGAGGAGCGGTTGGTCTCCAGCGGGCATGGAAGCTTTCGAGAGTCGCATATTCTTAATCCGACATGCAGGAATCGACCGTTGGTGGGCGTCATCGACGGGAAACCTGACTATCCGCAGCTGGGTGCCAGAAATTGGCTCCTGAACGTCTTGGAAGGTCATTCGGCGAAGAACCGGATTTTTGATCGTTTAAAGATCATCGATAACCCGTCCATTTGGACTTTCATTTGCAGATTGTATGAACGTTCACTGGCGTTGGCACAGAAAGTGAACGCTGCCTTCGGACTTCGGGGGCCGAATTATCTTACAGCCTTCCGATTTGAAAGAACGCCAATCAAGCATTTTGCCGAACAAATATAGCAAACGATATATACTATAAGTATTGATCACATATTCTGTATCAATATGAAACATGCCAAGTTGATTATGGTTAAGTCTATTGAAAGATGTATTACTAATAGGTGAATATGCGAATCGCAGAATGATCATATCAATCGGACACGGAAGCGTGGCGGGGGGGGCTATGCGGAGGACGTTTCGTGGTTTGCTGCGATGCTTTGCGGCATGCGCTTCAATATTGGGATCGTTGCCAATTGATAGCGATGCTCAAACGCTGACTGTCACCGCAACGGGACAGATACCCGCCTCTTGCGGTCTGGGGGCAGGTACCAGCTTCAGCAATGCCAATCTCGACGCCAGCGGTTCGTTGAGCGCGACGGCGACGGTCAATTGCAATACGAGATATCTGCTGCGGGCCACGTCCGCCAATGGAGGGCTGAAGAGTGCCGTTGCGGCGCCCTCTGCCAGCTTCTCTAACAAACTCGACTATCAGTTCACCATTTTGGTGCCGCTCGACAATAACGGCGGCACGGTGAGCGGCAACTGCGTCGCGAGCAATCTTACCACGAGTGGTTCGGCTTGCACGCTGTCGCCAGCGGGTGTTGGGCTGTCCTCAGCTAACGGCACATCGACCAGCAAAACTGCAACGCTTGGGATCAGCTGGACGCTGCCGAGCGTCTCGCATCTGGTCGCGGGCAGCTATGCCGACACCATCACATTATCGATCGCAGCGCAGCCATGACCCGCATCATGTGCAGCGCGTGGTCGCAAAGACAGAAGGCGGAACCGGCCAGTCGGTCAGCCGCAGCCTGTGTCGGGAGCGGGGGGAGTTCCGTTCCCTTAACCCTGAAGTGCGAAAGGAACCTTCCATGATGAAGAAATTGCTGATGGGGGCGGTTGCCCTTGCCACCATGCAGGCGGCGCCCGTGCTGGCGCAGACCGGCCAGGCGCAATCGGTTACCATCGATGTGACCGGCACTGTTGGATCGAAATGCTCGACCTTCAGCCTCAACCCGATTTCCTTCTCGACGATCAGCACGAGCAATTCGACCGGCTTCGCCACGGGCGGCGATAGTGCGGCCACCGCAACCGCCAGCGTCTGGTGTAACAAAGCTGGCGCCAAGGTCAGCTTCGAGCATGTCGCAATGAAGGCGAACAATGTGACGCCGCCCAATGCATCCTTCACTGATACCGTTGATTTCACGCCAGCCGTCAAGCTCGGCGCGACAGATATCGCTGCCGCCGGGACCACGGTGGGCATCGTGGCGGATACGTTGAGCGTTACCGCGTCAACCAATGCTACCACCGCGATCCCGGTCGCGGACAGCTATACCGGCACGATCAAGGTCACCTTGACGCCGGGTGCTTGATAGAATGAAGGGTCGCACCAGGGGATCGGGGAACATGCGCAGGTTGACTGCAATCGGTGTCTTGCTTCCCGCCTGCGTCGGAGTGCTTCCGGCGCAGGCTGCTCCTGCTTCCGCGACCGTACAGGTGAAGGGCGTGGTCAAGGGCACATGCGCTTTGCCCTCGACGGCACCGATCACCTTTTCAACCGTCGTGCCCGCCAGTGGCAAGCTCGATCCGGCGCTCGCCAATCTGAGCTGGACAATTTCCGGTCTCTCTTGCAACACTGGTTCGATCATCGCCATCTCGGCGCGGTCGTTGCGGCTCAATGCAGCGCGCAACAGCCTGACGCCGTCGCAGTCGCAGGCGGTGAACTATACCGCCACCGCATCAGGCTGGTCGCCCAATGCGGCGAGGGTGACGACCGGCGATGCCACGTCGCTGGGCACCACCATCCTCTATACCGGGACGGCGCAATCGCAAGCCGCGCCCAAATCGGGGACCATTATCATATCTGTAAGCAACTTCACCCTATCCACGAACAAAGGCAGTTCGGCGAACAGCGCAAAGCCGGTGGATGGCGCCTACAGCGCGACAATCATCCTGAACCTCGCGCCGTCGATCTGATTTTGGGGGAAGGGTCATGAGCATGATGGTTGGGTACAAGATGAAATGGGCGCCACTGGTCGTGGCGACCGCAATGGTATCCGCGATGCCGGTGCAGGCGACCACCGTTTCGCCTGTCGTCGTCGATCTGCAATCGGCGGGACGGGGCGTCGTCGCCAATGTCAGCGTCAACAATACAGGCGCTAGTCCATTGCCGATGGAAGTGCTGGTCCAGCCGCTGAAGGCCGGCGCGGACGGCTTCAGCCCCGCGGGCCCCGATGATGAAAATCTGATCGTGGTGCCGCCCAGCGCAATCATACCGGCAGGCCAGACCCAGACTTTCCGTGTGCAGTGGGCCGGTGATCCGGCGCTTACGGAGAGCCGCCATTATTATGTGGGCTTCAATCAGTTGCCGGTAAAGCTGCCGGAGGGGCAGTCGGCGGTTCAGATTGTATATAATTTCCAGGTGCTGGTGAATGTCGCGTCCCCGGCGGGCAAGCCGGCACTGAGCATCCAGTCGACCTCTATCGGTGAGCATGAGGGCAAGCCTGCGCCCGTCCTGCATGTTCGGAATGACGGCGACGCCTATGGCTACCTCAGCCAGTATCGCATCGCGATCAGCGAGAAGGATGTGGCCAACAAGGAGATTTTCTCCCGCACCATGAGCGGCGCGGAATTTCAGCAACTGGTCGGTTATGGCCTTGTCGCTGCGCACCAGACGCGGACGCTGACCATCCCGATCGAACTGCCCTCGAAGAACGGGCAGGTCACGGCCACCATGCTGGAAGAGCGGCAGAGGTGAGCCGGTGCCGCGGATCGGCGCGCGCAGGCTGCTGCGCAGGACTGCATTGCTTGCCGTGGCGATGGGCCTGAATCGCGAAGCCTGGGGCGCCACGTCAGTGATGCCGCTGCAGCCGGCGCCGAATGCGGTGCCCACTGCCGGGCAGGGGATTGGCCCCGCACTGCCGGCGGTGGAGCGGGGCCGGATCAATCCGACTCGCCGGACGCTGCGCTTCATCGTTCCATTGACCGATGGCCCGACCTATCTGGGCGACGTGGATCTTGCGGTTTCACCCAATGATGACCTGTCGGTTGCGGCGCCCCGCTTCCTGCAATTGCTGGAGCCACTGCTGACCGATGCCGCGCTCGAACCGCTCCGGCAGGCGGCGGCCCGTTCGCCTACCCTCGACGGCACAGTGCTGGGCAAGCAAGGCATCGTGCTGGTCTATGACAGCCAGCGGCTTGCCCTCTATATCGTCATTCCGGTGGGCGCGCGCCGCCCCCGCAACCTGACGCTGCGCGGGGCAAGCGGCGAGCGGGCAGTCACGTTGGAGCCGGCCCATCTGTCGGGCTATGTCAATGTCCGCGCGTCGGCCGATGCGGTTTACAATGAGCCGGCAGCGGGCGTGCTGGCCCCCATAGCCAGCATTGATGGCGCGGTGCGGCTGGGCGGCATGGTGGCCGAGGGCGAGGGCTACGCCTCAGCTCGTGGCGGCGAGCCGGACTTTCGCCGAGTGGAAACGCGTCTGCTTTATGATGATCTGCGTCGCGACATGCGCTGGATCGCGGGCGACCTGCAACCGGCTGCGCGCGCATTCCAGTCTGCGCCTGCGCTGGGCGGCCTGTCGGTCAGCCGTCTCTACAGCGAATTGCAGCCGCAGCGTCAGGTGCGTTCCACCGGCGCGCAGAGCTTCACCATTGCCGCACCTGGCACGGTCGAAATCTTCGTCAACGGCCGATCGGTCGAACGGCGCCGGATGCAGCCGGGCACCTATTCCCTGTCCGATTTCCCGCTGGCGGATGGCGCTAATGATGTGCAACTGGTGATTGAGGATGACACCGGCGCGCGACGCAGCATCAATTTCAGCCTGTTTTCCGACCGCTCCCTGCTGGAGCCGGGGTTAACCGAATTTGCGCTGAACGCGGGGATGCTGTCCCGGCCGACCCGCGCAGGACTGGATTATTCCGGCCATGCAATTGCATCGGGTTTCATTCGCCGTGGGCTGTCGCCGCAATGGACGGCGGGTTTCAATGCGCAGGGCGATGCGCGGACGCAGCAGGCCGGGCTGGAAATGCTCTTCGGGTCGCGTCTCGGCCTGATCGGATTGGACCTCGCGGCGTCACACCGACGCGATGGCCGCAAAGGTGGGGCGGTGGCGGCCACTTACCAAATATTGCAGCAGGGACAGAATGGTTTCCGATCGCAATCGTTGCGCGCTTCGGTCGAATATCGCAGCCGCGACTTTGTCACTGTGTCCGACTATGCGCTGACGCCGCAATCGTCCCGTCACCTGGCTGTGGCCCTGTCATACAACAATGTTTTCGGACGAGATCGTTATTTGGGCGCGGACATGCGCTATACGCGACGGGATTCGACCCGGCCGCAGGATTTGAGCATTCGCGGCCTGTTCGGGGTTGCCCTCACGACCACGACCCGGCTGGATGGACAGGCGGAATATCATCGTTTCGACCGCCGCGATGTCGCGTTGGTACGAATCGGCATCGTCCACCGTTTCGGCCAGCGGGGTCAGACGCGGGCGGAACTGACCTCGCATGGGCAGCTGCAGGCTTCCTGGCAGGATTCGGGTGGACAGGGCGTCGGTGCCTGGTCGCTGTCCGCCGATGCCGATCGTACCGGCATGGGAACCACCGCCAATCTGGGCGCCACCTATCTTGCCAACCGCGCCGAGATCGGCCTCAGCCATGTTGCGGCCTGGCGGGATGGAACAAATGCGCTCGATCAGCGCAGTTCATTGCGCATGGGGACGTCGATCGCCTTTGCTGACGGAGTTTTTGCAGTCGGCCGGCCGATTACTGACAGCTTCCTGATCGGGGTGCCGCACGCCAGCCTGAAGGACAAAGCCCTGCGCCTCGACCCGCAGCGGCAGGGGGAAACCGCGCGATCCGGGCATCTCGGACCGGGGTTGGTCCCGGACCTCAGCCCCTATTCGGACCGGACAGTTACCTATGACGTGCCCGACGCGCCGAGCGGTTATGATCTGGGTCAGGGCAATGTGCAGATTCATGCGCCGCACCGATCGGGTTACCGCATGGTGGTCGGGTCGGATTATCACCTGCTGGTGTTCGGCAAGCTGATCGACACCCATGGCGAGCCGATTTCGCTGCTCGCAGGCAAGGCGATCGACTTGCGCAATCCGAAGAAAGAGCCGCTGACGATCTTCACTGGCCGCAACGGCAAGTTCGGGATGCAGGGCATGCGTCCCGGCAGCTGGCGCATTGAAATGCCGACCGAGCCGCCGACGATATTCGAATTTGATGTGGGCGAGGGCACGAACGACGTGTTTCAGCTTGGCGAGGTCCGGGCGGTGAAAATGGGTGGAGGACGGTAATGAGGGGGACTTGGAGACGCTTGGCAGCCGGAGTGCTGGCGCTGGGTTGGGCGCAGGGTGCAATGGCCTGTAATTCCGGTGCGAGTGTCAGCTTTTCACCGCAGTCACCCAATGTCTCCTGGAGTCCTTTTCCCAATGGGTCACAGCAAACGGCCACCATTACCGTGACTGTTTCCAAAGGCTCTAATAACAACAGCGCAGCTACAGCGCGCGTATTGATCCTCGACACCGACACTGCGACCCCTTTGCGAGTGGGATCGCTAAATGGCTTTCCGGGGCCTATTTACAGCATGATGGGCAGCATTGTATCGCAAGTTGTCAATTCATCGACACCCACGACAGCCAATAGTGTCGTGGTGAATTTCCAAGGTTCTACGGGCACCGCGACGACCACCTTGACAATTGCCGTCAACAGCGCGGTGGAAGATTTCGTCTCTGGTTCATATAGCCAGGCAACGAGCTATTTCGTTCAATGCTACAATAATGGCGGTAATTCCATGGGCGCGGGCGTCACAGGGACTGGTCCGACGTTGAATGTGAGCGTTCCTAATCTGCTGCAAGTAGTCACGGCTGGGCCGCAGACGATCGATTTTGGTAGTTTTACCAGCATCGCACAGAGTCTTGCCATTTCACTCAAGAGCACTGGGGCCATCAATGCCAGCGTTTCCACGCAGAACGGCAATCAGATGATATTGACCGGCGCGCAAAGTCCGGTCCCTGCGAACTCTACCATTCCGTATAATATGACGTTTGACGGGCAAACTGTTCCAGCCGCCGGGATTTCATTAAATAATCTATCGCGCGCCGGTGTCGGCGGTGGGAACAAGTCTTTGGTGCTGACGCTGCCAGCCCTTCCATCGGGGAAACTGGCGGGTACCTATAAGGACGTCATCACACTTACCTTATCGCCTGGCACCTGAACGCCGAGATCCTGGAAATTGTCAGGGGAAGTTGTCTTCACAGCGACAGGGTGAGCGTAAAGCCGTGCTTCAATCTGCTTTTCTCATCAAGGTTAAAGCGGCGCTCCCGCTTATGTTGCTCCCGTGCGGGCTGCGACCATCGCGCATCTCGCAGGCGGGAAACCGGACGGTCCGCTGCTGGGTACCCAAAGTTGGCTTCTGGATGTCGTGAATGGGTCGTTAAAACCCAATCTCGCTTAGGCAGGCGGATGCCTGCCTGACATAGCTGCCGCCGAACAAGCGCGCATGCACGAGGAGCGGCCATAAGCGATATATGGGCTGCCGCTCACGCCACCCTTCTTCAAGACCACAAGCTTCGTAGAATGGGACTGGGGGATTGTCGAACAGGCTGAGCATCGCCAGATCGACTTCCCGGTGGCCATAATAGGCTGCCGGATCGATCAAGCCGGATATGCTGACGTCATTGACCAGGATATTGCCGCCCCACAGATCGCCATGAAGCAGGGCGGCCGGGGGATGATCGGGCAGGAAGTCGCCCAACCGCCGGACCAGTTGCTCAAGGCGATCGCCCAGATGGCGATCAACATGGGGAAGATGACACCGTAACCGGTTGTCGCTCCAGAATTCGACCCAACTGCTTTTCCGACCGTTCGGAATGGCCACGTTGCTGAAGGCATAATCAGAGTCCCAACCATAGGCGCCGGCGGTTGGCAGATGCAGATGATCGAGAATGTCCGCAAGGTTTGCCCATGCATGGGCAAGCCGCCCCGCGACCGGCAGTTCCTCCAGGATCAGCAATTCGGCTTCCGTCGCGAGGATCGTCGGCGTCGGCACGCCCCTTCCGCGCAGCGCCTCCAGCATCGTGGCGTCGACGGCCACCAGCGAGCCGGTCTTCGCGATCGCGGTCCCCTCACCAACCAGGCCAAGCCGGCTGACCGAAGAGAAGCTGCCGCCGGAAATTTGCGTCACGCTTTCGACGCGAGCCCCCAGCAAATGGCCCGCGCGCACGAATATCGACCTCACACAGCGATCCCTTTTTATCTCAGATCAGTGATAGGCGCTTTGGGTTGTCAGGCATAGCGACGACAGATGGCCAAAACCGTGCCAGTACGTCGCCTATTTGCGCCGACATGCCCTTGATCGCCCATTATAAACGCGGCATATTATGGGCGCGGGCAGACCGGGACAGGAGCTTGGTTTGCAATGGACGATATGAGTGAGCAATTTCTTCGCCTCAGGGCGGTGATCCAGAAAACAGGGAAGCCCAAGGCTTCCATCTATCGCGACATCCACCTTGGCACCTTTCCCGCGCCCGAAAAAATAGGCGCCAGGGCGGTGGCCTGGCGCCCGTCGCGGATCATGCGTTGGATGCGGTCTCCGGCCGATTACCAGGACGACTGAAACCAGCCCAGCGCTTCGACCGGCTTCTTGTTCGGGGTCTTGTCCTCAATGACGATAGCCTTCGAAGCGCGCTCGGCCTCCTCGTTGCCGAACTTGCCGTAGACGTTGAGTTCCCTGAGTTCGCGGAGCAGTTCGACGGCCTGCGGCGGCAGCGGGACCAGATGCTCCAACTGCATCTTCATCCGCTCGGCGGGAATGCGCCACAGCGGCTTCGGCCCGCCCAGTCCTTCGAACTCGCTCCATTGGGCATGGCGGGTTTCCTGGGTCCGCACCATCGTGAGAATAGTCCACCGCAAGGCAAGATGGCTAAGCCGTGAGCCGGTGTCAGCGTTCAGCGCGGCAAAGAAGCGCGGCAGTTCCGAGATCGGCACCTTGGAGCGATGCTTGACCCGCGCCCGCTTGCGCATCACCGATCCCAGATCGCGACAGGGATCGGACATGACGCGACCGCTGGGGATGCCATAGCGGAAAATCTCGCTGCAATAGCCCCGGACGCGATGCGCCATTTCGAGCGCCTCGCGATCCTGGATCTTCTGCAAGGCCTCCAGCATCATCTGCGGGATGATCTCCCGGACCTTCTTCTTGCCGATGGTGGGGAAGATATCCGCCTCAAGCCGCCGCTCGATAACGCCGGCATAGCGGGCCGACCATCCTTCCCGCTTCACGGCGAGCCATTCCTCCGCCAGTTGCTGGAAGGTCGTGCTCTCGGCCTTGATCTCATATTTCTGGAGCAGGGGGATATGGGCCGGGTCTTTCCCCTCGGCGAGGAGCGCCTTCATCTCCTCGCGCCATAGCCGCGCGCGGTCGATGCTGACGTCCGGATAAGTGCCGCCCTTGAGCGTCTTCTGCTTGTAATCAAAGCGGTAGGCAAGGCGCCACTCGGTCTTGCCGTTGGGCAGGACGCAGATGTGCAAACCGCCGCCATCGGCTTTCTTGATGGGGCGCTCGGAAGGTAAAATCGATTGAATGAGACTGTTGGTCAGCACCGGTCAGGACTCCTGAAAACGGTGCGTGGGATTTGAAATCTTGTCCCAAAAATCAACAAAAAGACCAACAAATCCCATGCAAACCACCTAAGCGGTTATGATCCCATAGGAGATCATGTTACATGAGATAAAAGCCTGAAAACAGGCATTTTTTTGACGCCCATTTGGAACGTTGTTGGTCCATATGGACCAAAGTTTGGTTGCGGGAGCAGGATTTGAACCTGCGACCTTCAGGTTATGAGCCTGACGAG
>NZ_JBHIWJ010000049.1:0-30767 GCF_041987595.1 Sphingobium sp. | reverse complement strand
CAGCACATCGGCCCCCAGCAACCGGTCCTTCACCGCTTTTCCCTCGCGAGCCATCGAGAGCATCAAGGGCGCGCCGGCATGCCATAACCAATGTTCGTCGGCATCCACGCTGTGCCAGTGGGAATGTTGATGAACCTCCAGCAGGAAATAGATCGCCGTTCCGCCCGCCCTTTGCTCAGGGACAGCAGGCGCACGCCACGTTTCCCGATACCACCCGCCTTCGGGGTGGGGCGACAGATCCAAAGCTTCTATCAGCCGCTTCGCGACCGATTCATCGCGTCCGTTCACCCCTTCACCTCAAATTTTTTTGTAGCGGAAACAAAGACATGCCTTGTTGTCGCAGGTTCATGCAACCTCGATCAATATGTGGGGGTTGAACGATCAAATCACGCTTTTTGGAGGAGATAAAATGCGTAAGACCCTCATGGCACTGGCCGCCGTCTCGTTGGCCATTCCGGTTTCCATGGCTATCCCCACGGACGGAGCGAGCGCGCGCCGTCATCACGAATATCGCGAATGGCGCGGCCGGGACGGCCGCATGTATTGCCGCAAGTCCAACGGCACGACCGGGCTGATCGTCGGCGGCGTCGGCGGCGCGCTGGTGGGACGCGCAATCGACACTCGGGGCGACCGTGCGACCGGCACCATCCTCGGCGCTGCAGGCGGCGCTCTGCTTGGCAAGGAAATCGACAGCAAGCGGCGCTGCCGCTGACTTCGGCGGCACGGACGCGGCGCGCCTGACCGGCCAGACGCAAAAAAGGGCGGCTTCCCAATGGGGAAGCCGCCCTTTTTGATCAGCCCGGAGCTGAAGTTATTCGGAAGCGGCGCCGCGGGCGTCCTCAACCTTGAAGGCAACAGTCTGACCGCCCGACACGCCCGAAACCCGGCCATTCTTGATCGACAGGTTGAACGCAACCGCGTCCGGGTAACGGCGACCGGAGATCACCTTTCCCGTCTTGGTGTCCTTCACGTCATAAACGTAGGTATAACCTTCATGCGTGAACTTCTGCTTGGCGGCTTCTTCAGCGTGAACCGGAGCAGTAGCGGCACCCATGGCAACCAGGGTGGGGATGAAAAACTTCGACAGCATTCGCATAGGGATACTCCTTGTGAATGCCGATCAAACACCTCTGTAATCTTCTTTTCTGTTGGAGCCGATTTATGGTGCCCCGCAGCGGAAGGACAATCGCAAAAACAGACGACCCAGTTGCATTTCCCGCAACCGCGCCGGGATCACCCTTCAAGCCTTTGACAAGGCAACGATATGGTTGAACTCCGCTTCGGTCAGCGGCGACACGGAAAGGCGCGACTGGCGAATCATCACCATGTCCGCCAACGCCGGATCAGCCTTCATGGTCTTGAGCGTCACGGGCCTTTGCAATTTTTCCTTAGGCCCGACATGAACGGCGATCCACTTGCCCGTGTCATCGGTGCTGTCGGGCGCAGCTTCCTCGACGATCTCCATGATGCCGACCGCTTCGACCCCGATATTGCTGTGGTAGAAGATCGACAGGTCGCCCTTCTTCATCGCCTTCATATTGTTCTGGGCAGCGTGGTTGCGCACGCCGTCCCATTCCGCCTTCCCTTTCTTGACCAGATCGTCATAGGAAAAGACATCGGGTTCGGATTTCATCAGCCAGTAGTTCATGGCTTCTCCTTGCATCAGCCGCAAACGGCGATCAAGGATGCGCCATGCAACTCTGGCGGACCGTGATGCCGCACCGGGCCCATCCAATTGATTTTCGGAGAATGGAACGTGTCGCAATCGGTGCTGGAACAGGTGCCCCTCCTGTCCATGGCAGGCATGAGCAAGGCGGACTTTTCGACTGCTTTCGGAGGTTCCTTCCAGCGTTTCGGTTTCGCCATGGTGAAAGATCATGGCATGGATCAGGCGCTGATCGACAAAGGCTGGGCGTTGGCCCGCCAGTTTTTCGCGCTGCCGGAGGATGTGAAGCGCCGATACGACGCCAGATATAATGGGGGACAGCGCGGTTACACGGCCTTCGGCGTGGAAATAGCCAAGGGAGCAAGCGAGAATGACCTCAAGGAATTCTGGCATGTCGGCCGCGACCTGCCCGAAGGCGATCCGCTCGCCGACAGCATGCCGCCCAATGTCTGGCCCGACGAATTGCCCGAATTCCGAGCCACTTTTGCCATGCTCTACCGCGAATTCGACCGGGTCGGCGCTGAACTGCTCTCAGCCATCGCGCTGTATCTGGGCCTGCCGGAACGCTGGTTCGACGGGCCGATCGAAAACGGCAATTCGATCCTGCGGCTGCTCCATTATCCGCCGGTGTCGCCGGAGGCGCCGGGTATCCGCGCCGGCGCACATGAAGACATCAACCTCATCACCCTGCTGCTGGGCGCGGAGGAAGGCGGCCTGCAACTCCGGGACCGCAACGGCAACTGGCTGCCGGTGGTCCCACCGCAGGGCGCGCTTGCCATCAATGTCGGCGACATGCTCCAGCGGCTCACCAACTACCGCCTGCCCTCTACCAGCCACCGCGTCGTGAACCCGCCGCCGGAACGACGCGGCTTTTCGCGCTATTCCATGCCCTTCTTCCTGCATTTGCGGCCGGACTTCCTGATCGACGCTCTGCCGCAATGCGTGGATGCGGAACATCCCCGCCGCGATCCGCCGATTACGGCGCATGACTATCTGACCGAACGCCTGCGCGAGATCGGCCTGATCAAATAGAACGGCCGGGCGGAGCCGACGCGCTTCGTCCTGAGCGCCTATTTCCGTCCGCGTCCCATGGTGATGCCGATTTCCTCGCCCTTTTCGCTCAGGGCGAGTTTCACGATCTTCACCTCGACATGGGTGACCTTGTCATCCTGAAGGAAGATCGTCTCGATGATATGGTCGGCCACCGCTTCGATCAGCGTGAAATGCTGGCCTTCGGGCAGCGCGGTGGTCGCGGCATGCTTTAGGTCCATATAATTTTTGGACCGCGACAAAGGGGTTTCGGGGTGATAATGATCGGCAATCTTCAGCTTCGCGCGGATCGAGATGCGCAGCGGTTGGGGCAGGTGCGTCTCTTCGGAATAGATGCCGGTCAGGACATCCACATCCAGATTATTCACCTCCAACGTCAGAAAATCGTCAAATTCGCTGTTCATAGCTCGCCACATTCGGTCCTTTCCGTCGGCAAGCATGGCCTGCTGCGGGCGGGGTCCAGTTTAGACTTTTATTTTGCGAAGCAGGCGCTAAAGCCCGCCGCTCTTGGCGCGTCCATGCGCCATTGAGGACGGATCGGCAAGACGTGTCTGTAATAGTGCCCCTCAACATCATGGCGCAGGACGCGATCGAGTTGCTGCTGGATGCGGCTTTCGGCCCCGATCGGCACGGCCGCACCGCCTATCTGATTCGCGACGGCATGCCCTGGCTGCCGCAACTTTCCTTCGGGATCGAGGATGAAGAGGGCAAACTCGTCGGCTCGTTGCAAAGCTGGCCGGTCGCGCTCACCCATCAAGATGGCAGCCAGACGCCGCTCGTCATGGTCGGCCCCGTGGCCGTCGCCCCGGCGCTGCAAGGCACCGGCCACGGCCGGGCGATGATGGATGCCGTCGTCACTGCCGCCCGCGCCCAGCGCAGCGACCCGCTGATGATGATCGGCGATCCGGAATATTATGGCCGTTTCTGGGGCTTTTCGGCGGAAGGCACCGGCGATTGGGATTGCCCGGGACCGTTCGAGCCACGCCGCCTGCTCGCCCTGTCGGTGGATGGCCGCCCGGTGGGCGGCAAGGGAATGCTTACCCCCCGGCTTACCGTTCAGGCCTGAAATTCCCTTTTGCGTTCGCGTTCGCTCGCTCCTATCTCGGCCCCATGCCGATGGAGCCGCCACCTGATCTTGCCACCCTGTCCCTGACCGACATTGCGCGTCTGTTGGAGGAAAAGCGCCTGCCTCCGGTCGAAAAATGGAATCCGGACCATTGCGGCGACAGCGAAATGCGCATTGCCCGCGACGGCAGTTGGTCTCATCAGGGCTCCCCCATTGGCCGCGAAGCCATGGTCCGGTTGTTCTCCACCATCCTGCGGCGGGAGGCGGACGGCAGCTACGTGCTCGTCACACCGGTCGAAAAGCTTTCGATCGAAGTGGAAGACGCCCCCTTCGTCGCCGTCGAACTCAAGACTGAAGGCGAAGGCCGGAAGCGCACTCTCGCCTTCCGCCTCAACACCGGGGATCTGGTCGCAGCAGGGCCGGACAATGCCCTTGTCCTGCGCGCAAAGGAGGAGGGCCCCCATCCCTATGTTCATGTTCGCGGCGGGCTGGACGCACTCATCGGCCGAAGCGTCTATTATGAACTCATGAACCTTGCGCTGGACGAAAATGCAGAGCCGATCGGCCTCTGGAGCAACGGCGCCTTCTTCCCGCTGGACGGATCGGCATGACCCTCGCGGAGCGGCTGCGCGCTGCCTTGAAGCAGGGCCATGAACGCGAGGTCGGGTTGATCCTGTCGGACACCCGCGATCCGCGCATCGACGACGATCTGGTTTTGGCGCCCGCCGCGGTGCTGGTGGCGATCACTGACCGTCCCGACCCCGGCCTCATTCTGACCCAACGTTCCGCAAAATTGCGCAAGCACCCCGGACAGGTGGCGTTTCCGGGCGGACGGGTCGATGAAGGCGATGCCGATGAAGTGGCCGGCGCCCTGCGTGAAGCACAGGAAGAAATCGGCCTTGCTCCGCATCTGGTGGACATTATCGGAACATCGGACCGCTATCACACCTTTACGGGATTCGACATCGTGCCGGTGCTGGGGGTCATTCCTCCCGACCTTCCACTCTTGCCCCAGGAAAGCGAGGTAGAGTCCTGGTTCGAACTGCCTCTGTCCTTCGCTCTCAGCCCCGCAAACAGAATGAAGAAATCCATAGAATTTCAGGGCGTTGAAAGACATTATTACGAAATATTTTGGGAAGGCCGCCGTATCTGGGGCGTTACCGCAGCCATCCTTGCCAATCTTTCGCGGAGGCTGGGCCATGACCAGTTTGCCTGACGCCGATTGGCGGCATCGCCCCGGCCTCGATGCTTTGCTGACCGCACTCGGCGCCGACAGGGGCGAAGCCCGGTTCGTCGGCGGCGCGGTGCGCGACGGGTTGTTGAACCTGCCGGTCAACGATCTCGACATCGCGACCGTCCTCGACCCGCGCAGCGTCATCGATCGCCTGAAATCCGCTGGCATCAAGGCCGTTCCGACCGGCATCGACCATGGCACCATCACCGCTGTCATCCATGGCTGGCCGGTCGAGATCACCACCTTGCGCCGCGACGTCAGCACGGATGGCCGCCGCGCCACCATCGCCTATACTACCGACTGGCGCGAAGATGCCGCCCGACGCGATTTCACCATCAACGCTCTCTATGCCGACCCGATCACCCTTGAGATCACGGATTTCTTCGGTGGCGTGGATGATCTGAAAGCCCGCCATGTCCGCTTTATCGGCGATGCCGCAGCCAGGATCGCGGAAGATCATCTGCGCATCCTGCGCTATTTCCGTTTTCTCGCACGCTTCGGCCATGACGAACCGGACGCGCAGGCCTATGCCGCCTGCCGCACCGCCGCCAACAGCCTGATGGCGCTGTCCCGCGAGCGGATCGCGGACGAACTGCTGAAATTGCTGGCCGTTTCCGCGCCTCTCGCATCCCTGCGGCTCATGATCGACGGCCGCATATTGGTTCCGGTAGTCCCGGAAATCGACGAGAATGGCCTTGATCGCCTGTCTGCGCTGATCGACCGTGAAGCCGCCTCCGCCACCCCACCCTCAGCCCTCCGCCGCCTCGCAGCCCTGCTCCCCCCAGATCCGCGCACCGCCGATCTGGTCGGCGCCCGGCTGAAGCTCTCCAACAAGGCCCGCAAGCGACTGATAGTCGCGCTGGAAGGAGGGGCTGCGGACATCCCGCCCCGCGCATTAGCGTTCCGCATCGGTGTTGAAGGCGCCGTAGACCGGCTGTTGCTAGACCCCAGCGTCGCACTGGAAGGCGTTGCCGAGCTTGAGAACTGGACCCCGCCCCGGCTTCCGCTGGGTGGCGGCGCCTTGATAGCCCGCGGCCTGCAACCCGGCCCCGACGTTGCCAGGGCGCTGCAACAGGTGCAGGATATCTGGGTAGCCGAGGGCTTTCCCGATGAAGCCCGTCTGGCCGAGATCGCCGATCAGACGGTTTCGAAATTCCAGCGCGCTCGCCAGTAATCGAAGGCTTCCGCTTCCGCCATCGGGCGCGCGAAATAATAGCCCTGCCCCTGCCAGCACCCCAGATTTTGCAGTGCGTGGGCCAGTTCCTGCGTCTCTATTCCTTCCGCCGTTACACGAAGCCCCAGCGATTCTGCGAGGGACAGGATGGTCTTGACCATCACTTCCTTGTCACGGTCATCCAGCATATTGGTCACGAAACTGCGGTCGATCTTCAATATGTCGATGGGCAGGCTGTGCAGGCTGGCAAGGTTCGAATAGCCGGTACCAAAATCGTCCATCGCGATCGGCATGCGCAGGTCCTTGAGAGCGAATAGCAGCTTCCGTGCCTTTTCCGGATCGGCGACGATGGCGCTTTCCGTAAGTTCCGCCGTCATCCGATTCCCTGAAATGCCCGAATAGCGCAGCGCCTCCTCGAACATCGACGCAACATCGTCCCGCGCCATCTGGATGGGCGACAGATTGACATTGACGCCGACCGGCAATGCCTGCCCGAATTTTGCGTCCCAGCGGCTGAGCGCCTGCGCCGCTTCATAGGCGGCCCAGCGGCCGAGCGGCGTGATCAGCCCACTTTCCTCGGCCACAGCGATAAATTCGCCGGGCGACACATGACCCAATTCAACGTCATTCCAGCGGGCAAGCGCCTCAAAGCCCGTTATTTCGCCGGTCTGCAAATGGATGAGCGGCTGGAAGGCCAGCGTCAGCCCGCCCTGCGCCAGCGCATCCCGCAAGCGGCTTTCAACGGAAAAGCGCCGCTGCGCCTCCTTCAACACGCCGTTGCGGTAGATTTCCACCTTGCCGCTGCGCTTGGCGATCTTCACCGCCGCCTGCGCCTTGCGCACCATGTCGTCCGGGTCTTCCGACAGGCTGGTGGAAATGGCGCAGCCGATCGCGCAATCGACCCGAATTTGCAGATCGCTCAGCCGGATCGGATAGCTGAGCGCGTCCCTAATCCGCTGTACGATGTGAAGAGCGTCAGACAGGCCATTGTTCAGTCGCGCAAAAATGGCAAAGTCGTTGCCGCCGATGCGAGCCAGCACATCCCCTTGCCGCAAGCTCGATTTCAACCGCTTGGCCACCGTGATGAGCAGTTCGTCACCCGCCATGGGACCCAGCGATTCGTTGACGCGGCTGAAGCGGCTGAGATCGATCGCGATAATGGCGAACTGGCTATTTTCCGGCCCCGGCATATTGGCCAGCCGGTCATCGATCTCTTCCCCGAAACCCGTCCGATTGGGCAGGGCCGTCAGCCCATCCGACAACAGTTCGCGCCGCAGATTCTTGACAATCGACCGATCGCTGGTCCGGTCAAGCGCCGTAAACAGGAACAGATTGGGAAGCCCTTCCAGTTTAGGCAGCTTACCCACCGTGCAGTAAAAATATTCCGGGCCCAGTATGCCTTCGCGCCGCAGTTCGAAACTGTCCGCGTCACACTCGGACTGCATGCATTGCACGATGCGATCCCGCCATTCCATGGCATGGGGCCGCTCCGGTCCCGGCGCGGCAGGAGTGAAATATTTGCGGAAGCTGGCATTGAGAGCAACGATAGACAACACATTGTTATCAAATGAAAATGTTGAGGCAGGATGCGGCAGGGCAGCCAACCAGTCGCTCATCGAGACATGATGCACGGGATGCGCGTCGTCAGCCCCGGGCAGGAGCTCGATCTTCGGCATGTCATTGGGCCGATCGCGCATCGACGTGGATTCCATGAGTCACCGATTAGGCTCAATCGGTAAATTTTCGGGAAACGACATTCCCCGTTTATGTCAGGAATAGCGAAAAAATCAGCCGATCAGAAACGGTTATCGCGGGGGAAGCCAGTCGGGGGCATGCGGCCCGCCGCCCCCCGGGCCACGCGCCATGGCGTCATGTCAGCTTCCGTACGCGTCCGTCCCGTTTCCCCGCCCATGGTCCAGCTAAGCCCGTCAGACAGGCGGAAAGCAATGGCGTCAGACAGCCCGCCGTCACGATAACGCTGCATCTGCACGCCCTGCCCACGCGCCATGCGCGGCATTTCGATCAACGAAAAGACAAGCAGCTTCCGGTTCTCGCCTATCACCGCGACACTGTCCGCCTCCGGCATGATCGGATGCACGACGGTCAGGGTCGCGCCCGTCCGCACATTGACCACCTGCTTGCCCTTGCGGGTTTCAGCAATCACATCCGTCACGGCCGCAACGAATCCCCGCCCGTCGGAAGAGGCCAGCAACAATTCGCCCCCCGTCCGCGCTGGCAGCAGCGCCACGATATTGCCGGTGCCGTCCATATCGACCAGCGACCGAACCGGATCGCCGAAGCCGCGCCCGCCCGGCAGCTTGTCGGCGCCCAGCGTAAAGATGCGCCCCGTCTCCGTCGCCAGCAGCAGCTTGTCCGTCGTCTGTGCATGGAAGGCGATCATCGGACCATCCCCTTCCTTGAACTTCAGCGTATCGGCGGATGCCAGGTCGCGATGCCCGCTCATCGCCCTGATCCATCCGCGTTCGGACAGGATGACCGTGATCGGCTCCTTCTCGATCATCGCCTCAAGCGGAATTTCCCGCGCAGGCGCCGCTTCCTCGACCAAGGTGCGCCGCCTGCCGAAATCGCTGTCCGGCGAATAGCGTTTGCGCAGGTCGGCAAGGTCCTTCTTCAGCCGCGTCCGCTGCCGCGCCGGGCTTTCCACCAGCTTGGTCAGCTCGTCGCGTTCCTTCAGCAATTCCGAATGTTCGCGCCGAAGCTCCATCTCCTCCAGCTTGCGCAAGGACCGCAGTCGCATGTTCAGGATGGCCTCAGCCTGCCGGTCGGTGAGCTGGAACTCGGCCATCATCACCTCCTTGGGTTCATCCTCGGTCCGGATGATCTCGATCACCCGGTCGAGGTTCAGATAGGCGATGATATAGCCATCAAGCAGCTCCAACCGGACCGCGATCTTCTCCAGCCTATGCTGGGCGCGCCGGACCAGCACGTCGATCTGGTGCTTCAGCCATTCGACCAGCACCGGCTTCAGGCCCAGCACACGCGGCGTGCGCGTGGCATCCAGCACGTTCAGGTTCAGCGGAAAACGGTTTTCCAGATCGGTCAGCCGGAACAGGCTGTCCATCAGCACATCCGGATCGACGGTGCGCGCGCGCGGCTCGATGACGATGCGGATCAGTTCGTCGCTCTCATCCCGCACATCGGCCAGGATCGGCAGCTTCTTGTCGTTGATCAGCGCCGCGATCTGCTCGATCAGCTTGGATTTCTGGACCTGGAAGGGAATTTCCGTGACGATGGCGACCCAGGTGCCGCGCCCGCCATCCTCCTTGTGCCAGCGCGCCCGCGTGCGGAAGGAGCCCCGTCCGGTCGCATAGGCCTCCGAAATGACGGACGCGCTGTCAACCAGAACGCCGCCGGTCGGAAAATCCGGCCCGCGCACGATCTGCATCAGGTCGGCATGATCCGTCTCAGGATTGTCGATCAACAGGCTGGCTGCATCGATCAGCTCGGAAACATTATGCGGCGGTATACTGGTCGCCATGCCGACCGCGATGCCGCTCGCGCCGTTTGCCAGCAGATTGGGGAACAGGCCGGGAAAAACCTCCGGCTCCTCATCCTCGCCATTATAGGTGGGCCGGAAATCGACGGTGCCCTCGTCCAGCCCGGCCATCAGGTCGGCCGCCGCCTGCGTCAGACGCGCTTCGGTATAGCGCATCGCCGCCGCATTATCGCCGTCGATATTGCCGAAATTGCCCTGCCCGTCGACCAGCGGCGTCCTGAGCGAGAAATTCTGCGCCAGACGCACCATGGCGTCATAGACGGACGTATCGCCATGCGGGTGATATTTGCCGATGACGTCGCCAACGACACGGGCGCATTTCTTGTAGGAAGTGGTGTTGCGCGCCGGATTGGCGACCAGCACGTCTGGCGAAGCGCCGCCCGGCTCCATCCGCAGCAACCGCATCGCCCAGAGCAGCCGCCGGTGCACCGGCTTCAGCCCATCGCGCAGGTCCGGCAGCGACCGTGCCGTGATGGTGGAAAGGGCATAGACGAGATAGCGCTGGGACAGCGCATCGTCGAACGGGTGATCCTTGATAGCGTCGAACGGGTCGCGAAAATCGGTCATCGGGACGGGCATAGCAGCGCCGCGACAAAACGGAAACGGAGTTTAGCGGGGGAGGTAACGCGCCTCAGGATCGGCAGCGATTTCCCGCGCAAATTCCGCGCAGATCCAGTCGCGAAAGGCCTTCACCTTGGGCGCGTTGCGGGCATGCGGCGGATAGGCCACCCAATAGCTCGCCCGCTCCTGCACATAGGACGGCACCGCCTCCACCAGCAGGCCGGCCTCGACCTCCGCTTTCCATAGGAAGAGGTTGACGATGGCGACCCCCTGCCCGGCCATCGCGGCGCGCCCCTCCATCACCTGGGAATCGAGCGCGATACCCGGCGGCAGGGCGTCGCCGTCACCCTCCACCGCCATCGCCGCGAACCATTCATGCCACCACATGTCGTCCGGCGAGAGGCGCGGCATCGCATGCAGCGCCCGCGCATCGGCAACCGGGCCGTTCTTCGCCAGCCAGCCGGGGCTGCACAGCGGCGCCAGCCGGTTATGGGTCAGCAGCTTCGCCTCCACCCCCGGCCAGTCGCCCTGTCCGCCCCGCACCGCGACGTCCACGCCATCGCGGGCGAAGTCCACCACCCGATCCGTCGCGTCGATCCGCACCGCCAGCCCCGGCTGCCGCATCTGGAACGCGCCGATCCGCGGCGCCAGCCAGAGATGCGCGAAGCTGTTGGAGCAACTGATCGTCAGCACCGTCGAATGGCCTTGGGTCAGCGCGGCGAAACCCTGCCGCATCTGATCGAAGGCGCGGGTCAGGACGGGCGCGATCTCCCGCCCCTTGTCGGTCAGCGCGACCTTGCGCCCGGCCCGCTGGAACAGAATGAGGCCCAGCCTCTCCTCCAGTAACTTCACCTGATAGCTGACCGCCGCCTGGGTCATTCCCAATTCCTGCGCGGCGGCGGTGAAATTCTCCAGCCGGGCGGCGGCTTCGAAGACCCGGACGGCGGAAAGCGGCGGAAGCTGGCTCATGAGCAATTGATAAGGCTGACTTATATGCTGGGTCCAGCCTTTTGTTGGCGAACGCGCCGAAAATGGTCGATAAATAAGCCAGCGGTCACCCCCGCCTCATCAGATCTCATCATGGAAGGAGCCCATCATGCGCGATATGCGCGACGTACGGCTGCGGAACGACAGCCATGAAATCAGCCGCCCGACGCTCGGCGTCCTGTTCGCCGCTATCATGCAGAGCTTCTGCGCGCTGCATCGCATTGCCTGGTCGGCACCCTGGCAGGAGGAACGGCCATGAAAAAACGCGAGCAACACTCAAGAGGGGTTGCACAATCCGTCCCAGCCGCCACTTTGCGCGCGTGTCCGACTCCCAGCTTCCCCCTCTTCCCGATCTTCCCTCTCCACCGGCCGCACTGCTGAAGGGCGCGTCGCTGTTCCTCGACTTCGACGGAACATTGACGCCCATTGCGGATACGCCCGACGGGGTGATCGTGGACCATGACCTGCTCGCCCTTCTGGCCCGGTTGCGGGATCGCCTGAACGGTCGGCTCGCCATCGTCAGCGGCCGTTCGGTTGCCACTTTATGCGACCTTGGTTTCCGCGATTTCCTGCTGTCGGGCACGCATGGCCTTGAGTTTGCAGAGCCGGGATGCGCGGTCGACGCGCCCGACCGCCTTCCGGCCGTCGACGAGGCCGAGGCTGCGTTTCAAAGCTTTGCGGCCGGAAAGTCGGGCCTTCTCGTCGAGCGCAAGACAATCAGCGTCGGTCTGCATTTCCGCGGCGCGCCGCAATGGGGCGGGCAGGCGCAGCAACTGGCGGAAGGGCTTGCCCAAAGCCTCGGCCTCACGCTCCAGCCCGGCAAGATGCTCTACGAGTTGCGCCCCGGCGGCGCCGACAAGGGCAGCGCCGTCCATCATCTCATGCGGAGCGCTCCCATGGCCGGAGGCACGCCGGTCTTCATCGGTGACGACGTCACGGACGAGGAAGGCTTCGCCGCAGCGCGCGACCTGGGCGGTTCGGGCATTCTTGTCGGCTCGCCCCGACCCACACTCGCCGCATTCTCTTTGGAACAGGTTGCCGCCGTCAGGCATTATCTCGTTCAGGGGGCTGTGGGTCCGGCCTGATCCGAAGGACCTGTTGCCCCCGTGAAGCGAAGAAGGGGGCAGACCGATCAAAGAGCCAAAAAACACCTTCATGGCCGGAAAAGAGCGCTCGCTCGACCTCTGGCCTATCGGAAATTGCCAGGCATCCGCGCTGATCGACCGCGTCGGCCGCATGGTGTGGGCCTGCGTGCCCCGCGTCGACGGAGATCCCGTCTTTTCCGCACTGCTCGACGACAAGGCATGGGATACGCCCGAAGCCCGCGGTTTCTGGGCGATCGAACTGGAAAATTGCACCGAGGTCGAGCAACATTATATCCGCAACACCCCCATCCTTGTGACGCGCCTGAGCGATGGGCAGGGCAACGCGATCGAGCTGTATGATTTCTGCCCCCGGCACAAGCATCAGGGCCGCATGTATCGTCCGGTGGCGTTCGCGCGGGTTGTGCGCCCCATAGCGGGCAGCCCGCGCATCCGCGTCCGGCTACGTCCCACAACAAGCTGGCATTCGGAAAAGGTGCCGATCAGCTATGGGTCCAACCATATCCGGCTGGTCCTGTCCTATATGGCAATGCGCGTGTCCACCAATGCGCCGATCGGCCTGATTTCGCAGGAAAGCTGGTTCCGGCTGGAACAGGACATGCATTTCTTCATGGGTCCGGACGAGAGTTTTTCCGATGCCCTTCGCCCCGCCGTGGAGCGGATGCTGGACGACACCATATATGAATGGCAGCTCTGGGTGCGCGGCCTTGCCATTCCGGCGGAATGGCAGGAAGCGGTCATCCGTTCTGCGATCACGCTCAAGCTCTGCCAGCATGAGGAAACGGGCGCCATTGTCGCGGCACTCACCACCAGCATCCCCGAACATGCCGACAGCGGCCGAAACTGGGACTATCGCTACTGCTGGATCAGGGACGCATATTATACGGTCGAGGCGCTCAACCGGCTCGGCGCGCTCGATGTGCTGGAAAGCTATCTCGTCTACCTCCGCAACATCGTGGACGGAGCCAAGGGCGGCCACATCCAGCCGCTTTACGATGTGCGCGGCAATGCGACGCTGGACGAGCATGAAGCAACCTGCCTGCCGGGCTATCGCGGCATGGGTCCGGTCCGGGTTGGCAACGCCGCCTATTCCCAGATCCAGCACGACGCCTATGGCCAGATCGTCCTCTCCTCGGTTCAGGGCTTTATCGACCAGCGCCTGTTGCGCATGGCGGGCATGTCGGATTTCGAGGCGCTCGAAGCGGTAGGCGAGCGCGCCTGGCAGGTCTATGACAAGCCGGATGCTGGCCTTTGGGAACTGCGCACGCGCGCCCATGTCCACAGCTACAGCGCAGTGATGTGTTGGGCCGCCTGCGACCGGCTGGCCCACGCCTCCATCGCGGTGGGGCTGCCCGAACGCGAAATCCACTGGCGCGAACGCGCCGAGGTCATGAAGGCCCGCATCCTTCAGTCGGCCTGGCGCAACGGCAGCAATGCCATTTCCGCCAATTTCGAGGATGACGCCCGCGATGCTTCGTTGCTTCAGCTGCTCGACCTGCGCTTCCTGACCGCCGACAATCCGATGTTCGTCGGTACGCTGAAGGCGCTGGAAAAGGACCTGCGACGGGGCAACGACATGCTTCGCTACAGCGCGCCCGATGATTTCGGCGAACCTGTAACCGCCTTCAACGTCTGCACATTCTGGCTGATCGAGGCGCTGCATCGCACCGGCCGCGCTGATGAAGCCCGCGAACTGTTCGAGGAAATGCTGTCCCGCCGCACTGCCGCCGGGCTGCTTTCCGAAGATATCGACCCCGCGACCGGGGAATTGTGGGGGAACTATCCCCAAACCTACTCATTGGTCGGCATCATCAACTGCGCCGTGCTCTTGAGCAAACCGTGGAGCGTGATGCGATGAGGTGCCTGCCATGAGCCGACTGATCGTCATTTCCAACCGGGTCAGCAGGCCGACCAAAAACGGCAATCAGGGCGGCCTTGCTGTGGCTCTTTCTCAGGCATTGCGGGAAAGTCGCGGCATCTGGGTCGGCTGGTCGGGCGAAGTCACCGAAAATTTCACCGGCCAGATCGGTTTTGCCGAAGATGACGGGGTGAAGACCGCGACCATCGATCTGGAGGAACAGGATGTCGACGAATATTATAACGGCTATGCCAACAAGACGCTTTGGCCGCTGTTCCACTTCCGCATCGACCTGGCCGAATATGCGCGCGATTTCGAAGGCGGCTACAACCGCGTCAACCAGCGTTTCGCTGATACGGCCTGCCCGCTGATCGAACCGGAAGACGTCATCTGGGTTCATGATTATCATATGATCCCGCTGGGCCAGATGCTGCGCGACCGGGGGCTTGAGAACCGCATGGGCTTCTTCCTGCACATTCCGTGGCCCCCCACGCGCCTGCTGGTGTCGTTGCCCCACCATACCAAGCTGGTGCAGACGCTGTTCGCCTATGATGTCGTCGGCTTCCATACGGAGGAATGGCTGGAATCCTTCCGCCATTATGTGGAACGTGAAATGGGCGGCACGGTCGATGGCGACTATGTGACGCTGGGCGGCCGCACCATTCAGGCGGTCGCGTGTCCCATCGGCATCAACGCCAGGGAATATGCGGATGCAGCCACCAGCGACACCGCCAAGGAGATGTTCGAACAGGTCCGCCGCTCGCTTCAGGAACGGCCGATGATCGTGGGCGTCGACCGGCTTGATTACAGCAAGGGACTGGAGGAAAGGTTCAACGGCTATGCCCGTTTTCTGAAGGACCATCCCGAACAGCATCGCAACGTCGTGCTGACCCAGATCGCGCCGCCATCCCGCGGCGAAGTGGAAAGCTATCAGCAGATCCGCGCCACCCTTGACGCCATCGCAGGCCGCATCAACGGCGAATATAGCGATGTCGACTGGACTCCGATCCGCTACGTCAATCAGGGATATCCGCGCGACAAGCTGGCGGGCATTTACCGGGCGGCGCGCATCGGATTGGTCACGCCGCTACGGGATGGCATGAATCTGGTCGCCAAGGAATATGTCGCGGCCCAAGATCCGGAAGATCCCGGCGTGCTGGTTCTCTCCCGCTTCGCCGGAGCGGCCGTACAGCTCAAGGATGCCCTGCTGATCAATCCCTACAGCCCGGAGGAAATGTCCGACGCCATCACAAGAGCCCTCGCCATGCCGCTCGACGAGCGAAAGCGGCGCTGGCGCGCCATGATGGATTGTGTAGAACAGCAGGATATCCGGTGGTGGCGCGAATGTTTTACCGGGCGCCTGATGGCGGTCGAACGCAACAAGGCGAAAAGGCCGGAAACCGAAGCCGCCGCATGGTGATCTTCCGTTTCCGCAATCTGCCGTTACTGTCGGCATGATGGAAGATAGCGAAGAAGCAGTCGGTCTGATCGCCGCCATTCGAGCCAGATCAGGCGTGATCCTGGGGGCGGTCGGTCTGGTCGCGTGGCTGGCCCTCATCTGGTTCATGTTCGGCGACGTGCTGTAAACGCGGCGAAAGAAGCGGAATCAGCCGACTAATTGCACCCCCGGCCCTTTTGGTCTAAGGGCCAGCCCAAGCAGCCCCGGCACCCGCTGATCTTTTCCGATTCGCGTTTGCCGGGGCACATTCTTTCTAGGGAAGACAGGAACCGCACATGGCCCGTCGCCGCCAGATCTACGAAGGCAAGGCAAAGATCCTTTATGAAGGCCCAGAGCCGGGCACGATCATCCAGTATTTCAAGGATGACGCGACCGCCTTCAACGCCCAGAAGAAGGGCACGATTTCGGGCAAGGGCGTCCTCAACAACCGCATTTCCGAGCATATCTTCACCCTGCTCGGCCAGATCGGCGTTCCCACCCACTTCATCCGCCGCCTCAACATGCGCGAACAGCTGGTGCGCCAGGTCGAAATCGTCCCGATCGAGGTCGTCGTTCGCAACGTCGCGGCCGGTTCGCTCAGCAAGAAGCTGGGGATCGAGGAAGGCACGCAGCTGCCGCGCACGCTGATCGAATATTGCTACAAGGACGATGCGCTGGGCGACCCGCTGGTGTCCGAAGAGCATATCGCCTGCTTCGGCTGGGCCAGCCAGGAAGAGATGCATGACATTGCCGACATGGCGATCCGCATCAACGACTTCATGTGCGGTCTGTTCGCAGGCATCGGCATCCGCCTGATCGACTTCAAGCTGGAGTTCGGCCGCCTGTGGGACGGCGACTACAGCCGCGTCATCCTGGCTGACGAGATCAGCCCGGACGGCTGCCGCCTGTGGGACATGAACACCGGCGAGAAGCTGGACAAGGACCGCTTCCGGCGCGATCTGGGCGGCGAAGTCGAAGCCTATCAGGAAGTCGCCCGCCGCCTGGGCCTGATGCCCGAAGGCGCGGACACCACCGTCCTTGATCTCGACACGCACCGCAAGAAGCGCAGCAAGGACTGACATTTGACATTGATCCGGCGGATCGCGCTGCTCAGGAGAGCAGCGCGTCTGCCATCAGCTTGATCCCCAGCAGCACCATCAGCACGTAGATCAGCGTATAGAAGCGCGCCGCGTCGACCCGGCGCACCAGCGCCACACCGGCAAAAGTGGCGATTACCGCGATCGGGACCAGCATCGCCGTCGCCAGCAGGTTGGCCCGCGTGAACTGGCCCAGCGCGGCGTAGGCGGGCACCTTCATCCAGTTCATCGTCGCAAAGGCGATCGCCGTGGTTCCGACCAGCACGTCCCGTGGCAGGCGTCTGGGGAGCACCCACATCTGAAATGGCGGCGAGCCTGCATGAGCAATCTGGCTGGTAAAGCCGCTCGCCACGCCGAACAACAGGCCGACCCAGTCAGGCGAATTGGACGGCAGGACGATCTGCCCTCCCCGTTCGATCCAGAGGCGCTGAAGCCCGAACAGCGTGGAAATCAACCCCAACACGCCCAAAACGGTGGCTTCAGGCACCTGCGCGGCGAAAAAATAGCCGATACCGATGCCGGACGCCATGCCGGGCAGCATCACCTTCAGAATATGACGGTCCCAGCTATGCCGGAACGCCCATACGCTGACCGCGTCCTGAAGGATCAGGATAGGGAGCAGGATGGCCGCGCCGCGCACCGGATCGACGCCGAGCGCCATGACCGGCATGGCCAGGGCGCCCACCCCCGCAAAACCGCCTTTTGCAAGGCCCGACAGGATGACGGCCATGATGGCGCAAGAATAATAGAGATATTCCGGATTCATGGCGCTCCGCCTAAAGCAGAGCGGCACCCGAGGGGAACGACTTTTTGCAGCGCGGCGCCAAGAGTCCGTTTGAGAAATCGCGCAAGAGCGATTTCCGAGGCGGCACCAGCCCTCTCCCCACCCGGCCGCCCAACGGCAGTATTCCATGGGTGGCCGGGTGGGGGTTCGAACGAGCAACGCGCCTCGTTTTGAAGGCTGGTGCCGCAATGCGCCGATGGCGCATTTTCAAACAGGCGCTATGCGCTTTTGGTGCGGTAGCCGATCAGCACGCCGAAGGTGAAGGTCGCCAGCAGCGCGAGCTGGACGCGGCCATGGGGATCATCATAACCCATGATCTGCTGCCCAAAGGCAAAAAGCCCGACAAACATCGCCAAAGCAAGACCGGCCATAACGCAAAAACCCTTCCCCCAGCCCGCAGAATAGCCCGGCAGCCGCTAACAAAAGCATAATGCCTTGCCTGCCGGGCGCGGCGGGACTAGAGGGCTGGACGATTCAAATGATCGTCGGCCTTCCGGTTTTGTTGCCTGCATATTCTGCACGCAAAAATGCTTCGGAGGTGCGCGAGAGGCAAGTTTACGGAGTTTCCTGCCCCATGAAAGCCCGCATCTTCGTTACCCTCAAGGGCGGTGTCCTGGATCCGCAGGGCAAGGCGATCCACCATGCCCTGGAAGGCCTTGGCTTTGGCGGCGTCAATGATGTGCGCGCGGGCAAGCTGATCGAGCTGGACCTGGCCGACGGCACCAGCGACGAGGATATCGATGCCATGTGCCGCAAGCTGCTGGCCAATACGGTGATCGAAAACTACCGCATCGAAAAGGTGGCCTGATCCATGAAGAGCGCCGTCATCGTCTTCCCCGGCAGCAATTGCGACCGCGACCTCGCCGTGGCGTTCGAGGCGGTGACCGGCGCGAAGCCCGCCATGATCTGGCACCGCGATACCGAACTGCCCGACGATCTGGACCTGATCGGCGTGCCGGGCGGCTTTTCCTATGGCGACTATCTCCGCTCCGGCGCGATGGCAGCCCGTTCGCCGGTGATGCAGGCTGTCGCCAAGGCGGCCGAGCGAGGCGCCTATGTGCTGGGTATCTGCAACGGCTTTCAGGTGCTGACCGAAAGCGGCCTGCTGCCCGGCGCGCTGCTGCGCAATGCGGGCGGTCATTTCGTCTGCCGCGACGTGGCCCTGACCGTGGAGAACGCCCAAAGCGCCTTTACAAGCCGCTACGATGCGGGTGAGGCGATCAGCTTCCCGGTGGCGCATCATGACGGCAATTATTTCGCCGATGCCGAGACGCTCGACCGGCTGGAAGGCGAAGGCCGGGTCGCGCTGCGTTATGCGGAAAGCGTCAATGGCTCGGCGCGCAATATTGCGGGCATTCTCAACGAAACGGGCAATGTGCTGGGCATGATGCCCCACCCGGAACGCGTGATCGAGGCGGCCCATGGCTCGACCGATGGCCGCCGGTTGTTCGAAGGTCTGGTCGAAGGACTGATGGCCCGCGCCTGAGCGACGGGTCAGGGCGAAATTTTGGGGGCTGCGTCCGGGAACAGGACGCAGCACTTTTCCTCTTCACACGTAAAACGACGGATTTTGGCCATTTTTCCGCCGAAGTTCACAGTGTACGCGCGTGTGCAAGGCGTGATTTACCGGACGTTTCAAAGAGCGATGCGGGATAGTCCCGTCCGTGGGGAATAGGACAGGCTTAATCGCCTCCTGTTGGACAAATAGGACGTTTCCTTCAGGCATCTGTGACCATTGGGTCACGCATGATCTGGACCAGTGATCTGGGCTCGGGCCGCACTTTAGGGACAGGGTTCGAAAGCGACCAGTTGTTGCCAAAAATGCTTCAAGTTTTATTCCTCAACTGCGGACATTCCGGCAGGGGGGAAGAAGACATGAAACTGTGGGTGCTCATCGTTGCGGGAGTGCTTGCTCAAACGCCCGCGCTCGCTTGCGAATGTGTTTTCTACGCCAGCGAAGCCGAGATGGTGGAGGCGGAAATCAATCGTCTCGATAGCGCATCTGTAGCCTTGGATGGAGAGGTAATTAGTTCCTCGACTTCCATCTTCGGCTCAACAACAACGGCTATAGTTAGGCCAACTCACATATGGTTTGGCGAACGGCTAAGAGAATATCGGGTTGAAGGCCAAACGAACTGCGATTTAAAGCTTCATGTAGGCGAGAAAGTTAGAATTGATCTCCGAAAAATACTACTTGATACAGGATTTATAGCGCAATTTCGTGCAAAACTATTCGGTGAATCCCTGCGCTTTAGAAGCTCTAGCTGTAGCGATTTTGCCGAAGCAATGAGAAGCCCGAAGATGCAAAGAGCGGTTTATGCTAGATCACGCAAAGGCCGATAATCCGCTTCATCTGCACCCAACCTGCCGGTCCGCAATCCACGCCTTATCGTCGTTCCCGTGAACGCGGAACTCCACCTCGCACGGGCTGCGCTTCAGGCCGTGATTGCGGATATTTCCAGTCTTTCGCGGGGGAAGGACTCCTGACGACGGTTTTTTTTGCGCCCTACCCGCCCCGATGATAGTCATATTCGAAGGCGCGGCCTTCCTGTTTGGTGAGGATCGCGCCGATGATGGCGCCGCCTGCGCGTCTCAGACGATCGACCGCGACCCGCAGGCCGCCATGATGGTTGCGGCCCCATTCAACCACCAGCAGCGCCGCCTGCGCCTTGATCGCCAGCAGGCCCGCGTCGGGCAGGCCCAATATCGGCGGGGCATCGATCAGGACCGTGTCATAGCGGTCGCGGACCGTTGAGAGCAGCGCGTCGATAGCAGGCGTTACCAGCAGTTCAGCGGGATTGGGCGGGATTGCGCCGCAGGGAAGCAGGGCCACGCCGGACACGCCGCTGTCCACGATCACCTCGTCGACCTTCGCCTGCCCGGTCAGCAACTCGCTGATGCCGCGGCCTGCCGGAACATTAAACAGGCTGTGCTGCCGGGGTCGTCGCATGTCGGCATCGACCACAAGTACGTGCTTTTCGAGTTTCGCAAGCGCGCTGGCGAGCGCATGAAGGGTGGAGGATTTACCCTCCCCTTCCTGCGCGCTGGTCACGAGGATCGATCGCGGCAGGCCCGCGGCTGACGCCAGCAGCAGGGAAGAGGCCATCGGCGCGAAAACATCCGGCGCGACCCTGTCGCCGGCAGGGACGGCGCCGAGCAGCGGCAGGTTCACGCGCTCCGCCAGCGTATCCGCGGAGGTCACCGCGTCGTCGAAAATATGCCGCCCCGCCACCGCCAGCAGTCCCAGCATCAGCCCGCCGAGCGAGGCGAGCAGCATGGTGACGCCGATATTGGGGGAAGACGGCCGGGACGGCACGGCGGCGCGGTCGAGCGGCTGGATGCGCCCCGCCTGGAACCCGGCCTGCGATGCCATGTCGCGATAGCGCTGGAGCAGGCTGTCATGCAGCAGGCGGTATGTGTCGACCTGCCGCTCCAATATGCTCATCTGCACGCCGCGGCCGCGCTCGGCCTGGGCCTGATGCTCGACCTTCCTGATCTCCGATTCAATCTGCTTTTCGCCATGGACGGCGACTTCATATTGTTCCCTGAGCGAAGCGCGGATGGTGTTTGCCATCGATTCCGCCTGATCGTCCAGCGCCGCCAGCCTTGCGCGGGCCTCGCGCATTTCGGGATGGGCGTCCTTGCGGAACTGGCGTTCCTCGACCATGTCGGCCCGCGCCTGCGCCCGCTGCACCATCAACTGCTGCATGGCGCCGTTGTTCAGCACTTCGGGCAGGGTTTCGACACTGGAGAGGCGGGCACTTTCCCAGCGCTTCTGGGCGGCGATGCGATCAGCCGTCGCCTGAGCGCGGAAGGCGTTGAGCTGCGCAAGGCGCGTGGCTGTCGTGCCTTCGGGCGGCGTATCGCTGATGGGCTGCGCCGTATCCGGGTCGGCAGCGGCGGCACCGCTGCGGGCGGCATAGACCGCCATGTCCCGCTCCGCCCGTTCCAGATCCTTGCGCGCGCCGTCCAGCTCGCCCAGCAGAAAGCGGCGCGCCTGCACCCCGGATTCAAACCCGCGCCTCAGATCCGCACGGATAAGGCTGTCCGCATAGCTGTTGGCGACGCGGGCCGACAGCACCGGGTCTGCGCTGGTGAAGCTGATGCGGATGACCCGTGACTTTCCGGGCAGTTCGACCTTCAGATTATCGCGCAGCAGGCGGACGACCGTTTCGGCTTCGACCTGCCTTTGGGTCAGCGAACCGGCGCCGCGTTCGGGGCGCCGGACGTCCATGCCGTCGAAAAAGGTCCGGCTGCCGACGAGGGCCAGTTCCCGCGCGACATCCTCGGCCAGGGCGCGGCTGCGCAGCACTTCCAGCTCTGTCTGCATCAGCGCTTCGCTGTCGGAGGGGGCGGCCTGCCGCTGGGCCGCTGCAGCACCGGCGGCTCCGGCGGGGATGTCCTCCACTTCGACCGAGGCGGTCGCCTGATAGTCCGGCGTCGACAGCAGGATGAACACCACGCCCGCCAGCACGCAGAGGGCCATGGTGACGAACAGGATGATGCGATGACGCCGCACCGCCATCCATGCGGCGTTGGCGGCTGCGGCGAAGCGCGCGGCCCGGCTCTCCACCGTGGCGGGGCTGTCATCCGGTTCGATCAGCAGACCCGGCGCCATCAACGGCCTCCATCCAGAGCGATGAAGCCGACGCCCAGAGCGGGTATCGCCAGCAGAGCGCCCCCCAAAATGGCCTTTGCGCGGGACAGGCCGATGATGACCGTGTCGCCGGGCAGGATTTCGGGATCGGGCGCCTCGCCCTTGCGAATGGCGGAAAGGTCGAACATGGCGGCCCTGCGCTGGCCTTCGACCATGCGGACGACCACGATCTGGCCGAGGCTGGCGAGGCGGGTCGCCCCCCCGGCGAGCGCGACGGCCTGTTGCAGTCCAAGGCGGCCCTCGATCGGGAACAGGCCCGGTTCGCGGACCTCGCCATCCACGGTGATGCGGCGGCCGACTGCCTTTTTGACGAAAACGGTGACCTGCGGGGAAACGAGATAGCGCTCCCCCAAGCGCCCGGCGATGACGTCGGAGGCTTCGCTGGCGGAAAGGCCGGCCACCGACACGTCGCCTACCAGCGGCATGCGGATCATGCCCGCCGCCGTCACCTGCGCGTCCTCCAGCGACAGGCCGGGCTCATGATAGACCTGGATGCGCAGCACATCGTCGGGTGAGATGTGGTAATCGACGCCGACCGCCGGGGCTGGCGGGATGGCGGCATAGGCGGCCTTCCCCTTTGGCGCGTCTTCCACCGTCGAGCAGGCGACCAGCAGGGTGCAGGCCAAAAGGCCAGCCAAAATCGGGAGCCTGTTGATGGTCGGCCGGTTCATGCCGTTGAAAAATCCCCGCTTCTTCGTGACAGCAAGGCTGCCGTTTCGAGCGGGGTTAACGGCGCGACAGGAACATGGCAACCGCAAGCGGACGCGAAAGCGCCCGCCCTCGCCCCGTCAGACGGCGATGCGAGCCTGATCCGGGGCGGCTCGCCGAGGCTGATCGGGCCAGACGCCGCGCGTGTCGTAGACCGCCTTGTCGGCGCGTTCGTCCACCGGAACGGATTTGAAAACGTCATGATCGACAAGAATGACGAAAACGCCGCATTGTTCCAGAGCCGTATCGAGATCGATCAACTCTGCGCCGCTGCCCGCGAATTCCATCGGCAGGTCATGGGCATAGGGTTCGACCAGCTTGATCCGGCGACCGTAGCGCCGGGCGAGGCGGGCCGCGACCTTGACTGCAGGGCTTTCGCGGAAATCATCGATATTCGGCTTGAAGGCGAGCCCGAGGCAGGCGATTTCTTCACCGGGAAATTCGTCGATCAGGTCGGAGGCCCGGGCAACCACATAGTCGGTCTTGCCGTCATTCACTTCGCGCGCGGTTCGGATGAGGCGGCTGTTTTCCGGGTCGCCATGGACGATGAACCAGGGGTCGACCGCGATGCAATGACCACCGACTCCGGGTCCGGGTTGCAGGATGTTGACGCGCGGGTGGCGGTTTGCGAGGCGGATGACTTCCCACACGTCGATATCCATGCGCTCGGCAATGACGGACAGTTCGTTGGCGAAGGCGATATTGACGTCGCGGAAGCTGTTTTCGACCAGTTTCACCATCTCTGCGGCCCGGGCGCTGGTGGTGATGCACGCGCCGCGCACGAACTGGCGGTAGAAGCCCAGCGCCTTGCGGGCGCAACGGGGCGTGATGCCGCCGATGCAGCGGTCATTGTCGATCAGTTCGACCAATATGCGGCCCGGCAGCACGCGCTCCGGGCAATAGGCGATGGCGATGTCGCCAGCGACGCCCTGAGCGGGCATTTTGAGGTCGGGGCGAAGCTGGGCGAAGAGGTCGCGCATCGCTTCGGTGGTGCCGACCGGGGATGTCGATTCGAGGATCACCGTGTCTCCCGCCTTCAGGACTTGCGCGACGGTGCGGGCGGCTTTCAGGACGTAGCTGATGTCAGGGGCGCGGTCTTCGGCGACCGGCGTGGGAACGGCTATGATGAAGACATCGCTCGGTTCGACCTCCAGACTGGCGCGCAGATTGCCGCGGGAGACGACGCCTTGCACCAGACCGTCGAGGTCGACCTCCTCTATATGGACGCGGCCCGAATTGACCGTCTCCACCACATGGGCGCTGACGTCGACGCCGACCACCTGCGCCCCGCCCCGCGCAATGAGCGCGGCCGTCGGCAGGCCGATATAGCCAAGGCCGATGACGGAAACCTTCTGCTGGAGCTTTTCGAGGGGCATGTGTCGATCCTGGGGAAGCCGATGATTTCCCCCGGTTTCTGACCATAAATGCTGAAGATTTCGGTAACGGCATGGCAAAGCGCGCATGGTTGGATAGCCAAGGCTTGATCAGGCCGCTTCGTCCAGATCTTCTTCTGCCTGTGCGCTGGCGGCAATGATTTTGGCGATGCGTTCGGATGCGTTCCCGTCGCCAAAGGGGTTATGGGCGCGGGACATGGCGGCATAGGCCTCCTCGTCATCCAGCAGGTCGACGACCGAGCGCACGATCATCGCGCGGTCGGTGCCGACAAGTCTGGCGGTGCCTGCCGCGACGCCTTCGGGGCGTTCGGTGGTTTCGCGCATGACGAGGACGGGCTTGCCGAGCGAGGGCGCCTCCTCCTGCACGCCGCCGCTGTCGGTCAGCACCAGTTCGCACATGTCGAGCAGGCGGACGAAATGGGGATAATCCAGCGGCTCGATCATCGCGACATTGGGAAGCGCCTCAAGCAGCGCCTCCATCACCGGGCGAACATTGGGATTGGGATGGACCGGGAAGATCACCGCAACGTCCGGGCGGGCGGCTATGTCCGCTATGGCGCGGGCGATCGCCTCCATGCCGCCGCCGAAATTCTCGCGGCGGTGGCTGGTGACGGCGATGATGCGCCTGCCGGCAAAGCGGGCCGCGAGATCGTCCAGACCGCAGGCCAGCTTCGGGTCGGCCAGCACCCGCTGCCGTGTCGCCAGCAGCGCGTCGATCACGGTGTTACCGGTGATGTGGATGCTTTTCCGATCACGATTTTCAGCCAGAAGAGCGTCCGCAGCGGCCTGAGTCGGCGCGAAGTTCATGTCGGCGATGCAGGCCACGACGCGGCGGTTCACTTCCTCCGGCCAGGGGTGGTGAATGTCGCCACTGCGCAGGCCCGCTTCGACATGGGCGACGGGAATCTTGCGATAATAGGCGGCGAGGCTGGCGACCATGGTGGTCAGCGTGTCGCCGTGGACGACCACGCGATCGGGCTTTTCCGCGTCGAACGCCTTGCCCAATTCGACGATCAGCTTGGCCGTCAGGCCGTCCAGCGTCTGGTTCGGCGTCATCACGTCCAGATCGATATCCGGCTTGATCCCGGCAATCTCCAGCACCTGATCCAGCAGGCCGCGATGCTGCGCGGTCACGATAACGCGCGTTTCCACATCCTCCCGCGCTCGCAGCGCATGGATCACGGGGAACAGCTTGATCGCTTCGGGGCGCGTCCCGAACACCAGCGCAACCTTCATTTCTTACCCTTTGCAAGCCGCCATTCGGGTAAGTGACTGACAGAAAATGGTAACCATCCTCTGAACATGAGTACCCCCGACGCGTGCTTTCGCATTGGCGAAGACCTATGCTAGAGGCCGGGCGAACCATCTTCCCTCAACTAAGGGCTGAGAGATTTTATGAAGATCACGATGATCGGCACGGGCTATGTCGGGCTGGTTTCAGGCGCCTGCTTTGCCGATTTCGGCCATGACGTGGTGTGCGTGGACAAGGATGCGGGCAAGATCGCCGCGATCGAAGCCGGGCGCATGCCGATCTTTGAGCCGGGGCTCGACCATCTGGTGGCCAGCAATGCCGCAGCGGGGCGACTGACCTTCACGACCGATCTGGCCGAAGGGGTGAAGGGCGCGGACGCGATCTTCATCGCCGTGGGCACGCCCTCGCGCCGTGGCGACGGGCATGCGGATTTGAGCTATGTCTACGCCGCGGCCAAGGAAATCGCGGAATCGCTGGACGGGCCGACCGTCATCGTCACCAAGTCGACCGTCCCCGTCGGCACCGGCGATGAGGTCGAGCGGATCGTCCATGAAGCCCGCCCCGATCTGGACATTCAGGTCGTTTCCAATCCCGAATTTCTGCGCGAAGGCGCGGCGATCGGCGATTTCAAGCGGCCCGACCGCGTCGTCGTCGGCACCACCGGCAGCGCCCGCGCCATCGACGTGATGGCGCAGATCTATCGTCCGCTGAATCTCAATCAGGCGCCGGTGATGTTCACCGGCCGGCGCACGGCGGAGCTGATCAAATATGCCGCCAACGCCTTCCTCGCGACGAAGATCACCTTCATCAACGAAATGGCCGACCTGTGCGAAGCCGTGGGCGCCGAGGTGCAGGACGTTTCGCGGGGCATTGGTCTCGACAACCGGATCGGGTCGAAATTCCTCCATGCCGGGCCGGGCTATGGCGGCTCCTGCTTCCCGAAGGATACGCTGGCGCTGGTCAAGACCGGGCAGGATTATGACACGCCGATCCGCATCGTCGAAACCGTCGTGCAGGTGAACGACCTGCGCAAGCGGGCCATGGGGCGCAAGATCGTGAAGGCGATCGGCGGCGAAGCGCGGGGCAAGACGGTCGCGCTGCTGGGCCTCACCTTCAAACCCAATACCGACGATATGCGCGATGCGCCCAGCCTTGCCATCGTCCAGGCGCTGGAAGATGCGGGCGCGAAGATCGTCGCCTATGATCCCGAGGGCATGGAGGTTGCCGCGCCGCTGATGCCGGGCGTGAGCATGGCGAAGGACGCCTATGAGGCCGCGACCGGCGCCGATGCACTGGTGCTGGTGACGGAATGGGATGCCTTCCGCGCCCTCGACCTGAAGCGCCTCGCCGCGTCGATGAACGGGCCGGTGCTGGTCGACCTGCGCAACATCTATCCGCGCAGGGAGGCTGAGGCCGCAGGCTTCTCGCTGACCCGCGTGGGCGGCAGGGGCGTTCAGGCCTGATGCGGATCAAAATGCAGGAAGGGCGCGATGACCGCGCCCTTCCCCGCCTGCATCACTGGCTGATCGCCGCTTCGACGCTGTTTTTCCTGACCCTGGCCGTGCCCGTCATTGCCGGCCTGACCTGATCAGGCCTTGAGCTTCCAGCCCCGCTTCAGCAGCGCGTAGCAGAGCAGGCCAAGACCGATGTTCAGGCCGAGCAGGACGATGCTGCCCACCATGACGTCCCCGTCCGCCGCCGCGACGAAGCCATAGCGGAAGCCCGAAATCGCATAGAAGAACGGGTTGGCATGGCTGATGGCGCGGAATACGGGTGCGAGGCGGTCGATCGAATAGAAAGTCCCCGACAGCAGCGTCATCGGCCCGATCACGAAATTGGTGATGGCGGCGGCATGGTCGAACTTTTCCGCCCAGATCGAGGTCAGCACCCCGATAAAGGCCGTCAGCCCCGCCCCCATCAGCCCGAACCAGATGATCGCCCAGGGATGAGCCGGAGTCACATGCACGCCCGGCCACAAGGCCATTGCGCCCCAAAGCGCAAGGCCCACGCAGACCGCTCGCGTTACCGCCGCGCCGACCAGCGCCAGCAGCAATTCGCTGACCGACAGCGGCGGCATCAGATAATCGATCAGCGTCCCCTGCATCTTGCCCGCCAGAAGGGAGAAGCTGCTGTTCGCAAAGGCATTGTTCATCATGCCCATGATCATCAGGCCCGGCGCGATGAAATCGGCAAAGGGCACGCCCAGCACCTGCCGGTTGGCGCCGCCCAGCGCGAGGGTGAAGATGACCAGAAACATCAGCGTCGTCACGGCAGGCGCCCAGATGGTCTGAAGCTGCACCTTCATGAAGCGGCGCACTTCCTTCCGGTAGAGCGCTCTGGTCCCCGCCCAGTTCACATTGCGTATGACCAGCTCGCCCGGTTCATGGAACGGCGGCTGCTGGGTAAGATTTGCTGCAATTTTGGACTGGTTGTTCATGGGCAGATCGACTATCGGCTGAGGGGTTGTGCCGCAAGGGCGTTATGCGTGGTAAATTGAACCATGCGAGCGCGCCCCCATATAGGGCGCGAATTTGAGATTTTGAGGAGTCATTCATTGTCCTGGACCGACGAGCGTATCGACCAGCTCAAGGCAATGTGGGAACGGGGCCTGACAGCCAGCCAGATCGCGGACGAACTGGGCGGCGTCAGCCGCAACGCGGTGATCGGCAAGGCGCATCGCCTGGGCCTGCAATCGCGCCCTTCCCCGGTGAAAGCCAACGAAGCGCCGAAAAAGGCCGCACCTGCGCCAGTGCGCAAGCCTGCTCCCGAAGCCGAAGCGCCCAAGCCCGCCG
This sequence comes from Sphingobium sp., assembly GCF_041987595.1. Lineage (GTDB taxonomy): Bacteria > Pseudomonadota > Alphaproteobacteria > Sphingomonadales > Sphingomonadaceae > Sphingobium. The sequence goes on along the minus strand of NZ_JBHIWJ010000049.1, from coordinate 2,429 downwards.
CGCCGGTAAGCCATGCCGCGCCCGCGCCGGTGCGCACCCCAGCCCCGGCGGCGCCCGCGCCGGCTCCCGCCGCGTCGGTCGCCACTGCGGACGCGGAGCCGCCCAAGCCGCAGCCGCGCATCATCTCGGTCGGCCCCGGCGGCTTTCTGCGTCAGGGTCCCGGCGACCAGCAGGCGCCGATCCCGCCCGCCCCGCCGCGCCGTCTGGTGCCCGCCAAGCCCAGTCCGGAAATCGCGGGCAAGACGTCGCTGCTCGACCTTACCGAGCGGATCTGCAAATGGCCGATGGGCCATCCGGGCGAGCCGGACTTCCACTTTTGCGGCGAGGCCGTGAATCCGGGTTTCCCTTATTGCGTCGAACATTGCGGCCGCGCCTATCAGGCGCAGTTGCCGCGCGGCACCCGCCGTCCGCCGCCGCCGCTGCCCTTCGGTGGGCCTAGGGTTCGCTGAGGCGCAGTCGCTGAATGCAAAAAGGCCGGTTCCGCCACGGGAACCGGCCTTTTTCATTTGCGACGACTGCGATCAGAAGCGGAAGCTGGCGGTCGCCATGACGCTCTGGGTATCGAACTTGTCGCCCCGGCTGATGTCGGTCGTGCCCGACGGCGTGATGATGAAGGGATTGGTGGCGGGCGCCGTGCCCTGACCCACATTCACCCGATAATCCCCGACATTGTAGCGGGTCCAAAGATAGCGGGCGCCGATCGAGAAATTCTGCGCCACCTTGGCCTCGACGCCGCCGCCCATGGTCCAGCCCCAGCCATCCTCATTGCGGTCGGTCTGGGTGAAGCTGTTGGCCGTGTTGCTGGTGAAGAAGCTGTTCTTGACCTTCGCATAGGCAAGGCCGCCGGTGATATAGGGCATGATGCCGCTGTCGGTGGTCCAACCCAGCCGGGCGCGCAGATTGCCGTTCCAGCCGATCCGCCGGGTCATGGTATAGCTGGCCGGGGTGGTGGAAAATTCCGTGACGCTGTCGCCGACATAGGCGTCGCCCGCCTCGGCCACGACGCCCGCCACGATGTTGCCGAACTGCATGTCATAGCCGACATGCCCCATCCAGCCGATCGCGTCCTTGTCGTCATTGCATCCCGCTGCCGGGGTCACGCCGCGGGGAGAACCGCCGCAGGTGCCGGGCGAAAAGGCGTTCGCGCCGGTCGCGGTCGTCACGACATTGTCGAAATTGCCGTCACCGTCCGTATCGAAGCGCAGATGCTCGCCGCCGTCGCGCTTCTGCCAATTATATCCGAAGGAGCCGCCCACATAGGGCCCGGTCCAGTCCACCCTGCCGCCATCATCCTGTGCCAGCGCGGGTGTAGCCAGAATGAACGCCAGCGTGGCGCCAAGCGGCGCAAGTCGATGCAATGTCACGAAATATTCTCCTCGCCTGCGCGGATTTCCGATCCGCAATCGAGGGGCCAACGATGCGCGCTACGGATTTGTTCAATCTTACCCGCGACTTTTTGCCTGGGTGTGGGATTTGGGTCACGCTTGCACCTGCCGCACGGCCCCTTATAGCTTGTCCCCATGTCCGATCTGTTCGAGAGCCAGCCCACCTCCTCCCCCGGCTATGACGCCTCCGCCATCGAAGTCCTTGAAGGGCTGGAGCCGGTCCGGCGCCGCCCCGGCATGTATATCGGCGGCACCGACGAACGGGCGCTGCATCATCTGGCAAGCGAAGTGCTGGACAACAGCATGGACGAGGCGGTCGCGGGCCATGCCACGCGGATCGAGGTGCTGCTGGAGCCGGGCAACAAGCTCACCATCACGGACAATGGCCGCGGCGCGCTCTGCGATCATCACCACCGCCGCCTGCGTGTTACCGGTCGGGATCGTCGGCATCACCGAGGCGTCGGCGAGGCGCAGGCCGGCCACGCCATGCAGGTTCAGGGCCGGATCGACCACCGCCGCGGGCCCTGTGCCCATCGCGCAGGTGCCACATGTGTGGAAGAAGGTGGAGCAGGCCCGCGCCAGGAAGGCCTCGGCCTCCGCGGGACGCAGGCGCCGGGCCGGCGTCAGCGGTACGGCGCCGAGATCGCGGAACGCCGCCGTCTCGGCGAGGGCGAGGATCGTGTCGATGGCGCCGGCCAGCGCCGCGCGGTCGGCGGGCTCGGTCAGGAAATTCGGCCGCAGCGTCACCGCGCCGTCCGGCTCGGCGCTCTCCAGGCGCAGGCTGCCGATGCCGGTCGAGCCCATCAGCCCGGGGGAGACGGCGAAGACCGGGCCGGACAGATCGGCGGTGGCGGCGATCTCGGGGCCGGCATGGGACCCCTGCACCACGAAGGCGTGGAGGTCCGGCGCGCGCAGGCCCGCCCGGCTGCGCCAGTTGAGCTGCGCCCCGCCGCCGTTGTCGCGCACCGGCCCCAGCGGCGCACGGGCGGAGAAATTGATGCCCCTCAGCAGGGGATGGTCCTGAAGGTTCCGCCCGACGCCCGG
>NZ_JBHIWJ010000048.1:6381-30975 GCF_041987595.1 Sphingobium sp. | reverse complement strand
CGGGCGATCGGGCGTCGGTTGCAGGATTTCCATCACCGCTTCACAACATTCCAGGCTGAAATCCAGCTCTGCGGTCGAGAAGGTTTCCGGCGAATATTCGAAATGCCAGTCGGTATCCGGCTGCCTGGCCGCATTGTCCCGCAGCAGCTTCGCCGCGTTGATCGCGATTTCCCTGATCTGCGGCCGGTCCATCTGGAACACGATGTTGCGCCAGGCGGGCGACACCGCGTTGTAGACGTGGACGATCGCCTTTTTCGCGCCGCGCAGGGATTCGAATGTGGTTGCGATCAGGTCTTCGCGGGCCTGCGTCAGCACCTGCGGGACGACGTCATCGGGGATCGCGCCCTCGCGGACCAGACCGGAGATGAAATCGAACTCGGTCGCGCCCGCGCTGGGGAAACCGACCTCTATTTCCTTGACGCCCACCTTCACCAGCAGGTCGAAGAAGCGGCGCTTCTTTTCCGCGTTCATCGGATCGATCAACGACTGGTTGCCGTCGCGCATGTCGGTCGACAGCCAGCGCGGGGGCGAGGTGATGACGGCGCCCGGCCACTGGCGATTGGGCAGATCCACCTGAGGGAAGGGGCGGTATTTCAGCGAGGGATCGTTCAGCATCATGACGAAAATGACTTCTCTGCAATCGAGCGGCGCCCAAAATAGATGCGGCCTGCCCGGTGGTACGACTATCTGCTTGATTATGCCCTTAGGCGGATTGCTGCGTCATTCAAGCGAAGCAGCACAAAAACCACGCCTAAGGGCGTGTAAGTCGTAGCAGGGGAAGGAGCGCGCGCTGCATGATGGATCGCCCTTAACCTTTTTTGGGCGGTCCCGTCCAGTGTTTCTTGCGAGTGAAGTTAGGCGGAAAGCCCGCGAACATGGCGGCGGGCGCAAAAAGCGCGCCCGCCGATACGCCAACGTCGCCTATTTCTGGAAAGCGGCGACGATCTTCAGTTCCACGGCGTCGCCCACCATCGGCACGCCATAGCCCATGTTGAAATCGCTCCGCTTGACGGTGGTGGTGGCGACGAAGCCCACATTTTCCTTGCCGCCCATCATCGCAGGAGCCTTGCCCGCACCATAGAATTGAGCGTCGAGCGTCACCGGCTTTGTGATGCCCTTGATCGTCAGGTTGCCGCTGATTTCCGCTTCGGTACCCTGCACCTTCACGCCGGTCGACACGAAGGTCGCCTTGGGGAATTTGGCGGCATCGAAAAATTCCGGCTTCATCAGATGTTCGTCGAGCTTGGCGACGCCGGTTCGCAGATTGGCGACTGGCACGTCGACTGCAACCTTGGCGGCCGAGGGGTTTTTGGGATCGAGCGTCAGCGTGCCGGTCGATTCGGAAATAACGCCCAGATTGTTGGAAAAGCCCATATGGTCATAGGCGAACATGATCTGGGTATGGCCCGGATCGATCGTATAGGTGCCGGCAGTGACGCGAGCCGGATCCTTCGCGCCCGGGACGGGCGGCATCTGCTGGGCAACGACGACGCTGCCACCGGCAAGCGCGACGAGGGCGGCGGCGGGAATCAGATATTTGCGCATGAGGCAGGCTCTCCAAAAAGCAATCAAGGGACGCCGCCAGAATAGGCAACGTCCCCCGATTGTTCCATAGCCGTAACCGGAAACGAAGCGTTCCCTTAATGGCTAGTTCGAAAAGTGCATCAAAAGGCTTTTGAAAGCTCCGATGCGCCGTCGATCAGTTTTTGTCCTTGTCGACCAGCTTGTTGGCGCCGATCCAGGGCATCATGGCGCGCAGCTTGGCGCCGGTTTCCTCGATCGGGTGGCGCTGGGAAGCAATGCGGCTCGCCTTGAGTTCCGGCTGGCCGGCGCGGTTGTCGAGCACGAAGTCCTTGACGAAGCGGCCCGACTGGATGTCGGCCAGAACGCGCTTCATTTCCTTCTTCGTCTCTTCGGTGATGATGCGCGGGCCGGTCTTGATGTCGCCATATTCGGCGGTGTTCGAGATCGAATAGCGCATGGTGGCGATGCCGCCTTCATACATCAGGTCGACGATCAGCTTCAGTTCGTGAAGGCATTCGAAATAGGCCATTTCCGGAGAATAGCCCGCTTCGACCAGCGTTTCGAAACCGGCCTGAACCAGCGCGGTGGTGCCGCCGCACAGCACGGCCTGCTCGCCGAACAGGTCGGTTTCGCATTCCTCGCGGAAGTTGGTTTCGATGATGCCGCTGCGGCCGCCGCCGACGCCCGAAGCGTAGGAGAGGGCGATGTCATGGGCGTTGCCGGTTGCGTCCTGATGGACGGCGATCAGGCAGGGCACGCCGCCGCCGCGCTGATATTCGCCGCGGACGGTGTGGCCGGGGCCCTTGGGCGCGATCATGATGACGTCGACGTCCTTGCGCGGCTCGATCAGGCCGAAATGCACGTTGAGGCCGTGCGCGAAGGCGAGCGCGGCGCCGGGGCGCAGATTGGCGTGGATGTCGTCAGCGTAGATGGCGGCCTGATGCTCGTCGGGGGCGAGGATCATGAGGACGTCGGCCCATGCGGCGGCTTCCGCGTTGGGCAGCACCTTGAAGCCTGCGCCTTCGGCCTTCTTGGCAGAGCCCGAACCGGGACGCAGCGCGATGGCGACTTCAGCGACGCCCGAGTCACGCAGATTCTGCGCGTGAGCATGACCCTGCGAGCCGTAGCCGAGGATGGCGACCTTCTTGCCCTTGATCAGGCCGATGTCCGCGTCGCGGTCGTAATAAACCTTCATTTGACGTTCCTTCTTTCAGTCCGGTTGGCGCCTTGCGGAGCCTGGATTTGCGGTGAGGGGGAACCACCTGCGCACGGGGGAGGGATTTTCGCCCTCACCCTCCCACCGCTGCGCGGTAGGCCCCTCCCTCTCCCGATGGGAGAGGGGTTATTTCTCTGGAGCGGTTCGCGCTCCAGTTATTTGTTGTCGCATCGTTCGGGCAGAAAAACCGGTGCCCACTTTTCTGCACGATGCTTCAGTTCGGCTCCTTGCCGCGGATCAGGCCGACGACGCCGGTGCGGCCGACTTCAACAAGGCCGATCTGCCGCATCAGGCCGACGAAATTGTCGATCTTGTCGGTTGTGCCCGTGATCTCGAAAATGAAGCTCTCGATCGTCGTGTCGACCACCTTGGCGCGGAACACGTCGGCGAGGCGCAGCGCCTCGATCCGGTCCTCGCCCACGCCCGCGACCTTGACGAGCGCCAATTCGCGCTCGACGAAGGGGCCATTGTCGGTAAGGTCGGTGACCTTGTGGACCGGCACAAGGCGGTCGAGCTGGGCGATTATCTGGTCGATCACCTTGGGCGGCCCGCTGGTGACGATGGTGATGCGGCTGATCGCATGGTCGGGCGTGATATCCGCCACGGTCAGGCTGTCGATATTATAGCCGCGTGCGGTGAACAGGCCCGCAATGCGCGCCAATATGCCCGCTTCGTTCGAAACCGTCAGCGACAGGACGTGCCGCTCGTTAATCTCTTCCTGAATATGCATCAGATCGTTCCGTTATCCGGTTCCTCGCGCTCATGGCGCTCTGAAATCATGCCCGTGAAGGCGTAGTGCCATGTGCCGTCGTCGCGATGGGCGATCCGCACGGGAAAGCCTGCAATCGCATCGAACATCCGCGTCAGATGCTCCCCCACATAGCGGGGGCTGACAAGCAGGCGGCCGATATGGCGCTCATGAAAGTCGAAGCCCGTATCCAGATGGACTTCCCAATCCTCATTCTCAGGATCGGCATGGTCCACCGTCCAGCCAGTCAGTTCCGGCGTGCCCGCGACCCGTTCGAAGTCGAAGGGTTCGCTCACATGGATGCGGAGCTTCAGATGCGTGGTCACACCAGCGCCTTCGCCTCATCCGACATGATGCCCTCGACCTGACTCGGATCGAGCAGCATGTCGGTATGCGCCGCGCCCGACGGGATCATCGGGAAGCAGTTGCTGAGCTTTGCCACGCGGCAGTCCACGATCACCGGGCCGGGCGTATCGATCATCTGACGGATGCCCGCTTCCAGTTCCTGCGGGCCTTCGATCCGGATACCGGTCCAGCCATAGGCTTCCGCCAGCTTCACGAAATCGGGCAGGCTGTCCGAATAGCTGTTGGAATAGCGGCTTTCATAGGTCAGTTCCTGCCACTGGCGGACCATGCCCATATATTCATTGTTGAGGATGAATATCTTGACCGGCAGGCGGTACTGGCTGGCCGTGCCCATTTCCTGGATGTTCATCTGGATCGAGGCATCGCCAGCGACGCAGACGACCAGGCTGTCGGGATTCCCGACCTGCGCGCCGATGGCGGCGGGAAAGCCATAGCCCATGGTGCCGAGGCCGCCGGAAGTCAGCCATTTGTTGGGTTCATCGAAACCGAAATGCTGGGCCGCCCACATCTGGTGCTGGCCGACTTCGGTGGTGATGATGACGTCCTTGGAAGATCGCGACGCCTTGTAGAGCTGTGCGATCGCTTCCTGCGGCATGATTTCTTCACGGCTTTCGGGATAGGCGAGGCTGTTGCGCGCGCGCCAGCCGTCGATCCGCGCCCACCATTCTGTGAGGTCCGCCGCCTTGTGGCCGTGGTCCTTCCAGAGCGCGATCATGTCGGTCAGCGCGCTGGCAACGTCCGCGACGATAGGCAGGTCGACGTCGACGGTTTTATTGATCGAGCTGCGATCGATATCGATATGGATCTTCTTCGAATTCGGCGCGAAGGCGTCGAGGCGCCCGGTCACGCGGTCGTCGAAGCGGGCGCCGACGCAGACGATCAGGTCCGCCTTGTTCATTGCCCAATTGGCTTCATAGGTGCCGTGCATGCCCAGCATGCCGACCCACTGGTCCGAAGATGCCGGAAAGGCCCCCAGACCCATGAGCGTCGAGGTGACGGGCGCGCCGGTCAGCGCAGCGATTTCGCGCAGCAGATCCGATGCTTCCGGACCGCTGTTGATGACGCCGCCGCCAGTGTAGAAGATCGGCCGCTCCGCCTTTGCCAGCCATTCGACGGCTGTGGCTATGGCTGTGGCGTCGCCCTTCGTCTGGGGACGGTAGCTGGCATGTTCGAACGCCTTGGGCCTATCATAAGGCGCCGTCGCGATCTGGACATTTTTCGGAATGTCGATGACGACCGGACCGGGACGGCCGGTGGTGGCGATATGGAACGCTTCATGGACGACACCGGCGAGCCTCGCGGGGGACTTCACCAGATAGTTGTGCTTCGAACAGTGACGGGTGATGCCGATCGTGTCCGCTTCCTGGAACGCGTCGGTGCCGATCAGCTGCGTTGGAACCTGGCCAGTGATGACGACCATCGGGATCGAATCCATCAGCGCGTCGGTGATGCCGGTGACGGCATTGGTCGCGCCGGGGCCGGATGTGACCAGAACGACGCCGGGCTTGCCGGTCGAGCGCGCATAACCTTCCGCCATATGGGTCGCGCCCTGTTCGTGGCGAACAAGCACGTGGCGGATCTTCGGATGATTGAAGAGTGCATCATAGATAGGCAGCACCGCGCCGCCCGGATAACCGAAAACGACCTCGACCCCCAGGTCGATCAGGCACTCAACCAATATGTCCGCGCCGCTCTTTTCGGCCACGATGGATTCCTTCCGCCAGATACAGGTTGCGCCGTCTGCGCCAGATCAGGCGCGATGGCAAGGCGGGTGCAATTATTAGACATAAAATGGCAAGTCAAGGACTATTGTTGTAATTTAATTGCTAATTCTATGGAGATTTTATCATCAATCTGCCGTGTTTCCCGCATCCAAGCCGCCGGCGGCTGCCGGGAAAACCAGGTATATTGCCGTTTGGCATATTGGCGGGTCGCGACCCGGCCCCGTTCGAGCATGGCGTGGCGATCGATCTTTCCGTTGAGCCAGGCTGCGATTTCCGGGACGCCAATGGCGCGCATGACAGGGAGGTCTGGCGGGAGATTGCGGGCGAGCAGGGTTTCCACTTCCGCCACCGCGCCGCCGTCGACCATCTGCCCGAAGCGGCGGTCGCAGCGGTCGATCAGCCAGTCGCGTGGGGGGAGCAGGATCAGCGGCGAGAGGGCGATGCGGTCGCCGATGCCGCCGCTTTTATGTTGCTGCCACTCGGAAAGGGGTTTTCCGGTCGAGCGGACGACCTCCAGCGCTCTGGCGACGCGGGTGCTGTCGGCGGGAGCGAGGCGGGCGGCGGCTTCCGGGTCCTCCCCGGCTAGCGCGGCATGGGCTTCCGCTACGGGCATGGCGCGGATCGCGGCGCGGATCGCTGGATCGATGTCGGGCACGGGAGCGATGCCGTCCAGAAGGGTGCGCAGATAGAGGCCCGTCCCCCCGACCAGTATGGGGAGGCGCCCTTCGCCATGCGCCTTGTCCACTTCGGCCCGCGCCTCGGCGGCCCAGCGTGCGGCGGTGCAGGCCTCCGCCCCGTCGATATGGCCGAAAAGACGGTGCGGAGCCTGCGTCATTTCCTCTGGCGAAGGCCGAGCCGAGAGGATTTGCAGGTCGGCGTACACCTGGCTCGCATCGGCGTTGATGACGACACCATTGGCTGCGCGGGCGAGAGCAATGGCAAGCGCGCTCTTGCCGCTGGCGGTAGGCCCGGCAATAAGCGCGACGCGCGGGCGGGATTCGCCCTTATATGTTTCAGGAGTGTCCATGTTCGTCGCGACCTTAGTGGCAAGTGCGGCCTTGAGTCAGGAAGATATTGCGGAGGCCGCCGGCCGGCTGGCCGCCGCGGGCTGCGCGCCGGTGGATAGCCAATGGCTGGACGAGGGCAAGGCAGCGGATATTTTCTTCGGCGCCGATCCTGTTACGGCGCGGGCAGCGCTGACCGGGATCGGCGACAGGGTGGATGTGATCGTCCAGCTGGCCGAGGGGCGCGAGAAGAAGCTGCTGATCGCGGACATGGATTCCACCATGATCACCGTCGAGTGCATCGACGAACTGGCCGATTATGCCGGGATCAAGCCCCAGATCGCCGAGATTACCGAGCGGGCCATGCGCGGCGAGCTGGATTTCGCGGGCGCGCTGCACGAGCGCGTGGCACTGCTCAAGGGGCTGGCGGACAGCGCCATCGATCAGTGCCGCGTCGAGCGCGTCAGGATCATGCCCGGCGCCAAGGCGCTGGTGCGCACGATGAAGGGGCGTGGCGCGCAGACCCTGCTGGTGTCGGGCGGCTTCACCCGTTTCACCGGGCCGGTAGCGGAGGAGATCGGGTTCGACAATGCCGTCGCCAATGTGCTGGAAATTGCGGACGATGCTCTGCTGGGAACAGTGACGGTGCCGATCGTGGATGCGGCGCGCAAACTGGCGGAACTGGAAGCGGCCATTGAGGGCGGTATCGATCGTGCGCTGACTCTGGCGGTGGGTGACGGGGCGAACGACATTCCGATGATTCAGGGTGCGGGGCTGGGCGTCGCCTATCATGCCAAGCCCAAGACCCGCGAAGCGGCTGCGGCGGAAATCGTTCATGGCGATCTGTCGGTGCTGCTGTATGCGCAGGGTATCGCTTCGGCGGATTGGATTGAGGATTGAACCTTAAATGCTTCGCGCCCTCGCGCAGGAGCACCATTATGACCCGTTGATCGCGCTCAATCTCGAACGGGCGCGGCTGTTGCCGGGGCCTGGGGTGCGTCATGTGGTGGTCGATGCGGCTTCGGCGCGGCTCTGGTAATTTTCCAGCGGCGCGCATGACGGGACGATCAAAGTCATTGTGGGCGCGAAGGAAAGCCGGACGCCTATGGGCGGGACGCGACGCGAGTTTTTTGACTTAATGAATGCCAGCCAGCATCCACAGGGCCATCGCCACCATCATCACATTCTCCGTCAGTGAGACGAAGCCGAGCGGCACGTTGCTGCTGCCCCCGACGCAGGCACATTTGAGTTCGCGCTTCTCGATATAGACCGCCTTGAACACCGACACCGCGCCGATGCTGCCGATGAACAGCGCGACCGGGATCGAAAGCCAGTTGAGCCAGCCAGTCAGCATCAGCATACCCGCGCCTAGTTCGAGAAACGGATAGAGTTTCCCATAAGGGACGTAGCGGCGGGCAAGCAGGTCATAGTTCAGGAACATGGTCGCAAAGCGCTCCACATCCTGCAATTTCAGCATGGCGAGCAACATCATGGTGATGGCGATGAAGCGCTCCACCGTCATAAGGCTGACGAGAGGCATGGCCTGCATCGCGGTGAAGGCGATCGCCAGCAGCGCGCCGACGGTGAAGACGGCCAGGACAGGGGTGTAGCTCGTCGCCTTGGGATCAGCGACCTTCAGGCCGAAATGGCGGCGCAGATCGTCATGACCGCCGACGCGTCGGCCATCGATGAAAATCTGCGGCGTCGTCCTGACGTCATGCGCGGCCTTGAACGCGTCGGTTTCTTCGCGGCTGGTGAGCCAATGATCCTCGACCTCATAACCCTTGTGCCTCAGCAGCCAGCGCGCCTTGAGGCCATAGGGGCAGATATGGCCCGGCATCACCATACGGTAGAGAATGGCCTTGCGGGGCTGGGTCGCATCGGTTGCCAGGGTCGTCATGAGTTCGCTTTCTTCTGGAAATAACGCCGATGCCCCCCATATGGGGTCCGTACCATGGTCCGGAGTCAAGCATGGCAATGACGATTTCTGGTCTGGCCCGCGCTGGCGGCGTGGGCGTCGAGACGGTGCGCTTCTATCAGCGGCGCGGTTTGCTGGGCACGCCCGAACGGCCGGAAGGCGGCGGCATGGCTGGCGGCGTGCGGCGCTATGAGGAAGAGGATGTGCGGCGGCTGAAGTTCATCCGCTCGGCGCAGGGAGCGGGCTTCACGCTTGAGCAGATCGGGGAATTGCTGCGGCTCGACGCCGGGCAGGACCGGGCGCGGGCGCGGGAACTGGCGGCGCAGCGGCTGGAGGCGCTGGACCTCAGGATCGCCGAGTTGCAGGCGGCGCGGGATTCGCTGCGGCGGCTGGCCGGCGCCTGCCATGCTTCGGAGGAGGGGCCTTGTCCGATTATTTCGGCTTTTGAAGGCTGATCAGAAGCCTGCCATCAGGCCGTCAATCGCGCCTTGCAGAATATAGCTGGCGGCGAGCTTGTCGACCAGCACGTCCCGGCGGGCGCGGCTGGCATCCGCCTCCAGCAAGGTGCGCGTCACCGCCTGCGTCGACCAGCGCTCGTCCCAGAGCAGGATCGGCAGGCCAAGATCGGCGATATTGCGGGCAAAGGCGCGGCTGGCCTGACTGCGGGGGCTTTCGCTGCCGTCAAGGTTCAGCGGCAGGCCAATCACCACGCCCTTCACCTGCTGCTGCTCCATGAAGGCGGCCAGCGCGACCTTGTCCTTGCTGAACTTGCCCCGGGATACAGTGTGGGCGGGACTGGCGATCGACCAGCCCGCATCGCAAAGCGCCAGCCCGATCGTCTTGGTGCCGACATCCATGCCGAGCAGGCGGCCCCCCTGCGGCAGGGCTTCGCGGAAAACCGCGCGGTCGGCGGTAAGGATGGTCATTTCTATTTCTTCAGAAAGGCGGCAAGCCGCTGCTTTGCGTCTTCGCGCACATCGGCCCAGAACAGGGCATAGTCATATACATGGTAGTTGTTCCCCGGCAAGGTGAACGGCCCCATGTCGACCGGCTCGCCGATCATCAGCACGCCGCTGGTGTCGCAGCGGGCGGGAACGATGCCGGGGACGAGGCGGGGCGACCTGCCCTGTTCGCGGGCATCGAGCGTTCCGCGATTGGCGCTGGCGGGCGCTGCCCCGTTGAAGGCGCCGGTGATCGGGTTGGTGCAGAGCATGTGGGTGCCCTTGTGCGGCCTGCCGGTAAAGCTGGGCTTGCGTTCGAAACTTTCGATCACGGGAGAAGGGTCGGCCGGTTCGGCATAGCTTTGCCAACTGACGACGCAATGCGACTGGTCGCGGCGGGCGCAGGCGGGCAGCCCCAGCGCCGGGAGATCGGCTTCTACCGAGATCGGCCAGCCGACCGCGTAGACGGCGGCGATCCGGTCCGCCACGGGTTGCCCGGCGACCTTCTCCCTGAGCAGTTGCAGCAGGTGGCGGGACCCCTGGCTATGGGCGGCGAGGATCAGCGGACCTTGCGGGTTGGCATTCAGGAAGGCCGCGAACGCCTGCGCCACATCGCGATAGGCGGCGGCGAGCGCCTGATCGCCCGCAGGCTCGGAGGTGAGAAAAGCGCCATAATTGGCTTGTCGGTAACGGGGCGCCCAGACGGCGCCCGCGGCATTGAAGGCGCTGGCCTGATTCTGGACGAAACGGCGGGCCGTCGTGAGAGATTCCTTGTCATCAAGGCGCATGTTCCAATGCGCGTCGCCCAGCGTCGTGATGTAAGAGGTCGGATGGATGAAGAAGATGGCCGCTTTTTGCGCGACTGGCGCCTCCTTCACCCCCTCCGGCGTCCAGAGCGCAGGATTGTCCCTCACTATGTCGGGCCGGGCGATCCACATTTCCGGATCGTCATAAGCGTTGGCGGGAAGGGGAGGTATCTGCGTAAAAGCCTCTCGCGGGACCATCACCATGCGGATCAGCTGCATGCCCCAGATGCGGTAGACCAGCAACGCCGCAATCACCAACACGATCAGGCCAGCGAAGACATAGAGGAATTTGCGGGCCAACAGGCGCTCTCCAAAGAGTGAACCCTTTCTGTCTGGCGCAAGCGCGGCATGCGCGCAATAGCTCGAGCCAAGGGGACTTGAAGCCTATGGACGCCAATGGTAGCGGCGGGGCCATGTCGATAGACCTTCAGACCGTGAAAAAGATCGCCAGCCTCTCGCGCATTTCGGTGACTGATGCCGAAGCCGAAGCGATGGTGCCCGAACTCAACAACATCCTTGGCTGGGTGGAGCAATTGGGCGAGGTGGACGTGACCGGCGTGCAGCCGATGACCGCCGTGATCCCCAACCATCTGCGCCTGCGCGAAGATGCCGTCACCGACGGCGACGTGCGCGACAAGGTGCTGGCCAATGCGCCGCAGGCCGAACATGGCTTTTTCGCCGTGCCAAAGGTAATCGAATAATGAGCAACAATCTGACTGATCTGACGGTCGCGGAAATCCGCGACGGCTTTCGCGCGGGCGACTTTTCGGCGCGCGAAGTGGCGGAGGCGTTCAACGCCAATGTCGCGGCGGCCAAGGCGCTGAACGCCTTCATCGTCGAGACGCCGGAAAAGGCGCTGGAAGCGGCGGATGCGGCCGACAGGGCAAAGGCGGCGGGCGAAGCGCTGAAGCCGCTGTCCGGCGTGCCCATCGGTATGAAGGACCTGTTCTGCACCGAAGGCGTGCAGACGACCGCCGCCAGTCACATGCTGGAAGGGTTCACGCCGACCTATGAGTCCACGGTTTCGAAAAAGCTGTGGGATGCAGGCGCGGGTATGCTGGGCAAGCTGAACCTCGACCAGTTCGCCATGGGGTCTTCCAACGAGACCAGCTATTTCGGCAATGTGATTTCGCCGTGGCGGCGGGGTGGCGGGGATAATGCCGCTCTGGCGCCCGGTGGGTCTTCGGGCGGATCTTCGGCGGCGATTTCGGCGCGGCTCTGCCCGGCGGCGACCGGAACCGACACAGGTGGCTCCATCCGTCAGCCTGCAGCATTCACCGGCATTTCGGGCATCAAGCCGACCTATGGCCGCTGCTCGCGCTGGGGCATCGTGGCGTTTGCAAGTTCGCTCGATCAGGCAGGGCCGATGGCGCGGACGGTGCGCGACAATGCCATCCTGCTGGAGACGATGGCGGGCTTCGATCCCAAGGACTCCACTTCGCTCGATCTGGCCGTGCCGCAGTGGGAAGCCAATCTGTCCAGCGATCTCAGGGGCAAGACGGTGGGTATTCCGAAGGAATATCGCCCCGATGGCCTGAACGCCGAAATCTCCGCCATGTGGGATCGCGGGATCGAATGGCTGAAGGATGCGGGCGCCGAAGTGGTCGAAGTGTCGCTGCCGCACACGAAATATGCGCTGCCGACTTACTATATCATCGCACCTGCCGAGGCGTCCTCGAACCTCGCCCGCTACGACGGCGTGCGTTATGGCCAGCGCGACTTGCCCGATGGGGCGGGATTGCAGGACATGTATGCCGCGACCCGCGCCGCTGGTTTCGGGCCGGAGGTCAAGCGCCGCATCATGATCGGCACCTATGTGCTGTCGGCGGGCTTCTATGACGCCTATTATACGCAGGCACAGAAGGTCCGGGCGCTGATCGCCCGCGATTTCGAACAGGCCTTTGAAAAGTGCGACCTGCTGCTGACGCCGACCGCACCAAGCGCATCCTTTGCATTGGGCGAGAAGCAGGCCGATCCACTGGCCATGTATCTGAACGACGTCTTCACGGTGCCTGCTTCGCTGGCGGGATTGCCTGCTATGGCGGTGCCGGGCGGGCTGGACGCGCAGGGGCTGCCGCTGGGCTTGCAGATTATCGGCAAGGCGCTCGATGAGCAGACCGTGCTGAACGCGGGCCTCGCCATCGAGGAACGTGCTGGCTTCACGGCGCGGCCGGAGAAGTGGTGGTAATCAGTTCCGTCATGCCAGCGCAGGCTGGCATCTCAGGCGGCGTGGCACGACATATGAGAAAGATCCCAGCCTTCGTTGGGATGACGGTGTGAGAAATGACTGAATCAACCTATCGCATTCAGGGCGCAACCGGCGAGTGGGAGGTCGTGATCGGCCTGGAAGTCCATGCGCAGGTGACGAGCCAGGCGAAGCTCTTTTCCGGCGCGGCCACGGCTTTCGGCGCGGAGCCGAACACGCAGGTCAGCCTGGTCGACGCGGCCATGCCCGGCATGCTGCCCGTGCCCAACCGGGAATGCATCCGTCAGGCGGTGCGCACCGGCATGGCGATCAAGGCGCAGATCAACAAATGGTCGCGCTTCGACCGCAAGAATTACTTCTACGCCGATCTGCCGCAGGGCTACCAGATCAGCCAGCTCTACCACCCGCTGGTGGGCGAGGGCGAGATCGAGATCAGTCTGGACGACAAGAATCCCGACGCCGTGACCAAGCGGATCGGCATCGAGCGCATCCATGTCGAACAGGATGCGGGCAAGCTGATGCACGACCAGCATCCGACCCGCTCCTATGTCGACCTAAACCGTTCGGGCGTGGCGCTGATGGAAATCGTGTCGAAGCCGGACATGCGTTCGCCTGCCGAGGCCGGGGCCTATCTCTCCAAGCTGCGGACGATCCTGCGCTATGTCGGGTCCTGCGACGGCAATATGGATCAGGGTTCGATGCGCGCCGACGTCAACGTCTCGGTCCGCAAGCCCGGCGACGAATTCGGAACGCGCACCGAGACGAAGAATGTGAACTCGGTTCGCTTCGTCATGGCGGTCGTGGAATATGAGGCGAGCCGTCAGGTCGATGTTCTGGAGGCTGGCGGCAAGGTCGTGCAGGAAACGCGCCTTTACGATCCCGACAAGAACGAAACGCGCTCCATGCGGTCTAAGGAAGACGCGCACGACTATCGCTATTTCCCTGATCCGGACTTGCTGCCGCTGGAACTGGACGACGCTTTCCTGGAGGAATGTCGCCAGTCGCTGCCCGAACTGCCCGACGCCAAGCGTCAGCGCTATGAAAAGGATCTGGGCCTCTCCGCCTACAACGCCGCAACGCTGACAGCGGATGCCGACACCGCCCGCTGGTTCGAAGCGCTGCTGGCCGAAGCTGCGCGCATCCAGAAGAAGAGCGAGGGCGAAGTCGCCAAGGCTTCGGCCAACTGGCTGCTGTCGGAGCTTTACGGTGCGCTCAATCGCCTCGGCAAAAGCCTTGAAGACAGCCCGGTCGGTCCTGAAGAGGGCGCCGAACTGTTGGCCCTCGTCGCGGACGGTACGATCAGCGGCACCATCGCCAAGCAGGTTTTCGAGATCATGCTGGAAACCGGAGACCGCGCGCCGAAGATCGTTGAGGAAAAGGGCCTGAAGCAGACCAGCGACACCGGCGCGATCGAGGCGGCGGTGGCCAAGGTCCTTGCCGATAACGGCGACAAGGTCGAGCAGTATAAGGCGGGCAAGGAAGCGTTGTTCGGCTTCTTCGTCGGCCAGACGATGAAGGCGATGCAGGGTAAGGCCAATCCGCAGGTCGTCAACGAACTGATCAAAAAGGCTTTGAGCTAAACAAAAGGACAGGCCCGGCATGGGGATGCCGGGCTTTTTTCTTGTGGGGGTGGACATGAACAGGGGGATTTTGTCCGTGGGGCTGTGCCTCGCGGCATGCGCGGCGTCCGTGACGGCGCGCGCCGAGACGCTGAACAATGACAGCGTCGTGGCTCTGGTGGGCGCTGGCCTTGGCGACGAAGCCGTCATCGCCAAGATCAAGGCGTCGCCCGCGCAATATAAACTCTCCACCGACGACCTGATCGCGCTCAAGAAGAGCGGCGTGTCCGGTCCCGTCATCGCGGCGATGATCGAAGCGGGATCGCAGGGTATCACATCCGCCCAAGCGGCGATGTCGGCGGACTCCCCCGATCCGTTGGTGCCGCATCCGTCGGGCATATATATGCTGATGGAAGGCGCGCAGCCAGCGCGCATGGCGCGAATCGACCCGACCATCTCCAATCAGAGCAAGACCGGCGGTATTTTGGGCTATGCTTTCACCGGCGGCATCGCTTCGCTCAGCATCAAGGCGGTCATTCCCAACGTCAGCGCCCGGATCGCTGCAGGGAAGGCGCGGCCGGTCTTCTATTTCTATTTCGACGAAGCCAATCGCAGCCTTTCGCATGCCGGGACGCCCTCGCTCTGGCTGGCGGGACCGGCGACCGCGATCACCTCTCCCAATGAATTCAGCCTGATCCAGTTCGATGTGAAGAAGGACCGTCGTGAAACGCGGGTGGGTAGCATGAACCTGGGTGGCGCAAAGTCCGGCGTCATGGACAAGGACCGCATCGCCTTCGATTATGAGCAGGTCGCGCCCGGCGTGTTCAAGGTGATGCCCCGGGCTGATCTGGCGGCGGGCGAATATGGCTTCCTCTATTCGGTCAGCACTGGTTCGGGCCCCGGCATGTGGGGCGGCGGCACGGGCGGGGCGCGCATCTTCGATTTCGCGATCCGGCCCTGACGAACAAGGAAAAAGGGGCGCTGCCGGGGGGAGGCAGCGCCCCTTCCATTTGTGCCATGACCCCGTGGGGACGGGTTTCATGTCATGGCCGACTGGCGGACCGGGAGGGTCTGTGGGGTGTGGCCCGCCAACTCTCTGTTAGGACGTCACAGAATGAAATTAACCGTCGCTCGCAATGAGAGGGCGACATGATTTTGTTGCTGCTCCGCACCGACTTCGCCGCCGACGCGGAAACTTTCGGTCCCGCCGATCAGCCGGGCGCGGCCGGTCCAGCCGCTGGTGCGCTTGTCCGCGATCAGGGTGAAATCCTCGCCTCCGGTGAAGTGCGCCGTGGTGTCGCCCAGCGAACCCGCGATGATCTGGCGTCGCCCGCCCTCCACTTCGAACCGCATCCAGCCGTCCTCGCGGTTGAGGCTGCCGAAATCGTAACCCAGCGTGACATTGCCGCTGGCCGTCAGTTCATCGCTGGTTCTGCCGTCGACGATCAGGTTGAAGGCATTGCCGCCGCCGGTTTCGCTATAGCCGCTTTCCTTGAGACGGTAATAATCAATGCCCGCTGCCGGCCGCAGACTGAAACGATCGAAGTGCAGTTCGTAAGAACCGCCCGCCGTCGCGGAAACGAGCTTGCCCGACCAATTGCCGTTCGCCGTGCGGACGATGTCGCCGCTTTCGAAATGGCGGCTGCCTTTGAAGTCGATATGGGCCGCGGAAACCCGCGCATAGGTCTGAAGCGGGCCCCAGTCGCCGCGCCAGTGCGCCGCCAGCTCGAACTGGTCTGAATCGACCGCATTGTTGGTGCTGCCGGACGAATCGCTGCCGTGGACATAGGCGAAGGAACCGCCGAAGGCGCCGACGCCTGTCAGATATTCCGCGCCGAAGCTCGCGCCCCAGCCGTTGATGTCATAGGATGCCGTGTCGCCTACGCTTTTCGAGCTGCCGAACGCGACCTGTTGGAGCCAGAAACCCAGATTGCCGTCCGGCGTGCGATAGATGCCGCCGGGATCGGACAGAATGCGGGCCGTGGCGCGCGAACCGGCAGTCACCGCCTCGAACGTGCCGCCCGCATGGTCGGGCAGCATCTGTTGCAGATCCGCCTTCAGCGTATCGCCGTCCGTGATGGCGAGGTAGCTGTTGGCGATTGCGCTGTCATTGTCCAGCGCGTTGAAGATCGCGCTGTAGGCTCGCGCCTGCGATCCGGACAGGCCCAGTTCCGCTGCCGTCTTGGCCTTGATCGACAGGGTGACCTCGCCGGTCGACGCGTCGCTCGCCACCGAGCCGCTGAACATATAGGGAATCAACGTGGCGGAGGAGAGGGCGGGTGTGCCGCTCAGCGATCCTGCGCGGACGATGACATAGTCGCCCTCCGATCCTGCGACGGAACTCAACGTTGCCTTGACCTGAGATCCGGTGGCGAAGGTCGCGGCGCCCGCGACGTCGTAGAGCGTGTTCGTGCCGTTGGCGGCGTCGATAGTGACGCCGATGACCGACGATCCGCTCAGGCTGAGCGATCCCAACGCGACCGTCCCGCTGTTGCTGGCGTTGAGCGTGCCGCCGTTGACCACGACCGCCGTATTGGCTGCATTGCTGATTGCGCCGTTCAGCGAGGCGGTGTCCGACAGGGTGAGGGTTGAGCTGCCGCCGCCAAAATCGACGCCGCCATTGAGTCGTGAAGTGCCGCCCAAGCTGAGGCTGGAACTGCCGCTACCCAGCGCGACATCGCCAGTCAGGATGGATGTCCCCGACAGCGACAGGCTGTTGCTGCCAGCGCCCAGATTGACGTCGCCGGTAATGGTACCCGCCGAAACCGTGACCACATCGTTGCCGGAACCCAGCCGGATATCACCCGTGATCGAAGGCGCGGTCGCAGTCGAGGAGGCCAGCGCCTGCGTCAGCGCGACTCCGCTGCTGTTGGCGCTCATGTCGATAGCGATGTTCGATCCGTCCTTGCCCCCAGCGGCAGAGATCTTCCCGTTGTTGGTCAGGGTCGATACGGTGCCGGAAGAGTCGAGAATGGCAATCGCCGTGCCCTTTTCATCGCTCAATGCCGTGGCGCTGATGGTGCCGCTGTTGAGGATGGCGTTGCTGGTGGCGCCCGCATCGATCACCAGCGCGCGCGCCGAAGTGCCCGTCAGATCCGAACCCGTCGCGCCGATGGCGCCGCTGATCTGGATGGTGCCGGCGGTGGTGCCGCTGCCGATGCGAAGGGCGGTTGCGTTGCTGTCATAGGAAACCGCGCCGACCGTGCCGGAAACCAGCAGGCCCTTAGCCAGCGAAACGTCCCCGCCCAATCCGCCGATGACAAGGCCGTTGGCGTTAACCCCGTTATAGATGCCATAGCCCGCGATGCCGCCCTTGACAATCAGGCCATAGCCGGAGGTTTCGGAGGCGACCGCGCCGATGGCGGTGTCGGCGGTGGCCGATCCGATCTGCACTGCTGGGGCGGAGCCATAGGTGTAGACAGCGGCGGAGCCTTCACTGCTGTCGGCCAGGCCATCGTCATCGACATCGGTGTCGCTGTCGCTAAGGGTCGGAGGTATGTCGAAAATGACGCCGCCCGTCACATTGCCGGAAATGGTCACGGCCGATCCGCCCTGCAGCAGGTCGTCCGAGTCCAGTTTCGACGTGTCGGTTGGCCGGGTCGTGTAGCGATAGCCGGTGCTGCTGACGGTGCCCTGAATCTTGACCGCGCCCGTCACATCCCCTTGCAGCGCCACGCCCACGCTGTTGGCGCCGGTGACGGCGGTGGTGCCGCGGATGGTCACGTTGCCGGTCACGCCGTTGGCCAGCACGCCATAGCTGTTGTCGCCGACCACGCTGGTCGAACCGCTGGTCGACAGATTCCCCGCGAGCGGGCCGTCGACGCGGATGCCTGCGGACTGGTTGCCCTCGATGGTGATGGTGCCGCTGCTGTCGATATTGCCCGTATGGGTGGCGCCCGACTGGACCCAGATGCCGTTGCGGCCCGTTCCCTTGGCGAAGGGGCCGTCAAGATCGCCGTCGTTGTCGCTATCGGTGGCGGTATAATCCTCATCCAGCGTGATCGTGCCGCTATTGGTGATGTTGCCGCTGGTGCCCGCCGCTGAAAGGATGCCGGTCGCTCCATCGGCACCTGAGATGGTCAGGGTTCCGGCATTGCTGACCTTGTTGTTGCTGTCCTGCGTGATGGCGGCGCCGCTGGTCAGCTTGATCGTCCCGGCAGAACTGACGGTGACGTCGTCAGCCGCGCCGCTGGCGGCAGTGGAGGTCTTGACGGCGGTGGTGGTGGAAGAACCGATGGTCGTTTCCGCCGCCGCGTCGGCCACGGTCAGGGCGGCCAGAACGGGAGCGATGGCCGTGCAGGCCAATAAATTGCGCATGATGTCTCCTCTGAGGCTCGCGCCATCTTGCGAAGCGCGTATGGGCGGGAGACGGCGCCGAAGTGCCCGATCCGTCAGACAAAATTCGGATTGGATTGCCCTAGAAGGCGAAATCGACGCCCAGACGGATGGTGCGCGGCCGCAGCGGCGTCACATAATCGCCGCGCAGGTCGAAGGGCGTGCCGAGCGAAAACTGGTTGCCGCTGCTGTCCAGCAGGTTGGACAGGGTCAGGGAGTATTGCACCGGCCCCCGCGTCAGGCTGGCGCTGAGCGCGGTGTCGACATAATCGCCCTGCGTCCGCCCCAGGATGGGGCCGACGCCAAGGCGCGACTTGCCGATATAGCGGGCCGACCCGGTCAGGTGGAACTGCATGTCGCGGCCCACCGGCGCGCGATAGTCGAAGCTGATGCGTCCGCCCAGATTGGCGACATTGGGCAGGGTCAGCGACTGTCCTTCATAGGACAGCATCCGTACGAACTGGGCCGGACGGCTTAGGCGGCTGTCATTGTAGATGATGCTGCCGTCCAGCGTCAGCCGGGGCACAGGGCGGACGGCGATGCGCCCCTCCACCGTATAGATGCGCCCGTCGCCGATATTGGCGGTGGTGGGAATGCCGATGCGATCGGTGACGTCGGCCTGGATGTCCTTCCAGCGCGTGTAAGCCACGTTGCCGGTCAAGGCGACGGCATCGACGCCGGGCACGCCCCTGCGGAAGCCCAGTTCCACCGTCGATGCCCGGTCGTTGCGGAAGCGCTGGATATGCTGGTCGTCGACGGCCAGCCCGCCCGGCCGGAAGCCCTGCTGGAAGCGGGCGTAGACGGTCATGCCCGGCAACGCATCGGTCAGCAGCGAGAAAGAGGGCAGGAAGATCGTCTCGTTCCGGTTCGCCTGCGCCTCCGCACGGGCGATCGCAGCGTCGGAGAGGATGGCGATGGGGTCGATCGCCTCGCCGCTGAGACGGCTGTTGGTCAGTCGGCCGCCGATCGTGGCAATCAGGCCGGTCATGGGTTCGAAGGAGGCTTCGCCGAACAGGGTCGCTTCCCGGATGCGGTTGCGCACGCCGGTCGACGTCGCGGGCAAGCCTCGGCCATACATGGGAACGCCGGGAATGACCTGCGGCTGCACCGTCGCCGTGCCGTAGCTCGTCAGCGACCGTTGAATGTCCGAGGTGCTTTCCAGATAGGAAGCGCCCAATATCCAGCCGAGGCCATTGTCCAGATCGCGGACGATGCGATTTTCGGTGGAGAAGATGTCCACCCTGTTCCGTTGCCGGAACAGGGATGCGGGGCCGTCCGCCCCAGCCGGATCATATTGCGTCGCATCATAGCTTTCGGTCAGGATGTTGCGCACAAATCCGGTCGACGACACGAAGCGCAGATCGTCCCATTGCCGCTCGACCCGCAGATTGGCGAGCGCATAGTCGGACGAATAGGGTTGGGGGAGGGCGGAGGCGCGCTTCAGGTCGCCGATCTGCCTGGCGGCATATTGGGCGTCGTCGCCTTCGATCCGCTGATAAACGCCTGCAAGATCGATCGTCCAGTTCTCGTCCGGCGCGAAGCGGAGCGCCGCCCGGCCGCCATAGGTGCGCGTGCGGTTGACGTCGTTCTTGCGATATCCGGGATTTTCATTGTCGATATAGCCGCCGTCCTGCACGCCATAGCCGACGACGCGCAGCGCGATCTTCTCCGCCAGAATCGGCAGGTTGATCGTGGCTGCCAGATCCCCGCCCGGATCGCCATGCTGGGTTGCGCTGAGGCCCGCGGACATCTGCCCGCCCGCCGCGCCCAGATTGGGAGCATTGGGAATCATGCGCACGATGCCGCCCAGCGACCCGGCGCCGTAAAGCGTGCCCTGCGGCCCCTCCAGCACCTCCACGCCCTGCATGTCATAGAGTTTGAGGTCCGGGTCGGGCGCGGCATAGTTGAGCCGCATGTCGCCCAGATATTGGCCCGTCGTCGCCTGCGTCGGCCCGGCAACGCCGGAATCGGCGATGGCGCGGATGAACAGCTTGTTGCGGCCCGTGCCTGCGTGGGTGGAACTGAGGCTCGCCACGCGCAGAATGAGGCTGGCCGTGCCGCCGGCCGCCTCACCGCTGGAGAAGGCGTTGTCCCCTACCACATCCACCACCCCGGCATAGCGGGGCAGCGGCGTGTCGCGCTTGGAAGCGGTGACGATGATCTCGGCGGGTTCCTGCTCCGCTGGAGCGGGAGCGGGCTTGTTTGCTGCGGCTTGCGGCTGTTCCCTCGGCCTCTGCACGCGCACGATCCGCCATGTAAATGCATCGATCCTGCGAATGCTGGCGCCGCTGCCCCTGAGCAGCTTTTTGAGCGCCCCTTCCACTGACATGCGGCCCTGAACGGCGGGCGTGGAAATAGCGGCCAGCGACTGGTCCGACATGCCGATGCTTGCGCCGGTCTGGCGGCCGAGCGCTATCGCCGCCTCGCCCAGCCGTCCAGGGGCGATGCTGATCTCCTGTCTATCCGCAGCCCGCACGGGCGAAGCGGCCGCTATGGCGAGGGCGGTGACGAAAAGGACCTCAGCGTGGCGGGCCATCCCCCTCCTTCAACAGCCAGCCGTCACCCTGTTTGACGGCGGTCAGCCCCATCAGCGGCGCGGCGCCGGCGAAGAACAGTTCCGGATTGCGGTCCAGCCGGATCGTGCCGGTAAAGCGCATCGCCCCAGCGGCGGGCGTGGCAGCAAGTTGCACGCCCAGCGACCGGGCGATGTCGGCGCTGATCTGCGCCACCGGCGCATTGGTATAGGTAAGGCGTCCGTGACGCCAACTCGCGACGGCGTCGATTGCGACATCCATGATGCGCAGGCCGTTTTCATCGTCGCTCAAAGCGCGTCCGGCGGGCAGGCTGATGGCTTCGGCGCCGGGATTGTAGATCACCTTGCCTTCGGACACGCCGATGCGGGTCGCATTGCCGCTATGGACGATGTTGAAAACGGTTCCGGCATCCTCGAACACCGCGTCGCCGACGGTCACGCGGAAGGGATTGCTGGCGTCGTGCTTCACCGTGAAGGCCGCCTCGCCGCTGTCGAGCGCCGCAAAGCGCGCATCGTGGCGGTCGAACCGCATGGTGGTGCCGCCGTTCAGTTCGACCCGCGTGCCGTCGTCCAGCGCGATGCTCCGCGTTTCGCCGGGCTTTGTCGTGACGCTGTAGATGTCGGTGCGGTTCATGACGCCGAGGGAGACGGCCGCGACCAGCGCCGCCGCCACGGCGCCGCCGCCCAGCCAGCGCATGGGGCGCCAGCCGCGCTCGCCGGGATCATTGGCAGGCGCAGCGATCGTGACCGGCTCATCGGGCACGATATCGGCCAGACCGGCATCCGCCGCCATCAGTGCGTCATAGGCTGCCGCATGGCCGGAGTCCGCCTCCAGCCAATCGGTAAAAGCCGCCCAATCGGCAAATTCAGGATCGCGCGTGCGGATGACCCATCCGAGCGCCTCCTCGTTCATCATGGCTCCAGCCCCGTTCATGTCATGCCCCTTGTCGAGCGAGACGCCGCCGCCCTCCTCATTCCGTATCCATTTTCCGCTTGAGGGCGATCATGGCGCGATAGGCCTTTTGCAGATCTTTTTCCACGGTCGTCAGGCTGACCCCCAATTCCTCCGCTATCAGCCTCTGTCCGACCCCTTCGATGCGAAAGCGGCGGAACACCAGTTCCACGCGCGGGCCAAGCGAGCGGAGAACGTTGCGGGCCTCATTCAGCCTTTCGTCGAGGATCAGACGCTCGTCGATCGCAATTTCCTCCGACGGGTCCGCCATCACGCCGCCTGCGCCCTCTGCCCAATCCTGCTCGCGCCGCTCGCGCCGGATAGCGGAGCGGTAGCGGTCCAGCATCAGATTGTTCGCCATGCGATAGAGATAGGGTAGGGGATCGGCGACCGGGCCAAGATCCTTTTCCTCCAGCTTCATCCAGATGTCCTGCAACAGGTCCTCGGCATCCTCGCCCGCGCCGCGGGCGCGCAGGAAGCGCAGGAGGGCGGGGCGATTGTTCAGGAAGATGGCGGAAAGGCCGGTAGCCATGAAGCAGCAGGGGTCCAGAGGGTCAGGCCGCTTGCCATAAAGGCCCGATGGGGGTGTTGGCAACGGCCAAGCGGCTGTTCTAACAGAGGCCCGGCACCGGCAGGAGGATCAATGCGGCTGACAGGACAGGTTGACGCAGCGGCAGCGCAGGCGGCGGGCATGAGCGCAGCACGGCTGGAGGCTCTGGTGACGCATCTGCATCAAAGCTATGTCGAGTCGGGCAAGCTGCCGCATATGCAGTTGCTGGTGTCGCGGGGCGAGCAGCCAGTCCTTTCCGTCCGCAGCGGCATCGCCCGCGCGACGGGGGAACCGTTGGGCGCGGACGCACTCTATCGCATCGCTTCGATGACCAAGCCGGTGACGTCGGTCGCCTTCATGATGCTGGTCGAGCAGGGACTGGCGGCGCTGGACGATCCGGTAACGAAGGTGCTGCCGGAATTTGCCGGGCTCCAGGCCGGCGCAGGCAAGAAGCTTGAGCGTCCCATGTTGATGATCGACCTGCTGCGGCACACCTCGGGGCTGACCTATGGTCTTCAGCGCCAGACGGCGATCGATGCGCGCTACCGGGAATTGGGGCTGGACGAATTTCAGCAGAAGCGCAGTCCGGACGAGTTCATAACGGCACTGGCCTCTCTGCCGCTGGAGTTTTCGCCGGGGGAGCGGTGGAATTACTCCGTCTCCACCGACGTGCTGGGCGTGGTGGTCGAGCGGCTGAGCGGCCTTGATCTGGAGAGTTGTTTCCGGGAACGGATTTTCGATCCTCTGGGCATGGTGGATACATTTTTCGAGCTTCCCGAAAATCGCATCGAACGAATGACCGACGCCTGGCAGTTAAGCGCGCAGGGCGCGCTCTCACTTTATGAGCGGGGCAATCGGAGCGGATGGCGCAGGTCGCTGCGTTTACGCTCGGGCGGCGGCGGATTGCTGTCGAGCGTCGCGGACTATCATCGCTTCGCCCGGATGCTGCTGCGGGGCGGGGAACTGGACGGATCGCGGCTGCTGAAGCCGGAGACGGTGGCGGCGATGCGTGCCAATCATCTGCCCGGCGGCGGCGATCTGGCCAGTCTCTCCTCCTCCATGTTCAGCGAGGCGGACTATGCCGGGGTCGGCTTTGGTCTGGGCTTTGCGACCGACATGAAAACGCAGGAATTTTACTGGGGCGGCGTGTTCTCGACCTTCTTTTTCATCGATCCGGTCGAGCGGCTCATCGCCATCTTCATGACCCAGCATTTTCCGTCGAACAGCTATCCTGTGCGAAAGCAACTGCGCGCCGGCATTCGAGATGCCATCGTGGAACGCTGCGGGAGTTAATTGCTGCGCTGCAAAATTTACTGTTGGCGAGGCTGAAGGCGCATGCAATCATCGCTCCCGGACTCCAGGACAGATTCCGATCCGATTGCATCGCCTCGGCTGCCCTGAGTTTGGATTTAACGTGTTTTCCGGGCGGGCAGGGTAATCTGGCCTTCTTCGAAAACGCTTAGGCAAAAGGGGCACGCGCATGAACCTCAAAGGCCAAACCACGCTTCCCAAGCCCGCTCCCCGGCAGGTCGATCCCCAGGTCCTTGCCCATGAGATCGTCGAGCGGCTGACCTATCGCATCGGCAAGAATGCCGCAGCGGCGAAACCGCATGACTGGCTGCACGCCGTCATTCTCGCCATTCGCGACCGGGTGATCGATGCATGGATCGCTTCCACCCAGAAAACCTATGAAGAACAGGGGCGGCGCGTCTATTATCTGAGCCTGGAATTCCTGATCGGTCGCCTGATGCGCGATGCCGCATCCAACATGGAAATGCTGGACGACATGCAGGCGGCGCTGACCTCGCTGGGCGTCGACATCGACATCATTGCGGCGCTGGAGCCGGACGCTGCGCTGGGCAATGGCGGTCTGGGACGGCTGGCGGCCTGTTTCATGGAAAGCATGGCCACCGTGGATGTACCCGCCTACGGTTATGGCATCCGTTATGTGAACGGCATGTTTCGACAGGAGATTTCGGACGGCTGGCAGGTGGAACTGCCCGAAACCTGGCTGACACATGGCAATCCCTGGGAGTTTGAGCGGCGCGAGGCGAGCTATGAGATTGGCTTTGGCGGCCGGGTCGATCCGTCGGAAAGCGAGGATGCCAGCCCGCATCAGATGCGCTGGCGGCCCGCAGAGCGGGTGATCGCGACGCCCTACGATACACCGATTGCGGGATGGCGGGGCAAGCGGGTCAATACGCTGCGCCTT
>NZ_JBHIWJ010000048.1:0-6371 GCF_041987595.1 Sphingobium sp. | reverse complement strand
TTGGGAAGCGCAACCGATCGACCCGATCCTGCTGGACCGTTTCAATGCGGGCGATCATCTGGGCGCGCTGACCGAAAGCAACCGGGCGGAGGCTTTGACGCGGGTTCTCTATCCCGCCGACAGTTCGCCTGCGGGGCAGGAATTGCGGCTGCGGCAGGAATATTTCTTCTCCTCGGCTTCCTTGCAGGACATCGTCCGGCGGCATGTCCAGTATTTCGGCGACATCCGGACCCTGGCGGACAAGGCGGCGATCCAGCTCAACGACACGCATCCCGCGGTCGCCGTCGCGGAACTGATGCGCATCCTGCTCGACAATTACGGCATCGATTTCGACGAAGCATGGGACATTACGCGCCGGACCTTCAGCTACACCAATCACACATTGCTGCCCGAGGCGCTGGAAAGCTGGCCGGTGCCTTTGTTCGAACGGCTGCTGCCGCGGCACATGCAGATCGTCTATGCGGTGAACAGCCGCCTGCTGGGCGAGGCGCGGCGTTCCGGCCAGTTCGACGATCGGGCGATCGGCGCGATTTCCCTGATCGACGAGGGCGGCGAGCGGCGGGTGCGCATGGGCAATCTCGCCTTTGCCGGGTCGCATAGCGTCAATGGCGTGTCGGCGCTGCATACGGAGTTGATGAAGGAAACGGTGTTCGCCGATTTCCATCGGCTCTATCCCGCGCGGATCAACAACAAAACCAACGGCGTCACGTTCCGCCGTTGGCTGATGCAGTGCAATCATGGGCTGTTCGAACTTGTCCGCGAGGCGATCGGCGATCGTTTCATGGACGACCCCGAAGCGCTGCGCGATCTGGATCGCTTTGCCGACGACAGCGGTTTTCAGGAGAAGTTTCTGGCCGTGAAGCGCGCCAATAAGGCTGCCTTGTCCAACCTGCTGCGGCAGAGGGTCAATGCGCGGATCGATCCGGAGGCGCTGTTCGACATTCAGATCAAGCGCATCCACGAATATAAGCGGCAGTTGCTCAACATCATCGAGGCGGTGTCGCTCTACGACCAGATCCGTTCGCATCCGGAAAAGGACTGGGTGCCGCGGGTCAAGCTGTTCGGCGGCAAGGCTGCGCCCAGCTATCATAACGCAAAGCTCATCATCAAGCTGGCCGGGGATGTTGCCCGAGCGGTCAATCATGATCCCGCGGTGCAGGGACTGCTGAAGGTGCAGTTCGTACCCAATTACAACGTATCGCTGGCGGAAATGATGATCCCCGCCGCTGACCTGTCGGAGCAGATTTCGACGGCGGGCATGGAGGCGTCGGGCACCGGCAATATGAAGTTCGCGGTCAATGGCGCGCTCACCATCGGCACGCTGGACGGCGCCAATGTCGAGATGCGCGATCATGTGGGTGACGAGAATATCGTGATCTTCGGCCTTACTGCCGCGCAGGTGAACGAGCGGCGGGCGCAGGGCTATCAACCCCGCGACGTCATCGGCCAGAGCCGGGAATTGGCGCAGGCGCTGGACGCCATTGCCAGTGGCGTGTTCTCGCCGGATGATCCCGACCGCTACAGAGATCTGGTGCAGGGCATTTACGATCATGACTGGTTCATGGTGGCGGCTGATTTCGACAGCTATTCCGCCGCCCAGCGCCGCGTGGACGCGATGTGGCAGGATCAGGCGCTCTGGGGGAAAAAGGCGATCCACAATGTTGCGCGGATGGGCTGGTTTTCGTCCGACCGCACGATAAAAGAATATGCGACCGACATCTGGAAGGTGCCGGTTTGAGGGGAGGCCGGTAACAGGGTGGGATTGACGCCGGAACAGATCGCACGGCTGCTGGAAGGGCGTGAGGACGATCCATTTGCGACGCTTGGCGTTCATCCGGCCGAAAAGGGTTTTACGGCCTGTGTCCTGCTTCCCGAAGCGGTCAGCGTCACGGCGCACAATCTGGACGGCAAGCTGGTCGGAACGCTGCCCCCCTTGGGGGTGGGCGGCCTTTTCTTCGGCAAGGTGTCGATCCGCAAGCGGCAACCATTGCGCTATTGCGCCACCTATGCCGATGGCGGCGAATATCGGCTGATCGACCCCTACAGTTTCGGCCCGGTGCTGGGACCGATGGACGATTATTTCTTTGCCGAAGGTTCTCATGCGCGCCTGTTCGACAAGATGGGCGCGCATCTGATGACCCATGAAGGTGTCGCGGGCACGCATTTTGCAGTCTGGGCGCCCAATGCCCAGCGGGTTTCGGTGGTGGGCAACTTCAACCGCTGGGATGGCCGCCGGGGGCTGATGCGGCGTCGGCAGGATGCCGGGGTGTGGGAAATCTTCCTGCCAGAAGTGGGGCAGGGTAGCCCCTATAAATTCGAAATTATCGGGCCGGACGGCGAGATGCTGCCCCTGAAGGCCGACCCTTTCGCTTTCCAGTCGGAATTGCGGCCCTCGACCGCCTCAATCGTGGCGGGCATGCCCGATCATCTCTGGGGCGATGACCGTCATCGCGCCTATTGGGAGAAGGCGGACCCCCGCCGCGAACCCATTTCCATCTACGAAGTCCATGCCGGGTCATGGCAGCGGGACGAGCAGGGCGATTTTCTGAGCTGGGACGCGCTGGCCAATCGGTTGATTCCCTATGTGGTCGGGATGGGCTTCACCCATATCGAATTCCTGCCGATCAGCGAATTTCCCTATGATCCGAGCTGGGGCTATCAGACGACCGGCCTTTATGCGCCCACGGCGCGCTTTGGCGATCCGGCGGGTTTTGCCCGTTTCGTCGATGGCGCGCATCGGGCTGGTGTCGGTGTCCTCCTCGACTGGGTACCCGCGCATTTTCCGACCGACGCCCATGGTCTGGCCCGTTTCGACGGCACGGCGCTTTATGAGCATGAAGATCCGCGCAAGGGCTTTCACCCCGACTGGAACACGGCGATCTACAATTTCGGGCGGCGCGAGGTGGCGCAGTTTCTGGTCAACAATGCGCTGTTCTGGGCGGAGCGCTATCATGTCGACGGCTTGCGGGTCGATGCCGTCGCCTCGATGCTCTACCTCGATTACAGCCGCAAGGAAGGGGAGTGGATTCCCAACAGGCATGGCGGGCGGGAAAATGTAGAGGCGGTCGAATTCCTCCAGCAGATGAACAAGGCGCTCTACGGCACCCACGGCGGCGTGATGACCATTGCCGAGGAATCCACCAGCTGGCCCAAAGTATCCCACCCCGTTCATGAGGGCGGGCTGGGGTTCGGCTTCAAATGGAATATGGGCTTCATGCACGACACGCTGCGCTATCTGGCGCGCGATCCGGTGCATCGCGCCCATCATCATGACGACATCACCTTCGGCCTGCTCTACGCCTTCACCGAGAATTTCGTACTCGCTCTCAGCCATGACGAGGTGGTCCACGGCAAAGCATCCCTGCTGCACAAGATGGCGGGGGACGACTGGCAGAAATTCGCGACTCTGCGCGCCTATTACGCCATGATGTGGGGCTATCCGGGCAAGAAGCTGCTGTTCATGGGACAGGAGTTCGCCCAGCGCGAGGAATGGAGCGAGGAACGCGCGCTCGATTGGCATCATCTGGACCATGCGCCGCACCGGGGCGTGCAACTGCTCATCGGCGATCTCAACCGGCTCTATCGATCCCGCCCTGCTCTTCATGCCCGCGATTGCGAGGCGGAGGGGTTCGAATGGGTGCTGGTCGATGCGGCGGCGGATTCCATCTTCGCCTGGGTCCGCCGCGCTCCGGGTGCGGCGCCCATCGTCGTCATCAGCCATTTCACCCCTTTGGCGCGCCAGGGATACCGGATGCGTCTGCCTTCGGCCGGACGCTGGCGCGAGGTCGTGAACAGCGATGCGCTCGAATATGGCGGCAGCGGCGCAGGGAATATGGGGATCGTCACGGCCGATGAGGAAGGATGGGCGAACGTCACCATTCCGCCCTTCGCCACATTGATGCTGGAACTGGACTATTGAAACCGACGAACGGCAAGTCAGCCTGTCGCGGGCATGGAGGAGAATAGGGCGATGCAGCAACGAAACCAGCCGATCGCCCGCGATGCCATGGCCTATGTGCTGGCCGGGGGACGGGGAAGCCGCCTGTCTGAACTGACGGACAAGCGCGCCAAGCCCGCCGTTCATTTCGGCGGCAAGGCACGGATCATCGACTTCGCGCTGTCCAATGCGCTCAACAGCGGCATCCGCCGCATCGGCGTCGCCACGCAATATAAGGCGCATTCGCTGATCCGGCATCTCCAGCGTGGCTGGAACTTCCTGCGGCCCGAACGCAATGAGAGCTTCGACATATTGCCCGCCAGCCAGCGTGTCTCGGAAAGCCAATGGTATGAAGGCACGGCCGACGCCGTGTTCCAGAATATCGACATCATCGAAAGCTATGCGCCCGAATATATGGTCATTCTGGCGGGCGACCATGTCTACAAGATGGACTATGAGCTGATGCTTCAGCAGCATGTCGACACCGGCGCGGACGTCACCGTCGGCTGCATGGAAGTGCCGGTGAAAGAGGCGCGCGGCTTTGGCGTGATGCATGTCGACGAAAAGGACGTCATCACCGACTTCGTCGAAAAGCCGAAAAATCCGCCGTCCATTCCGGGAAAGCCGGATACGGCGCTGGCATCCATGGGCATCTATGTCTTTCGCACCCGTTTCCTGATCGACGAATTGCGGCGCGATGCGGATGATCCGAACAGCAAGCGCGACTTTGGCGGCGACATCATTCCGCATATCGTGAAGAACGGAAAGGCGGTCGCGCACCGTTTCTCCAGCAGTTGCGTGCGCGCCGAAAGCGAGCCGGTGCCTTATTGGCGCGACGTGGGCACGATCGACGCCTATTGGCAGGCCAATATCGACCTGACCGACGTGGTGCCCTCGCTCGACCTTTATGATCGCAGCTGGCCGCTCTGGACCTATTCGGAAGTCACGCCGCCCGCCAAATTCGTTCATAATGAAGATGGACGGCGCGGCTCGGCCACCTCATCGCTGGTGGCGGGCGGCTGCATCGTGTCGGGGTCGTCGCTGCATCGCAGCCTGCTCTTTTCGGGCGTGCGGACGCACAGCTTCTCCTCCGTCACGGAAAGCGTCATCATGCCCGACTGCGTGATCGGGCGCGGGGCTAGGCTGCACAAATGCGTGCTGGATTCCGGCGTCATCATTCCGCCGGGGCTGATCGTGGGGGAGCATCCGGATTATGACGCGCAGCGGTTCCGCCGCACCGACAGCGGCGTGACGCTGATTACCCAATATATGATCGAACGGCTGGTGGACTGAAAGATTTGAGCAAGACGGCTTCGATGCAGATTCTTTCGGTCGCGTCCGAAATCTATCCGTTGATCAAGACCGGCGGGCTGGCTGATGTGGCTGGCGCTCTGCCGGGCGCGTTGGCGGACCATGGCATGGCCGTGCGGACGCTGTTGCCGGGCTACCCTTCAGTCCTGTCGCGGCTGGGGAAGGCGAAGGCCGTGCGCCGTTATGACGCGCTGTTCGGCGCGCCGGCCAGCCTGCTGACGGCCAGGGTGGGCGATCTGGATCTGCTCGTGCTCGATGCGCCCGCCTATTTCGCGCGGGAGGGCGGCCCCTATGGCGATCCAGCCGGCCAGGAATGGGGAGACAATTGGAAGCGCTTTGCCGCTCTGTCCCGCGTGGGTGCCGATATCGCGGCGGAAGGCGTGAAGGGCTGGCGGCCCGATCTGGTCCATGCCCATGACTGGCAGGGGGCGATGACTGCCGCCTATATGCGCTTTGGCCCCGCCCATGCCGTGCCCAAGGTCGTGACGATCCACAATCTCGCCTTTCAGGGGCGGTTCGGCGCGGATATTTTCGGGCAACTCGGCCTGCCTCCCGAAGCGTGGGGCGTGGACGGCGTCGAATATTATGGCGGCATCGGCTTTTTGAAGGCCGGGCTGGTGTCCGCCGATGCCATCACCACCGTCAGCCCAACCTATGCCGATGAAATCCGTTCTCCGGTCCATGGCATGGGGCTGGACGGACTGATCAACGGCCGGGCCGACCGGCTGCACGGCATTTTGAACGGGGTCGATACCGCAATATGGGACCCGGCAGCCGATCCGCTGATCGCGCGCCCTTTCAGCCAGCGGGCGCTGGGCGGAAGGACCGCCAATCGCCGGGCGCTGGAGGCGCGTTTCGGCCTCGACCATGACGGCGCGCCGCTGTTCATCATCGTCAGCCGCCTGACCTGGCAAAAGGGCATGGACATGGTGATGGGCGCGATCGATCATCTGGTCGGGCTTGGCGGCAAGTTGGCCGTGCTGGGGTCGGGCGATCATCCGCTGGAGGGTGCCTTTCTGGCGGCGGCGGACCGGCATCGCGGGCGCGTGGGCGCGCAGATCGGCTATGACGAGCCGCTCTCGCATCTGCTGCAGGGCGGCGCCGACGCCATCCTGATCCCGTC
>NZ_JBHIWJ010000047.1:0-31255 GCF_041987595.1 Sphingobium sp. | reverse complement strand
AGGTTTTGCAACAGGGGGGGTTGTTGCTAGGAACTCGGTTGATTTAAAAACACATTTTCTGCGACTCGTCACTACCGAGTTCGACGCGGCTTCCTCGATTCCATCCCCGCGCTGCGCAACCGGGAGGCGATCATCTGCGGCGAGGGCGTCGCCGTGCCGATCCGCGTCGCGCTCGACAATCTGGAGGAAGCGCGGCGTCCGGCCTCGGGCGATCCGAGCTTCACCGAACTCTGGCGCCAGTCCGGCGGCGAAACCGACATTCTCGACCGCACCATCACCCGCTGGCGCAGTCAGGGCCGGTAAGCGCCCTCAGCCTGCCGGAACGATACGGCCGGCAGGCTCGCTCTCTGCATTAATGCTTTCGCGGCACTCTTCCTCGTTCACCGGGACGAGCAGCTTCGCTTTGCGCCAGCCGCCCTGCCAATAGACCAGCCCGGCCAGCAGGAAGGATGCGATCGATCCCGCCGGAAAGCTCAGCCACAGCGCATCCGCGCCCAGATGCGGATAACCCAGATGGTAGAAGCCGAGGCGCACGACGAAGAGGGTAAAGATCAGGATCAGCAGCGGCTTTACGACCACCCCGTTGGCCCGCATGACCCCGAACAGGATCATGGTGCAGCCAAACAGCATGAAGCTCCAGCTCGCCAGCAGCTGCATATGCCACGCAGCCTCGATCGCGGCATGATTGCGGCCCAGGAACAGCGACAGCAGCGGCGCGTGAAACAACAGGATCACCACGACCATGAAGCCGGTGATCAGCAGCAGATAGCCCATGCCATAGCCCGTGATCCGGCTGATCCGGTCCCACCGGCCCGCACCGACATTTTGCGCCGCCATGGCGCTGACCGCCGCCCCCATCGCCATGGCGGGCATCTGCAAATAGGTCCAGATCTGCTGCGCCGCGCCATAGGCGGCGGTGACGAGAAAGCCTTCCCGGTTGACGAGGCCGATCATCACCAGTCCGGACGTCGACATGACGATCATCTGCAAGCCCATCGGGAGCCCCTTGCCGAACAGCACGCGCAGCTGGTCCATGGTCGGGCGCAGATAGGCCAGTTCCACCCCCCGAAGCCGCAGCGGCAAATCCTTGGCATAGGTGTAGAGAATGATGCCGATCAGGCTGATGAAGCCCGCCGCCGCGGTGGCGGCCGCCGAACCGCCAATCCCCATCGCCGGGATCGGTCCCAGCCCAAGGATCAGCACCGGGTTCAGCACCAGATCGACGCCCACGCTCACGAACATGAAGATCAGCGGCGTGCGCGCATCCCCCGTGCCGCGCAAGCCCATCATCATCATGACGCTCAGCAGCGAGGCGGGCATGGCGATGAAGATCACCCGCAAATAGGTGAGCGCCAGATCGAACGCCTCCGCCGGGGTGGCCAGCAGGCGCAGCAGGACAGGCGCGCCGATCCAGCCCGCCGTCGCCACCACCACGCCCAGCAGGGTGCAAAAGCCCACCGCCGATCCGAAGGCCCGGCGCGCAGCGTCGAAATCCCCCCGCCCGACCGCCTGAGCGATCATCACCGTCGACGCCATGCCGAATCCGAACACGACGGAGAACATAAGGAACATGGTAATGTTCGCGTTCGCCGTCGCCGCCAGCGCCTGCGCGCCCAGAAAGCGGCCGACCCAGATGGCGTTGATCGATCCGTTCAGCGACTGGAGGATGTTGGAGGCCAGCGTCGGGATCGCGAACAGCAGCAGGGTCGAAGCGATCGGCCCCTGCGTCAGATCCTTTGCCCCGCCCGTTCCAGTGACCATCCTCACCACCCCTTGCGAATCGGAGACCAGCCGATCAGGCGAGCCGTTCCAGCGCCGCTTTCAACCGTTCCGCTTCGGCCGCCTTCTCGGCATGATCCTCCCGCGCCTTGGCGACGGCTTCGGGCTTGGCCTTCTCGACGAAGCTGGGATTGGAGAGACGCCCGGAGAGCGAATCGCGTTCCTTCTCCGCCGCAGCCAGCGCCTTGGCCAGACGCGCCTTTTCGGCGGCGATGTCGATCACCCCTTCCAGCGGCAGGATGAACGTGGCTTCGTCGACGACGATCTGCGCCGCGCCGCCCGCCACCGTGTCGCCAAAGGACAGGCTTTCCACCCGGCCGAGACGTGCAAGGGCGGCGCCCTGACGGTCGATGCGGCGGCGGGTTTCCTCGGACGCGTCATGGACGATGACGGGCAGCTTCGCGCCCGGCGGCACGTTGAGTTCGGTCCGGGCGGTGCGCATTGCGCTGATCAGGCGGATCAGCCAGTCGATCTCCGCCTGAGCCTCGCCGTCGACGGCATAGAGCGCCTGCGGCCAGCGCGCGACGATCAGTTCCGTCTCGCGGATGCCGGTCAGATTCCATAACTCTTCGGTAATGAAAGGCATGAAGGGGTGCAGCATCACCAATATCTGGTCGAACGCCCAGCCCGCGACGGCACGGGTCTCCTCATCCATCGAACCCTTGGTCAGTTCGATATACCAGTCGCAAAACTGGTCCCAGACGAAGTGATAGATGGCGTTCGCCGCCGCGTCGAAGCGCAGTTCGGCCATGGCGGTGTCGATCGCCTGCACGGTCGCGACCGTCTCGGCGATGATCCAGCGGTTGACCGGCGCCTCCGCAGCGGGCGCTTCATGGCTGGTGGATGCGGTGACGCCGTTGGATTGCAGGAAGCGTGCTGCGTTCCAGAGCTTGGTCGCGAAGTTGCGATAGCCCTCGACCCGCTTCTCATCCATCTTCACGTCGCGGCCCTGGCTTTCCATGGCAGACATGAAGAAGCGCAGCGCATCCGCGCCGAACTTGTCGATCAGGCCCAGCGGATCGACGACATTGCCCTTGGACTTGGACATTTTCTGCCCGTCCGCCGCGCGCACCAGCCCGTGCAGATAGAGCTTGCGCCACGGCACATCGCCCATGAACTCGATGCCCTGCATCGCCATGCGCGCATCCCAGAAGAACAGGATGTCGAAACCGGAAATCAGCAGGTCATTGGGATAATGACGGCTCAGCGTCTCGCTCTGCTCCGGCCAGCCCAGCGTGCCGAAGGGCCAGAGCGCGGAGGAGAACCAGGTGTCGAGAACGTCAGGGTCGCGGGTCAGCGCCTTGTTGCCGGCCAGCGCCTGCGCTTCCTCCTCGCTCTCCGCGACATAGGGTTTGCCGTCCTCATCATACCAGGCCGGGATCTGATGCCCCCACCATAGCTGGCGCGACACGCACCAGGGCTGGATATTCTCCATCCAGTTGAAAAAGGTCTTTTCCCATGTCTTGGGCACGATCTCGATCCGCCCGTCGCGCACCGCCTGCATCGGCGCGACGGCGAGCTTCTCGGCGTCGACATACCATTGGTCGGTGAGCCACGGCTCGATCACCACGCCCGAACGATCGCCGAACGGCGTCTGGATGGTGCGCGGCTCCGCGTCGGATTCGATCTCCTCGCCTTCCTTGTTCTTGGTGACATGGGGCACCAGCAGGCCCAGCGCCTTCATCTCCGCCACGACCAGCTCGCGCGCGCCATCGACGCCATCGCGCCTGAAGCGATGCAGGCCAAGGAACCGATCCGGAATCAGCCCGTCGGCGGTCTGGATCACATTGGCGTCGGCATCGAACATGTTGAGCATTTCAGCCGGCCGGAAGCCCGCCCGCTTGCCCACTTCGAAATCGTTGAAGTCATGCCCCGGCGTGATCTTCACCGCACCCGACCCCAGCTCCGGATCGGCATAATCGTCGCCCACGATCCTGAACCGGCGCCCGGTGATCGGCTGGAGGATATCCTTGCCGATGACGTCCCTGTAGCGCGGATCGTCGGGATGCACCGCGACCGCCATGTCCGCCAGCATCGTCTCGGGCCGGGTGGTGGCGACAACGATATGGTCCGCGCCGTTGGCCAGCTTCACGCCGTCGGCCAGCGGATAGCGGAAGTGCCAGAAGCCGCCCTTCACTTCCTGCGTTTCGACCTCCAGGTCCGAAATCGCCGAGCGGAACCGCGGGTCCCAGTTCACCAGCCTTTTGTCGCGATAGAGCAGGCCGCGATGGTGCAGTTCCACGAACACCTTGATGACGGCCTTCGAAAAGCCTTCATCCATGGTGAAACGCTCATTGGCCCAGTCCATCGAGCAACCCAGCCGCCGCAGCTGCCGCGTGATCGCGCCGCCGCTCTCGGCCTTCCATTCCCAGACCTTCTCGATGAACTGGTCGCGGGTGTAATTGGTGCGCTTGTCCTGCCGCGCCTCCATCTGCCGCTCGACCACCATCTGGGTCGCAATGCCCGCATGGTCGGTGCCCACCACCCACAAGGCGTCCTTGCCGCGCAACCGTTCGTAACGGATCACGATGTCCTGCAGCGTATTGTCGAGCGCATGGCCGATATGGAGCGATCCCGTCACGTTCGGCGGCGGGTTGACGATGGTGAAGGGCTGGGCGTCCGGACGTTCGGGACGGAACAGGCCTTTGTCCTCCCAATGGGCATACCAGCGGGACTCGATTTCGGCGGGGTCGAAGGTCTTGGGCAATTCGGTCATAGGCTGGCCTTTACGCAAGGCGGCGGCGGCGTCAAATATCCGCTGCATCTTTCCCCCGTCGATGAGGCAAAAAAGCCATGACCCCACCCCAAAAGTCCCCGACCATCGTGCTGATCCCCGGCCTGATGAACGATGCTTGGGTCTGGCATGGCGTGATCGGCGCGCTGAGCCGTCTGGGCGCGGTCCATATCGCCCGCACCGACGGCTGCGATTCTCTTTCCGCCATGGCCGAACGGATCGCGCAGAGCGTCGGCGGCCCGATGGTGGTGATCGGCCATAGCATGGGCGGGCGGGTCGCGCTGGAACTGGCCGATCAGGCCGGGGATCGGATCATGGGGCTGGCGCTGCTCGATACCGGCGCTGGCGGTCCCCATGCGCAGGAGGCGGAGGGGCGACTGAAGCTGGTCGACCTCGCCCGCGCGGAAGGCATGGCAAGCGTCGCGAAAAGCTGGATGCCGCCGATGCTCGCGCCGGATCGGCGGGACGACGCAGAGCTGGTCGAGGGCATCACCGCGATGCTGCTCCGCGCCGACGCGGATATTTTCGCGGCCCAGCAGAACGCCCTGCTGAAGCGGCCGAATCGGCTGGATTTACTGGCAACAATCCAATGCCCCCTTCTCGCCGTCACCGGCAGCGAGGACCGATGGTCCCCGCCCGCCCAGCATCAGGAGATGGTCGATCGCACGCCCAACGCCCGGCTGGAGGTGGTGGAGGGCGCGGGGCACATGCTGCCGGTCGAAGCGCCTGAAAAGCTGGCGGAGATACTTATCAGCTTCATCAAAACGCTTTAGCGGCTTATTTCTTCGTCCACTGGTCCAGCCAGCCCAGCGCCTCGTCATACCATTGCAGCGAGTTGCGCGGCTTCAGGACCCAGTGATTCTCATCCGGGAAGACGAGCAGCTTCGACGGCACGCCCCGCCGCTGGAGCGCGGTGAAGGCCGCCAGGCCCTGCGTATAGGGGATGCGGAAATCCTTCTCGCCCGTTACCACCAGCATCGGCGTCTTCCAGCTGGTCACATGGTTGACGGGGTTCCATTTCTCGAACTCTTCCGGCTTTTCATAATAAGGCCCGCCATGCTCCCATTCGTCGAACCATAGCTCTTCCGTCTCATAAGCCATGGCGCGGGCGTCGAACACGCCGTCATGCTGAACGAGGCATTTGAAGCCGTCGGGCCAGTTGCCCGCGATCCAGTTCATCATATAGCCGCCATAGCTGGCCCCCAGCGCGCAGGCATTGCCCGCATCGACCTGGCCATCCCTTGCAGCCGCAGCCGCCAGTCCCAGCTTCAGATCCTCCAGCGGTTTCCCGCCCCAATCCCTGTTGATGCTGTCGACAAAGGCCTGCCCATAGCCGGTCGACCCATGGAAATCGACGATCACCGCCGCATAGCCATGGCTGGCAAAGGCCTTGGGATTCCAGCGATAGGACCAGCTGTCGTTGAAGCTGCCCTGCGGCCCGCCATGGACGAGAAAGGCGACCGGCAGCTTGCCGACCGCCCCCTTGGGCTTCACGATCTGCCCCCAGACGGTGTCGCCATTGGCGCCCTTGAAGCTGTAGCGCTGCACCGACACGTCATCGACCCCGGCCAGCTTCTCCGCATTGACGCTGGTGAGGCGCACCGGCTTGCCCCCCTTGCCCTTGCCGCCGGGCTGCTTCCAGAAATCAGCCGGCGACTGGATGCTGTCCAGCGCATAGACGAACCCGCCCTTGGGCAGCGGCACGACGCTGCCCGCATGGCCCGCCTGCGTCAGCCGCGCGACCTTGCCCGACGCCGCGTCCACCCGGAACACCGGATGGTCCAGCACATCGTCGGCGGTGACCAGAAGCCCCTTGCCGTCCGCCTCCCAGCCGATCGAGGCCACAGAACGGTCCCAGCCTTCGGTCAGCGCCCTGGTCTCGCCAGTCGCGATATTCCGCAGCATCAGCACCAGCCGGTCGCTTTCATAGCCGGGCCGCTTCATCGCCGCATAGGCAAGCCACTTCCCGTCCGGCGACACGGCGGGCATGGTGTCGGTCGCGTCATTGGCGTCGGTCAGGTTCACCGGCGGCGCACTGCCATCCGTCGGCACGCTGAAAATATCCAGATTGGTGGAAAGCGATTCGATCCGCCCTGCCTCGCGCAGCGCGAAGAACAGGGTCTTGCCGTCCGCGCTCCAGGCGATTTCCTCGCCCCCGCCAAAGGGCTTTGACGGGCTGTCCCCGACCAGCGCG
The DNA here is from genome assembly GCF_041987595.1 of Sphingobium sp. Lineage (GTDB taxonomy): Bacteria > Pseudomonadota > Alphaproteobacteria > Sphingomonadales > Sphingomonadaceae > Sphingobium. Next base: position 24,548 of record NZ_JBHIWJ010000047.1, on the reverse strand, counting down.
CCCATCACCGATACGGCCTTTCCGCCGGAAAGCGGCATCACGAAAATCTGCGACCGCTGCCCGTCGGCCCATGTGTCCCAATGCCGCACGAACAGCTGTTCATAGGTGCGCCCCGTTCCCGCGGCCGGCGGCGTCGCGGGCTTCACATCGTCCAGCGTCTTCGCGCCCACCGGCCGGTCCGCCCAGAGCGCCACCCGGTCACCCGCCGGACTCAGCAGGAAGCCGGAAATGCCGCCGGGCGCCTGCGTCACCTGCTCCGCCGTGCCGCCGGCCAGGGCGACCCGCCACAACTGGTCGTCGCCGCTCTGGTTGGACAGGAAATAAAGCGACTTCCCATCCACCGAAAAGGCAGGCGCGCTTTCATTCCTGTCCGCGACCGAAGCGATCATGCGGGGCGCGGCGCCTGTCTTGCCGAGATCCAGCAGATACAGGTCCGTCCGCCCCTTGTTCCCGGCGAGGTCGGTCACGCGCAACTGATATGCCAGCCATCGCCCGTCCGGCGAAACCGCAGGCGCGGCTATGCGATTGAGACTGACCATATCGCTTGGAGTGAACGGGCGGGCTGCGGCGGGCGCGACGGACAGTCCGGCTTGAGCCAATGCAAGCGCACCCAGCCCCACATGCAGAAGATTTTTCATGAACAGACACCCCTGGATCGGATCGCGCCGCGGCATTCAGGCGGCCGCGGCAGCTATGATAAGGGTGTAGGAAGCGCTGCGACAACTCGCAAGGATCAACCATGCAAGCGCAATAAAAGAACAAAGCTCGATAAAAGGACGTTCACGACAAGGAGCCTGCGGGCGGAAGCGGGCAATCTGCTGCCGCTTGCCCGCGAATCGCCCTCAGCGGCCTGTGATACGCGCTATTTCCTTGGCGACCATGTCCTCAACCATTGCCGGCAGGCGCGAGTCCAACCATTCCTTCAACATCGGCTTCAGCATCGACCGGACCAGTCCGTCCAGCGTGTTGTCCTCGCCTTCCCTGGGCGTCACCAGCATGGAGGACAAGGCAGACAGCGAATGACGCGCAGCCACTTCGCTCTCCACCGAAAGGATGGACGCATCCTCCTGCTCTGCCACGGGGCGCGGGGCACGGGACGTTCGGTGGGCAGGCATAGGCTCCTCCACTGCAACCTCGTCGGTCAGTTCCAGCACTTCGTCGGTTTCAGGCTCGACCTCCGCCGGGGCGGCCACGGCCTGAGCGGCCTTGGTCTCGGCCCGTGCCCGGCGCGGCAAGGTCTGCACGGCCTCCTCGCCCTCTTCCGCGATGATCCGCTTGATGGACGAGAGGATGTCCTCCATCGAGGGTTCCTTGCTCATGTCGCCCATGGTTAACCCCTGTTCCAGTAGCCGTTGCCATTTTAGCAGAGGCTAGGAACGCTCTGCGAGGTTAAAATAGCGTTAAGGCTGCGCCAATGCGGGGTCCACATTGGCGTTTTGCGCCGGGGAGTCAACGGTTCGCGTCGATTGCAGCTTTGGCGCAGAATCGAAATCCCAATCGAACCACTTGCCCTTCACCCGGTCATAATTAACCATGGGGTCGTAGAGGGCACCCGCCTCCAGGTTGAGATCGTCCGCCTCGGCATGGCCCATCGACGCCAGCAGGCTGAAGCCGGCGACATAGGCATTGCGCCGCGCCGTCACCAGCTGGACCTTGGCGTTCACCGCTTCCTGTTCGGCGTTCAAAATGTCGAGGATGGTGCGGCTGCCGACCGAATTCTCCGCCCGCACGCCTTCCAGCGACAGGTTCGCTGCCTCCACCGCCTTCTGGTTCGACTGGATGCTCTCCAGCGACGCCTGCCAGCTCGCATAGGCCGAACGCGTCTGGGCGATGACCCCGCGCTCGACCTCGATTTCCTTTTCCATCGCCTGCGATTCGACGGCCTGCCGCTGGCGCACCTGCGCGCCCGGACCGCCGCCCTGATAAAGCGGAACATTGAGCTGGACGCCCGCCGCCGCCTGCTTGTTGATCTGCGATCCGTTGACGCTGTTCGCCGCGCTCAGCGTGTCGAGATAATTGGTGTAGCCCGCCTGGGTGAAGGCCGTCAGCCGGGGCATCACCGCTCCCTTGGCGGCTTTTACATCATAGCCCGTCGCCTCCCGGACTTTCGCCGCGGCTGCTATGTCGGGATTGTCCTTGAGCGCCACCTGCACCGCCGCTTCGGGCGTCGCAGGCAGACCCGGCAATTCGGGCGGCGGTTGAAGATCATCCGGCGCCTCGCCGACCAGCGCGATATAATTTTCGCGGCTCGCGATCAGATTCGCCTCCGCTGTCTGAAGATTGGAACGGGCCAGCGCCAGACGCGACTCGGACTGGGCGACATCGGTGCGGGTCAAGTCCCCTACCTCGAACCGATCGCTGGTTGCCTGAAGATTGACTTCAAGCGCCTTCACATTGGCCTGGTTGAGCGCCACCACCGCACTGTCGCGAATGACATCCATATAGGCGGCGACCACCTGCGAAAACAGGCTCGCTTCAGTGCCGCGCAGATCTGCCTGTCCGGCAGCGACGCGGGTCCTGGCCGCCTTCACGCTGTTGCGGACGGCGCCGCCGGAATAGAGCGGCACGGACAGCTGCGCATTGGCATCGACCGTTCGCTGCGGCGAGGTAAAGCTGATCGTCGGCTTCAAGATGCTTTCGGTGTAGGTGCCCGTCGCATCAAGCGAAGGCCGCCCGGAAGCCTTTTGAATCCCGACATTTTCGTCCGTCGCCCGCTGCCCGGCGCGCGCGCCGGTCAGGGTGGGATTTGTCCGATAGGCCTTGGCGAGCGCGCCCTGCAACGTTTCCGCCTGCACCGCGCCAGCCATGGCGGAGGAGATGAGCAGCAAAACCGATGCGGCGCAGCGCCGGAGAACTTGATGCCTTGCTGTCATGACCCCCCCAATGCGGCCTCTTCAGAACAGAAATTTCTCCGGTGCGGCAAAACCCGGAAGTACGACCATCTCCAGATCGGTGAGGCTGGCCAAACCCAGAATGCCCGCCACCATACGACCACCGCACAAACGTGTGACGCCCCGTTCGACGATACCCGTCACGACGCGTGCGCCATCGGCAAGCTGCTGAACGAGCGCGGCGGGCACTTCCTCTACCGCGCCGTCGATGAACAGCACATCATAAGGCGCGCCAGCAGGCGCACCTGCGTTCAGTTGGCCGCGCACCACGGTCACGCCGGACACGCTGATCTCCGGCCCGCCTTCTTCCTCCACCGCCGTTACCTGCGCGCCCAGATTGGCCAACAGCGCCGCGCTGTATCCGGTGGCGGCACCGATCAGCAGAACCCTGTCGCCCTCGCCGATCTGCGCTTCCTTAAGCAGGCGCCCGATGACCAGCGGCGGATTGAGCGAACGCCCCCCAGCCAGCGGGATCGGACGGTCGATATAGGTCATGGCGCGCCGCTCGGCCGGCACGAAATCCTCGCGCGCCACATGCGCCATCGCCGCGATCACACGCTGATCGTCCACATCGCTGGTGCGAAGCTGGCTTTCGACCATAGCGGTCCGCATCGATGAAAAATTCTGCTCGGTCACGACAATTCCTCGATTGGGAAGGCTTGTATGAAAGCTGTATTATTAATGCAATACAGCAAATACATAATCGGACCTCTAAAACAGCAGACAGGCCACGCCAAGCGGCTTTACACGCACGGCGCCGAGATTCTTTGGAAGAATCTTGCCGGACAATATCACAGGCCCGCTTGACTTTGCATCAAAAGCCGCACATTTGCGGCGTCCCACGCCGAGGCCCGATGGCGGAGTGGTGACGCAGCGGACTGCAAATCCGTATACGCCGGTTCGATTCCGGCTCGGGCCTCCATTTCAGCTTCCGGCTTGGTCCACAAATTCGCGTGGCTTGGACGCCGTTCAGGCGATCAGGCGCCACCCCACTACCACCAGCACCGCCGCCAGCAAGGGCTGAAGCACCCGGTCCGACGTGCGCGTCGCGAGGAGTGATCCGATCACGATGCCCGGCAGCGATCCCGCCAGCAGATTGACCAGCAGCACCGGGTTGACGTTGCCGATCCACAAATGGCCCAGCCCCGCCACCAGCGTCAGAGGCACGGCATGCACGATATCGGTCGCCACCAGCCGCTGCATTCGCATCCGCAAGGGATAGAGCGCCAGCAGCAGCGTCGCGCCGATCGCACCCGCCCCGATCGAGGTGAGCGTCACCATGGCACCCAGCAGCGCGCCGGCCGCGACCGTCAGCGCGGGCTGCCAACGGGTGAAACGATCGGCCGTCCCCACTCGGCGCGCCAACGCCCATTTATGGAAACGGCCACGCAGCAGGGTCGCGACCGCCGTGCCGATCAGCACGACGCCCAACGCTGCCGTCACCACGCCGGCCTTTATTTGACCCACATGCATTTGCGACAGGATCGCCAGCACGATCAGCGCCGCGGGAATGCTGCCGATCATCAGTCGCTTTACGACCTCATAATCGGGGCCGCCATCGGCACCGCCATGATGATGATGCACGGCGCCGCCCACCGCCTTGGTGATGGATGCGAACCAAAGGTCTGTTCCCACCGCCGTGGTCGGCGCGACGCCGAACAGCAGGATCAGGATCGGCGCCATCAGCGACCCGCCTCCTACGCCCGTCATGCCGACCATCAGGCCGACAAACAGGCCCGCGACCGCGTGCAACCAATCCATATCTGCCCCAAAATCTGTCACATGAGTTATTCGGCAAACGTTTAGAAGGCAAAATCCGTGACAGCCAGCCCCCTTATGGATTGGAAATTTATCGCAACCAAAACAATTGCTGTCCGCGCATTGCGGCACGCGATCCTCTCGACTTACCTTCCCTACCCCGTTTAAGACTAAGCCCATGATGAAGCTGTTCATTGGCAACAAGGCCTATTCGAGCTGGTCGCTGCGCGGCTGGCTGGCGTGCAAGCTCTCCGGCCTTCCCTTCGAGGAAGTGGTGGTCCCCCTCTATGACGAGGCGTGGGAGAAACGGCGCGAGGGCGACGAATTCGCGCCTTCTTCGGGCAAGGTGCCCATTCTCTGGGACGGGGAGGATGTCGTCGTCTGGGACAGCCTGGCCATCGTCGAATATCTGAACGAGAAGTCGGGCGGCGACAAATTCTGGCCCGCGGACATCGCCGCGCGCGCCATGGCCCGCTCCATGGCGGCGGAAATGCACTCCAGCTTCGCGGCCCTGCGTCGCGAGCACAGCATGAACATCCGCCAGATCTACGCGCCGGTCCCGCCGTCAGAAGCGGTGGCGCAGGATATCTCGCGCATCATGCAGCTCTGGGCGCAGGCCCGCGCCCGCTATGGCGGTGAGGGAGAGTTTCTGTTCGGAGAGTTCAGTGCGGTCGATGTAATGTTCGCGCCGGTGGTGACGCGTTTCATCACCTATCAACTGCCCGTTGCCCGCTTTGCCGATGCCTATATGCGGGCGGTGATCAACCATGTCTGGATGCAGGAATGGATCGGCGGCGCTCAGGCCGAAGAATGGGTGATCGACCGCTTCGAGGGTCAGCCCCAGTCGGTCTGAGCGGAGGGTGTGGAGGTAGCCGATCATTCGCCCCCACCCCGCCCAAAAAAAGCCCGGCGCTCCCGTGGAGCGCCGGGCTTTTTATCGCAAGATCGCGCGGCTCAGATCAGCCGACGATTTCTTCCGGCTTGAAGAAATAGGCGATCTCGATCGCGGCATTTTCCTCGCTGTCCGAACCATGGACCGAATTGGCTTCGATCGATTCGGCATAGTCCTTGCGGATGGTGCCTTCGTCGGCATTGGCCGGGTTGGTGGCACCCATGATGTCGCGGTTGCGCTTCACGGCGTCTTCGCCTTCCAGAACCTGCACGACCACCGGGCCGGAGATCATGAAGGCGACCAGATCCGCGAAGAAGGGACGCTCCTTGTGCACCGCGTAGAAGCCCTCGGCCTGCTCGCGGCTCATGCGGATGCGCTTGGAGGCGACGACGCGCAGGCCTGCCTCTTCCAGCTTCTGCGTCACGGCGCCCGTCAGGTTGCGGCGCGTCGCGTCGGGCTTGATGATCGAAAAGGTGCGGGTCACAGCCATGAGGCTCAAAAGCTCCAGATTGTTTGGGATAAGTTGGCGCGCCCTTTAGACCGGGCCGAAGCCTATCGCAAGGGGAGTCGGGCAGAAGCCCGGATTTACGGTCCCTGGACCCATTTGCGCCCTTCCTGACGCCAGAAACGGGGCGTTACCCCCTCCCGCCTGGACAGTTCGCGCCAGCTGGACCGCGCGCCTTCGATGCTCTGCGCATCGAAAAAATAGAAAACGCGCTCGTAATCCAGCGCTTCCTCCCGCCACAGTCCGTCCGCCAACGCGACATGCCGTGCACCGTTGGCGACCAGATCTACAGCCGGGCACTCCTGCGCCAGCAGCACTGGCTGCACCGATTCGGCTCCCTCGCCCGCACGGCCATGAGCCAGAAAGCTCTCCTGCGGCCCGGCCCAAAGACCAGCGGAGATTCGCTCCAGCCGCTCCGGCTCCTGCGCGACCACCAGCAGCCGTTCCCCCAATTCAAGAATGCGGCCCGCAATGGCGGGCAGCACCAGCTCAACGGGATCGCGGCTCAACTGATAGAAATCGACCTGCATCAGCCCTCAAACTTGTCGGCGACCAGCCGGTCGAGCAGCCGCACGCCATATCCTGTCGCCCCCTTGTCCCAAGTCGCGCCGGGCTTGTCCGCCCAGACCATGCCCGCAATGTCGAGATGCGCCCATTTGACGCCATCATCGACGAAGCGCTTGATGAACTGCGCAGCGGTAATCGACCCGGCATAGCGCGGTCCGATATTCTTCATGTCGGCAATCGGGCTGTCGATCAGCTTGTTATAGGCGTCGGAAAGCGGGAAGCGCCACAGCTGTTCGCCCGACGCCTTGCCCGCGGCGATCAGATCGTCGGCCAGCCCATCGTCATTGGAAAAGATACCCGCATATTCATTGCCCAGCGACACGATCATCGCCCCGGTCAGGGTGGCAAGGTCGACGATCACCTCCGGCGCATAGGTCTTCTGCGCCCAGGTGATGACATCGCACAGCACCAGACGGCCCTCGGCGTCAGTGTTCAGCACCTCGATCGTCTGGCCCGACATGGAGGTGACGATGTCGCCCGGCCGCTGCGCATTGCCGTCGGGCATATTCTCGACCAGACCGCAAATGCCGACCACGCGGACCTTCGCCTTGCGCCCGGCCAGCGCCTTGATCGCGCCCGCCACGGCCCCGGCGCCGCCCATGTCCCACTTCATGTCTTCCATGCCAGCGCCGGGCTTGAGCGAGATGCCGCCCGTGTCGAAGGTCACCCCCTTGCCGACGAAGACCAGCGGCTTTCCGGCAGCGCCGTTGGTGCCGTCCCATTCCATGGCCAGCAGGCGCGGCTCGCGCGCCGAACCCTGCGCCACGCCGAGCAGCGATCCCATCCCCAGCTCGGTCATCGCCGTCTTGTCGAGCACGGTGATCCTGACGCCCAGCTCGGTCAGATGCTGGCACCGCTCGACGAAGCTTTCCGGATAAAGGATGTTCGCCGGTTCCGACACCAGCTCGCGGGTGAAGGCCACGCCCGCCGCCACCGCAGCCTGCTTTTCCCACGCGGCTCCGGCATCAGCCGACACCAGCGTAATCTTCGCCAGCGTCGGCTTCGCCTTTTCCGGCTGGCGCGTGCGATAGCTGTCGATCCGCCAGCCGCGCAGCAGCGCGCCCAGCGCCAGGGCCGCGGCCTTCTCTCCGTTCGCGCCGCCGAAAAATTCGACCGCCGCATGCGTAGCGCCGCTGGTCGACAGGCGCGCCGTCAGCGCGCTGCCCGCGCGCTCATAATCGGCATCGTTGCCTGATCCCGTGCCCACCAGCACCACGCGCAGCACCTTGCCGCCCTCCTCCACGAAGCTCTCGAAGCTCGAGCCCGCCTCACCCGTGAAGCGCGCCGCTCCGGCCCCGGCCGCCAGTACCGGCGCTGCGGCCAGCGGCAGCGCATCAAAGCCGCCCTTGGGCACGGCGAATACCAACGTGTCGGCATCGGGACGCATCGGGCTGAACGCGATTTCCATCAAAGGTCCTTCATTTCCTGCAAAAGCTTATATCTTCAGCCCGGTAGATAGTGCGGCTTACCCTGTCTGGCAAAGCCGTTCGGCTGATTTTCCCGCAAAAGACATGCCCCAGACGATTGCGGCGCGGGCCAAGCAGTGCGATAGGCGGGAAACAAAGCGCCCCTGAAGAGGCCCCACCTTTGCAGATTTCCCTTATCTCCTTGCGTTTCAAACAGGTCCTTTTTGCCGGCGCGGCCCTTCCGTGCCTCGCGGCGCCCTTTCATGCCGCCGCACAGCAGCTCAACGAACCGCAAACCACCATCAGCGCCCCCGACGCGCCGGTGCCGGAAACGGACGAGCAGATCGGCTTTGCCGCCGATGCGCTGGAATATGACAGCAACAGCGAAATCGTGACCGCCAGCGGCAATGTGCAGCTGCTGCGCGAGGGCAACCGGATGCGCGCCGACAGGGTGGTGTGGAACCGCACCACCGGAAAGGTCGAGGCGACGGGCAATGTGTCCGTCACCGATCCGGAGGGCAATATCGCTTATGGCGACCGTTTCGACGTCACCGATTCCCTTCAGGACGGCATGGTGCAGAACATGCTGCTCGTCCTGCAATCGGGGGGACGCCTTGCCGCCGCGAGCGGCGAGCGCAGGAATGGCGTCTACACGCTGCGCAAGGCCGCCTATACCGGCTGCGTAGTGGAGGACAGCAAGGGATGTCCCAAGGAACCGACCTGGCAGATCAAGGCGGTCAAGGTCGTCTATGATCCGGTCAAGGCCCGCGTCAAATATACCAATGCCAGCGTCGAGCTGTTCGGCCTGCCGCTGATCCCTATGCCGGGCTTTTCCCATCCGGTGGGCGACAATGGCGGCAGCGGCCTGCTGGTCCCGAACCTGCGCTATGACCGCAATAACGGGTTCGAAATCGCGCTGCCCTATTATCTGAAGCTCGCGCCCAACCGCGACCTTACCCTCACGCCGCATGTCTACACCGACACGCTGCCGATGCTGGAAGCCAACTACCGCCATTTGTGGGATCGCGGCGCCTATCAGATCACCGGCTATGCGACCTATGGCAGCCGGCTTGCCACCAGCAGCGCCTCCACCACGCCGGCCGGGTCGGAGAAGGATTTCCGCGGCTACCTGGACGCAAGCGGCGCGCTGCAACTGTCTCCTGAATGGAGCGTCAGCGGATCGATCCGGGCAACGACCGACCGCACCTTCCTGCGCCGCTACGACATCAGCAATGACGACCGGCTGCGCTCGACCATCAATGCGCAGCGGATCGGAGAGAACAGCTATCTGTCGATCGCGGGCTGGGCGGTGCAAACGCTGCGCACCGGCGATTCGCAGGGGCAGATGCCGATCGCGCTGCCCGTCATCGACTATCGCCTGCGGATGAAGGACCCATGGCTGGGCGGCGTCGCCCAGTTCCAGCTCAACAGCCTCGCCCTGACCCGCACGCATGGCCAGGACACGCAGCGCGCCTTCGCCGCGTTCGAATGGAATTTGCGCAAGCTGACCGCCATGGGCCAGGAAGTCACCTTCACAACCTATCTGCGCGGCGACGTCTATCACAGCAGCGCCAACGCGCTGAGCACCGTGGCCAGCTATGCCGGAGATCCGGGCTGGAAGGCGCGGGGCATCGCCGCGGCGGCGATGGACGTGCGCTGGCCCTTCATGGGCGAGGCGTTCGGGGGCATGCAACGCATAGCCCCCCGCGTGCAGATCGTGGCGGCGCCGAAGATCGCCAATCTCTCCGTCCCCAATGAGGACGCCCGTGCCATCGATCTGGAGGACAGCAACCTCTTCGCGCTCAACCGCTTTTCCGGCTATGACAGGTTCGAGGATTCCTCCCGCGTCACCTATGGCCTTGAATACAGCCTCTCGCTGCCCAACGTCTCGCTCGAAAGCGTGGTCGGGCAAAGCTATCGCCTCAATTCCCGCGAAAGCATCCTGCCCGACGGCACCGGCCTGTCCGATCGGCTGTCCGACATCGTCGGCCGCACCACCGTCCGCTATAAGGACTTCATCAGCTTCACCCACCGCTTCCGGCTGGACAAGGACAAGCTCTCCGTCCGCCGCAACGAAATCGACGCGACGATCGGCAGCAAGAGGACCTATGCCATGGTCGGCTATCTGCGCCTCAACCGCAATGCGGACCTCAATCTGGAGGATTTGCAGGATCGGGAGGAATTGCGGCTGGGCGGGCGGGTCCAGTTCGCGCGCTTCTGGTCGGTCTTCGGTTCGACCGTCATCGACCTGACCGACGCGAAGGAGGACCCGCTGAGCGCCGCCGACGGTTACGAGCCGGTCCGCCATCGGCTGGGCATCGCTTATGAGGATGACTGCCTGACGCTCGGCCTCACCTGGAAGCGCGACTATCAGGTGCTGGGCGATGCGCGAAAGGGCAACAGCTTCCAGCTTCGGCTGGCTTTTCGCAATATTGGCATATAAGGATCAGCCTTCCCGCTTCCTGCTCAGGGCCGGTTAAGGCGGATCGGCGCATCTCGTGCCGAACCGATTGGAGAGTTTTGTCGACGATGCAGCCTGTGGTTTCCCCGTTCCCCCGCATTGGCCCCCGCCTCGGTTGCGCCGCCCGCAAGGGCCTTCGCACCCTGCTTCTGTCCTCGGCACTTCTGGCATCGGGCCTCAACGGCGTCTGCGCGCAGACGGTGGGGGATGACGACGCCGTTGCCACCCAGCAGCTCAACCTGCCGAAGGACGTCACCGTCTTCGGCAAGGGCGATCCCAACGTCCGCAAGGCGACCGCCATCGTCAACGGCCGCATCATCACCGGCACGGACGTCGACCAGCGCCTGGCCCTCATCATCACCGCCAATGGCGGCAAGGTGTCGGATGAGGAAAAGGAAAGGCTGCGCGTGCAGGTGCTGCGCAACCTGATCGACGAAACGCTCCAGATTCAGGAAGCCGCAGCCAACGACATCAAGGTGGACAAGGCGGAAATCGACCAGAGCTATGAGCGGGTGGCGGCCAATTTCCGCCAGTCCCCCACGCAATTCGATCAATATCTGCGACAGCAGGGCTCTTCTTCGGCCAGCATCAAGCGCCAGATCGAGGGTGAACTGGCCTGGAGCCGCCTGCTCCGCCGCAACATCCAGCCCTTCGTCAACGTGTCGGAGGATGAGGTAAAGTCGGTAGTCGACCGCATGAACGCGGCCAAGGGCAGCGACGAATTCCGCATCGGCGAAATCTATCTGTCGGCGACACCCGAAAACCAGCAGCAGATCGTCGCCAACGCGCGCAACATCATCGACCAGATCAAGCAGGGCGGCAGCTTCGCCGCCTATGCCCGCCAGTTTTCCGAAGCGTCGACCGCTGCGGTCGGCGGCGATCTGGGCTGGGTCCGTCCCGCCCAGTTGCCCGACGAGCTGGCGCAGGCGGCAACCGAAATGCAGGTCGGCCAGATCGCCGGCCCCATCGGCGTACCGGGCGGCGTGTCGATCATCTATGTGATGGACAAGCGCAAGGTGCTGACCGCCGATCCGCGCGATGCGCTGCTCAGCCTCAAACAATTGTCCGTCGCCTTCCCGACGGGCACCACCAAGGAACAGGCCAGTGCCCGCGCCGCCACCTTCGCTGCCCAGACCAAGGCAATCAAGGGCTGCGGACAGGCCAATGAGCTGGGCGCGAAAATGGGCGCCGACGTGGTCGACAACGACAATGTGAAGCTGCGCGACCTGCCGCCGCAATTGCAGGACATCCTGCTCAACCTTCAGGTCGGCGAAGCGACGCCGCCCTTCGGATCGATCAGCGACGGCGTGCGCGTGCTGGTCGTCTGCGGCCGTGACGAAGCCAGCGCCGCCGCCGCGCCCAACGCCGAACAGATCATGGCGCAGATGGAGGAGGAGCGGGTCAACAAGCGCGCCCGCATCTATCTGCGAGATCTCCGCCGCGATGCCGTTATCGACTATAACTGATCCGGCCGCCTTGCCGCCCTTCGCCGTTTCGCTGGGCGATCCGGCGGGCATTGGCCCGGAAATCGTCGCCAAAAGCTGGGTCATGCGCGAAGCCCGCGGCCTACCGCCTTTTTTCGCGGTGGGGGACGCGGCTTCGCTGCGCGCCGTCTGGCTCGGCCCGATCGAAACCGTCAGCACGCCGGAAGAGGCCGTGGCGGCGTTCGACACCGCCCTGCCCTGCCTTCAGGTCGCGGACGCGGGCGAGATCATACCCGGCGCGCCCAGCATAGACGGCGCCCGCACCGCCTTTCAGGCGCTGGAAGTCGCAGTGGGCCTCGCCCGCAGCGGATCGGCGGCGGGCATCGTCACGGCTCCAGTGGGCAAGGAACAGCTTTACGGCGTGGGCTTCACCCATCCGGGACAGACCGAATTCATCGCCGAACGCTGCGGCGTCGCGCCGCATAATGCGGTGATGATGCTGGCCGGACCATCGCTGAAGGTCGTGCCCATCACCATCCATATTCCGCTGGCCGATGTGCCCTCGGTGCTGACGATCGACCTTATCCGCGCCCGCGCGATCACGGCCGCCAAAGGGCTTCAGCGCAATTTCGGGATCGGCCGCCCCCGTCTGGTCGTCGCTGGCCTGAACCCTCACGCCGGCGAAGGCGGCGCGCTGGGCCGGGAGGAAATAGACATTATCCGCCCCGCCGTGGAATCGCTTCAGGCGGAAGGCTATGACATTCAGGGCCCCCTCGCCGCCGACGGCCTGTTCCACACCCGCGCCCGCGAAACCTATGACGCGGCGCTTTGCATGTATCATGATCAGGCGCTGATCCCGATCAAGACGCTGAGTTTCGACGACGGCGTCAACATCACGCTGGGCCTGCCGATCGTTCGCACCTCGCCCGATCATGGCACCGCCTTCGGTCTGGCAGGCAAGGCCAGCGCCAATCCCGGCGCGATGATGGCCGCCATCAAGATGGCCGCCGAAGCCTCCCGCGCCCGGCTTACCCATGGTTGCTGACACACGCCCCAAACTCCCGCCGCTAAGAGACGTCATCGCCGCCCACGGGCTTCAGGCGAGCAAGGCGCTCGGGCAGAATTTCCTGCTCGACGAGCAGTTGCTCGATCGCATCGCCGCCATTCCCGGCCCGCTTCGGGACCAACAGGCTTTCGAGGTCGGCCCCGGTCCCGGCGGCCTGACCCGCGCCATCCTGCGCGCAGGCGCGAAGCTGGTGGCGGTCGAACGCGACCATCGCTGTCTCCCCGCGCTGGCCGAACTGAATGAAGCCTTTCCCGGCCAGCTGCGCGTCATATCGGGGGACGCCATGCAGGTCGACGCCCGCGCCGAGGCCGGCGAAGGCGCGCACATCATCGCCAACCTCCCCTATAATGTCGGCACCGCGCTGCTGATCGGCTGGCTTTCGGCGGACTGGACTCCGCTGCCCTGGTGGTCGACGCTCACGCTCATGTTCCAGATGGAGGTCGCCGAACGCATCGTGGCGAAGCCCGGCGGCGATCATTATGGCCGCCTCGCCGTCCTCGCCCAGTGGCGCAGCGACGCCCGCATCGCGATGAAGGTCCACCGCAGCGCCTTCACTCCGCCCCCCAAGGTCATGTCGGCGGTCGTCCACATCACGCCCAAGGCAGCGCCCGACGGCGTCCAGCTCAAGCATCTCGAACGGCTGACTGCGGCGGCTTTCGGCCAGCGCCGCAAGATGCTGCGCCAGAGCCTCAAGGGCCTGCCCGGCGCGCTGGACGCGCTGGAAGTCGTCGGCATCGACCCGCAGCGCCGGGCCGAAACCGTCAGCGTGGAGGAATTTGTCGCAACCGCGCGGGTCCTGGGCCGTTCCTGACGGATCGCCAGACAAGGGAACCGCCCGCATGCCCGGCTTGCGCTACCTGACTTTGCTCGCAGCTCTCATGACGACGCCGGCTCAGGCGCAATTGCGCGATCTCTGCCCTGAACGCCCCGGTCTGGACACGCCGCCCTGCATCGTCGACGCGGGCCATCTGCAAATCGAGACCGGTCTGGCCGATTGGACCCGCGACCAGACGAAGGATCAGCGATCGACGATCCTCACGCTGGGGGACAGCGAGTTGCGCTACGGTCTCGACAGCCGGACGGAGCTGCGCGCCGCCTGGACCGCCTATATATGGCAGCATGACATCGATCGCCTGAGCGGTGCGCGCAGCCATGCCTCCGGCACCGGCGACCTCAGCCTGGGGATCAAGCGCGCTCTGATCAATCCGGGCGGCGATGCGCTGTCCCTCGCCGCGCTCGCCATGGTGACGCTCCCCACCGGCAGTTCCGCGGTCAGCGATGGCGACTGGAGCGCCAGCTTCCAGCTGCCATTCAGCTACGCCCTGACCGATAGCCTCAGCCTGATCGCGACCCCGGAAGTCGACGCCGCCGCCGACGGGGACGGCCATGGCCGCCATCTGGTCTATGGCAGCGCAGGCGGCCTGTCCGCCGACCTTGGCGAGCGGTGGAACGCCTCGCTGGAAATGCAGATTATCCGGGAAGACGACCCGCAAGAGCGATCGACGCAGGCACTCAGCTCCGTCTCTTTTGCGTTCAAGCCCGATCCGTCGCTGATGCTGGACGCCGGCGCCAATTTCGGCCTGAACCATGCCACCCCGGACGCGGAGCTTTATATCGGCCTTTCCCGCCGCTTCTGAAAAAGATTCAGGGCGTTTCGGTCGCCGCCGCCTTGGGCGCCGGCACCGCATCCTTGGCGCTCAGCACGGTCGCGGGCGGCCCCTTTTCGATCGCCGCCGCCAGCTTGCCCACGGCGGCGCAATTGGCCTTGCACGCGCTTTGCGCCTGGGCCAGATTTTCCTTCGCCTTGGCGATCGCGCCCTTTTCGACCATCGCCTCACCCTGGCCGACCAGCGCGGCGACGTCGTTGGGTTCCAGCAACAGCGCCTCGCGATAGAGGCGGATCGCCTTGCCCTGCAATCCCTGCGCCCGCGCCACTTCGGCCAGTTCGATATAGGCCGTGCGGTTGCGCGGATCGACCGCCAGCGCGCTTTCCAGCGCATCGGTCGCACCCTGATAATTGCCCGCCTTGCGCGCCGTCTCCCCCGCCTTCTGCCATTCCATCGACAGCGGCGAGATCTGCGAATCCGGCCGCTGCGACAGCCCAGCGCTGGAAACGACGGTCAGCACGGCTGCAAGGGCAATCGAAGCGGGGGTAAAACGCATGCACAACTCCAGCCATGTTTCAGGCGATGATTCCGGGCCAAATCCGGACGGGCAAGTGTCGCGATTTTGCGGGCGCTTGTCCATGGCCTCTTTCACGGCGCCCTTCGCAGCCGCGCAAAGAAAAAGCCGTCCGTGCCGTCATGTCCCGGCGTCAGCAGCAGGCCGCCGCCATGGGCGCGCCCCATGCCGGGGTCGATCGCCTCGACCTGCCAGCCGTCATGTCGTTCCATAAATGCCCGCACCTGATCCCGCCCCTCCCGGTCCGTCAGCGCGCAGGTAGCATAGATCAACGCGCCGCCGGGGGCCAGCAGGGGCGCCGCAAAATCGAGGATGCGCGCCTGTTCCATGACCAGCCGGTCCAGCCGCGCCGGGGTCAGCCGCCAGCGCGCCTCCGGATTGCGCCGCCATGTGCCGGTGCCCGAACAGGGCGCATCGACCAGCACAACGTCGGCGCGGTCCGCCAGACTGGCCAGCGCCCCCGCCTCATGCCCCTGATCCAGCAGCAGCGTCTCGATAAAGGTCGCCCCCGCCCGTTCGGCCCGCGGATCGAGCCGCGCCAGCCGCGACCGGATGGTGTCGGCCGCGATCAGCGTCCCTCTGCCCGCCATGGCCGCCGCCAGCGCCAGCGTCTTGCCACCCGCCCCTGCGCACAGGTCGATGATGGTCATGCCCGGCTGCGCCGCGCAGGCAAGCGAGATCAGCTGGCTTCCGGCATCCTGCACCTCGACCAGCCCCTGTTTCCAGGCGTCGCTCTGCTCGACCGGAAAACCCTCCGGCAAGCGCAGGGCATCGGGCAGGCGCGCCAGCGCCTCCGCTTCCGGAAACAGCGGCGCGACTTTCGCCGGATCGGCCTTCAGCCGGTTGACGCGCAGGTCGACCGGAGCGCGCCCCAGTAAGGCCTCCTGCTCCACCGGCTCTGCAAGCAACGGTTGCAGCCAGCCCGGCACGATCCCGGCCCCCGCCCCCGCTTCGCCGGGCGCGATCGGCACCGGTCCATGGACCGATCCGTCGAACAGCGCCGCCAGATCGCCCCGCTCCCGCGCCAGCCCCACCATGGCCGCCCGTCCGCTCTCCGGCCGCTCGGCCACGCGGCGCACCGCGTCATAGACGTGGTCGCGCACCGCCCGGCGGTCCCGCGACCCGGCATAGCGCCGTTCCTTGAAATAACGGGCGATCAGCGTGTCGGCCGCCGGGCCGCCATCCCGCGCCGACGCGATGATGGCATCGAGCAATTCGATCGCGGCCTGCACCCGCGCCGCCGGCGTCACGACAGGACGCCCTTAGCGGGTCGGATAGTTGGGCGCTTCCCGGGTGATGGTGACGTCATGGACATGGCTTTCCGAAAGCCCCGCATTGGTGATCTGGACGAAGCGGGCGCGCTCCTGGAGATCCTTGATCGTGCGGCTGCCGGTATAGCCCATGGCCGCCTTCACACCGCCGACGAGCTGATGGATGACGTCCTTCGCCGGCCCCTTGAACGGCACCTGCCCTTCAATGCCTTCGGGCACCAGCTTCATCTGGTCCTTGATGTCCGCCTGGAAATAGCGGTCGGCGGAGCCGCGCGCCATGGCGCCGACGCTGCCCATGCCGCGATAGCTCTTATAAGCGCGGCCCTGATAGAGGAAGGTTTCGCCCGGCGCTTCCGCCGTGCCCGCCAGCAGCGACCCGACCATGACGCACCCCGCGCCCGCCGCCAGCGCCTTGGCGACGTCGCCCGACGTGCGCAGACCGCCATCCGCGATCACCGGCACGCCCTGCTTCGCAGCCTCCTCGGCCGAATCCATGACGGCGGTAAGCTGCGGCACGCCGACGCCCGCAACGACGCGGGTGGTGCAGATCGACCCTGGCCCGATGCCGACCTTCACGCAGTCGGCGCCTGCGCCGATCAGCGCCTTGGTAGCTTCGGCGGTGGCGACATTGCCCGCCACCACCTGCACATGGTTGGACAGCTTCTTCACCGCTTCCACCGCGACGGCGACCTGCCTGCTGTGACCATGGGCGGTGTCGATGACGATCAGGTCGCATTCCGCGTCGATCAGCGCCTTGCTGCGCTCCAGACCCTTGTCGCCGACCGTGGATGCCGCCGCCACGCGCAGGCGGCCCGACGCATCCTTGGTCGCCTGCGGATAGGTGACGGCCTTTTCGATATCCTTGACGGTGATGAGGCCCACACAATGATAATTGTCGTCCACCACCAACAGCTTTTCGATCCGGCGCTGATGCAGCAGACGCATCGCTTCATCCTGGCCCACACCCGTTTTCACGGTGGCGAGATTGTCATGCGTCATCAGTTCGCTGACCGGCTGGGCGGGATTTTCCGCAAAGCGCACGTCGCGATTGGTGAGGATGCCGACCAGCTTGCCCGAAGCCTCGACCACCGGAATGCCGCTGATCTTGTGGCGAGCCATCAGCATCTGGGCATCGGCAAGCGTCGCATTGGGGGTGATGGTGATGGGATTGACCACCATGCCGCTCTCGAAACGCTTGACCGCGCGCACCGCGTCCGCCTGTTCCTCGACCGACAGGTTTCGGTGCAACACGCCAATCCCTCCCAACTGCGCCATGACGATCGCCATGTCGGCCTCAGTCACCGTGTCCATCGCGGACGAGAGGATCGGGATGTTGAGCCTGATCGCCTTGGTTACATAAGTGCTGGTATCTGCCTGGCTGGGCAGCACATCGGATTCGGCGGGCTGCAACAGCACGTCGTCAAAGGTGAGGCCGAGGCGGATATCCATGTGAAAGCCACTTTCTGCTGCGCGGGTCATGCGGGGGCATAGCATGATCGCTGGGGGATTCGTGGCGGCCCATGTAACCATTAAGCGCGAAAACGGCCAGACCCCTTGGGGCATTTTATTGCGTGCCAAGCGTGGATGCCGCCAGCACGCCTCGCTTCCGGTTTCTGCGGCGCTTACCGCGCGCCATCCTCACCCGCAAGACGATCAAGCCACGCCTGCGCCTGCCGGGGTTCCCCAGGGGCATGCGCGCTGACCGGTCCGCGCGCGGCGAGAAACTGCTGTTGGAGTTCGAAAGGCTCCATCATCAGCTGCCGACGCAGGTCATCGACCTCGTTGCCGATTTCCGCGAGATGGGCAAGGGTCGGCGCTACAGCAGCGCGGGCTGCACGATCGCCATCATTATGCCCGAACAGGCCCCATTTGCCCGACGTCGCAACCTGCAAGGCAGCCAGCAGCGCAGCCCGATAGTCCGCCTCCAGCTCCAGACGACGGGCATCCATGCGTTCAAGGCGGTCAGCTTTGGCCATGCGCGCTGCCATATCGCAGCATGGCAAGGGGCGCAATCGCAACACCTTCCCGCCGGGCGGAACGAAAAGGGCGCCACCTCACGGCAGCGCCCCCTCCTGACATCTAACGTCAAATCAGACGCCAGCGGGTGTCGGCTCTCCGAACGGCCCCTTGCGGCGCCGCGTCTTGGGGATGGAGGAACCCGCTGCCGGGATGATCGAAGGCTTGATCGTCGTGCCGTCGTCGCGGGTGATTTCACCCTTGTCGAGCAACGTCTTGATCTCTTCCCCCGAAAGCGTCTCATATTCCAGCATCGCATTGGCCAGCAGGTGCAACTGATCCTCATGGCTCTTCAGAATTTCCTGCGCCCGCGCATAGCCCTGCTCGACCAGACCGCGAATTTCCTTGTCGATCAGCTTCGCCGTCTCGTCCGACATGTGGACCCGCTGGCTCTGCGAATAGCCGAGGAAGGTTTCGCCCTGCTGCTCCTCATATTGCAGCGGGCCGAGCTTGTCCGACATGCCCCACTGGGTGACCATGTCGCGCGCCAGCTTGGTAGCATATTGAATGTCACCCGAAGCGCCCGACGACACTTTGTCATGGCCGAAGATGATCTCCTCGGCGACGCGGCCACCCATGGCAACGGCCATGTTCGCGTGCATCTTGTCGCGATGGTAGCTGTAGCTGTCCCGCTCCGGCAGACGCATCACCATGCCCAGCGCACGGCCGCGGGGGATGATCGTGGCCTTGTGGATGGGGTCCGACGCCGGTTCATGGACAGCGACGATGGCATGGCCTGCCTCGTGATAGGCGGTCATCTTCTTCTCATCGTCGGTCATGACCATGGAACGGCGCTCGCTGCCCATCATGACCTTGTCCTTGGCTGCCTCGAACTCGTCCATGGCGACCAGACGCTTGCCCCGCCGCGCCGCCATCAGCGCCGCTTCGTTGACCAGGTTGGCAAGATCAGCACCCGAGAAGCCCGGCGTGCCGCGCGCGATGGTGCGCGGATTGACGTCTGGCGCCAGCGGCACCTTCTTCATATGGACGGCCAGGATCTTTTCGCGGCCCTCGATATCCGGGCGGGGCACGACCACCTGGCGGTCGAAGCGGCCCGGACGCAGCAAAGCGGGGTCCAGCACATCGGGACGGTTGGTCGCCGCGACGATGATGATGCCCTCATTCGCCTCGAAGCCGTCCATCTCGACCAGCAGCTGGTTCAGCGTCTGCTCGCGCTCGTCATTGCCGTTGCCCAGGCCCGCGCCGCGATGACGGCCGACCGCGTCGATTTCGTCGATGAAGACGATACAGGGCGCATTCTTCTTGGCCTGCTCGAACATGTCGCGCACGCGGCTCGCGCCGACGCCCACGAACATCTCGACAAAGTCCGAACCCGAAATGGTGAAGAAGGGAACGCCCGCCTCGCCTGCAATGGCACGCGCCAGCAGCGTCTTGCCCGTACCCGGAGAGCCGACCAGCAGCGCCCCCTTGGGGATCTTGCCGCCCAGCCGCGCAAATTTGCTCGGGTCTTTCAGGAACTCGACGATCTCCTGCAATTCCTCGCGCGCTTCATCGATGCCGGCGACGTCGTCAAAGGTCACCTTGCCATGCTTTTCGGTCAGCAGCTTGGCCTTGGACTTGCCAAAGCCCATAGCGCCACCGGCGCCGCCGCCCTTCTGCATCTGGCGCAGCACGAAGAAGGCTATCCCCAAGATCAGCAGGAACGGCAGCGACTGGTAGATAAGGATCATCCAGAAGCTCGGCTGCTCCTCGGCCTGCCCCGAATATTTGACATTATAGTCGTCCAGCAGCCCGGTCAGCCCCGGATCGTTCACCGGAACGGTGCTGAACTTCTGGCCGCTGGTCAGCGTGCCGGTGATCCGGTCGGTGGCGACGGCAACGTCCTTGACCTGCCCTTCCTGCACCTTGGCACGGAATTCGGAATAGGCGATCCCGGTCCCGGCGGTCGACGCGGTGCGGCTGTCGAACATCGAGACGAACAGCAGGAGGGCGACAATCACCCCCGCCCAAATCATCGCGCTCTTGATCCAGGGATTACCCTGCGGGTCTTTCTCGTCGTTCATTCACCACTCTCTTTCACCCCGCAAGATAGGAACGCGCCGCGAAATCGCAAGCAGCACTCTCTCCGCCGGGTGGAATCAGCCCCCGACAAATTGCGAAAGGGCGATATAGGCCAATATCACCGACACCCCGGCGGAAATGCCGCACAACAGATAGCCGGTATACAGCAGCATCGGTGGATGCGGCAGCGCCAGGCGCCGGTTCCGCTGAGCCACCGAAAGAATGACGCTGGCCAGCAAGCCATAGGTCAGTGCCGCAAATTCCATCATGAATCGAAAATTCCCACGCTCAACCGGCTTCATTAACCAGCATAGGCATTAAAAAAAGGTCATCTCGCCCTTTTAAATCGACGGATTGCGGGATTCCCGCGATGGTCCGTGGAACCTTTCCGTAACGACCGTCATTGCCCCATTTCACTGCCATCGCCGCGGGGGAGCGATCCTCATGCTCCAGCGCGCGCCCCCTTTGAGCACCGCACGACCCAGGCTGACCTTTTCGCCCTGACGCGCCGCGGCGATCGCACGGTCCAGCGCGTCCCCTCTCGGCACGCCGGCATCGGGCAGCAAGCGGACTATCATCCGCAGCACGAGACGGCGGAGCAATTCCCGCGGGAAATCGGCGCGGTCCAGCACCAGCCCTTCGCCGTCGACATGCACATGGCGCGCCTCCAGCCCCTCGACCATCCAGTCCAGCGCCTCCTCGGCCTCCGCCAGCGCCGCCGCACTGCGTCCTGCCGCCCCGACATCGATCCAATCCACTTGCGACAGCGCCTTCCGCAGCGCCGCCCGATCGAAGCGCGGATCGCCGTTCGTAGGGTCCAGGGCAAAAGGTAGCCCCCTTGCCCGCGCATAGTACAGCAAATCCGCCTTGCGCGCGCCTAGCAGGGGCCGCAACACCATGCCCTGCCGCGCCCGCACGCCAGCCAGTCCGCCGACACCCGCCCCGCGATTGAGCCGCATCAACAGCGTCTCCAGCTGGTCATCGGCATGATGCGCCGTCAGCAGCCAGTCCAGACCCCGCTCGATCCGCCAGCGCTCCAGCAAGCGATAGCGCTGGGTTCGCGCCCAGCTCTGCACATTGCCCCGAACCGCGCCTTCCGGGTGCAGCGTCGCATGGGCAATCCCCGCCTGCCCGCACCAGCGCGCCACCATCGCGGCCTCCGCCGCGGACGCCTCTCGCAACCCATGGTCGACCGTGGCCGCCTCGACGCGGCCCGGAAAGGCCCGCGCCGCCAGATCAAGCAGCACCATGCTGTCAGGCCCGCCCGACACGGCCACGCCGAACCGGGCACTGACGGCATCCCGCGCCAGCGCCGCGACGGCCAGTTTCACTATCGTTTCGAGATCACCCGCAACCATGCGGCCGTCAGGCGCCGCACTTGGCCCGCGTCCGGCCACGGTCCATCATGCCGCGCAACCCGGTCGACAGGGTGGCGCCATAGACCTGCTCCAGTTCCGCATAGACCTTGCATGCGTCTGCGGGCTTCTTGAGCTGGAGCAGCGCCTCGCCCAGATAAGCCAGGCTGTCGGGCGCTCTATCGCCCTTGGGCCGCTTCTGGTAATTTTCATAGAAGGCCACCGACGCCAGCGCGGGCTTGCCATCGTCCAGATAGGCGCGCCCCAACAGGTTCGCCGCCTTGCTCGCCACGGAAGAGGCGGCATATTTGTCGACCGTCACCTTCAACTGCGCCTGCGCTTCGGGATAGAATTTCGCGTCCCACAACCGGAAGCCGTAAGTATAGGCGTCGTCGGCATCATTACCGGTCGAGGGCCGTTCGATTGCGGCGACCGCCGTCTTGCGCTCATCGCTCGCGCCCGCGCTGGCGGCAGGTCTCGGCGCGGCAGGCCGGGCCGGAGCGGGCGCCGGATCAGCCGCAGTCGTGCCTGGCCGCACCGCTGGCGGCACCACGACCTGCGCGGCGCGGCTTTCCTGCTCCGCCTTGTAGCGGTTGAACGCATCCTCCAACTGCTTCAGCTTGAAGCTGTTTTCCTCCACCTGCCCGGTGATCGATGCAAGCTGCGACTCCAGCGCGTTAACCCGCGCCGTCAGGTCCGCCACCGGCGTCGAAGACGGCGATCCCGGCATCACCTGCGGCGTGGCAGGGCGAGTGATCTCCGCCTCCAGCGGCGCACCTGCGGGAAATACCTTGCGCTGCACGGCGCGCATTTCCTTTTCGAGCCGGTCCACCCGCACATCGACGCTGACATTCTGCGCTCCTGCGGACGGAGCAAGCGCCAGCAGCGCCAAGGCTGTGGCTGCGAAAAAGGCGTTACGCATGTTTATCCCCGACTTCACTTAGGCCCTTAACCATAGGGCGATATTCCGCACGGTAAAGCGCGACGTAAATGGCTGACGGCTGAACCGATCCCCCCGGATCGCGTCAATTGCCCGCGGCCGGTGCCGAAGCCGGGACCGAGGGAGCGGGCGCAGGTGCAGCGGTTTCCGGCGCGGCCGCGCCAGCCGCGCCGGAAACCGGAACCGGAGCAAGCGCAGCGCGGGCCAGCAGCGCTTCGGCACTGACCGGCACATCGGAAATGGTGCGATCCGGCGGCCCCAGCGGCGCAATCGCCTTGCCGCCCACGGTCACGGTCAGCGCCTGCGGCCGGCCGGTCAGGATCATCGGATTTTTGGCACTGGCGGGAAGGGTGAAATTCTCGCCCTTCTTCATCAACCCGTCCTTCAGACGTTCGCCCGCCTCGTCGTAGATACGCAGCCAAACATCGTCATTGGCGGTAAACACCACCGTCTGCACCACCGGCGTTGCGGGCCGCGCGCCCGCCGGCTGGGGCGCGGCGGGTGCAGTCGTCGCGGCCTGCTGCGCCGCGATTTCTTCGCCTGTCGGCGGGGTCAGCAACTGGGTCCGCCACACCGCAAAGCCCGCCACGAGGACGACCACGATCGCCGCTGTGGTCCACGCCAGCACGCGGGAGGGCACCCTGGCTGGATCGGCGGGTTCGAAAGCCTCATAGCGATTGGCGCCCAGATCGCTGTTATGCACGGCACTGCGCACATCCGCGGCGATCGCCACCTCATCGACATCGATGGCGCGGGCATAGGCGCGAGCGAAACCGACCGCATAGGGAATGCCCGGCAGCGCGGCATAATCGTCCCGCTCGATCGCCTCCAGCTGGCGCTGGGCAATGCGGGTGCGGGTGGCGACATCCTGTATCGACAGGCCCTGCGCCTCCCGTGCCGCGCGCAGCCGCGCGCCGGGGGTGCCCTGCCGTTCCGGCGCCGCGACGCCGGGGTCCTGTTCCGCTTCTTCTGCCATGCTGCTCCGCGATCCTTGAAGGCCGGTCTTGTCTCATTCCGGGACGGGGATTGTCAACGCCGCCCCGGCTTCAAAACGCGCCGGGACCGATCATCTATCCCCTTAATTCAATTCGATACCCTGCTCGCCCGCCCATTTGGTCAGCGCCGCGCGGATATCTATCACACCCTTGTCCAGCAACGCGCGCATCAGCGCCCGCAACTCTGCGGCGTCAAGCGACCGGATCATCGCCTTGACCGGCCCGACCGAGGCCGGGGTGATGGACAGGCGCCTGACGCCCAACCCCACCAGCGCCATCGCCTCCAGCGTTCGCCCGCCCATTTCGCCGCAGACGCCGACCGGCACCTCATAGGCTTCGCAGGTCCGCACCACCCGGTCAAGGAAGCGCAGAATAGCGATGCTGAGCCAGTCATAACGCTCCGCCAGCTTGGGATGGGCGCGATCGGCGGCAAAGAGAAACTGGGTCAGATCATTGGTGCCGATCGACAGGAAATCGAGCCGGGGCAGCAACAGGTCCAGCACTTCAGCCAGCGCGGGCACTTCCAGCATCGCGCCATAACGCACGGCGACGGGCAGCTTCTTCTTCTGCGACTGAAGCCATTCGCGCTGATGCTCGACCAGCGCCTTGGCCTGCTCATATTCCCACGGTTCGGACACCATCGGGAACATGACGTGCAGCACCTTGCCCGCCGCCGCCTCCAGCAAGGCGCGGGCCTGCGCCTTCATCAATCCGTCGCGGTCCAGCGCCAGCCGCAATGC
The DNA here is from genome assembly GCF_041987595.1 of Sphingobium sp. Taxonomy (GTDB): domain Bacteria; phylum Pseudomonadota; class Alphaproteobacteria; order Sphingomonadales; family Sphingomonadaceae; genus Sphingobium. The sequence continues at coordinate 58 of NZ_JBHIWJ010000047.1, read as the reverse complement.
GCGCCAGCCCATGGCCGGATTATCCTCCAGCTCCTCATCATCGTCGCGCTGCATATAG
>NZ_JBHIWJ010000046.1:0-31561 GCF_041987595.1 Sphingobium sp. | reverse complement strand
GCGGCCCAGTGGGCCGAAGGTCGGGGGAGGGGGGAAGGGGGCTTGAACCCTCTCAGGCCGCTTCGGCGATGCGCGGCGTTTCCGTCTTGATGTTCCGGCTTTGGCGGCCGTCGATCGACACCGGCACGGCGCCCGCGATGGTTGCGCGGCGCAGCTGGCGATGTTGCAGGCCGAAGTCGGCAATGGCGCGATGCTGGGTGGCGCGATTGTCCCAGATGGCGACGTCGCCCGGCTGCCAGCGCCAGCGCACGGTGTTTTCCGGCCGGGTGACATGATCCTGAAGAATCGCGAAGAGCCGCTGGCTGTCCGCCTGATTCAAGCCGACGAAATTCTTGAAGAAATGCCCCAGGATCAGCGAACGCTCGCCCGATTCCGGATGGACATGGACCAGCGGATGTTCGGTCTCATAGACGGTCGAGGCAAAGACTTCGCGGTGGCGCCTGATCGCATCCTCATTGGCGTCGCCGACGACCGCGGCATAATCATAGAGGTTGCTGTGGACCGCCCATAAAGTGTCGGCCAGCAGGCGCAGCGGCTCGGGCAATTCCTCATAGGCGCTGGCAGTGTTGGCCCATGTCGTGTCGCCGCCCGCCTGCGGAATGACGATGGCGCGCAGGATCGACGCTTCGGGATAGGCGGGTACGAAAGTGACGTCGGTGTGCCAGCTCGACGCGGCGCGGCCTTCCTTGCTGTCCAGCTCCAGCAGATATTTGGAGCCGGGGACGACAGGGACGGTGGGGTGGGCGACGGGCTTGCCGAAACGTTCGGCAAAGGCCTCCTGCCCCGCGTCGTCAAGCTGATGCTGATCGCGGAAGAAGATAACCTTGTGCCGGACCAGCGCGGCGCGGATCGCGGCGATGGTGGCGTCGTCCAGATCGCCGCCCAGCGCGATGCCGCGGATTTCGGCGCCGATGCGGCCCGCGACGGGCACGACCTCCAGCGGGCCTTGCGCGTCGGCGGCGTTCAGGAATTTGTGGGTCAACAGGGTCATGGTCAGTCTCCTTGTGCTTCGAGGGGGGAGTTCAGGCGGCGGTCGCGTCGCGCTGGTGGAGGGCGCGGCGGATTTCGGCATGGGCGGCTTCGTTGAGCGGGAAGCGCCGGATGATGAGGGCGGCGGCGATGTGGGCCAGAGCCGGGCCGAGGGCGAAGACATATTTGAGCGCTTCCAGCGCCTCGGGCGCATTGCCGGGTCCGGCGCTGAAGCCCGCCCATCCGATCAGCGGCAGGGCGATGCCGATGCCGATGGCCGGGCCGAGCTTCATCGACAGGGCGAAGACCGAGAAGAACAGGCCGGTGCGGTCATGGCCGGTGCGCAGACGGTGGGCGTCGGAAACGTCCGCGACCATGGCGCGCAGCATCAGATTGCCCGATCCCTGCGTCACGCCCTGCGCGATGGTGAGCGCGATCAGCAGCGGCAGGCCGCCGGGAAAGACGAACAGCAGGGCGATGTTGATGGCGGCCTGCGCCAGTTCGCCGGTGATGGCGGCTTCGCGCTTGCCGATGCGGGTGCCGATCCGTTGCCAGACCGGCGCGGCGGCGATGCCGAAGATGAATTGCAGCAGATAGAGGCCGCTGGCCCAGGCGGGCAGGCCCATATACCAGACGGTGAAGAAGACGATCAGACCGGCGCGGATCGACTGGCCCGCCGTCACCACCGTGTCGGAGGCAAGGACGCGCAGCAGCAGCCGGTCGGAAAAGACGAGACTGGCGGCGCGCCAGAAGCTCTGGCGCCCAAAACCATGCTGGGGCGCCGTTTCGGGCAGCGGCGGCTCCGGCACGGAAAAGAGCGTCAGCAGCAGCGAAGGCAGCAGCGTGACCAGCACGAATCCGCCCACCAGTTGCAGCTTCAGAGTGCCGTTGCCGGGATCATACTGGTCGAGGATCGTCGGCAGCACCAGCACCGCGAGCAGGCCGATGGAGCGCAGCAGCGTCTGATAGGCGACGACGCGGGTGCGGCCATGATAATGGGCGGTCAGCTCCCCCGACCAGGCGGAGGAGGGGATCTCCACCATCGACCAGCCAAGATAGAAGAGGAACAGCACCCCCGCGAGGTAAGCGGGCGTCACCAGGGCGGCGGGCGGGAAGAAGAGCAGGGCGGAGGACAGGCCGAAGAGCAGGCCCCCCGCCGCGATCCAGGGCCGCCGCCGTCCGAAGCGGCTGCGGGTGCGGTCGCTCAAGGCGCCGACGATCGGATCGGCGGCAACGTCCCAGAAACGGCCGATGAGGAAGATGAGGCCGATGGTGGCCAGCGACAGGCCGAATTTGCTCGCATAAAGCTGCGGCACGAAGAGGGCGAGCGGCAGGCTCGCCCCCCAGGTCGGCATGGCGACGGCCGAAAAACCGGCGAGGCGCAGGGCGGAAAGGGGCTTTTCCCCTATGCTGTTGCCGGAACGGTGATCGGGCCGGACGGCAGCGCGATCGATATGATATTCCGCATAGGGGAGGGTAGCCATGATGCGTCTCCTTTCGGCCTTCAGAATTTGGTGCGCAGCGTCACGCCCGCGGTGCGCGGATCGCCCACGGTGGCGGTGACAAGGCCGGTGTTCGCGACCGACAGCGTGTCGACATAGTCCCTGTCGAACAGGTTCTTGGCCCAGATCGACAGGTCGAACGCGCCATCCTCCGTGCGGAAGCCGATGCGCGCATTGGCGATGCCGTAGCTGGGCACCAGCGAGTAACGGCTGTCGGACACGGCGGTATAGTAAGAGGAGCGCCAGCTATAATCGGCGCGGCCGTAAAATTCCGCCGAACCCAGGGCCGTCTCGCCCAGCGGCACGGCAAAGTCGCCGCCCGCGCTCCAGGACCAGCTCGGCACGCCGGACAGGGGCTTGCCGGAAAGATCGCTGACCGGCGATCCGCCCGTGGTCGGGTTCAGCGCTTCAACCGGCGTCGGCCCGTTCCTGAAGTCGACATAAGTGGCGTCGGTATAGGCGAGCGAGGCGTTGAGATTGACATGGCTGGACAGGGCCAGCGCGCTGTCCAGTTCGAAACCGCGTGCGCGCGCCTGCGGAATGTTGGTGATATAGTTTCGCGAAGCATTGCTGCCCGCAATCTGCTCCACGATCGCGGTCTGATAGTCGAAGATGTCGGTCCAGAAGGCCGCGCCGTTCAGGGTCAGCTTGCCGTCCCAGAACTGGCTCTTGATGCCCGCTTCATAATTGTCGACCTTCTCCGGGCCGACTGCGGCGCTGACGCCGGCGGGATTATTGGTGAGGTTCAGCCCGCCCGACTTGTTGCCCCGCGAATAGCTGGCATAGACCAATATATCGGGCGTCACCTTGTAGGACAAAGTCGCGAGGCCCGACAGGCTGTCGTCGGTGAAGCCCACCGAATAGCTGGCGACGGGCGCCAGACTGTTGCGCAACGTTATCGCGGCGGCGCGTTGGGCGACGCTCAGGCTGGAGAGGTCATTCCCCTGCGCCCACCATTGATTGAAGCTGCCCTGCTTCTTTTCATGGGTATAGCGCAGGCCCAGAGTCAGCGACAGTCTGTCCGGGATCAGGTCGTAACTGGCCTGACCGAAGAGGGCGGCGCTCTTCGTTTCGGGGTTCGAGGTCGATCGGGCGACGAAGCCGCTGACGGCGGCGTTGCTGACCGCCGGATCGGCGTTGGGGAACAGCCAGTTGGGAGCGTCGGACCCGTAGCCCGACGCGCCATAGCCGTTGATGATCTGCCAGAAATAATAGGCGCCGATCGTGTAATGGAGGCGGCCCTCGCCATTATTGCCCAGGCGCAGTTCCTGGCTGAACTGGCGCTGGCGATTGGCCTGTTGCGCCAGAGTGTTGACGGACAGCGGGGTGGAGTCGGCATCATTGGCCGGGTTCCAGTTCCACTTGCGATAGGCCGTCACCGAGGTCAGCGTGACGGGACCGAGATCCCAGTCCGCCTTGCCCGACACGCCCCATTGGGTCATGTTCGCCTGAAAATGGGCGTCGACATCGACGGTTCGGGCGAAGGGGTCGGCCGGCAGCGGCGTATAGCCGGCCCGCGCAGCCCGCTGATTGAAATTATTGGCGATGGCCGTGCCGTCATCATAGGTGGTGAAGACTGTGCTGGGCAGACGGACGCAGCAGTTCAGCGTCTGTTTGGCATAATCGCCGATCAGCCGGACGGTGAAACTGTCGTCGGGTTTCAGCAACAACTGTCCGCGCGCAGTGAAATTGTCGTAATCATGGACGCGTCTGCCGTCATGGACGTTGCGCAGGAAGCCGTCGCGATGGGTGTCGGCGACGCTGATCCGGGCCGCCGCCCAATCCGCGATCGGGCCGGTCACCGACCCGCGCAACTGATGGAAGCCATAATCGCCCAGCGTCGCTTCGGCCTGACCGCCAAATGCGAATTCCGGCTGGCGGGTGGTGATGTTGATCGCGCCCGCAGTGGTGTTCTTGCCGAACAAGGTGCCCTGCGGTCCGCGCAGCACTTCAATCTGTTGCAGGTCTACCAGATCGAACTGGCTGGCGCCGACACGGCCATAATAAACATCGTCGATATAGACGCCGACGCCATTTTCCAGACCGTCATTGGTCAGCGCCACATTCGATCCCAGACCCCGAATATTGATATTCGTGTTGCGCGGGTTGAAGCTGAACAGCTGAAGACTGGGCGCGACCTGCTGCACGGCGGCCAGAGCATAGTCGCCACGCTGTTCGAACAGGTCGCCGCCGACGACGGACAGGGCAACCGGCACATCCTGCGCATCCTCGGCGCGGCGGCGGGCCGTGACGACGATGCCCCCGGCAAAATCCTCCTCCGTGCCGGCGGCTTCCGGCGCCTCAGGTGAGGCGTTGGGCGTCTGGGCGGCGAGCGCCGCCGCATGCAGCAGCGTGAAAGCGGCCCCGGCCAGCAATAGTGACCGCGCAGCAATTGGGGACGGCAGGCGCGGCGACGATGAAAGGAAAGGCATGAAAAAGGTTACTCCCTGAGGTTCTTCTTTGTTTGCGGTGATTTGGCTTTGGGTGAGGGGCATTGCCCGCTCAGTGTTCGCGCCACATCGTCGCCATAGAGGGCGGAGGCTGCCTGAAGCAGCGATACGGAATAGCTCTGCGCCGCACTGTCACGGCCGGTTTGCGACAGGCCCGATCGTTGAAGTGCTGATCGCCGAAGACCGGGCATAATCGCCCCTTTCCCGACGCAGCAGCGCCGGAATGAACAGGATCACGGACAGTCTATGGGTGCGCAAAACCCTATGGCTGGCGGCGGGACCGGTTAAGACTGATGATGTCAGCCAGTCCGTTCAGAACGCTGCGGCTCTAAGGATTGTTGATATTCTGCATCGCTTCTTCCCCATAAATATTGGGGGGAACACGATCCTGGCGTTGTCGCCTGAAATCGTGCGCTTTAGCCGTTGGTAACGCGGAGCAAGCTGCATCCCGATCAAAAGCCGCGGGTCATGATTTGCAATGTTGTCATCCGACACGGAGACCAGCCGTGCCGCCTTGGCAATCTCTACTTAAAAGATAGATTGATTCTGGCAAGCCAAGTTTTGCTTGCCGGGGGCCAAGCTGCGCTGGTCCGTTCGATCGCCGCGACGGAGTTGGTGCGCGCCCGATAAGCAAAGCCCCGACCGGCCTGTCGGCGGTCGGGGCGAAGCTGCGTCAAACGGGTGAGACGATGTCAGCTGGCCTGCGGCTCGGGAGCCTTGGGCGCTGCAGCGGGCTTTTTCTTGGCCGCCTTGGCAGGGATCGGCTTGCCATTGGCTGCAGGCTTGGTTGCCGGAGCGGCACCCTTCTTGTCGGCCGTCGGAGCGGCGATCGAAAGCCGCTTGCGCGCCGCGGCAGGCTTGGCTGCGGGCTTGCTCTCGGCGGGTTTTGCCGGGCTTGGCTTGGCGTCAGCCGCCTTGGGCGCTGCGGCCTTGGGTTCCGCCTTGGGCGCGGCAGGCTTGGCAGCGGGCGCCGCCGGCTTCGCAGGCGCCTTTTCAGCAGCGGCCTTGGCCGGTGCCGCCTTCTTGGCGGCGGGCGCCTTGGTCGCGGCAGGCTTGGCGGCCGGAGCCTTGGGCGCTTCGGCGGTTTTGGCGGCGGGCGCCGGAGCGGCGGCTGCGGCCGGCGCCTTCTTCGCGCTCACCGGCTTCTTCCCCAGCCCTAATTTGGTGGCGACTGCCCGGCGCGCTTCCGAATAGTTGGGCGCAACCAGCGGATAGGTTTTCGGCAGGCCGTAGCGTTCGCGATATTCAGCCGGCGACAGGCCATGGCTGGCCAGATGGCGCTTCAGGGTCTTGTACGGCTTGCCGTCGATCATGCTCAGAATATGCTCGGGGGAAGACAGGCTTTTGCGGACCGACACGGCCGGCGTGTAAGTCGGCGTCTCCGCCTCGGCAGGCTTGGCTGCCAGATCATCAGTCAAGGCCACGCGCGTCGTTCGAATAAGCTCGGACAGGCTTTCGCTCGTCACCGAGTTGTTGGAGACGAAGGCGCTCAAAAGCTGAACAGTGAGCGTCGTGATGTCAGGCTGGTTATTTTCAGACATTGGCCCCGCTTCCCATTTTTCGACGGCAGATTTGGTCTTTTGCGCGGTTTCGGCGGAAAAGTAAATCCGGAACAACAAAAGAGGTGATGGACCGGCCGAATTGGTATGGCTCCCTTCCGAACTCTTGTATCGCTATGGCACAAAATAAGAGGACAGCTGCGCCTCGACGACCGATTTTGACTGGTTCTGGGAATCCGGCAGCATGGCTGTTTCAAGTTGAGGGAACTACATGCAAAAGCTCATGTTGCCGCGTGCAGCCGACTATTCACTGACATGGGTGAAAGCGCTGCTCAAAACTGTATCCGCCGGCAACGGCTGTCCCCGCGTAAAAAAAAGGCCGGTCTTGCGACCGGCCTGCCGAGTTTTAGGAGAGGATGCCTGAAAGGCCTGTCCCTAATGACGGTGGCGGGCCGGATTGGCAAATGCGAAGCCCGTTGGTGCGATTGCATGGGTTGCAACCCGCCTCGCCATGCCTCGCGCAAGGACGGCTTTTCGTGGCCCGCCCGATCCCGCCGCAGGTTTCCGGTGCGCGCAAAAAAGATGCGCGCCGGACCAGGAGGACCGGCGCGCATCATGTGTATCGGAGCAAATATGCCCGGATCAGTTCCGATGCCGCCAGCCATCGCCAGCGGCCAGAGGCATCAGCCGTTCAGCTGATCCTTGACGGCCTTCGCCGGGGTGAAGGTCAGCTTCTTCGAAGCGGCGATCTGGATCACCGCGCCGGTCGAAGGATTGCGGCCTTCGCGAGCCGGCTGGTCCTTGACCTTGAACTTGCCGAAGCCGTTCAGCGACACTTCTTCGCCCTTCGCGGCGGCACCGGCGATCGCGGAGAAAACGCCGTCGACATATTTGCGCGCATCGGCCTTGGTCAGGCCATGATCGGCAGCCAGTGCTTCGGCGATTTCGGTGTTATTCATGATCATCTCCCTTTCGTGGACGCATGGTCTTAACCTGACTTTTCCCGCTCAACCAGTCCTTTGCGACTGGAATTCGCCGAAAAACAGCCGGAAAATCGACTGGGTTCCGGATTTTGAGACGAAAATGGCGGAGCGTGCGGCGTCGATCCCCGCTTTTTGGTCCGATCCGACTCCGGTCCGGCCGGATCAGGGTCGCGCCGGAATGGTCGCAGTTGATCGCTCCGCCGCCTGTCTCCGCTTGGCGCCAAGCCTTTCCGAATGCTTGCCGAAACAACCGATCCGGTCGCGGTTGCAGGTGAAGGCGCTGGCAATTTCTTCCATCCTGTGCCCGCTTCGATGGCAGAAATTTGGAACAACTGATGCGGGTCTTGATCGGGACGGGATGGCGACGGCGTGTGGCGGGGCGGCTTGTCCCGATGCTGTGCCTTCTGGCGCTGGCGGGACCGCTTGCCGCGCAGGAAGCCGCGCCCGGTGCGTCGGGAACGGCTCCGACAATCGATCGCGACCGTCCGGATCGGCTGGAGCCGCAGATTGCGCCTCCTGACGCAGCGCCCCCCCGGTCCCCTACACTCAATGGCGCGCCGCCCATCCAGATTGCGCCCGCCGCGCCGTCCGCCCCCCGCACGCTTCTCACGCGGCTGCACTATGTGGGCACATCCCTGCCATCGGCTCAGCTGGACGCGGCGGCGGCGCCCTATATCGGCCGCCCCCTGACGGCTGCGACCCTGCAATCCGTCGCCAATGCAGTCAGCGCCGCATATGCGAAAAGCGACATCGCCTTTTATTCCGTCTCCATCCCGGCGCAGATCCCGGTCGGGGGCGTGTTGACGGTGCGGCTGGTTGAGGGGCGGGTGCGCGACTATCGGTTGAGCGGCCTGTCGCCCAGCACACCCACAGGCCTCATAGCCGTGCACATGCAGCGGCTGATGCGCGACACGCCGCTGCGCAAGAGCAGGCTGCAGCGCGCCCTTTCCCTGTTGCGCGACATTCCGGGGCAGACGGTCGACGCGCAGGTCCGACAACTGAGCCAGCCCGGCGACCTGCAGATCGACCTCATCGTCAGGCGCAGGCAGCTTCAGATCGGGTTGCTGATCGACAATAGCGGCGTCAGCAATGTCGTCGACGGGGTGCAGGCGCAGGCGTCGGTCACGATCAACGGACTGGCGCGGGAAGGGGACAGCACGAAAATCTCCGCCTATCTGCCCTTCACTCCCGATCGTTATCAATATTATTCGCTCAGCCACGGCACGCCCATCGGCAGCGACGGCATGACGCTGACCGCGCAGATCGCCCATATGCAGACCCGCTCGCGCGACAGCCGGATCAAGGGCGAGGCGACGCTGGCGGGCGTAACGCTCACCTATCCTTTGATCCGATCGGTCAAAAGCAATGTTGCCATCACCGCTTCGCTCGACGGGGTCGACAGTAGCAACTATTTTCTCGACATCCGCTTTGGGGACTATCGGTCGAGGGCGGCGCGATTGGGCGCATCCTGGTCGCATGCCGACGCGACCAGCGGTTACGCCCTTTCGGCCGTCGTCAGCAAGGGGCTGAACGCTTTGGGCGCGAGGCCCTTTACCGGCTTTTCCGAAACCGGCTTTACCAAAGTCAATATCGGCGCCGTGCTGGTCCAGCCGATTACAGGGAAGCTGACGGTCAGAACAATATTCAAAGGCCAATATTCGAAAGACGAACTGCCGGTCACCGAACGGTTCGCGCTGGGCGGCCGGGGGGCGGGCATGGCGTTTCGCACCGGAACGCTGACGGCGGAACAGGCCGTCGCGGGCAGCGCCGAACTCAGCTGGTCCTTGCCCGCCAGATCCCCGCTGCTGCGCAAGACGACCCTGTTTGCCTATGCGGATGGTGCAATCGCCCATGCCACGGCACGGCCGGTCTATGGCCTTGCCGCGCAGGACCATGCGCTGGCGTCGGCGGGCGGAGGGGTCCGGATCGGACTGGGGCCGAAATGGCGGCTCAGCGCGGAGGCGGCCGTGCCGGTCAAGCGGCCCGGCGCGGCCTATAGCCGCAAGGCGCGCTTCTTCTTCGGCGTCGGGCGGACTTTCTGAAGCGCATTTTGCGCATACGCAAAAACAAAGGGACGCAGGATATGAACAATGTTTGGGAAGTGTGGCCGTCCGCGCTGACGGGCGCGGAATGCGATGCGATCATCAAGCGGGCGGATCTTTGCGAGCAACAGTCCGCCACAGTCGGCTTCGCCCAGGGCCAGCGCAGCGACCATGGTTACCGATCATCCACCATCAGTTGGCTCGACGTCTATCGGGACAAGGATATTGTCGACCGGCTGATGCAGTTCGTCCATTCATCCAACCGGACCAATTTCGGCATCGACATTGCCGGACCCTATGAACTGCAATTCACGGAATATCATGGCCGGGCGCAGGGCAAATATGACTGGCATCAGGATATCTGGCTGGAATCGTCCCGCCCCTTCGACCGGAAATTGTCGGTCGTCGTGCAGCTGTCCGATCCGGACGATTATGAAGGCGGCCAGTTCGAATTTTTCGGCCTGCAACAGCCCGGCGCGAATTTCGCGCCACGGGGCAGCATGCTGATCTTCCCATCCTTCCTCCAGCATCGCGTCCTGCCGGTGACCAAGGGCATCCGGCGCAGTCTGGTGAGCTGGATCGAAGGTCCCCGGTGGCGCTGAACCTTTAACGGGCGTTCCAGCCCGAATTGATGACGCCCCTCTTCCGCGCCGGGAGGAGGGGCGTTTTGCTTTGCCCGTCGCGCGGCGTCTGGGGCCGGACAAAAAGCACCATAATGGAGCCATGGTGACGGCGCGCCATTTGCTTGTCCGGGCACCGGATTTGCGCGGGAGGAACGGCTTCATCACCAGGTAAAGCAGCGACAACCCTGTATTTCCGTTCATTCCGGCACGCTTTGCGTAAGTCGAGAGGCACTTTTCCACATGCAGGCAGAGGTAAAGGCGGCCAGAAACTCTGATGCAACCAGACCGGTTTCTTCTTGACGCGGCGATAAGAACCGTTCGGCCTAATTTGTTCCTGTTGCGAAATACTCGTATTCAAACAGGGAGCTATGCAATGCCACGTCACGGGCCACATCACGGATCGATCCGGTCTGGAAAGCGCACCTTATTATGCGCCACTGCGATACCGCTTCTGTTGTTGAGCGCCTGCGCCGACGGCGTCGGTTTTGATATTGGCGCGGGTGGGGGGCAATCGCCATCCGGCCCATCCGGCCCTGCGGGGCCTTCCGGGCCGACCAGCCCATCTGGCCCAAGCGGTCCTGCCGGTCCCGGCGGTCCTTCCGGTCCCGGCGGTCCTTCCGGTCCCGACGGTCCTTCCGGCCCAAGCGGTCCTAGCGGCCCGTCCGGACCCACCAGCCCCTCGGGTCCTGCCGGTCCGACTGGTCCCGCTGGTCCGGGCGGTCCCGGTGGTCCTTCAGGGCCGACCGGCCCGACCGGCCCGAGCGGTCCGACTGGTCCCACCGGACCCACAGGTCCCACAGGTCCCACAGGTCCCACCAGCCCCAGTTCGGGCGGCTCGATCATCGGTGCCTCCATCGGCAGTCAGCCGGTCCTTGGTCCGGCCGGGCCGGGATCGCTGGTCGGCGTCAACATCCTGCCGGGTGACGCGCCCGCCGGGGGAAGCGTGGCGACGGTCGACCTGCTGACCGGCGACGGCACCGTGTTGCAGGCAGCGCTGCCGACCACGACAGAGGGCGTGCAGCAGGGGCTGGCTCCGGTCGGCGCGCTGGCCGGAACCCTGCTGGGCGCGCCGGTGGGTGGCACGGTAACGCAGCTGACCGACGGCCTCGCGCCGACGATCGCGACGGTCACATCGGCCGTGGACGCTATCGCCTCTCCGCTGCTCGGCACGGTGAACGGCGCCCTCTCGCCCGTCACCGCCCCGTTGCTGGGTGAAAATGGCGCCCTCGCCCCAGTGACCGCGTTGGTCGAAAATGCGGTTGCGGGCGTGACCGGCGCGCTGGGCGGCGTTTCGGCCGATCCCGCGCTGGCGGGTCCGCTGGTGGGCGCCAATGTCGGCGGCAATGCGCTGACCGGCGCGTCGACACCCGATACGCTCGTCGGCGTCAATCTGCTGCCGTCGGACAGCGGCGCGGTCACCGGACAGCTGGCGACGGTCAGCGTGCTCTCGCAAGGCAATCTGGCCGATGTCGCGCTGCCGACCACGGCCGCAGGGGTCGAGGCCGGCCTGCAGCCCGTCGGCGCCATTGCGGGCAACGTGCTGGGCGCTCAGGCGGAGGCTGCCGTCACCCAGGTCACCAGCGCCGTGGCGCCGGTGGTCGCAGCGGCCACCAGCGCGGTCAGCAGCGTGACGGCGCCGCTGCTCGACACGGTCAACAGTCTGGCGCCCGCCCTGCCGAGCGGAGACAGCGGATCATCGCCGCTCGGCTCCGTCACCGGCGTCGTCACCGGAGCGCTCGGATCGCAACAGGGAACGGGTGATATTCTTGCTCCGGTCACCGGCCTCGTCAGCGGAGTCCTTGCGCCTGCGGCCGGATCGGGCGGGACGGCCGCGCCCGTCACCGGCCTGCTCGGCGGACTGTTGGGAGGACGCAACTGATGCCGGAGTGCGGCCCGCCATGGTCCTCATGCATGGCGGGTCGCGCTCCAGCCAAGCCCATCCCCTGATGCCCCCGAGGGGGGAGGGCGGGGGCGAGGAGGCGGTGCCCACCGCCTCCTCAAACCCTTTTGACCGCCAGTATTCAGCCGCCTTTGCGCACACGCAAAACCGTCATTCCTTTGCAAAGGACCACCCCTTGCCGACATCTTCTTTCTTCCTTCGCCATCTCGTTCAGCTTGGCGCGCTGCTGCTGGCGGGCGCGACCCAGCCCGCACTGGCTGGTCCCTACGCCCCCTACGCCGCCACCCCCGGAGAAGCCGCGGTGGGAGCGATGCTGGATGCCGCGCCCACGCACATCGGAGAGGGCGCGGCAATGCTGGCGACGATCGACGCGCTGCCCGATGCAACGGCGCGTGCCGACGCGCTGGGGCAGCTCTCACCGCGCAGCTACAGCCTGCTCCCGCGGCTGACGATCCAGTCACAGGATGCCGCCGACCGGGAAATCCGCAACTGGCTCGCGCAGCGGCGCAGCATGGCCATCGATGCCCCTGCCAGCGTGCCCGCAAGCGGCGACCGAACCATCCACATGATGCTGACCGGCGGCGTGAAACAGGCGCGATACGGGGGGCGGATCGACCGACCGGAAGCCAAGTCCGACAGCCGATCGCTGCGGTTCGCCATCGACGTGACGCCGGTTCGCGGCCTGATCGTCGGCGCGACGCTGGGCATTGACGGCATCGATGCGCGGCTCGATCGGGCGCAGCGCCCCCGCGTCACGCTGTTCACCAGCAGCATCGGGCCTTATGCCAGTTTCAACAATGGCCGCTTCTATGTCGATGCGACGGCGGCCTATACGCTCTCTGAATATAAGCTGCGGCGGCAGGTCGGCTGGGTCGGCTTTTCCGACCGCATGGTCGCGCCGGTCGACGGCGACGGCTGGGCGGCTTCCGGCGAGGCGGGGGCCATGCTGCGTGCCGGTCCGGTGCGTCTCCAGCCCTTCGCCGGGCTGCATTATCGTCATGCCGATGTGAGCGGCTTTACCGAAAATGGCGGCTCCGCCGCGTTGCAGGTCGCGCCGTTCCGCACCCAATCGCTGCGCGGCGCGCTGGGCGCCCGTCTTTCCGCCACGACCAGCGCGGGCCGGTGGACGCTGCGCCCCGCGATCGAGGCGCAATGGCAGCGGGAATTGCGCAGCCGCCCCGACAGCCGCATCGAGGCGCGCTTCGCCACGCGTGACCTGTCCATCTTCACGCTCCGGCCCACCCGGCTGGCGCGCGATGCGGGGCTGGTCAATGCCGGGGTCAGCGCAACCTGGAACAACCGGACGACCCTGCGTCTGGGCTATGCGGGCGAATATGGTTCCGACCGCCATGTCCATGCCGCGACGCTGACCGTCGGCCGCCGCTTCTGATTGCTCCGAAACGGACAGGGTTCGGCGCGCGGCGTCGTTCGAAACGGCTATTGCGTGGATCAGGATACGCAAAAAGGAAGTGATCCATGACCCGCTTCATCCGCGACTTATTGGCGACTCTCTCCTATGAGCCGCCCGCCAGACCCGGCCCCGGCGACGAAGATGCGCTCAGCCGCCTCGACGAGCGGCTTGCCGGTTTCGCTGCCAGGGGCAACGGCGCGAAAAGCGCCATCTCGATCCAGCCGGGGGAATGTTCGGTCTGGGACGGCAATCCCCGCGACCAGCCCGGCCTGACGGCGGACAGTTGCCGATCGCTGATCGAGTCCATCGCCAGCGAAGGGGGCAACCGCATCCCGGTGCTGGTGCGTCTGAATCCGCCCGGCAGCGAGCGGCCCTATCAGATGCTGGTGGGCAGCCGCCGCCGCTTTTCCGTCGACTGGCTCAACCATAATGGGCGGCCGGAACTGCGGTTGAGCGCGCTGGTCGTCGACCTTTCCGATGAGGAGGCCTTCCGCCTCGCCGACATCGAAAATCGCGAACGGGCGGACATCAGCGAACTGGACCGCGCCCGCAGCTACAATCAGGCGGTGGACCGTTTCTATGGCGGCGTGCAGTCGCGCATGGCCGAAGCGCTCAACCTTTCCAACAGCCAGTTGAGCCGCCTGCTCGCGCTGGCGCAATTGCCGGATGAGGTGGTCAGTGCCTTTGCAACGAAGGATGAACTGCGCGTGCGCTATTCCGAATTGCTGACCCCGCTGCTGCGCCGCCCCGACCAGCGCGGCCGGATGATCGCCGAGGCGCGGCTGATCGGTGAGCAGCAACAGGCGCTGGCGGCGCGGGGCGACCGGATGATCCCGCCCGCGACCGTGCTCGCCCGCCTGCGCGGCGCGGCGGCGCCCAGCGGCGGGGAGGAAGCCCGCGACATCGCGATCATCGCTGGCGGCGCCCGCATCGGCCGTGCCAAGGCCAGCCGCAGCGGCACGTTGACCGTCGACCTCAACATCACCGAAGACGCCGATCTGGACGAACTGTTCGCCCGGCTGCGGGAAACCATCGTCGCCGCACGCGGCCAGCCGATCATGCCATAAGCTGCGCCGACAGCAGCGCGATGGCGGCGATGGCGGCCATGTCGGGGCGGGGATCGGCGGCTTTGCGTGCACGCAAAAACAGAGCGGCCAACCAGAACAGCGCCGTCGCCACCGCCAGCATCAACGCCGCCCCGGTCAGGCTCAGCCAACAGGCGCCCGCCGCGAGCAGCTTGATATGCCCGCCAGTCAGCAGATGCAGACGCCAGACGCTGCTGATGGCCGCGACAAGGGCCGACAGCAGCAGCAGGCAGAGGACGCCCGACAGGCCCGCCAGCAGCGCGCCGCCTGGCCCCTGCGTCCACGCGGCAAATCCGACGCCGCCGATCGCGATCAGCCCGTAGAGCCGGTCATCGCCGCCGCGTCTCTCCCAGTGCAGGATCACCACCGGCAACAGCAGCAGGATCAGCAGCGCGCTGCCGATATGGCTTTCCCCGTTCATTTCAATAGCTCCCGTTGGTGACGACGATGCTGGCGCTGATGGTGGAGGAGGGGAGCGGGATGAACCCGGCATAGCGCATCATCGCGCTGCCGCTCATATTATAGCTGATCCGCACCCGGAACAGGCCGGTGCCGTCGGCGCCCGCCGTGACGACCGGGCCTCCGCCCGAAGACAGCAGCGCCCCATAGCCGTTGATGACCGCCTGCGCCCGGCTTTGCGCCAGTGCGGTGCGCTCCGTGGTGGACAGCCCCGCCACGGCGGCCCGCGCCCCCTCCATCGCGGCATGACGCACTCCCAGCAGCGAGGCGAAGTAGAAGGAATAGATCACGATCGCGAAAACCAGCATCAACAGGGCAGGCGCCAGCAGCGCGAATTCCAGCGCCGCCAGCCCCCGTTCGCAGGCCAGCAGGCGGCGCCGTGGCCGGCCGGCCATCAGCTCGTCGGAATGGTGTTGAACATGGTCGAGAAGGCGGCGCCCAGCTGCGTCTGGAAATTGGCGCCGACGGCGACGATGGCGGCGACCACCACCGCGCCCAGCACGGCATATTCCACGGCGGTCAGGCCCTTTTCATCCCGCGCCAGCTTGCGGATCAGCGATTTGACGGTCTTCATGTCTGTCTCCCTCTGTCCCCCCGAAAATCATGGCGGCGCGCAGGGGGTCTCGCGCAGCTGCAAAAACCCTTACACCAGAACGGGCACCCCGCACCGCGCCCCGGTCGCCCAGAGCGTCGCATGGCCGAGCTGGATGCCAAGCGCGGCCAGCAGATTGTCGAGCAGCGGATCGGCCGTCGTGCCCACCAGCCCGGCCAGCGGATTGACGATCCCGCCCAGCAATTGCGACCGCACCGCCGCCGCCGTCGCGTCGCACACGACCGGCAGGCACAGGCCGAGGATCTTCACCTGCAAGCCGTTGGCCGCGCCGATGCTGCTGCTGAGCGAGGTCAACAGCGGCCCGACCTGCGATCCATTGCCGATGCTGGCGGCCGTCCCCGGCGCGCCGGGCCGCCCGATGCGCCCCTGCCCGCCCGGACCGAAGATCAGATCGCCGCTATTCCCCATCACCGGCTGCGCCACGGCGCGGGCGTCGACGGTGATCAGCCCCAGCACATTGGCGATCCTTGCCTGACCGATGTCGGCGGCGGTGACGGGCGGCATCGGGCGGCTCATCGCATTGGCGGGCGCGGTGCCGATATAGGCGTTGATCAGCCCGCTATCGGCATGCACCGCAACCCGCGTATCGCGGGCCTGTTCGGGCGTATCGGGGCAGTCGATGGCAGTCACCCGCGCTTGCGCGGCGGCAATGTCGATCAGCACCGGCAGGGAATCCACCGACACCGCGCTGCCCAGCACGGAGATGGATGGCAGGCCCAGCAGCAATTGCAGCCGCAGCGCCGAGGTGCCGACGCTGGTTTCGCCCGCAGGGCCAAAGGAAAAGCGTGGCCGGTCGAGCGGGCCGCTGGCAATGGCAGCGATCCTGACCGTACTGCCGCTCGCCACGACGCTCAGCGCATCGGACAGGTCGATGGCGCCATTCCCCGCCTGCACCGCGAAGGCGAAGAGCTGATAGGCGTTAATCCCGGCGCGCAGGGCGGGCTGTTCATCCGCGCCGCCGACCGGCATATTCTTCCACACCCCCAGCCCGAACAGGCCTGCCAGCGGTACGGCATAGCCGTTGCTGACCTGGCCTGCGATCAGGGTGAGCGTCGCGGCGGTGGCGCTGTCCTCGGCGGCGGTGGCGGCGGCAAGGAGGAGGTCTTGCAATCCCACCGTCCGGCTGGTCAGCGCGGCATATGTTCCGCTTTCTCCCACCCGGACGGCCAGCGCGTCGAAGAACAGGCCCGCATCGACGTTGCTGGCCATCAACGCCTCCACATCGGCGGTGGAGAGCCGCAGCCTGATCCCCAGCAGCGCGCCGAGGAGGTCGTTGACGCTGTTGACCAGTCCATTGTTCACGGTCAACAGGCCCGATGTGATGCTTATGCCCGCCTCGTCGATGCGGGCGGCAGTGGCGCTTGCGGCGAGCTCTGGCAGCGGATTGGCTGCGCCCAGAACACGCGTCAGAAATTGCCGCGCAGGCTTTCCGGTGCGGATGCGCACGGCGTTGATCCGCCCATTGCCCGGACAGCGCGACAGGCTGGTGTCGAAACGTTGCGCGGCGGAGAGGGCGGCGTCGGCGCAATAGCGGCCCAGCTCGACCGACCGGAGGATGGCCGGATCATAGCCGTTGCGGCTGAGCGCATCCCGCGCCCGCGCCGCCGCCTGTGCCGGGTTCGTGGCGAGCGAGAGGGCGGCGGCGAGGGCGGCGGCGTCGGTCGCGGCGCGCAGGTCGCGCTCGCCCACATAATAAAGTCCAGCGTCCAGCGCGAACCCCGCTGCGCCGATCAGCGCCGCGCCCAGCGCCGCGATCATCGGCGCCACGGCGGCGGACCGGTCGCGCCAGAGAGGGACCAGCCGCTTCATCGCGGCTCATCCCGCGCCCGCTCGATCCGCTGGCCGATGGATTGCAGATATTGCCGCCGGATGAGCGCCGCCTCTTCCGCCGACAGTTCCGCCTCCGTCCGGGGCGGCGCCTGCAACTGCCGTTCGATCACCCGCCGCGCCTCGCTTTCCACCGGCAGGGGCGGCGGAGGGGCAGCCAGCATCATCAGGACCATCATCATCGATCAGCCTCCCTTTCCGATCCGCGCCGCTTCCGCGGCCAGCGTCCGCCGCAGCGCAGGATCGCCGATGCTGCGCAACCCGGTCTCGGCTTCTGCGCGATGGCCGGCGACCATCAGCGCCAGCAGCAGATTGTTGCGGATCACCGCCTCCTGCGGCGCGAGGTCGATCGCTCCGCGCAGTGCCTCGATCGCCCGCGCGGCCAGCCCGGCGCGCAGCAGTGCATAGCCCAGCGCATTGCGCAGGAGCGGATCGGCCGGACTGTCCTCAACCGCTCCGGCGTAACGGTCCGCCGCCTCCACCCAATGCCCTCGCGCCGCCAGCAGATGCCCGCGCACTGCGTTCGCGCCCTGCGCATCGGCGGGTAGGACCACCGCCTCCGCCGCATCAATCTGGCCCAGGTCGATCAGGCTGTTGACCCGCAGCAGCCGCGCCTCGGCATCATCCGGATAGCGCCGCTCGAAGTCGTCGAGATAGGCGAGCGCCGCCCGCGACCGTCCATCGGCACGCGCCTGATGGATGAGTTGCAGATAAAGCCCCCGCATCTCGGGTGCCTCCTCCGCCTGCGCGGGTGGGGCCGCCATCAGCAGCGCGGCCAGCACCATCCGCCTCATCGCGACACTCCCTTCAGCGTATCGAAGATCGCCACCACCGGCGGTCCGCCCAGCACCACGAACAGGGCGGGCATGAAGAAAAGGATCATCAGCACGACCATCCGCACGGTGATGCCGCCCATGGCTTCGCGCGCCCGCATGACGCGCCGCTGGGTGAATTCGCGCACGAACTCGCGCAGCGCGGGGGCCAGCTCCACGCCCTGAAACAGCGCCTGCCGGAACAGCGACGCCAGTTCCTTCGCGCCGCTGACCGCCACCCGCGCCGCCCAGCGGTCGAGCGCCAGATCGTAGCGCATTCCCCGGTCGAGATCGGCGACCAGCAGCGCAATCAGCCGCGCATGCTGCGGCACGGCGATCCCCTCGTCCCGCGCAATCGAGCGAAAGCACTGGTCGAGCGAAATCCCGCTTTCCAGCATCATCAGCATGAGGTCGAGCAGGAAGGGAAATTCCGCCATGATCGCCCGCGCCCGCCGCGCCGCGAGCAGGTGGATCGCCTGCTTGGAGCCGACATAGGTGAGGCCGCAGGCGATCACGATCAGCAGCGGCCGGGCGAAGACGCTGCCGGACGCGAGATGGCTTGCCAGCATGACCAGCAACGCCACGCCCAGCGTCGCCCCCAGCCGCGCCCAGACGAACCAGTCCGGCGCCCGCGCATCCTGAAAGCCTGCCAGCCTCAGCTTGGTTGCGATTTCCGATCGGTCGCGCCCGCTGGCGGAAAACAGGCCCGGCCGTTGCCGGAGGGGGGCGCTGGCCGGCGCCAGCCCCAGCCGCGCCTCCAGCCGCCGCTCCGCCAGCATCGCCCGCGCGCCTTGCGCCGCGCATCCCAGCGCCGCCGCGCTCAGGAGGAACCAGAGCGCCGCCATCAGAAGGCCAGCCTCATCACCCGCCGCATCACCAGCATGCCCAGCCCTTGCAGCGCCACCGCAAGGGCCGCGAGCCGGGCGCCACGCGGATCGTGCAGGAAGAAATCGACATAGGAGGGGTTCATCGCCACCAGCAGCGCCATCGCCACCAGCGGCATGGCGACCAGCACCCGGCCGCTGATCCGCGCTTCGGAAATGGCGGCCTTCAGCTCGCGCTTGATCCTGATGCGCTCGCGCAGGATGTTGGACAGGTTCAGCAGCACCGCGGAAATCGACCCGCCATAGCGCATGTTGGTGCGGATCGCGGCGGCCAGCATCGATATTTCGGGAACGCGCAGCCGCTCCGCCAGCATCTGCATCGCGTCCGCGACCGGCGCGCCCAGGTCCAGCCGCCGCGCAACGGGCGCGATGAAGCTCTGCACGATGGCGGGCGCATCGGCCAGCGCCCGTTCCATCGCCTGCGCCAGCGAATGGCCGATCGCCTGCATCTGGCGCACGGCGTCGATATAATAGGGCAGCGCCTCGATCAGCGCCTCGACCCTTTGCCGCGCCCGGCGCCTGACCCAGCCGAGCAGCCCCAGCGGCACCCCTGCGATCACCGCCAGCGCCGCCACCGGCCCCGCGGCGAGCAGGGCGGCCAGCGCGGTCAGCAGCAGCAGGCCGCCCAATATCCCCAGCGCCCGCGTCGTCAGTTCGATCTGCGCCTGCGCCAGCAGCGGGGCCACGGCATCCGGCACCGACAGCACGGTCCGGCGCGGCGTCGTCGCGGCTGCGGCCCCGGCCCCGGCCCCGACTCCGGCCTCGATAAGGCCCAGCCGCCGGTCGATCTCCGCCCGTTGCCGCCCCTGCTGCGCCAGCAATTGCCAGCCGATCCCCGCGACCATCAGCAGCGACAGCAGGAGGAAGGCCGCCCCGCTCAGCATGGCCGCCCGCCCCGGTAATCGCGCAGCCGCGCCGCGAAAAAGGGCCGCAGCGACAGCGTCCGGAACGCGCCCAGACCCGACAGAGCAGGCTGTTCCTGAAAGGCGAACAGCTCGTTCAGCGAATAGGCATCGCCCTCCAGCCCCGTCACTTCGCTGACCGACATGACCCGGCGGCTGCCATTGGCGAGGCGCTGCAATTGCACCACCACATGCACGCTGTTGGCGATGAAGCGCCGGATGGCGCGAATGTCGCTTTGCACCCCGGCAAAGCCCAGCAGCATTTCCAGCCGGGCGAAGGCGTCCCGGGGGCTGTTGCCGTGCAGCGTCGCCATCGATCCGTCATGGCCGGTCGACATGGCCTGCAACATCTCGACCGCCTCCACG
This sequence comes from Sphingobium sp., assembly GCF_041987595.1. Taxonomy (GTDB): domain Bacteria; phylum Pseudomonadota; class Alphaproteobacteria; order Sphingomonadales; family Sphingomonadaceae; genus Sphingobium. The sequence goes on along the minus strand of NZ_JBHIWJ010000046.1, from coordinate 11,234 downwards.
CCGCGCACCTCGCCCAATATGATCCGGTCAGGCCGCATCCGCAGCGCGTTGCGCACCAGTTCGCGGCTGCTCACCTCCCGGTTGCCGTCGACGGTCGGCGGCCGCGTCTCCAGCCGCACGACATGGTCCTGCCGCAACTGGAGTTCGGCGGCATCTTCGATGGTGATGAGCCGCTCGCGATCGCCGATGAAGGTCGACAGCATGTTGAGCAGGGTCGTCTTGCCCGCCCCGGTTCCGCCGCAGATCAATATGTTGAGCCGCGACCGCACCGCCGCGCTCAGATATTCCGCCATGTCGGCGCTCATGACCTGTCGGTCGACGCAATCCTCGATCGTCAGGCTCTGCAAACGGAATTTGCGGATCGACAGTGTCGGCCCGTCCAGCGCGACCGGCGGGATCACGATGTTCACCCGCGACCCGTCCGGCAGGCGCGCATCGACATAGGGGCTGGCCTCATCCACCCGCCGCCCGATCGGCCCCACGATGCGCTGGATGATGTTCATCAGATGCGCGTCGTCGCGAAAGCGCGTCTCGACCTTCTCCAGCAATCCGCCGCGCTCGGCATAGATATGGCCCGGCCCGTTGACGATGATGTCGTCCACCGACGCGTCGCGCAGCAGCGGCGCCAGCGGCCCCATGCCCGCCACCTCATCCTCGACATCCTCGATCAGCAGCAGCCGTTCCGCGCTGTTGAGCGCCAGTTGCCCGCGCCGGCTGCGGGCGGCGATGACCTGTTCGATCGCCTCGCGCAGCGCTTTGGGTCCCAGTGTTTCGGCCGTCTCGCCCCGCGCTTCGAGTTGCTCGATCAGCTGCGCGCAGGTCTGCGCCTTGGCGATCTGGTAGCTGTCGCTCATCCGCTGCGCGGCGGGCTGGGCCACCGGCATGATGCGCAGTTCGCGGGCTGGCACGAAGCCTTCTTCGCCGGTCAGCAGGCTCATGACGCCTTGTCCACGACCTTGAGCATCGCCCGCCGCCAGCGATCGATCCCGCCAGCCTTCGGCGCCATTCCGCAGGCGCGCCGGATCGCGGCCATATAGGCTCCGCCATCCGCCTCCATCGCCATCGGTCGCCCGGCGTTCAGCGCGTTGCGCATCCGCGCACGGTCGGTCGGCACCGCCAGCATGGACCCCACGCCCAGCGCTTCGGCCATGCGCCGCCCGTCCAGCAGCACGCCGGGCAGATGATCCCAGACCAGCAGCCGCATCGCTTCGACCCGTTCGCGTTCCGCTCCGATCCGGTCGATCAGGCGGCGGCAGGCCTCGATCTCGCGGATCGACTGGCCGCAGAGCAATTCGACCCGGTCGGCCTCCGCCATCGCCTCGCGCAGCAGCCCGGCGTGGCGCAGGCTCCCCGCATTCAGCACGACGTCGCCGCAAATATGGCGCAGCAGCCGGATCAGCGCCGCCAGATCGCCCGGCGTCAGCCCCGCCGGTTCCGCCCCGGTGCCCCCGTCGAAAGTCAGCAGCATCAGGCCGCTCGGCCCATGCCGCGCCGCCGTGCTGGCGAGCAGGCTGGCGTCCAGCCGATCCATGTCGCCGATTGCCGACGCCAGCCCATAATCGACGCTGAGGTCGAGATAGCTCGCCGCCGCGCTGGTCGGCAAAGTGCAGTCGATCAGCAGCGTCGAGGGCTGCTGCGCGGCAAGGCAGATCGCCATGTCCGTCGCTGCCATCGCGCAGGCGTCGCGGTCTGCGCCCAGCAGCAGCGTCAGCCGCCCCCGGCTGGCCCGATCCGCCGCCGCCTCATGCAGCAACCGCGCCAGCACGGCGGCGATTTCGGTTCCTTCCCCCGCGCGCGGAATGACGTCGCTCGCGCCTGCGCGGATGGCGCGCAGCAGCGGCTCGGCCTCCATCTCGCCGGTCGCCAGCACCACCGGGCGGCCATTGGCGCTGTCCACCACCGCCCCAATCGCCGCCGACAAAGCGCGCTCGGGCGGAATGGCGGCCCGGTCGATGACGATCAGGCCCGGCCCTTCCAGCGTCTGCGCATCGACCGACTGCGCCAGCGCCACCGGCACGCGCCCGCCCATCGCCTCTTCGATCCGCTGCGCCAGCGCCCGGTCGACCGAGAGCAGGATGATCCGCGCCATCTTCAGCGCCTCACAACGCCAAAGGGCGCGCTCGACTGGTCCAGCCCGTCCGTGCCGACGATCATGTCGCCTATGCCGGGGTCGATCCTGGCGGTCGCCGCGCCGGGCAGGGGCGGCACCTCCTCCGGCTTCATCGGACCCACCAGCCGCGGCGTGGCGACGATGATCAGCTCCTGCTTTTCCTTCTGGTTCTGCTGCCGCCTGAAAAAGGCGCCCAGCACCGGAATGTCGCCCAGAAAGGGCGTCTTTTCCCGGGTCACGGACTGGCTGGAATAGCTCAGCCCCGCGATGACGAAACTCTGCCCGCTGCCCAGTTCGACCGTCGTTTCGGCCGACCGCCGCCGCAGCCCCGGCACGACATAGCCCTGCAACTGGACGCCGTTATTATAGTCCAGTTCGCTGACCTCCGGCGCGATCTTGAGCACGATATGCTCCTTCGACAGCACGAAGGGAGTGACGGACAGCCGCACGCCAAATTCCTTATACTGGATTGAAAGCGTGCTGCCGGTGCCCGACACCTGCGGCACCGGCACCGGGAATTCGCCGCCTGCAAGGAAACTGGCCTGTTCGCCGGACCGGACCAGCAGGGTCGGCTGGGCCAGCAATTGCGACAGCCCGTTGGAGGAAAGCGCGCTCAGCACGGCGCCGATGCCGCGATTGGGGGCGGACAGGAACAGGTTGAAGGCGTTCTGGATCGGCGCGCTGGCCTCGACCGCAAGCCCCTGCGGACTGAAGGAGGCGCTGCTCAGGCTGCTGGGCGAGACGATCGCGCCCTGAATGTCGCCCGACAGTTTCGAGAAGTTGAACCCCAATGCCTTGAGCGTCGACGCGGACACCGCCGCGAACTGCACGTCGACGGCGACGACCTGCTCGCCCGATCGGACGATGGGGGCGCTCGCCGCCGCGTCGGGCTGGACGCTGACCGGCTCCCGCGCGATCAGCCCGCCGTCACCGCCATAGATGCTGACGGTCGCCTCGCCTTCGCCGATGGCGGTCAGGCGCAGCGACCGGGCGGAGGGCGCGGCGACGGCGAGCACGCCTTCCCGGTCCACTTCGACCCGCCCGATGGCGCGGGGATAGGAGAGGGTGCGCTGTTCCTTCGGGCGGAGCGCGGTCTGCGCCGCCGCGCTGGCCGGCAGGGTCAGGGCGACGAGGCTGGTCAGCAAAATCCTCAACGGGCGGCACTCCCGGAATAGATGGTTTCGCGGCGGTCGCCCACGACCAGTTCGATCGCATGCGGCGCCGGGCGGGGGACGGCGCGCGGAGCGGGCGCAGGGGCAGCCGCGATGCGCGGCAGAACAGGCTGCGGCGCGGGATCAGGTCCGGCGGAGGCCGCCATGGCCACTGCCACCTGCGCGCCGTCCGCCGGGTTGCGCAGCGACAGCGTCAGCGCCCCGGTGCTTTTTGCGAGCGAAAGGGTCGACACCTGTTGCGGCGACAGCGCCAGCGTCACCGTGCGCGCAGGCGGGGGAGGGGAGGCCAGCGCGCCATCCACCCCCGAAGCCTGCTGCGCGCCGACGACGACCTCGCCCACGGCCAGCACCTGCACCATCTGCAACAGCGCCTGCGCCCGGCTGCGCCCGCTGCCCCGCGCACCGCTGATGGCGTCGGCGCCGGGATAGACGACCTGCACATCGACCCGGTCGCCCGGCCGGACCAGGCCGGCGACGGCGATTTCGGCGGTCGTGTCGATGCTGACCGCCCGCATCCCCATCGGCACGCGGATGGCGAGCTTGCTCTCCATTCCCACCGCGTCGCGCGCGATGAGCGCGCGGGCAGCGATGTCCCGCGTCGCGACCTTGCCCATCACTTCGGCGGCGGTGGCTGCAAATGGAAAGCGGGCCGGATCGCCCGCTGCATTGCGGATCATGGCGGCGGTGATCGTTTCGCCGGTTTTGATCGGTCGGGCCGCCTGCGCCAGCACCATGACGGGCGGAGCAGGCTTCGATGGCGCGGCCATCCCTTCGCTTTGCGCCATGGCGGCAGAGGCGTTGCGCAAGTCGCGGATGCCCAGCGCAAGAAAAGCGCAGGCGGCCGCCAGTCCCACAGCGATGGTCAGCTTGGCTTTCAGACCCAGACGCATCTTTTTCCCCTTGAGCGCAAAGCGCCTTACCCGGGGAAATTCATAGCCTTGGGGCCGTTGTCAGGGCATGAAAGAAGAAACCGTATCGGCGCAATGTCCGCAGCCCGCAAAAAGCGACTTTGCGTAACCGTGACGGGCATTTTGCCGATGCCGGCCACGCAAAAGCCTGTCCGCAGCGGGCCTGTTTGCTCCGAAACGGTTGCAATTGCCGGTGAGAGAGTGTGGGTGCCGCACCGGAATGCGCTCTTCCGCGCATTTCCAAACAGCCTCTCAGGCGTCGACCTTTATGACGCCGCGCCTGATCTGATCCAGTTCGATGCTTTCGAACAGCGCCTGAAAATTGCCGTTGCCGAACCCTTCATTGCCCTTGCGCTGAATGATCTCGAAGAAGATCGGCCCGAACATATTTTCGGTAAAGATCTGGAGCAGAATGCCCTCGTCGCCGACATTGCCGTCGATCAGGATGCGGTTCTTCTTCAGCCGCTCCAGATCCTCGCCATGGCCCGGCACGCGCTTGTCGACCAGCTCATAATAAGTCTCGATCGTATCCTGCAACTTGACGCCGCGCGCCCGCAGCCTTTCCACCGTATCGTAGATATTGCCGGTGGTGAGCGCCAGATGCTGGATGCCCTCGCCATGATATTGGCGGATGAATTCCTCGATCTGGCTCTTGTCGTCCTGACTTTCGTTGAGGGGGATGCGGATGGCGTGATCGGGGGCGATCATCGCCTGGCTGAACAGGCCGGTCGCCTGCCCCTTGATGTCGAAATATTTCTGCTCCTCGAAATTGAAGAGCGTGCGATAGAATTCGCTCCACACCCGCATCTGCCCGCGGCGGACATTGTGGGTCAGGTGATCGAGCAGGTCCAGCCCGACATTGTTTCTCGCCTCCGCCTCGCGCCAGCCGGGAAACTCCGCCCAGTCGGCATAAAGGTCTTCGCCGTCCCTGATGAAATAGAGATAGGAGCCGCCAATGCCCTGGATGACGGTGTCATCCTCCTCCGTGGGCCGGGCGCCATGGTCCAGCGCCCAGCGCATCGCGGCTTCAGGGTCGGCCACGCGAAATGCCATGGCGCTGGCCGAAGGACCATGTTCGCCCCGGAAGGCCGCCACCCGCCCGGCATCGTCGCGGTTCAGCATCAGGTTGATGCGCCCCTGCTTGTAGCGGGTGATGTTCTTGGTCGGATGGCGGTGCGACGGCACGAAGCCCAATTGTTCGAACTGCGCGCCCATGGCTTCGGGGTCGGGCGAGGTGAATTCGACAAATTCGAAACCGTTGAGTCCCAGCGGATTGGTGTCGGCCATGAAAGCGTTCCTCCCGAATTATAGATAGGGCGCGAGGCCCGCGACAAAGGCGGGGATGCTGTCCATCGTCAGGCCCGCAATATTGATCCGGCCATTGCCCGCCATATAGATGCCATGGTCGCGGCGCAGCCGGTCGACCGCGTCCGGACCCAGCGGCAGCAGCGCGAACATGCCGCGCTGGCCGCTGATGGGGGCAAGCCGCGGGTCGCAGGCGGCGAGCGCGGCGCGCAGGCGGTTGATCCGCGCCCGCATGCCGTCCAGCTCCGCCGCCCAATCGGCGCGCAACGCCGGATCGTCCAGCACCAGCCGCACCACCGCCGCGCCATGATCGGGCGGCATCGACCAGAGCGACCGCGCCAGCGCCAGCATATTGCCGCGCACCAGCGCCGTCTCGTCCGACTGCACCCACAATGCGCCCACGCGCTCGCGATAGAGTCCGAAATTCTTGTCGCAGCTATAGGCGATCACTGCCTCCGGCACGTCGCGCACCATCTCGCGCATCGCCGCCGCGTCGGCGTCCAGCCCGTCGCCCAGCCCCTGATAGGCGAGGTCGATGAAGGGCAGCAGCCCACGGCTTTCGCAAAGGCGCCCGATCTGCCGCCATTGTTCGGCGGTGAAGTCGGCCCCGGTCGGATTGTGGCAGCAGCCGTGCAGCAGCAGCACATCGCCCGGCCGCGTCCGCTCCAGATCCTCCATCATCCCTTCGAAATCGATCCCGGCATTGGCGACGTCGAAAAAGCGATGGGTCTGGACCGGAAGGCCCGCCTCGCGGAAGATCGGCGCATGGTTGGGCCATGTCGGCGCCCCGATCCAGATGGTGGCATCGTGACGGCTATGCGCAATCAGCTCCGCGCCCAGCCGCAGCGCGCCCGTTCCGCCCGGAGTCTGCACGCCGGTCAGCCGGTCGGAACCCGCGCCAAAGGCGACGTCCGCCAGCAATTCGACAAAGCGCGCATCGCCCTCCGCGCCCAGATAGGATTTCGTGGCCTGATCCCGCAGCAGCGTCGCCTCGGCCGCCTTGACCGCTCGCATCACCGGCGTCGCGCCCAGATCGTCGCGGAACACGCCCACGCCCAGATCGAGTTTCCCCGGTCGCTCATCGGCGCGGTAAAGCCCGATCAGCCCCAGCAGCCCGTCCGCCGGCTGCACCGTCAGATCGCCGAAAAAGCTCCGTTCCTCGACCAGTTCCCGCATCAGCATGGCAGTTTCGCCCGCGCATAATCCTGGCTGCCGCGATGATAGACGCGGTCCTCCGGCAGCACCGCATCCGGGGCCAGATCGCTCGCCTGTTCCAGCTCGCGGTATATGGGTCCGAAATCCACGTCAGACGTCTTGCGCAAGAGATCCTCGAAACTGTCGATCACAAAATAGCTCTGTTGATAGTCGTCGATCTTGTATTCGGTGCGCATCAGGCGCTTGAGATCAAAGCTGATCCGGTTGGGCGACGGATCGTCCAGCGCGAACACCGACTCGCCATAGGATGAGACGATGCCCGCCCCATAAAGCTGAAAGCCGCCGTTGCGCCGCATCAGCCCGAATTCGACCGTATACCAGTAAAGCCGCGCCAGATGATCGATCGCGCCCATATGATCGGCGCGCAGCCCGCCCTCGCCATAGGCCTGCATATAGTCGGCAAAGGCCGGGTGGGTCAGCAGCGGCACATGGCCGAACACATCGTGAAAGACGTCCGGCTCCTGCAAATAGTCGATCTGTTCGGGCTTGCGGATGAAGCGTCCGGCGACGAAGCGCCGATTGGCGAGATGGTCGAAAAACACCCGGTCGGGCACCAGCCCCGGCACGGCGACCACCTGCCATCCGGTCGCCTTCATCAGCCGGTCGGACAGTTCGGCAAAATCGGGGATGCCGGGCCGGGTCATGCGAAGAATGTCCAGCCCTTCCAGAAATTCCGGCACGACGCGGCCGGGCAGCATCGCCGCCTGCCGCTCGAACAGCCGGTCCCACATCGCATGTTCGGCGGGGCTATAGGCGGCCCAGTCCTGCGGGACCGTCCAGTCCGCAGCCGCGCCTTCGGGCAATGTCAGTTCCGCATGGGCCATGGCCGCCTTATCGCATGGGAAAGCGGAAAACGGGTTTCAATTTCGCTCCGCTCGCGCCCTTTTGTGAAACAAGATAATCACTTCATGCTAAAATGCGAAACAGGATCATCCCAATATGCCGGGCAGGTCCAATCCCTTCTCCCGCGCGCAATCCCGCGCAATGGCGTAGCCCGCATCGGCATGGCGCATCACGCCGGTCGCGGGATCGTTCCACAACACCCGCTCCAGCCGCCGCGCCGCCGCCTCGCTGCCGTCCGCGACGATCACCATGCCGCTATGCTGCGAATAGCCCATGCCGACGCCGCCGCCATGATGCAGCGACACCCAGGTCGCCCCCGACGCGGTATTCAGCAGCGCATTGAGCAGCGGCCAGTCGGACACGGCATCGCTGCCGTCCTGCATCGCCTCCGTCTCACGATTGGGCGAGGCGACGGAGCCGGAGTCCAGATGATCGCGCCCGATCACCACCGGCGCCTTCAGTTCGCCCTTCGCCACCATCTCGTTGAAGGCGAGGCCGAGCCGGTGCCGGTCGCCCAACCCCACCCAGCAGATCCGCGCAGGCAGCCCCTGAAAGTGAATCCTCTCTCGCGCCATATCCAGCCAGTGATGCAGATGCGCGTCATCGGGCAGCAATTCCTTCACCTTCGCATCGGTGCGATAAATATCCTCCGGGTCGCCCGACAGCGCCGCCCAGCGGAACGGCCCGATCCCCCGGCAGAACAGGGGCCGGATATAGGCCGGTACGAAACCGGGAAAATCAAAGGCGTTGTCGACCCCCTCATCCTTCGCCATCTGCCTTATATTATTGCCATAGTCGGTGGTCGGCACGCCTGCCGCCTGAAAGTCCAGCATCGCCCGTACATGCACCGCCATGCTCGCCTTCGCGGCCTTCGCCACCGCGTCCGGCTCCCGTTCGCGCCGCTCGGTCCATTCCGCGACGGTCCAGCCGATGGGCAGATAGCCGTTCACCGGATCATGCGCGCTGGTCTGGTCGGTCAAAAGGTCAGGCCGCACCCCGCGCCGGTAAAGTTCCGGCAAAATCTCCGCCGCATTGCCCAGCAGGCCGACCGAAACCGGCTTCCGCTCGGCGCAGCTCCGTTCGATGACCGCCAGCGCCTCCTCGATCGAGGGGGCCGCGACATCCAGATAGCCGGTGCGCAGCCGCATCTCGATCCGGCTCGGCTGACATTCGATGGCAAGGCAGGATGCCCCCGCCATCACGGCGGCCAGCGGTTGCGCGCCGCCCATGCCGCCCAGCCCGGCGGTCAGCAGCCATTTGCCCGACAGGTCGCCGCCGTGATGCTGCCGCCCCATCTCGACGAAGGTTTCATAGGTGCCCTGCACGATGCCCTGCGTGCCGATATAGATCCACGATCCAGCGGTCATCTGCCCGTACATGGCCAGGCCGCGCTTATCGAGTTCGTTGAAATGCTCCCATGTCGCCCAATGCGGCACGAGGTTGCTGTTGGCGATCAGCACCCGCGGCGCATCCGCATGGGTCCGGAACACGCCCACGGGCTTGCCCGACTGCACCAGCAGCGTCTGGTCATCCTCCAGCCGCTTCAGCGTCTCGACGATCCGGTCATAGCTTTCCCAGTCCCGCGCCGCCCGCCCGATCCCGCCATAGACGACCAGCTCCTCCGGCCGTTCTGCCACATCGGGATGGAGATTGTTCATCAGCATCCTGAGCGGCGCCTCGGTCAGCCAGCTTTTCGCGCTCAGCGTCGTGCCGGTGGCGGGACGGATGATGCGGCTATTGTCGATCCGGGTCATTGCGCCTCCTCGGCAAAACGCACGCAGCATTGGAGAATATCGCCCAGAATGGCGGCCATCGGCGCGGCCCGCCCGGCATCGAAATCCGGCGGCCAGTTGGCTTCATCGGGCGCCTCCGGCTCCTCCAGATAGCCGCGCATCGCCAGTTCCATCTGGATCGCATGCACGCCCTTGTCCGGCTCGCCATAGTTGCGCGTCGTCCAGCCGCCCTTGAAACGGCCGTTCAGCACATGGCTCTGCCCGGTGGCGGCGCAAATCCCCTGCACCGCGGCGGACAAAGCGGGGGCGCAGCTGACGCCCCCGAACGTGCCGATATTGAACAGCGGCAACTGCCCCTCGAACAGCCGGGGCACATGGCTGCGGATCGAATGGGCGTCATACAGCACCACCCGTTCATGCCGCACGCGCAGCCGCGCAATCTCCCCGGCCAGCGCCGCATGATAGGGCACGAACCAGCGCTCCGTGCGCCGCGCAATCTCAGCCTCGTCCGGCCCCGAACCCGCATAAAGCGGTTCGCCGTCGAAAGTCGTGGTCGGGCAAAGCTCGGTCGTCGCCTGCCCCGGATAGAGCGACGCGCCGGAGGGATCGCGGTTCACATCGATGACGCTGCGGGAAATGCCGGTGCGCACCACCGTCGCGTCCAGATCACGGGCAAAGCCGTATAGCCGGTCCACCCACCAGTCCGCATCCCGCCGCGCCAGCCATTCAGACCGGAATCCCCCGACATCGGCCAGGTCGGTCCCCGCATGCGGTATGGCCACGACCAGCGGCGCCTCCCCGGACATCACGTCAAGCCAGCTCATGACAGTACACCCGGCAGGACAAGGCCCGCCGCCTCGATCACGGCGCCCGACCGGATCAGCGCGTTGGCTGCCTCCATGTCGGGGTGGAAATGCCGGTCCTCCTCCAGATGCGGCACCCGGACCCGCAGCAGCGCCCGCACCCGCTCCAGAGCATCCGACGAGCGGAGATTAGCATGAAAGTCGCATCCCTGACATGCCGCCAGAACTTCGATGCCGATCACCGCCTGCGCATTTTCCACCATCTCCGCCAGCCGCCGCGCGCCATGGGCGGCCATCGACACATGATCCTCCTGATTGGCGGAGGTCGGGATGGAATCGACGCTGGCGGGAAAGGCGCGCTGCTTGTTCTCGCTGACCAGCGCCGCCGCCGTCACCTGCGGGATCATGAAGCCGCTGTTCAGGCCGGGCCGGGGCGTCAGGAAGGCGGGCAATCCCGACAGCGCCGGATCGACCAGCATGGCGATGCGCCGCTCGGCGATCGATCCGATCTCGCACACCGCCATGGCGATCATGTCGGCGGCGAAGGCCACAGGCTCGGCATGGAAATTGCCGCCCGACAAGGCCTCGTCCGTATCGGCAAAGATCAGCGGATTGTCGGACACCCCATTGGCTTCCGTCTCCAGCATCGCGGCGGCGGATCGCATCACGTCCAGCGCCGCGCCCATCACCTGCGGCTGGCAGCGCAGGCAATAGGGGTCCTGCACGCGGGGATCATGCTCCTTGTGCGAGGCGCGAATGGCGGAACCCGCCATCAGCGCCGCCAAAGCCTCTCCCACGGCGATCTGTCCGGCATGGCGCCGCAGCCGGTGAATGCGCGGATCGAAGGGCGCGTCGGTGCCCTTCGCCGCCTCTGTGGATAGCGCGCCCGTCACCAGCGCCGTGCGGAACAGCCGGTCCGCCCCGAACAGCCCGGCCAGCGCATTCGCGGTCGAAAATTGCGTGCCGTTGAGCAGCGCCAGCCCCTCCTTCGGCCCCAGTTCCACCGGCGCCAGCCCCGCCTGCGCCAGAGCCTGCGCGGCGGGCATGGCCACGCCGTCCACGACAATCTCCCCCACGCCGATCATCGTCGCGGTCATATGCGCCAGCGGGGCAAGGTCGCCGCTCGCCCCGACGGAGCCTTGCGC
>NZ_JBHIWJ010000045.1:0-32511 GCF_041987595.1 Sphingobium sp. | reverse complement strand
GATGACAATAAGAGCGACCCTGCAGGAAATGCGGGAGGCCGGGTGGCATGCGGTGTGTTGTCGGCGGGATGATCGTCCCGATGAACTGATCGGGCCGGCTTTTCGCTTCCGCGTCAGGCTGCGCGATATCGTTCGACGATATGATAGGTGGCGCCTTCATGGCCGAGATGACTTTCGAACAGGGCGAAGCTGTCCACCGTAAACACGGTGCTCGTGAAGCCGCCATGCACGGCGATGAAGTCCTCCATTGAGCCGGCGGCGCGTCCGAAACGGGCGATGGTGATATGGGGAAGATAGGCGCGTTCGTACGGACGAAGGCCAACGCTTGTGCAGGCCCGGTCTATCCGCTTATGCAGTTGGCTTAGCTGATGCCGGGGCTGGACGCCGCTCCAGAGCGTGTCGATGCGGCCTCTGCGGTCGAATTGCCCCAGCCCGGTCAAAGCAATTTCGAACGGTTGGAAATGAATCTCGCTCAATGCGGCGGTGAGGTCGGCGGCGCAATGCCGATCCACTTCGCCGACAAAGCGCAGGGTGATGTGAAGTCGTTCATCATCCTGCCACCGCGCGCCGGGAATCCCGCCCATCAAGTCAAGCAAAGTCCGGCGGATTTCGGCTGGGGGACGAATGGCGACGAAAAGGCGGGGCATGTCTTTCTATAAACCGCTTCGCCTGATGAGTCAGGTTGGCGTGACCATTTAAATCCGGAGCGGTTGCGACATTTGCGCACGACGGCCCAAGCTCTTTGCTTGAATTGATCGCCGGATAGACCGATAATGAGGATGCTGGCCCAAATAATGCCAGCGAAGGAGATTATCCCATGGCCAATTGGTCCGATCCGCGTTCCGACATTGCGGGTTTTGGCGGCACGACCGTCGCGCGCGGGGAGGCGTTCGACGCCGGTCTGCGCAGCTACATGTTGTCGGTTTATAATTATATGGCGAGCGGCGTGCTCTTGACCGGCTTGGTCGCCATGCTGTTCGCGTCGAGCGGGTTCGCCTATCAGGTGCTGGCAGGCCCCGGCATCCTGAAATATGTCATCATGTTTGCGCCGCTGATTTTCGTCATGGTGCTGAGCTTCGGCATCGGCCGCCTGTCGACCGTTGCCGCGCAAGGACTCTATTGGGCTTATGCCGCTGTGATGGGATTGTCGCTCTCGTCGATCCTGCTGGTCTATACCGGTACTTCGGTCGCCCAGACTTTCTTTGCGACTTCAGCCGCTTTTGCGGGCCTTAGCCTCTGGGGCTACACGACGAAGCGCAACCTGTCGGGCTTTGGCACATTTCTGATCATGGGGGTCGTCGGCCTGCTGGTCGCCATGTTGATCAACCTCTTCCTGCGTTCGAGCGCAATGGACATGGTGATCAGCTTCATCGGCGTCCTGTTGTTCGCGGGACTGACCGCTTATGACACGCAGAAGATCAAGAGCGTCTACGCGCAGATTGCTGGCACGGATATGGTCGGCAAGTCGGTCGTAATGGGGGCGCTGACCCTTTACCTCGACTTCATCAACATGTTTCTGTTCCTGCTGCGCTTCATGGGTAACCAACGCAACTGAGCCGGTTTTCCGACCTGAAATCAAGGCCCGGCAGAGCGATCCGCCGGGCCTTTTCGTGTCATGCGGATGGCTGCATTTTCGCGATCAACGCGCCGTCCAGTTCCTTCTGTCGCTGATAAGCCGGGCGCGCGCGCAGGCGGGCGGCATAGGCTTCGAAGCCGGGGCGGCTGGGGATCGTGCCGAAGCTGAGACCCCAGTCGATCTGCGAACCCACATAAACATCGGCGGCGGTGAACTGATCGCCGCAAATCCAGGCGGGGCCATCCACCGCTTGGGCCAGCGCATCGATCGCCTGTTCAAATGTGCCATAGCCCGCCATCCGCTCCCGGCCTTCTGGAACGGTGAAACCCAGCGCCCTGTTGGTGACGGCGGCCTCGACCGGGCCGGCGGCGAAGAAGAGCCAGCGATAATAATCGGCGCGCTTGTCGGGGGCGGGGGCAAGCCCGGCCGCTGGAAAGGCGTCGGCGAGATAGGCGCAGATGGCGGCACATTCCGTCACCACCTTTCCGCCATGCACGATGGCCGGCACCTTGCCCATCGGGTTGATCGCCAGATAATCGGCTGATTTCATGGCGCCTTCATAATCGAGCACGACCATCTCATAAGGCTGTCCGACTTCCTCCAGCATCCAGCGGGCGATCTGGCCGCGTGACATGGGGTTGGTGTAGAAGTTGATCTTGTGAGGCATGGCATAGCTCTCCTGCGGACGACGGCCGGATGGTGCCGCAAGCGGGCATTCAATGCGAGGGTTCAATCGGCAGGTTCATATCGCCGGTTTCGAATCTCCACAGAAATGCCGAGCCGCATGGAGCTTCGACGGACCCACTGCCGACAGGCGGCGGCGTAGATTTAGAAATGGTTCGAAAGTCGCGTCCGTCGATGCCTTCAACGTAAAAAGGGCGACCTGTCAGGCCGCCCTTCTTCATTCCGCGATGCGGGTTTTTACTTCGCCGATTCTGCAGGCTTGGCCTTCCCACCCTTCTTGCCCTTTTTGGGGGCGGCCGGGATGATTTCGAAGGCGAGGGCGTCGTCCTTCAGCCGAACCTGGACCTCGCCGCCATGGACGAGCTTACCGAACAGCAGTTCTTCGGCCAGCGGCTGTTTGATCTTTTCCTGCATCAGGCGGCCCATCGGACGTGCGCCGTAGAGCTTGTCATAGCCCTTCTTGGTGAGCCAAGCCTTGGCGTCGTCTTCCAACGTGATGTGAACGTCCCGATCCGCCAACTGGAGTTCGAGCTGGAGGATGAACTTGTCGACAACACGGGCCACGATCTCCGGCGGCAGATAGCCGAAAGGAACGATGGCATCGAGGCGGTTGCGGAATTCCGGAGTGAAGAGCTTCCTCACTGCGTCCTCCTGCGCATCCTCGCGGGTCAATTCACCGAAGCCGATGCTTTCCTTCGCCATGTCCGACGCACCGGCATTGGTGGTCATGATGAGGATGGTGTTGCGGAAATCCACCGTCTTGCCGTGGTGATCGGTCAGGCGGCCATTGTCCATCACCTGCAACAATATGTTGAACAGGTCGGGATGGGCCTTCTCGATCTCGTCCAGCAGCAGCACGCTGTGCGGATTCTGGTCGACCGCATCGGTCAGCAGGCCGCCCTGATCATAGCCGACATAGCCTGGAGGCGCGCCGATCAGGCGGCTGACCGAGTGCCGCTCCATATATTCCGACATGTCGAAACGCTGAAGCGGGATGCCGAGCAGATGGGCGAGTTGACGCGCAACCTCCGTCTTTCCGACGCCGGTGGGACCGGAGAAAAGATAATTGCCGATCGGCTTGTCCGGATCGCGCAGGCCTGCGCGTGACAGCTTGATCGCGGAAGACAGCACCTCGATCGCCCGGTTCTGGCCGAAGACGACCCGCTTCAGATCGGTTTCGAGCGTTTCCAGTACCGACTTGTCGTCAGCCGATACGGTCTTGGGAGGAATGCGAGCCATGGTCGCGATGACCTGCTCGATCTCCCTGGGTGTGATCGTCTTCTTGCGCTTGCTGGGCACGACCAGCATCTGCATCGCGCCGACCTCGTCGATCACGTCGATCGCCTTGTCAGGCAGCTTCCGATCGTTGATGTAGCGTGCCGACAACTCCACCGCTGCCTTGATCGCGTCGGGAGTATATTTGACGTTGTGATGCTCCTCAAAGGCGCTGCGGAGCCCGGCGAGGATCTTGATCGTATCTTCGACCGTCGGCTCGTTGACGTCGATCTTCTGGAACCGGCGCAGCAAGGCACGGTCCTTTTCGAAGTGGTTGCGGAACTCCTTGTAGGTGGTCGAACCGATGCAACGGATCGTCCCGCCCGAAAGAGCAGGCTTCAGCAGGTTGGACGCGTCCATCGCGCCGCCGCTGGTCGCGCCTGCGCCGATCACCGTATGGATTTCGTCGATGAAGAGAACCGCGTGCGGCATCTTTTCAAGTTCGGTGACGACTGCCTTCAAGCGTTCCTCGAAATCGCCGCGATAACGGGTGCCGGCCAGAAGCGCGCCCATGTCGAGCGAGTAGATCACCGCTTCCTTGAGAACATCGGGAACCTCGCCCTCAACGATCTTGCGCGCCAGACCTTCCGCGATGGCGGTCTTGCCGACGCCCGGATCGCCCACATAGAGCGGGTTGTTCTTAGACCGCCGGCACAGGATCTGGATGGTCCGGTCGACTTCGGAAGCGCGACCGATCAGCGGGTCAACCTTGCCCCGCGCCGCCTTCTCGTTGAGGTTGACGGTGAACTGCTCCAAGGCACTGTCCTTCTTGCCCTTGCTGTCCTGCGCTTTCTTTTCCTCTTCCTGAGCGCCCTTGGTTTCGCGCTGCTCAGGGGCGGCCGTGCCCTTGCCGACACCGTGGCTGATGTAGCTGACGGCATCGAGGCGGCTCATATCCTGCTGCTGGAGGAAATAGACCGCGTAGCTTTCCCGTTCGGAGAAAAGGGCGACGAGGACGTTGGCTCCCGTCACTTCATCCTTGCCCGAAGACTGGACGTGCAGGATCGCGCGCTGGACGACGCGCTGGAAACCGCTGGTGGGGGAGGGGTCGCTGGCCCCTTCCACCTTTAGGCTGTCAAGCTCGGTATCGAGATATTGCGTCACCGCATCGGATAGTTCGCCAAGCTCCACGCCGCAGGCCTGCATCACCTTCGACGCATGTTCATCGTCGATGAGCGCAAACAGCAGATGCTCCAGCGTCGCATATTCGTGACGGCGCTCCGATGCGTGCGTCAGCGCATTATGCAGGGTGGTTTCAAGGGCGGGCGCGAAAGATGGCATGTCTTTTATACTCCTGACCCCCAATGAGGGGCTGTCTTGAACCATATGTCGGCATTGCTCGACGACGGATCAAGATGGACATCCTGACCGCCGGAATTGCCAGACTGCCCGCGCCCGGTGAAACTCCTCCTGGAGTCGCAAAGGGCGGGGCGCGGGTTCATCGCTTGAATAACGCCTCTGCGCTTGCTTTGTGGTTAAAGGCGCTTTCAATCTTTGATCGGGTTCGGGTGATTTCACCCTCCAGCGCGAGGATGCGCGCCTCCAGATCGGCCACGGAAAGTGGGCCCAGATCCTGTCGGAGCAGTTGGGCCAGCGGATCATCAGCCTTGCGTGGCAGATCTTCATCCATGTCCATGACGTGCAATGTTGACCCTGCGGATCAGTCTGTCAATAAGGCCTTCATTCCGCCCGTCGATTTAGGTGCGGTGCAACATAATCGGGCGGGGCGGCCATGGTGGACGAGAACGCAATTCCGGGCGAAGTGCCAAAAGAAATGCTTGCGATCGGCATCCCGGTGCCGGGTGGCCCTGATGCTTTGGTCCCCGGGCGGCGGCCCGTACCTGTTCCCGGCGCCGATGAAGTGCTGATCAAGGTGGCCGCTGCGGGCGTCAATCGCCCCGACGTGATGCAGCGGCAGGGCAAATATCCGCCGCCGCCGGGGGCTTCGGACGTTCCGGGGCTGGAGGTTTCAGGCGTGATCGTGGCGGCTGGCGGGAGCGCCGATCTGCTGGTGGGCCAACGTGTCTGCGCGCTGCTGCCGGGTGGCGGATATGCCGAATATGCGGTGGCACCCGCCGGACAGTGTCTGCCCGTGCCGGATGACTATGATCTGGTCGAAGCGGCCGCCCTGCCGGAGACGCTGTTCACCGTGTGGAGCAACCTGTTCGAGCGCGCCTATGTCGTGGAGGGGGACGCCGTGCTGGTCCATGGCGGGACGAGCGGCATCGGGACCATGGCGATTGCGCTCTGCAAGCTGTTTGACATCACCACGATCGTCACCTGCGGCAGCGAAGCGAAATGCGAACAGGCCAAAGCCTGGGGCGTAGATCATGCGATCAACTATCGCACGCAGGATTTTGTCGAGGAAGTGAAGCGCATCACCGGCGGACAGGGAGTGCAGGCGGTGCTCGACATGGTCGGCGGCGATTATGTGCCGCGCAATATCGAATGCCTGGCCGAGGACGGCCGTCATGTGTCGATCGCGGTGATGAGCGGGCCGACGGCGACGGTCTTCCTGCCCGCGATCATGAGCAAGCGGCTGACCCTCACCGGGTCGACGCTGCGGCCGCGCTCGGTGGCCTTCAAGAGCCTGGTCGCCGATGAGTTGATGCGGGTCGTCTGGACCTTCGTCGAGCAGGGCAAGCTGCGGCCCGCAATGGATAGCCGTTTTCCGCTGGCAGAGGCGGCCAAGGCCCACGCGCGCATGGATGCGGGCGATCATTTCGGAAAGATTGTCCTGACGGTTTGATGGGGTGGAGGTCGGATATGCCGCTCCTGAATCCTCATTCCAGCTTTCCCTGAAATGACGGGATCTGGCTGAAACCGTAGCATTTCGGTCATATTCGGCGCGGAGTTGTAACATAGCGGCGCTAAGGATTCGCTCCTGAGGGAAACAGCTCAGGGGTCGCATCATGAACGCCATCACACGCTTGCCGTTCCTGGCAGACATGGGTGACGCTGCCGCCGACGACAGGTTCACCATCCCCGAACGGGAGGGAAAGCGTCGCCGCTATCGCACCATCTGGATTTCGGACATCCATCTCGGCACGCGCGGCTGCAATGCGAAGATGCTGATAGACTTCCTCGACAGCGTCGACAGCGACATCATGTATCTGGTGGGCGACATCATCGACGGCTGGCGGCTCAAGAAGCGCTTCTACTGGCCCGCCGCCCACAATGATGTCGTATGGCGCGTAATGAAGCGCGCCAAGCGCGGCACTCGCGTCGTCTATATCCCCGGCAATCATGACGAGATGTTCCGCCAGTTCACCGGCATGAGCTTCGGTGGCGTGGAAATCCGGCGCAAGGCCATCCATGAGACCGCCGATGGCCGCAAGCTGCTGGTGCTGCATGGCGACGAGTTCGACACGATCATGCTGGCCCATCGCTGGCTCGCCTTTGTCGGCGACGCTGCCTACACCATGCTCATGCGCCTCAACGTCGTGGTGAACGGGGTGCGCCAGCGCATGGGCCTGCCTTATTGGTCGCTCAGCAAAATGGCCAAGCATAAGGTCAAGAACGCCGTATCCTTCATCTCCCGCTTCGAGGAAGTGGTCGCGCATGAGGCCGGGACGCGCGGCGTCGACGGCGTGGTCTGCGGTCATATCCACAATGCCGAGATGCGCGAGATCGGGGGCGTTGCCTATTATAATGACGGCGACTGGGTCGAGGGCTGCACCGCGCTGGTCGAGCATTTCGACGGCCGCATGGAAGTACTGCACTGGGCCGATGAGATCTCCCGGCGCACCGCCGACGAACCCGCCCGGATCGCGGCCTGACAGGAGTGGAGCCGATGCGCCCATCTCCCATGCGCATAATCATCGTCACCGACGCCTGGAGTCCGCAGGTCAACGGCGTCGTCCGCACCCTTCACACCATCCAGACGGAACTGGAGCATATGGGGCATGCCGTGAAGGTGATCTCGCCCGACCTGTTCGGCTCTATCCCTTGCCCGACCTATCCTGAAATCCGGCTGGCCTTTGCCCGCTCGACCGTCGTGGGTCAGATGATCGCGGCCTTTCGCCCCGATGCGATCCATCTCGCCACCGAAGGCCCGCTCTGTCTGGCCGCGCGGCGCTGGTGCCTGCGCAGCGGCATTCGTTTCACCACCGCCTATCACACCCATTTCCCCGACTATGTGGCGCAGCGCACCGGCCTGCCCGCATCCTGGTTCTGGCGCTATATTCGCTGGTTCCATGGCCCCGCCGAAGCGGTGCTGGTATCGACCGGATCGGTGCGGCAGCAACTGCGCGCCCATGGGCTGGCGCAGGTCCGCGCATGGGGCAGGGGGGTGGACCTTGCCGCCTTCACCCCGCAAGTGCCGCCGCCAGCAGCCTTTGCCGGTCTGCCGCGTCCGATCCAGCTTTATGTCGGGCGCGTTGCGGTCGAGAAAAATCTCGAAGCCTTCCTCTCCAGCGATCATCCCGGCACCAAGGTCGTCGTCGGCGACGGCCCGGCCCGCTCCATGCTGGAGAAGGCTTATCCGCAGGCCCGCTTCCTTGGCCCGATGTTCGGCGCGGACCTTGCGGGCGCCTATGCCGGGGCCGACGTCTTCGTCTTCCCCAGCCGCACCGACACGTTCGGCCTCGTCATGATCGAGGCGCTGGCCTGCGGCACGCCCGTCGCCGCCTATCCCGTTACCGGTCCGATCGACATCGTGACCCCCGAAACGGGCGCCCTGTCCGACCGGCTGGAGGATGCCATCGCCGCCGCGCTTCTCTGCGACAGGCAAGTCTGTGCCGCCTATGGCCAGAGCTTCAGCTGGGAACGCAGCGCGCAGGAATTTCTGACCGGCCTGCACAATATCGACCCAGAAATGCTGGAAAGCGCCGCCTGACGCTTTTCCTTGCCGTGCGGGGCGGGATGCACTATCTCAGGTCGGGCGTGGCCGCCCTGCTTGGGCGGCCCTTGTTGTTTTTAGTGCCGGAGAATTCCCGTGTCCCAGCCTCTCATGCCCCATGCGACAGCCAGCTGGCTGGTCGACAATACCGCGCTGAGCTTCGACCAGATCGCGGAGTTTTGCGGGCTGCATATTCTGGAAGTGCAGGCGATCGCCGACGATACCGCCGGCATCAAATATACCGGCCGCGATCCGGTCCGCGCCCATGAAATCACGATGGACGAAATCCACAAGGGCGAGAGCAACCCGGATTATCGCCTCAAGATGCTGAAGGGTCCGGAGCCGGTCCGCCGCACCAAGGGGCCGCGTTACACCCCGGTCAGCAAGCGTCAGGACAAGCCCGACGGCATCGCCTGGATTTTGCGCAACCATCCCGAAATCTCGGACGGCGCGATCGGCAAGCTGATCGGCACCACCCGCACCACCATCGCCGCGATCCGCGACCGCACCCACTGGAACATCTCCAACATCGTGCCCAAGGATCCGGTGACGCTCGGCCTCTGCTCGCAGCGCGAACTGGACGCTCTGGTGTCGAAGGCCGCGAAGAAGGCGGGCATCGAAGCCCCCACCGATTCGCGTCTGGACGGCGACCGTGAGGCGCTGATCAACGAACTGCGCCGGGAGCGCGAGGACGCCACCCGCCGCGCGGAAGAGGCGCTGAAGGCGGAATCCAACCTGATTTCGGACGCGGCCAAGATCCTCGATCCGTTCAGCGACAATAAGGGTCACGTTTAAGCCGTAACGTCATTTCGCTCGACGGTAATTACGGGGCGAAGTGACGGCTGGACATTCAGTCAAAAGGGCCGCGCCTTGCTCAAGGCGCGGCCCTTTTTGTCGTGGTTGACGCTTGCGTAAAGGGAAAGCGTAACTTACACCTGTGTAAATGGAGAGCAGCGAAAACATCTGGAAAACCCGCTACAATCATCCGTCATCCTGGGAGCAGAGCTTTCCGCCCCTGTCGATGGTCGACATGGTGGTGGACAGCGCCACGGCCAATCCCGATGCGGTGATGATCGACTTCATGGGCCGCAAGACGACCTACGGCGAAATGCTGCATGTCATCCGGCGCGTGGCCAAGGGATTGCAGGATCTGGGGGTGAAGAAGGGCGACCGGGTCGGCCTCTACCTTCCCAACGTGCCGCATTATGTCGCGGGCTATTATGGCGCGATGATGGCGGGCGCCACGGTCGTCAATTTCTCCCCCCTCTACACCGCTGCCGAACTGGAGCATCAGGTCGAGGACAGCGGCACGAAAATCCTCTTCACCCTGTCGGCCAAGGCGCTGTTGCCCACGGCTTTGCAGGTGCTGGACAACAGCAGTCTGGAACGGCTGGTCGTCGGCTGCGTGGCCGAAGTGCTGCCCCCGGCGAAATCGGTCCTCTTCCGCATCTTCAAGCGCAATGAGACCGCGCACGTCCCGCACGATCCGCGCATCACCAATTATGTCGACCTGCTGCGCCATGGCGAAGATCCTGCATCGGTCGCCATCGATCCGGAAACCGAGGTTGCCCTGCTGCAATATACCGGCGGCACCACCGGGCGTCCAAAGGGCGCCATGCTCACCCATCAGAATCTGACGGCCAATGCCCGGCAGGTCCGCCTGATCGACCCTCATCCCGAAGCGCCTGACCGCATATTGGCGGTGCTGCCCTTCTTCCATGTCTTCGCCAACACCTGTGTCCTCAACCGTACGGTGCTGAACGGCGGGGAGATGGTGATGCTGCCGCGCTTCGACGGTACGCAGGTTCTGGCCGCGCTCCAGCGCACCAGGGCGACCTCGCTGCCCGGCGTGCCGACCATGTATCAGGCGCTGCTCGATCATCCGGCGACACCCAACATCGATTTCTCCTCGCTGCGCCTCTGCATTTCCGGCGGCGCGCCGCTGCCGCTGGAGGTCAAGCAGCGCTTCGAGGCGATGACCGGCGCCAAGCTGGTCGAGGGCTATGGCCTGACCGAGAGCAGCCCGGTCGTCTGTTCCAATCCCTATGAAGGGCTGAACAAGTCCGGCACCGTCGGCCAGCCCGTCCCCGGCACCCACGTCAGGCTGGTCGACCGCGAGGATCCGACCAAACCGGCCCCTGAAGGCGAGCCGGGCGAGCTGGTCTTTTCCGGCCCGCAGATCATGAAAGGCTATTGGCAGCGTCCCGATGCGGACAGGGAAGTGTTCGTCGATGGCTGGCTTCGCACGGGCGACGTCGGGCTGATCGACGCGGACGGCTATGTGAAGATCGTCGACCGGCTCAAGGACATGATTGCGGTCGGCGGTTTCAAGGTGTTCCCGAGCGAGGTCGAGAAGGTCCTTTACCATCATCCGGCGGTGAAGGAAGCGCTGGTGATCGGTATTCCCGACCATTATCGCGGCGAGTGTCCCAAGGCCTTCGTGACGCTCCAGGAGGGCGCGGATATTGAGGGCGCAGCGTTGATGGACTGGCTCAACCCCCAACTTGGCAAGCATGAGAAGGTGTGCGAGGTGGAGATTCGGCTGAACCTGCCCAAGACGCTGGTCGGCAAGCTGTCGCGCAAGGAACTGGTGGCTGAAGAACGCGCCAGGGCAGAGGGCGACAAGAGCCGTGGGGCGATGCAGACTGGAACGGTCGCCTGATCCTTCCTATCTCTGCGGCCAACGCAGAATAAGGACGCAAAAATGGCCGAAGAGATCGCAACCCTCGCTGGCGGCTGCTTCTGGTGCACCGAGGCGGTGTATCAGAATCTGAAGGGCGTGAAGGCCGTGGAAAGCGGCTATATCGGCGGAACGCTGCCCAACCCGAGCTATGAGCAGGTCTGCTCGGGCGCCACCGGTCATGCCGAGGCGATCCGCATTACCTATGATCCGGCGCTGATCTCCTATGGCGATCTGCTGGACATTTTCTTCGCCACCCATGATCCGACGACGCTCAACCGTCAGGGCAACGACATCGGCACCCAATATCGCTCGGCCATCTTCCCCCATTCCGCGGAACAGGAGGCGGAAGCCAGGGCGGGGATCGCCCGCGCCCAGTCCGATCAGGCCAGTCCGATCGTCACCGCGATCGAACCCGATGCGCCCTGGTATCCGGCGGAGGATTATCATCAGAAATATTGGGAGCGGGTAGGGGACCGGAACCCCTATTGCATGGCGGTGATCCCGCCCAAGCTCGCCAAGCTGCGCAAGGGTTTTGCCGAACGCATCGGCGCTTGATCGCTTCATCGCCCGCCGTTCGTCGCCAACGGCTTGCCTGATTGCGCGCCGTCCCTAGGCTGTGGTTAAACCGGCCGTGCGACGAAGCGGGCCGATATAAGGGGTGATGAATGCATAAGCTGATCCTGCTGGCCGGGCCGGTGCTGATGTTGACGCTGTCGGGCTGCATCGTGCGGACCGCCGCCAACGTCGTCACCATGCCGGTCCGCGCCGGCGCGCAGGCGGCCGACTGGGCGACGACCAGTCAGGAAGAGTCCGACCGCAATTACGGTCGCAAGATGCGCAAGCAGGAAGCCCGCGAAGCCCGGGAGCGCAAGAAGGAGGAAGAAGAACGCCGCCGCGAATGCCGCCGGGCGGGTTATGATAATTGCGGGTGAGCAATCTTCAACGGAAGGGAAGAAGGGTGGCGCTTTTTTAAGCCGCCGCCCGCCGCAGCCGGTCGTTGATCGCCACGCCGATCCCTTCATTGGGGACAGGCGCCACCGCAATCCGCTCCGCCGCGCTGGCGTCCGCGATATGCAGCGCGGCGAACAGATTGGCCGCCGCCTCCCGCACATCGGCGTCGGGGCTGAGGTTCATGTGGCAGGGCATCAGCCCGAAGCCGATCAGATATTCGTCCTTTTCAGCCTTCAGCGCATTCAGCCGCACCGGCTTGGACGGCGCATAATGGCTTTCCATCTGTCCCGGCGCCTCGATCCTGGCATTTTCCGCGCCCGTCACGACCGGCAGGTGCGTAGCCTCCTCCAGCATCGCGGCCGTCACCGGGCCGGGGCGCAGCAGGCGAATACGATCCGTTTCCGGTGCGGCGATGGTCGATTCCACGCCTTCGCTGGTTGGCCCTTCGTCCAAAATCATGCGGACCCTGCCGTTGAGGCTGGAGAGGACATGTTCGGCGCGCGTCGGGCTGATCGCCCCGCTGCGATTGGCGGAAGGCGCTGCCAGCGGCCGTCCGCTCTCCCGGATCAGCGCCCGCATCGCCGGATGGGCCGGCAGACGGAGCGCCACGGTCGGCAGTCCCGCCGTCACCAGAGGCGACAGGCCGCTATCGGAGCGCACCGGCAGCACCAGGGTCAAGGCGCCCGGCCAGAAGCGCGTCGCAAGCTGTTTCGCCACCGGAGAAAATTCCGCCAGCCGCGCCGCCATCTCCTGATCGGAGACATGCACGATCAGCGGATTGAAGCTGGGCCGTCCCTTCGCGTTGTAGATCGCCGCCACTGCATGGCTATCGGTCGCGTCCGCAGCCAGGCCGTAGACCGTCTCCGTCGGCACGGCGACCGGCTCGCCCGCACGGATCAGCAGCGCCGCCTCGCGC
Source organism: Sphingobium sp. (assembly GCF_041987595.1). Classification (GTDB taxonomy): domain Bacteria; phylum Pseudomonadota; class Alphaproteobacteria; order Sphingomonadales; family Sphingomonadaceae; genus Sphingobium. The sequence goes on along the minus strand of NZ_JBHIWJ010000045.1, from coordinate 19,586 downwards.
AACGCTTCGCTGCCATAGCGGCAAATTCGGGTGGAAAAGACTGGATTTGGGATGGTCACGGCCCCGCGATATAAACCCCGCAAGGCCCAAGTAAAAGGCCATTGCTACAGAAGAATGACATGGCCCCCGCGCTTGCCCCCGGCGCGTCACAGGATTAAGCGCGAGCGCATGAACGAAGCACTTCTCACCCGCATCGCCGAAGCGCTGGAACGGATCGCGCCGCCACCCGCTTCTTCCGCCGATCTTGCGGCTGCGCCCGCCTATGTGTGGAACGGCGCTTCGATCCGGCCGGTAGAGGCGTTCGCGCCGGTGGACTATGACCTGCTGACCGGCATCGATGCGCAGAAGACGGCTCTGCTGGACAATAGCCGCCGCCATGCCGCCGGGCATGCCGCGCATGACGTGCTGCTGTGGGGCGCACGCGGCACGGGCAAGTCCGCCGTCGTCGCGGCGGTCGTCGGCAAGATGCAGGCGGAAGGGCAGGACATTGCCCTGCTGCAATGCGCGATCGATGAACTGGCCAGCCTGCCGCAGCTTTTCGCGATCCTGCGCGACACGCAGCGGCCCTTCATCCTGTTCCTCGATGACCTTGGTTTCGATGAAAATGGCGTGGGCGACGCCCGTTCGCTGCGCTCGCTGCTTCAGGGCGGCACGGCGGCGCGCCCGGCCAATGTCCGCCTCTATGTGACGTCCAATCGCCGTCATATCGTGCCGCGCCACCTGTCGGAGCAGGACGACCCCGTCAATCCGCGGGACGTGGTCGACGACAAGATGGCGCTGTCGGACCGCTTCGGCCTGAGCCTCGGTTTTCACGCCATCGATCAGGACGCCTATGTCGCGATCGTCAGCGGCTATGCGGCAAAGCTGGGCGTGAGCTTCGAGCCGCTCGACGCGATTCAGTGGGCGACCCAGCGCGGCAGCCGTTCGGGTCGCGTGGCCTGGCAATATGTGGTTGAGCTGGCCGGGCGGAACGGCCTGACGATCTGAACGCGCAAGACCGGCGGGGCCACGGCCCCGCCGCGCCTTCTATTTCGCTGCCGTCACCCGCCAGACGACATTGCCCACATCGTCGCTGACCAGCAGCGCGCCCTTGGCGTCGGCGGTGACGTCCACCGGACGGCCATGCGCCTCGCCCCTGGTGCCTAGGAAGCCCGTCAGCACATCGACCGGCCTGGCCTTTCCTGCTCCGCCATTGTCGCCAAAGGGCACGAACACCACCTTATAGCCTGCCGCCGGCTTGCGGTTCCAGCTGCCGTGCAGCCCGACAAAGGCCCCATTCACAAAGGGCGGGCCTAACGTCACCTTGTCGGCAAAGCTGAGACCCAGCGGCGCCACATGATTGCCCAGCGCATAGTCCGGACGCTTGGTATATTCGCGGATTTCCGGCCGCTGCGGCTGGACCCGGCGGTCCTCATAGCCGCCCCAATAATTCCACGGCCAGCCATAGAAGGCGCCGAATTCCACCCGCGTCAGATAATCGGGCACCAGATCGCTGCCCAGCATATCGCGCTCGTTCACCACGCCCCAGAGCGCGCCGCTCTTCGGCTCGAACGCAAGCCCTACCGGGTTGCGCAGGCCCGAAGCATAGATGCGATAGTCGCCGGTTCTGGGATTGACCTCCAGGACGGCGGCGCGATTGGCCTCCGTCTCCAGATCATTTTCGCCGATATTGCTGTTTGATCCCACGCCGACATAGAGCAGCCCCTGCGGACTGGCGACCAGACTGCGCGTCCAGTGCATGTTGGGCGCCTGCGCGGGGAGGTTGAGGATCTTGCGCCCCTTGTCGCTGATCTTCGTTTCGCCTTCCTTATAGGGAAAGGCCATCAGCGCATCGGTGTTGGCGACGTAGAGCGTGTCCCCGATCAGCGCCATGCCATAGGGCGAGTTCAGTCCCGTCAGGAAAGCGGTTTTGGTCTCCGCCCTGCCGTCGCCATCGGCGTCGCGCAGCAGGGTGATGCGGTTGGCCGAGGGCACGCCCGCACCCGCCTTGTTCATCAGATAGTTCATCACCCGGTTGACGATGCCGCCCGTCGGCCGCGCCGGGCTGTTGGTTTCCGCCACCAGCACGTCGCCATTGGGCAGGCGTAGCAGCGAACGGGGATGGTCGAGACCGTCGGCAAAGCGTTCGACGCGCAGGCCCTTGGCCGCAACCGGCTTTTCCCCGGCCTTCCACGGCACGGCGTCGGCGACGTTGATCGTCGGGATCATCTCGCTGCGCGGGGCGGTGAAGACCGGCTCCCTGCCGACATCCGCGCCATCCGGCAACTGCGCGGTATCGCCCCGCGAAAAATAGAGAAAGGCGCCGCCCAGCAGGACCAGCACGACCAAAGTGAGCGCAATCAGATGCTTCTTCATGGCACCACGTTTATGCTGCGATGCCCCGCCCGGCAAGGCGGGCAAGGGCCGGAAATGAAGCTATTTCTCGCGTTCTTTCAGCCATAGCAGGATGGCGACGACAATGCCCAGCCCGGTCCCAGCCAGCAGGCCGATGCTAGGCTGGCCCATCATCCCCCCCAGGATCGCTCCCCCCAGGATCGTCAATGCAAGGATCGCCCCCGCGCCGGTCGGATTTTTCTTCTTCGTCATCGGCAACCCCTTGCCATGCACGGACGATCAATGCCAGCAGGCTTTCCTGACCGCATCGTTTCGGGACGAAGGGGTCCCATTGCTGGACGATTGTGCCAGTGCGGGACTTGGCTAACCCGCCATTCACTCTTTCGGGCCGCCGGATGCCGTCGAAGTGCGAAACTGGCACGGCGATTGAAACCCCCTTTTCCGGGCCGGGATATTTTTGGGGGGTTAGCGATGAACATACCATATCTGTCCAGCCGCAAAAGCTATGACGATGCGGCGGAACTGATCGCGCTCTTTGGCGATAATGCGGGGTATGAGGCGGCGGCGCGTGCGGACCGCAGCCGCGACCGGGGGAATTTCATCCATTTCTGCCACTGGCGGCAGATCGAGCGGATGATCGTCCTGCTCACGCATGACGGGCCGCTCGGCACGATTCATTGACGGGAAAAGGGCGCCCGTTGGGGCGCCCGCCGATGAACTTACGCTCTAAAGCCGCAGGCCAGCGGTTTCGGGCAGTCCGGCGAGAATGTTGAGGTTCTGCACCGCCGCGCCCGCCGCGCCCTTGCCCAGATTGTCGAGCGCCGCGACCAGCCGCGCCTGACCTGTCCCTTCATTGCCGAAAACGAACAGTGCGAGCCGGTCGGTCGCGCCGACATGCTCCAGGCGGACTTGCCCCATCCCCGCGCTGGCCTCCAGCGACTCTACGCTGACGATCGGCGATCCCGCATAAGCCGCTGCCAGCGCAGCATGCACATCCCTGACCGACGGCGCGCCGGGCATGGCGCGCAGCTGCAACGGCACCTCGACGATCATGCCGCGATAGGTATCGGCCACGGCGGGCGCGAACAGAGGGGGATGCTGCAAACCCGAATAGCGCAGCATTTCCGGCCCATGCTTGTGCGCCAGGGTAAGACCATAGGGCCGGAATGCGCTCGGCGCGCCATCCGTGCCTTCATATTCGGCGATCATCGACTTGCCGCCGCCCGAATAGCCTGACGCGCCCGACACCGTTACCGGCCAGTCGGCGGGCAGCAGCCCGGCCAGCACCAGCGGCCGAACCAGCGCCAGAAAGCCGGTCGGCCAGCACCCCGGATTGGCGACGAAGCGTGAATTGGCCAGCTTCTCCCGGTGCCCCGGTTCCAGTTCGGCAAAGCCGTAGGTCCAGCCGTCCGCGACGCGGTGCGCGGTTGAAGCGTCGATCACGCGGGTCCGGCCATTGTCGATCAGCGCCACCGCTTCGCGCGCCGCGTCGTCGGGCAGGCAGAGGATAACGATATCCGCGGCATTCAGCGCATCGCGACGCGCGGCTGCATCCTTGCGCCTGTCCTCATCCAGCGTGATGATCGACAGTTCCGGGCGGCCCGCCAGCCGCTCGTTGATTTCAAGTCCTGTAGTCCCGACGCCGCCGTCGATGAAAATATGCTGTGTCATGCGCTGATCCTCCGCCGCGCGATGATGGGGTCCGCATGGTCCGCCGCCAGACGGCCGACGACGTCGGCCAGAGGCTCGATCACCACGCTCATCCAATGCGCGTTGGCATGCAGTAGATGGTCGCCGTCGGTCATGATGCCGACATGGCCTGGAAAGAAGATGAAATCCCCTCGTCGGAGCGGCGCGTCGGGCGCGATCGGCGAACCGATCCCCTCGCGCTGCAAGTCGGTGTCGCGCGGCACCTTGATGCCGCATTGGCCAAGCGCGACCTGCACAAGGCCGGAGCAATCGACGCCGCGATGCCCGCGACCGCCCCAGACATAGGGCTGGCCAAGATAGCGTTGCGCCACCGCGACCCAGTCGCTTTCCAGGGCGTCGATCGGGGCGACATGGCGCTGGTGCACATAGCCCTCGGCGCAAGCGAAGAAGTCGCCTTCAGCCTCGGCGGCGAACAGCGCTCCGCGGGGCCAGTAATCGGCAATGCGCGACTTGATGTCGGCCGCGCTGAACAGGGGGGCCGTGCCGGTGATGATCCGGCTGTTGGTCACCTCCCGCGCATCCAGCGCATCGCGCCGCACATAGCCGACATAGCCGTCATGCCCGCAAAAGCCCCAGGCCCATTCCGCCGTCACATCCAGCGCATGGAAATTTTCGCCGCGCAGCAATTCGCTGACGGCCTGGGCCTTTGGCGTGTCGCTGGAGAGTACCGGCGTGCCGGCTGCCACGCAGGTCAGTTCGACCGCGCGCGCATAATGGGCGGAAAACAGCACCCCAGCCAAAGCCAGATCGGCCAGATCCCCGCGCGCCGCATGGGTGCGCGTGTCGAGCTTGACCGACCGGCCGTCCAGCTTGAATCGGATGCGTTCAGGCGGTGCGTTCCGCGTGGGAGAGGTTGAGGCGTTCATCGCGGCCGGTTCCTGCGATGAAATGGTGAAAGGCGTCAAGAAATTCCGCCCCTTTTGGGGTCCGGGTGATGAAAATATTGCGTCGATCGGTGGAGTCCCGTTCCCGCCGCAGATAACCGAGCGCCGATAATTTGTTCAGTGCGCGGGTAATCACGGGCTTCGACACGTTAAGCGCCTCCGCGAGTCCCCGGACCGTATGCGGCCCTGCGCCGATATAAACGGTCAGCATCAGCGCCATCTGCCGGTTGGTCAGATCAGGCTTGCCGGATCGCACATAGTCGACCAGCGTGCGCATCCATTGACCGAGCGGCTTTAGGCCGGGGCGATTAAGCTCTGTGGCCTGGTCCTGTGCAGAGTGGGCATCCATGTTCCCCGTAACGCACGATGGCCAATCCGGTTGCGTAACGGCCCGCCTGAAACGGCTTTCTTTTTACTTTTTATGGTCATAACGCTGTTGCAGCATATGAAAGACTGCGCGCAGACCCAGCGCCTCGCCGCCCTTGGGCCGTCCCGGCCGCGAAGAGGGGCGCCATGCAAATGTGTCCAGATGCACCCATCGGGCGCTTTCCGGCACGAAGCGCTTCAGGAACAGGGCTGCGGTGATGGCGCCCGCAAAGCCGCCTTCGCCCGCATTGTTGATGTCGGCAACGTCGGACTTCAGCATATCGGCATAGCCGTCCCACAGAGGCAGGCGCCAGGTCGGATCGTCGACCTCGCCGCCCGCCGCTTCCAGCCCGGCGGCCAGCGCATCGTCGTTGGTGAACAGAGCGGGCAGGTCCGGACCCACCGCCACCCGCGCCGCACCGGTCAGCGTGGCATAATCGATGATGAGTTCGGGATTCTCCTCCCCCGCCAGCGTCAGGGCGTCGCCCAGCACCAGCCGCCCTTCGGCATCGGTATTGCCGATCTCGACCGTCAGTCCCTGGCGCGACCGCAATATGTCGCCGGGCCGGAAGGCATTGCCCGCAATCGCATTTTCCGCCGCGGGGATCAGCAGATGCAAGCGCACCGGAAGGCGCGCGCCCATGATCAGTTGCGCCAGCGCCAGCGCATGGGCCGCCCCGCCCATATCCTTCTTCATCAGGCGCATCGCGGCGGACGGCTTGATGTCGAGTCCGCCGCTGTCGAAGCAGATGCCCTTGCCCACGACGGCAACCTTGGGATGCTTGGGATCGCCCCAGCGCAGTTCGATCAGGCGCGGCGCGAAGCTTCTGTCCGCCGCCTTGCCGACCGCGTGGATCATCGGAAAGCCCTGTTCGAGCATGTCGCCCTTCGTGACCTTGCATGCAGCGTCGAAACGCCCGGCCACCTTGCGCGCGGCGGCTTCCAGTTCGCCCGGTCCCATGTCGGCGGCGGGCGTGTTGACCAGATCGCGGACTAATGCGACCGCTTCCGCCAGCCTGACCATCGGTTCGATCTGCGCAATCTCGCCGGTCAGCAATATCCGCGCCCCCGTGCCCGGCTCTTCCTTGCGATAGCGGTCGAAGCGATATTGCGCGGTCAGCCACCCCAGCATCGCCGCGCCGGCCGCGCCTTCGGTCAAGCGATAGGTGCCCTCGGGCAGCGTCTCGGCCAGCCTGGCAAGGCACCATGCCCCCAGCTTCCCGCGGGAGGCGACGCCGGCCACCACCGACCAATCCGCCGGGCCATCGCCCGGCACGATCGCGTGTTCATGCGCCTTGGCCCTGAATTTCTGCGCGGCGAGCAGGCTCCGGACACGCTCCGGCTGGCTGGCCAGCCAGGCCTCCAGTCCCGATGCGTCAATGATCTGGATCGAACGGGCGGATTGATTGTTGTCGGCTTTGAGCAGGTCGGAAAAATCGGTCATGACGCGGATGTTTGAACAAAGGCCGGGCGGATGAAAAGCGCATTTTTTCGTCGCCTGTTCGGCTCCGCCGGGCTTGAGAGCATTTGCGCATCCCGGCCCGCAGGCATAGATTGAACCAAGCCATAAAGAAGGAGAGTCATCATGATGCACACTGACGACGGCCGCCTCCAGGCCCTTCGCGCCCGCGCCTATGCGTTGGCGGAAAGCGGGCGTTTCGACGGAGCGCATGCGGTGGAGCAGGCGCTGATCGCGGAGGGCTGGCCCAATGCAGGCGCGGCGCTCCAGAGTAGCTATACGCGCAAGGCGGTCAACGAACGGTGCATGGCGGCGGCCAAGGCCCACTGATGCGCTGCACAGGGGGGAGGGGGATGACGGGACCGTTCGTCATGGCGGTCCTGCTGCTTGGCGCCTGTTCGGGCGCCGGGCAGCATGAGGTCGTGGATCAGGGCGGCAACGACGCGGCGGCGACCGGCTTTGCGAACCGCATGTCGGGCCAGCCCGATCCTGCACCGCCCGCCAAAGCCTTCGCGGAGAAAGAAAAAACCGACCTGCTGGAATTTGCCTACAGCTATCCGGCGCAGGCTGCTCAGGTCCCGGCTCTGGTCGAAAAGTTCGACAGGCAACGCACGGTATCGAAGGCGGATGCGCTGAAAATGGCGCGGGAGGACCAGAAGGCCGCCAAAGCTTCGGGCTTTCCCTTCCACGCGCATAGCCTGGAAACCCGTTGGACGGTCAAGGCGGACACGCCCCGCTTTCTTGCGCTCGAGTCGGAAACCTATGTCTACACCGGCGGCGCGCACGGCATGACCGGCTACGACGCGCTGCTCTGGGACAGGGAGCGCAAGCGCGAGACCGCCTTTTCGGCCCTGATGACCTCGCCCGCCGCCTTTGCTGCCGCCATTCGCGATCGCTTCTGCGACGCGCTGGACAAGGCGCGGATGGAAAAGCGGGGCGAGCCGGTCAGGCGGTCCAATGACGATGATTTCACCAAATGCATCGACCCGATGCAACAGGTTCTGGTGCCCACGTCAAAGGACGGCAAGCTGATCGACGGCGTGACGGTCGTCATCGGCCCCTACAGCGCCGGACCCTATGCCGAGGGCAGCTACGATGTCGCGCTGCCCGTCGACGCGGCCATGCGTCAGGCGATCAGGACCGAATATCAGGGCGCCTTCGTCGAGGCGCAGTGATCCGCCTCAGCCCTGCGGCACCCCGTAAAGGTCGTGATCGTCGGCATCCTCGATCAGAACGTTGAGGAAATCGCCGGTCTTCACCCCTTCGCGCACGTCCCGCAGGAAGACGTTGCCGTCGATCTCGGGCGCATCGGCCTGGCTGCGCGCCGTGGCGCCGACGGAGCCGTCCTCGTCCGGCTCGCCCACCTCATCGATGATGACCGGCAACACCCGTCCGACCTTGGCGGCCAGCCTGGCGGCGCTGATGGCGGCGGTCTTTTCCATGATCCGCTGATAGCGTTCTTCCTTGACCTCTTCCGGCACGGCGTCGGGCAGGTCGTTGGCCGCAGCGCCCTCGACCGGCTCGAAGCGGAAGGCGCCGACGCGGTCCAGTTGCGCCTCGTCCAGCCAGTCGAGCAGATATTGGAAGTCCGCTTCCGTCTCGCCGGGAAAGCCCACGACGAAGGACGAACGGATCGCGATATCCGGGCAGATGTCCCGCCACTTGCGGATGCGGTCCAGCACCTTCGCTTCATTGGCGGGCCGCTTCATCAGCTTCAGCACCGAAGGCGCAGCATGCTGGAAGGGAATGTCGAGATAGGGGGTCAGCAGCCCCTCGGCCATCAGCGGAATGACCTGATCCACATGCGGATAGGGATAGACATAGTGCAGCCGCACCCATGGCGGGGTGCCCTCGGCGGTGCGCAACTGCCCCAGCTCGCGGGCCAGATCGGTCATGTGGGCGCGGACGTCGCGGCCCTTCCACTGGCGCGTCTCATGCCGCGTATCGACGCCATAGGCCGACGTGTCCTGGCTGATGATCAGCAGTTCCTTCGTCCCCGCATGCACCAGCTTTTCCGCTTCGCGCAGCACTGCGTCGACACGGCGGCTCACCAGATCGCCGCGCAGCGAGGGGATGATGCAGAAGGAGCAGCGGTGGTTGCAGCCTTCGCTGATCTTCAGATAGCTGTAATGGCGCGGCGTGAGCTTCAGGCCGCCCTCCGGCACCAGATCGACGAAGGCGTTGGGCACGGGCGGAGAGGCTTCATGCACCGCATTCACCACCGCCTCATATTGATGCGCGCCGGTGACGGCCAGAACCTGCGGGAATTTCGCCCGGATCAGTTCCGCCTCATTGCCCATGCAGCCGGTGACGATAACGCGTCCATTTTCCGCGATCGCCTCGCCAATGGCTTCGAGCGATTCCTCCTTGGCCGAATCGAGAAAACCGCAGGTGTTGACCAGCACGACGTCGGCGCCGGCATAGTCGGCGGACATCTGATAGCCGTCGGAACGCAGCTTGGTCAGGATGCGCTCGCTGTCGACCAGTGCCTTGGGACAGCCCAGCGACACCATGCCGACCTTCGGCGCTTCGGGAATTTTGGTTGCCATGATCGGCGCGCACATAGGGATTTTTGCGCCAAATGTCACGGGGAACAAAAATCAGAACGGCGCGCGGGCTTTCCCGGCCTCGTCGCCCTGCACGATCTCGATGATGAGATCGCCGGTCTGGAGCCTGTCCGCGCCTTCCTCCCAAAAGCCGATGGCGCGGTCCTCGCGATAGAGGCGCACGCCCAGCCCCGTCCTGATGGCGGAAAGCGGATGGCCGATTTCGGTGGGCAGGACGAAGCGCTCGTTCAGCTTCACGCGCCCGCCCGATGCGGCAAGATCCGCCATATAATCGGCGATATGCCTGCCGCTGGTGCTGCCCGCCAGCAGCAGCCCGGCAAAGCTCACCGGATTGATCACGGTCGTCGCGCCAGCCTGCCTAGCGGGCAGTTCATTATCCTCGTTGCGCACGACGATGCTGATCGGCAGGCGCGGGGCCAGATGCCGCGCCGTCAGCGTGATGAGGATCGAGGTGTCGTCCCGCCCGGCGGATACGATCAGCGTCCGCGCCCGGTGGATCGCCACATTCTTCAGGGTCCGGTCCCGCGTCGAATCGCCGCACAGCACGTTGCAGCCCAGCGCCTCCGCCTCCGCCAGCGCTTTCTCGATCGGGTCGACCACCACGATCTCGCGGGGATCGACGCCCCGCGCCAGCAACTCCCGCACCGCTTCGCTCCCGCTGGTGCCAAAGCCGGTCACGACGATATGATTGTGCAGATCGGCCTGAATGCGAGCCATGCGCCACCTGTAGAGGATGTTGCGAAAGAAGAGATTATAAGCGGTTCCAAGGAAGATCAGCCACACGAACAGCCGGATGGGCGTCACCAGCAGCGCCTCGAACAGCCGGGCTTCCGGGCTGACCGGCACAATGTCGCCATAGCCCACCGTCGTCACGGTCACGGTGGTAAAGTAGAGCACGTCGACAAAGCTGATATTGTCGTCGAGATTGTCCTTCAGCCCGTCGCGCCCCAGCCAGTGAATCAACAGCACCAGAGCGATCAGTCCGAAAACCAGCGCCACCCGCCATGCCAGATCCGCCCAGACAGGAAGCGACGACCGCCGCCGCAAGAAGCCCGTCATCGACGCGGGCGGGCGGGCGGGGCCGATCCTCACCGAACGCGAGCGGGCAACTGGCGGATGGGATCGACGGGCACCCGGTCCTTGCGCAGCTCGAAATGCAGCTTGGGCTTGCTGGCATAGCCGGTGTCGCCCGACAGTCCGATAATCTGGCCCCTGGTCACCCTCTGCCCCCTCACCACATCGACGCGGCTGGCATGACCGTAGACACTGACCCAGCCGCCGCCATGGTTGATCAGCATGAGGCCCCCGAATACCGCCACTTTGTCGCCCGCATAGGCAACCACGCCATCGGCAGCCGCATGGATCGATGATCCGGCAGGAACGGCGATGTCGATGCCATTGTTCCGTACGCCGCCCGCGCCGGGGCCAAAGGCGGCCAGCAGCGGCCCGCGCACCGGCCAGACGAACTCGCCCGCAAAGCGTCCGGGCGTCGCGATCGGCACATTGGCGGGGAGCGGTCGTGGTTCCCGCGACGGGAGGGGGGGACGCTTGCCCACAGGCGAGGCAGGCTGCCCGCCGGTCAGCACATCGTCAATGTCGATGTGAAAGGCGGCGGCGCGTTCTTCCATCGTCGGCGCCCGGCGCGGTGCATCTGCCGGCAGCAGCAGGCGCCGCCCCTTGTGCAGCACAAAGGGTTCGCCCAGCCCGTTGATCTCCACGATCCGGCTCCATTTGACGCCATAGGCCGCCGCGATGGCGATGCCCGTCTCCCCCTCGGCCACCTGATGATAGCGTCCGGCGGGAATGCGCAGTTTCTGTCCGGCCCGCAGGGCATAGGGCGGCGCCAGCCGGTTGGCTTCCGCAATGACCTGCGCCCCCGCGCCGCTGCGGTTGCTGACGCCCAGCAGGGTTTCGCCCGGTTTGACGACGTAAAGCGAGGCAGCGACCTCCTGCGCATGCGGGACGACCTGCTGCGCGTTCCAGACCGGCTGTTCCTCAATGACTGTGGGCAGGACCAGGCCCGGAATACGCCGTGGCGCTTCATTGGCGGCCAGCAGGAGAGGGGAAAGGGCGAGGATGAGGGAAAGGGAGATACGCGGCATCGCCGCGTATCTAGCTGCGTCGGCGGAGCGTGGCTAGAGTTTGCGGGGAATTGCAAGGCGTGAAAATCGGTCACATTCGGTCATCCCGGCCTCCGCTGCGGTTACGGATTGGGGGGAGTGTCATGAAACCACCCAAAACCCCGTCCAGGCCTAAACCCCGAAAGCCTGCGCCGTCGCCGCCATGGCGCTGTCCTGTGTCAGATCATAATGCAGCGGCGTCACCGTCACATAACCCTCGGCGATGGCGGCGAGGTCGCTGCCTTCGGGCACGGCATCGCTTTTACCCAGCCCGAACCAATAATAGGGATAGCCGCGCGGGTCGGTCCCTTCGATGATCTTCGTGCGATCGACGTCATGAAAGCCCTGCCGCGCGACGCGGATGCCCTTCACCGCTTCCGGCTCGATCGCCGGAAAATTCACGTTGAACAGCAGCCGGGGACTGGCGGGCATGGCGATCAGCGGCCGCAACACCCGTTCGCCCCATGCCCGCGCCGCCGCGAAAGGCACAGCGTCGCCCATGCCCTCGCGGGCGTAGACCTGACTGAGCGCGATCGACTTGATCCCGGAAATCGCGCCCTCCATCGCGGCGGACACGGTGCCCGAATAGGTCACGTCCTCCGCCAGATTGGCCCCGCGATTGACGCCCGACAGCAGCAGATCGGGCCGGGCATCCTTCATCAGATGCCCGACAGCCATCATCACCGCATCGGTCGGCGTGCCGGTGACGCTGTAATGTCTCTCGCCGTGCTGCCGGATGCGCAGCGGCCGCGTCAGCGTCAGGCTATGCCCGGCGCCTGACTGCTCCTCGCTGGGGGCGACGATCCAGATGTCGTCGGAGATCGTCCGCGCAATCTCCTCCAGCACGGCCAGACCAGGCGCATGAACGCCATCGTCATTGGTGAGAAGGATGCGCATGGCTTTGCGTCTCTTACAGCGGCCGCAACCGCGACAGGCCACCCATATAGGGCGCCAGCACTTCCGGCACGATGACGCTGCCGTCCTCCTGCTGGTAATTTTCCAGCACCGCGACCAGCGTGCGGCCCACGGCCAGCCCGGACCCGTTCAGCGTATGCAGGAAACGCGTCTGCTTCTCCCCTTCGGGCTTGTAGCGGGCATTCATCCGCCGCGCCTGAAAATCGCCGCAATTGGAGACCGAGCTGATCTCGCGATAGGTCTGCTGGCTCGGCAGCCAGACTTCCAGATCCCAGGTCTTGCGCGCCCCGAAACCCATGTCGCCGGTGCAGAGCAGCATCTTGCGATAGGGCAGGCCCAGCGCCTGCAATATGCCCTCGGCCGCGGCGCACATGCGCTCATGCTCGGCTTCCGACTCCTCGGGCTTGCAGATCGCGACAAGTTCCACTTTTTCGAACTGGTGCTGACGGATGAAACCGCGCGTGTCGCGCCCCGCCGAACCCGCTTCCGACCGGAAACAGGGGGTAAGGGCGGTCAGGCGCAGCGGCAGGCTTTCCACCGGCACGATCTGTTCGCGCACGAGGTTGGTGAGCGAGACTTCCGCCGTCGGGATCAGCCAGCGGCCATCGGTCGTCTGGAACAGGTCCTCGGCAAATTTCGGCAACTGCCCGGTGCCGAACAGCGCCTCATCGCGCACCAGCAGCGGCGGATTGACCTCGTCATAACCATTCTCGCCCGACTGGCGGTTCAGCATATATTGCGCCAGCGCCCGGTGCAGCCGCGCCATCTGCCCGCGCAGCGCGGTGAAGCGGGCGCCGGACAGCGCCGCGCCGCCCTCGAAATCCAGCCCCAGCGCCGGTCCGAAATCGGCGTGATCCTGCGGCGCGAAGGCAAAGGTCCTCGGCTGGCCCCAGCGCGCCACCTCGACATTGGCCGTTTCGTCCTCGCCCAGCGGGACGTCGTCGGCAGGCAGGTTGGGGATCGCCGCCAGCTTCGCCGTCAGAGCGTCCCCCACCTCGCGGTCTTCCGCCTCCAGCGCGGGCAGCCGATCCTTGAGCGCAGCCACCTCGGCCTTCAGCGCTTCGGCCCTTTCCATGTCTTTTTGCGCCATCGCCTGACCGATGGCCTTGCTCGCCTCATTGCGGCGGGCCTGCCCCTGTTGCAGCTCGGTCTTGATGGCGCGACTCCGCTCGTCCAGCGCCAGCAGCCCTGCGCTCAGGGGTTCAAGCCCGCGCCGGGCCAATCCGGCGTCGAAAGCGGCGGGATTTTCGCGAAGGAAACGAATGTCATGCATGGGCCAGCCCTATGCCGTTCCGCGACGAACCGCGCAACCCTGCACGCCGCCGCCCGTTCGTGGTACAAGCATAACGGGAAAGGAGCCGGGATCATGCTGATTGATCATGACGCGATGGTGCTTGTGGCGGATGGCCGCAAGATGCTGTTCTTCCGCAACCGGGGCGATCGGATGGCGCCCAATCTGGAGGCAGAAGCGGTGAAGGTGCAGGACAATCCCTATGACCGGGATCAGGCCTCAGATGCACCGGGCCGCGCTTTCAACTCCGTGGGCAGCCACCGCAGTTCGATGGAACAGACCGACTTTCACGAGCTGGAAGAGACGCGCTTCGCCGCAGAGGCGGCCCAGCTTCTCAACCGCCGGGCGCTGGCGCAGGACTATGACAAGCTGATCGTCGTCGCGCCGCCTGCTGCGCTGGGCGAAATGCGCAAACATTATCACAAGGAAGTGCAAAACCGGCTGGTGGGGGAGATCGCCAAGGATCTCTCGAATCACCCCGTGCCGGAAATCGAGCGGATCATCGTCGCAAGTTGATGGGCGAAATCCGGCCGGCGCTTCCCCCGAAGCCGTCCGGCCGGATCGCCCCGCTGTTAACCCTCTGCGCCTTCGACGGCAGCCGTGCGGCGGGAGAACCGCTTGCGCGCCAGCAGCGCCGCGGCTCCGGCGCCGAACAGCAGCACCATGGGCGGCGCCGGAACATCGGTCGGCGGCGGCGGATGGTGGTCGCCGCCGGACGAACTGGAAGAGGAAGAAGAGGAGGAGCTGGAACTGCTCGACGAAGAGCTGGTCGCCCCCGAACTGGTGCTCGACGATCCCCCCGAGGAGGAGCTGGACCCGCTGGACCCGGTCGAACTGGCGTGGCCGCCGCTCGAACTGGATGAAGAGGAGCTGGAAGAAGAGGAGGAGCTGGAGCTGGACGAAGACGAGCTGCTGGTGACGTTGCCGCTCGACGTCGACACGTTGCCCGACGAAGTGGAGACGTTGCCGGAAGAGGTCGAGGTGGAGACGCCTCCGGTAGAGGTCGAAACCCCGCCCGTGGATGTCGATACGCCGCCGGTGGTCGAGCTGGTCGAACTGGTGATGCCGCCGGTTGAACTGCTGGTCGATGAAATCACCACCGATCCGCCGCTGGAACCGCCGCTGCCGCCAAAGAAGCCGCCGATAAAGCCGCCGCCGCCAAAGCCGGGGCCACCCGCCATCACGATGGGCGCCGGCGCCCCGCCGCCGGACATGACAGGCATTTCGGCCGGGGCCGGCGGCATGGGGATGGGTGCGGCCTGGCTCGTCACCGTCACCGTCTGCGGCGCGCAGGACGTCACCGTCCGGACCCGCTTCACCGTGCGCGCGGCATAGTGGCGGCGCGGCGCGGCCTTGGTGCTCTTGGTGCTGTGAACCACGGCCGGACGGGCGCTTTCGGCGACATGGACCGCGCCACCGCCGATAATTGCCCCGCCAGCGGCGCAAGCGCATAATTTAGCCAATGCCATCCGTACCGACATAGGTTCCACTCTTGTTATCTTGCCGTGCCCCCACCTCGTTACCTCGCCAGGGGGCGGTAACGACTTTCGGGCCGATCCATATGTCTAACAACGCAAAATAAAGCGTTAACTTCAATGGCGTTAACTCTGAATAGAGGCTCCAAGTCGAGATAAATTCTAACAAATCATGAACTAAAATGGTTAACGTCCCATAGTGAGACGGCGGCTGACCGCCGGGTAAATGCAGCTGGTCCTATTTATTCAGCGGGCGGCCGGTAATCCGCGCGGCATGCCGGACTCACTGCTTTCCGGGAGTCCGGGCGGAGAGCAGGGACGGTGCGCCGCGCGATCGATGCGCCGGATCACAGATTGCCCGCTTGTGTCCGACCTTGCCGGTGGCTATTACGCGCCGTCAATCACAAGCCACGGATACCCCGGCACTTTCAGCATCGGGGGTCCCGCGAGTCGGAGAGCCAGATGGCATCGGTCCTGAATTCCGATAACGGCCATAACCCGCCCAAATCGGCAGTAACACTCCCCCCCGACTATCGTCCCTCTGCAGACGAAGAGTTCATGAATCCGCTCCAGCTGGAATATTTCCGGCAGAAACTGTGGGACTGGAAAAAGCAGATCCTGGCCGAAGCGGAAGGCACGCTGGCCGTCCTTCAGAACGAGCCGCTGCGTGAGCCCGACCTCAACGATCGCGCATCGAGCGAGACGGACTGGTCGATCGAACTGCGCACCCGTGACCGTCAGCGCAAGCTCATTTCAAAGATCGACGCGGCGCTCCGCCGAATCGACGATGGCGAATATGGCTATTGCGAAGTGACCGGCGAACCGATTTCGCTGGGCCGTCTGGAGGCGCGTCCGATCGCCACGATGACGGTGGAGGCGCAGGAACGGCACGAGCGGCAGGAAAAGGTCTCTCGCGACGATTAACCTTTTGTCCATGGGCCGATGGCAAGGTCACTTGCGAAAGCAGTGATACATGCAGGGCGTCGTTCATGGATGAGAATCAGGAAAATGCTGGCCGTGGCCCGGCCCGTTCAGGGCCACGCGACAGCCTGTTCCTGCTCACGAATCTGTCTTCCATTGATGGAACGCCGCTGGGCCGCGCCCGCGTGCGGAATCTGTCGGCCAGTGGCCTGATGGCGGATTGCGAGCGGGGCGTCCCGGCGGGTCTGCGGGTTCAGTTTGACCTGCGTGGAATAGGGCAGGTCCGCGGTTCGGTCGTCTGGTCGCGGGATGATCGCATCGGTATTGCATTTGACGTGGAAATCGATCCGCAACTGGCACGCCGCCCCATATCGGTTCACGACTCGCGCAGCGCCATTCCCGACTATCTGCGCCAGCGCCGTCTCACGCGCTGAGTTCCCAGAAAAACAGCCCCGCCGGGCCTTTAGGCCCCGGGGCGTTCGTGTCGCCTTGCCATCCGTCATTCCCGAAAAGGGAAGGGCTGGATCAGCGGCAAGGGACCGCTGATCCATGCCTTTCACTCAGGCGTCACCGGCTGTCAGTGCTGCGCCTCCATTTCCTCCTTCAGCCGAAGCTTCTGCTTCTTGAGCGAGGCGACAAGGATCGCATCAGGCATCGGACGACTTGTCTCCGCCTTGATTCGCGCCTCAAGCCCTGCATGCTTGGCCGAAAGAGCTGAAATGTGGCTATTTTCCATGACATTCTCCTTACGAGGGTGATGGATGAGCGAGTAGATCATGATTCGCGGGCTTTGTCTTCGCGCGATTCGCGCTTTGCGATGGGCCGCATTTAAATTTGCGATGGTCCGTGCCGGTCGGCCGGGCTATCAGGACGACGGGACAGTATTGGTTGTGAAAGTAGGTGTGCGGTGAGCCGGGAAGACATCATGCGTCGGCTGGAACTGCTGCGAATCGAGCATCGCGATCTGGACGGCGCCATCGCGGCGCTGGTCGACTCCGGTTCCGGCGACCAGATGCAGATTGCGCGTCTCAAAAAGCGGAAATTGCGGCTGCGCGATGAAATGGCTCTGCTGGAAGACCAGCTCGTCCCCGACATCATTGCCTGAACGCATTGATGGTTAACGCGTCGTCAACCGGCCCTGAATGAGACAATTCTTAGGTTAACGGCCGCCATCGGGCCTGACAACGGGTCCCGCTTATGTCACATATCGGCCATGTATCTCGCCGCTTCTCTTGACCCGGGCATGCACCGGCGCCTGGTCGATGGACTCTATGTCGAAGCCATGGTCATGGCCGACGAAGCGCGCGCCTATTTCGACATGCGCGAAGGCGGCGACGCGGAGATGGAGGATCCGCTCCGCCGCGTGGCCTTTGCCTGTGAATCGCTGAAGGTCACGACGCGCCTGATGCACATCATCGCCTGGCTGCTCAGTCAACGCGCGTGGCAGCGCGGGGAACTGGGCGATGCGGAAATGCTGGACGAGAAATACCGGCTGGGCCATGCCGCCAGCACCGATCCCGCCCTGGCCGTGACCTTCCCTTTCGCTGCCCGCGCGCTGATCGAGGCCAGCCAGGATCTTTATGAACGGGTTGCCCGGTTGCAGGACCGCATGGTCCGTCCCCGCGCGCAGATCGAGTCCAGCCCGGCCCGCGCTCTGATGGAGCGGCTTAACACCGCCTTCTAACGGATTGCCCCGCCGCTATCTTCGGGGCTGGCATTTCCCGTGGATATTGCTCTAGATAGCGCCATGAACACCGGTTTGCGGACCTGCTGCCGCATTTCAGGCCTTCCGCAAGCTGCCCGGCTGATCCTCGCGCCGCTGCTGCTGTTCGCGCCCGTCGCTCATGCGCAGACGGCGGCGCAGACTGGCGCCCAGCCGGTTCAGGACCGGCCCGATCCGGACCAGCCGCTTGATTCCCCGCTCGCTCCCATGCCCGACATCGGAGTGGATTGGCCGGATATGGGCCAGCCCGACAGCATGACCCCGATGGTCGAAGTGCCGCAGACGGGCACGTCGACCGCCACGGCAGAGCCGCCCGCGCAACTCGCGGCCCCGGAACCGGCGGAGGAGCCGGCGGAAGAAGCGACGACCTTCACCGATGTCGGGGAGGAGCGCCGTTACACCGTGACGCTGACCGGGGTGGAGGAGATTGCGGACGCCCAGTTCAACACCCGTTTCAACGAACTGTCGGTGCTGCATCTGGGGGAGGGCAAGCCCGCCAACCTTGCCCAGATCAACCGCCGCATCAAGGAAGACAGCGATCTTCTCGACCGGCTGCTGCGCGCCAAGGGCTATTATGCCGCCCGCGTCCGCGGCGCGGTGGCCGCCCCTCCGGCCGGCAGCGACCGGCTGGCCGTCACCTTCCGCATCGTGCCGGGCAACCGTTACCTGCTGTCCTCGGTAGACGTGCAGGGTCTGGAAACCACCGGCGAGCGCGAACCGAAGCTGCGCGCCGCGTTCCCGCCCAGGCCGGGCGACCCGGTCGATGCCGACGCCATCCTCGCCGGGCAGGAGACGCTCGCCGTGGCGCTGGCCGAAAACGGCTTCCCCTTCGGCATGGTCGCGGAACCCGAAGTCCGGATCGACCATGAGGAGCGCAAGGGCGATCTCGACATCGTCGTCAACCCCGGCGCCTATCGCACCTTCGGCAAGATCGTCATGGCGGACGAAAGCCTGTTCAGCGCCCGCCATGTCCAGCGCATCGCCCGTTTCCATCCGGGCGACACCTATATGGCTTCGGACGTCGAGGATCTGCGGCAGGCTTTGGTCGCGACCGGCCTCGTCTCCTCGCTCAGCATGACGCCCAGAGATGCGGGCGACGGCGAGCATGTCGATCTGGCGATCGACGCCCGGCCCGCGCCGCTGCGCACCATCGCGGGCGAATTGGGCTATGGCACGGGCGAAGGCTATCGCGCCGAAGTCAGCTGGGCACACCGAAATTTCTTCCCGCCGGAAGGCTCCGTGACGTTGCGCGGCGTTCTGGGGACGCAGGAGCAGACGGCCTCCTTCACCTATCGCCGCAACAATTTCCGCCGCCGCGACAATGTGCTGACCGGCCTGTTGTCGGTCAGCAACATCAAGCGCGACGCCTATGATGCGCGCACCGTCACCCTGTCGGGATCGCTGGAGCGGCAGACCAACATCCTGTTCCAGAAAAAATGGGTGTGGCGCGTGGGCGGCGAACTCATCGCTTCGGACGAAGCCGATGCGTTCAGCAACGGCAATCGCCGCACCTTCTTCATCGGCGCCGTCCCGCTCAGCCTCACCTATGACGGCAGCGACGACCTGCTGAATCCGACGAAGGGCTTCCGTCTGGGCGGCCGGTTCAGTCCGGAGCTGTCCTTCCAGAACAGCACCTTCGCCTATGCCCGCGTGCAGGTGGACGGCAGCGTCTATCAGCCGATGACCGACCGGGTCGTGCTGGCCGCCCGCGCCCGCTTCGGCACCATTTTGGGGTCCACCGTTGATCGGATCGCGCCCTCGCGGCGCTTCTATGCGGGCGGCGGCGCGTCGGTGCGCGGCTATGGCTATCAGGCGATCGGC
>NZ_JBHIWJ010000044.1:252-35322 GCF_041987595.1 Sphingobium sp. | reverse complement strand
GCAGGCTGTGGCAGGAGAAATATGAAAGTAATGGCGCTTAACAGGGGTTCTTTCGTGTCATCCATGTCACCCACATCCTGCCGGGCGCAGCGCTGATGGCCGCCGTCAACCACCGCCCGCTGGGCCTGACCGTGGCGATCGTCACGCTCGCGCTCGACCAGCTGGTCAAATATACCGTCACCTATCCGCTGGCGCTGAAAAGCCGGATGGACGAGGGGATCGAGATCCTGCCGATCTTCCGCCTGCGCTGGCTGGAAAATCGCGGCGTTTCGATGGGATTCTTCCACGCCGACACCAACATGATGCGCTGGATTCTCGTCGGCATGACCATGCTCATCGCCGGTTTCGTGGGCGTATGGATGTGGCGCGAAAAGGCGCGGCAGGACGTTGCGGCGCTCGGTCTGGTGCTGGGCGGCGCGATCGGCAATATCGTGGACCGCGTGCGCCTTGGCTATGTCGTCGATTATGCCGACCTGCATTTTGGCGAATGGCGGCCTTTCCTGATTTTCAACCTGGCGGATGCGGCCATCACTTTCGGCGTGTTGATCCTGCTTGCGCGGGCGCTTCTGCTGCGCGAGAAGGGCGCAAAGACGGAGTCATTGAACTAATGCGTAAACTGATCCTCGCCGCTGGCCTGATTTCGATGCTGTCCGCCTGCGGCTCCGGCGGCGGCCTGTTTGGCCGTGCCCGCCCCGACGAGTTCGCCGTGGCGCGTCAGGCTCCGCTGGTGATCCCGCCCGACTTCGCGCTGGTCCCGCCTGCACCCGGCACCCCCGCCGCTGCCTCGATCGATTCGAGCAAGGCCGCCATGGAAGCCATGTTCGGCGGCCCGGCCGCCCGCAGCGCGAGCGAAAGCGCCACGCTCAACGCCGCCGGTCGCGGCACTGCGGCTGCGGGCATCCGCTCCTCTGCAGGCGATCCGGCGACCGAGGTCGTGGACAAGGGGGCTAGCACCCGCGACATCATCGCGGCCCCCGAAGGTGACGGTCAGGACGCCCGCGCCTCCACCCCTCAGTAATAGAAACCACTTAGGGCTGGTTCTCGACAAAGTCCTTGAACCGGCCCAAAGTATCGCCCCACTGGCTTTCTACTTGGTCGAGCCAGTTTCGGGCCTCTGCAAAGACCTTCGGCTGCAGGGCGAACAGCACCTCCCGCCCGTTCTTGGTCCGCCGCACCAGCCCGGCCCCCAGCAACACATCCAGATGTTTGGTCACGGCCTGACGGCTGATCGGCAGGCCGTCGCCCAGTTGAACGATCGACCGCTCTCCGCCATCGGAGAGCCGCCCGATCAGCCCCAGCCGCGTCGCATCCCCCAAAGCCGCGAACAGCCGGGCAGGGGAGATCTCATCACTCGACATAATCGCGGATATTCTTCACCTGCTCGGCCCAGCCGCCGTCATTATCCCGCATGACATTACTCCGCCGAGGCTCCGGCACATGCTCGAATCCGCTCTCGGTCACCGTCAGTCGGGTGGAATCACCGATCGGTTCGAGCAGAAACTCCACCAACGTCCATTCCGGAACCGGGACGCTGCTTTCCATCAGTTCCTTGTCGCCCCCGGTTGCCGGCCATTCATAGGCAAAACGCGTCATCGGCTCGATCGCCACGATCCGCGCCTCCCAACGATAATCCTCATAGCCGGGATAGGTCATATAGCCGGTCGAAGCCTGTCCCACCGCAAAGGGCTGGTCCAACGCTACCCGGAACCATGTCCCGAATTTGTGATGATCGATCAGCGCGTCCCAAACCTTCGCAACGGGCGCGGCAATCTCGACGGTCTTGATAATGGAATCGGTCATATCGGCAACCTCCTGGCTGCCAATATGGACATCTTCAGGGTTCATGCAACCTTTTGGTTGCGTAACTCAGGCGCGCACTTCAGAGCCGATCCCTGCACTATTGTGGCGCAGTGCCGTCAGCACCGTATCCACAATGGCGTTGGCGTCGAGCCGGGCATCGGCATATTGCTTTTCCGGCTTGTCCTGATCCTGAAAGATATCGGGCAGTCGCATGGTCCGCAGCTTGAGGCCATTGTCGATCAGTCCCAGATCGCTCGCCAGCGTCAGCACATGCGCGCCAAGCCCGCCAATGGCGCCTTCCTCTATGGTCACTGCGACCTCATGGGTGGTGAGAAGGCGACGGATCATCGCCTCGTCAAGTGGCTTGGCAAAGCGCAGGTCGGCCACGGTGGTCGACAGCCCCCTCGCCTCCAATGCGTCAGCGGCTTTTAATGCCTCTTCCAGCCGGGTGCCCAGCGACAGAATTGCAACCTGCCGCCCGTCCCGCACGACGCGGCCCTTGCCGATCTCCAGTCGCTCGGGCGTGTCCGGCAGGGTGACGCCGGTTCCATTACCGCGCGGATAGCGCACCGCGATCGGCCCGCTGTCATGGAGGGCGCAGGTATGGACCATATGGACGAGTTCCGCCTCATCGGCCGCAGCCATGACCACGAAATTGGGCAGGCTGGAAAGATAGGTCACGTCAAAGCTGCCGGCGTGGGTCGATCCGTCAGCTCCGACCAGGCCCGCACGATCAATGGCAAAGCGCACCGGCAGATTCTGGATCGCGACGTCATGCACGACCTGATCATAGGCGCGTTGCAGGAATGTCGAATAGATCGCACAGAAGGGCCGCATCCCCTGCGCCGCGAGGCCTGCTGCAAAGGTTACGGCATGCTGCTCGGCAATGCCGACATCGAAGCAGCGATCGGGGAAGGCTGCCGCGAACTTGTCCAGCCCCGTCCCCGAAGGCATGGCGGCCGTAATCGCGCAGACGCTTGGATCCCGCTCGGCCTCGGCAATCAGCGCCTGGGCGAAAACGCCGGTGTAGCTGGGCGGTCCGGGAGGTGCCTTGGCCTGCGCGCCGGTAATGACGTCGAATTTCTGCACGCCATGATATTTGTCCGCCGCCGCCTCGGCCGGAGCGTAACCCTTACCCTTCTGCGTTACGACATGGATCAGGCACGGCCCTTCGGCCGCATCGCGCACATTTTCCAGAACCGGGATCAACTGATCGAGATTATGTCCGTCGATCGGTCCGACATAATAAAAGCCCAGTTCTTCGAACAGCGTTCCGCCCATGGCCATGCCGCGGGCGAATTCGTCAGTCTTGCGGGCCGCATTATGGAGCGGGCGGGGCAGCTTGCGCGCCAAGCGCTTTGCAAGCCCGCGCAGGCCCAGAAATTCACGGCTAGACACCAGCCGCGCCAGATAGGCCGACAGTCCACCGACCGGCGGCGCGATCGACATGTCATTGTCGTTCAGGATGACGATCAGGCGGTTTCCGGCTTCCCGCGCATTGTTCATTGCCTCATAGGCCATGCCCGCGGACATCGAGCCGTCGCCGATGACGGCGATCGCCTTGCCCGGCCGGCCCATCATCCTGTTCGCCACGGCAAAGCCCAGCGCCGCGCTGATCGACGTCGAGCTGTGCGCCGCGCCGAAGGGATCGTACTCGCTCTCGGAACGCTTGGTGAAGCCGCTCAGGCCACCGCCCTGCCGCAACGTCCGAATTCGGTCGCGACGCCCGGTCAGCACCTTATGCGGATAGCATTGATGGCCGACGTCCCAGACCAGCTTGTCGTCGGGTGTGTTGAACACATAATGGATCGCTGCAGTCAGCTCGACCACGCCCAGCCCGGACCCCAGATGTCCGCCCGTTACACCGACGGCGGAGATTACCTCCTGCCGCAGCTCATCCGCCAGTTGACGGAGCTGTTCGGGTTGCAGCTTGCGCAGATCGGCAGGCCAGACGACCTGATCGAGCAGCGGCGTGGAGGGACGATCGTTCATGAAAGACATAGACTCCGAAGCGCGCTAGGCTGTTCCACAACGAAGCGCAACGCCTGCATCATGCCGCGCACCTGGCGCAGGTGCCCAATATCTCGATGACAGGGCGTTCCGGCTGGAAACCCTCCGCGCGGGCGACGGCGCGGACCTTGTCCGTCACCTTGTCGTCGTCGACATGGGTGGCCTGTTTGCAATTTTTGCATACCAAAAAGATGCAGTCGTGATGACAGCCCGGATGCACGTTGGCGATATAGGCATTGGCGCTTTCCACCCGCATCGCGATATTGTTGCTCACGAACAGGTCCAGAATGCGATAGACGCTGTTGGGCGCCACGCGCTTGCCGCGAGCCTTTGATACGGTATCGGCTATGTCATAGGCCGACGCAGGGGTTTCCTCGGCCGCCAGCGCATCGAAAATGGCGGCGCGCATCGGCGTCCACTGTTCCTGGCTCGCTTCCAGCGTGGCGCGGGCGGCATCGGCCAGATTGGCGCCTGCCGGTTCATGATGGTCGTGACGGTGGTGATCGGCCATAAGTTCAATCTAGGCGTGCGGTGGGGCGGGGGCAAGTGGCCGGCTTTGGGGATGGCGCTTCAGCCGCGCCAATAAATCCACGCCGCCCACAGCCAGCCCGCAATCATCAGGGTGCCGCCGATCGGGGTGATCGCCCCGAGCCATTTGGGCGCGCCCAGTGCCATGCCATAAAGGGTGAGGCCGAAGATGGCCGCACCGCCCAACAGCAGCGCTGCCGGACCCCGCGCCACGCCCATGATGGCGAGCGCCGCCACGCCGTGGATCAGCTGATAGAGTCCGCCGGTGCGCAGCCATTCCGCCGCCTGCGGGCTGCCGGCGCCATGCGCGCCGAACGCCCCCGCTGCAATCGCCATAGCCGCCGACAGCGTCGCCAGAACCGCAATCATGTCTTTTCCTCCCCCTCGCCGCTGTTGAACAGGCGCATCCGCCTGCCGGGGCGGTACATCAGTTCCTTGGCGGCCAGCAAACTGCCATGTTCGATCTGGACCGCCATCCGCTGCTCGTCATTCTGGCGATATTGTCGCTCGACCTCCTCGACTTCCTTCTGCGGCACGCCGAGCGCCTGCATCGCTTGCACGCCCATGCAGATGGCCGATTCGAACACTTCGCGCACAACGCCTGCCAGATCGAGGTCCTTGAGTTCCAGCAATTGCCGCCGGTCGAAAGCCCGCACCAGCAGTGCCGCCTGTGGGAAAGCCTCCGCAATCGGCTCCAGCTGCTTTGAATCGAGCGACGGGTCGTCGATGCAGAAGGCGATCAGCCGCGCCTCGTCCGCGCCCGACCGGCGAAGCAGGTCGATCCGCGTGCCATCGCCATAATTGACCCTCATGTCGAAGCGGCTCGATACCTCGATCTGCGAGGGCTTCTTGTCGATCAGCACCACGCCGAAGCCGTGGCCCATCAGCATCTGGGCCACGGTCTGGCCGAAGCGGCCATAGCCAACGATGATCGCTGTCCCGCGCGGTGCATCCTCGGGCTTGGGCAGGTCCATCCCATCCCTGGGTTTGGCAAATTCCAGTCTGCGCGCGAACAGCATCAGAAAAGGCGTGGTGGCCATGGAGAAGGTGACGATCGCGCTGAACAGGCTGGCGGCCTGCGGCGCGATCAGCAACGCATTCTGAGCCTGCGCGAAAAGCACGAAGCCGAATTCGCCGCCTTGACTTAGCAATAGTCCGGCGCCGATGGCCTGATTGCGTTCCATGCCAAACAGCCGGGCCAGGCCCGTGATCAGCGCGGCCTTGGTAAGGACGAGCACCGCCGCCATACCGATGACGAAGAAGGGGTAGGCGGCCACCGTCCGCAGATCGAGCACCATGCCCACTGCAAGGAAAAACAGGCCGAGCAGGATCGAGCGGAACGGTTCGACATCCGCCTCTATCTCATGCCGATAGGGCGAATCGGCCAGCATCACGCCCGCGACGAAGGCGCCGAGCGCGGTCGAAAGGTGCAGCGCGTGCATCAGCGCCGCGGCGGCCAGCACGGTGAACAGCCCGACGGTGACGAACAGCTCCCGCTCGCCCAGCCGCCCGACCAGACGCAGGAGCGGGCGCAATATGAAACGGCCTGCCAGCACCAGCCCGGCTATCGCCGCCACGGTGTAGGCCGCCATCATCCAGCCCGGCGGCCCGCCTACATCGTCGGGATTGCGGGACAGGGCGGCGACGATGGTGATCAACGGGACGATCGAAAGGTCCTGAAACAGCAGGATCGAAAACACCTTCTCGCCGAAGGGGGAATTGATGCGGCCGCTGCTCTTGAGGCCCGGCAAGACCTGCGCGGTTGAAGACAGCGCCAGCGGCAGCCCCAGCGCGATCGCCGCCCCCCAGGTGAAACCGGTGGTGTAGAAGATGACAGCGGTGAGCACGCATCCGCACAATACGACTTGTGCCGTTCCCAGCGCGAATATGTCCCGCTTCAGGCGCCATAAACGCGCCGGATGCAGCTCAAGACCCACCAGGAACAGCAGCAGCACGATACCGATTTCGGCAATGGCGAGCTTCGATTCGGCGCCGCCAACCAGACGCAGTCCCTGCGGCCCGACCAGCGCGCCAGCGACCAGATAGCCGAGCACGGCGCCGAGTCCGAGGCGGCGGAACACAATCACGAACAGGACTGCGGCACCCAGCAGGATGACTCCGTCGGAAAGGAGGACGTCCGTGGCGGAAATGGGCGCGGCGGCGGCGGGAGTCTGCATCAGGCGTCCGCCATCCGCGCAGCTTCAGCAATGGCCTCGAAACCGAGCCGGATCGACGCATGGCGCGCCGGATAGCCGCGCGCGGGCGCCAGCACGGCCAGCCCTGGCCAGAAGTCCAGATCGTCGCTTTCACCGGAGAGGAAGGCGGTCAGCCGGTCCCGTGCTTCAGCCAGTTCGTCTGCGCTAAGGCCGATGGCATGGGCCGCCATCAGTGCCGCCGAAGCCTGACCCAGCGCGCAGGCTTTCACGTCCAGCCCGATGTCGCAGAGCCGCCCATCCTCCATTCGCGCATCGGCCGTCACTCGTGACCCGCAGGTCGGGGAACGCTTTTCGACACTTGCCTGCGCATCGGGCAGCCGCGTGTGATGGGGAATATTCGCGGCCAGCCGCAAAATGTCCTTGTTATAGAGGGGGGCATTCATCCCGCCCATGTAAGGCAGGATCGGCTGATGAGAAAGGCCGCAAGCTCCTATTTTATTACAGCAGCGCAAGAGCGGCGGGCAAGATGACGGCCAGCGTGGGGACGGCCATCTCCAGCCCGGCGCGCGGTCGTTCCGCGCCGAAGCCATCCGCTGCGCCGCCAACATTCGTCCGAAGGCGAGCGCCATCCACGCGCAGGGCCAGCCGAATAAGTGACGAGACCGGGCCGGTAGCCGAGAGACTGCATCGCCGCCGCGTCCGCCGGCAGCAAGGCTAACCCAGACGATGGACGCGGCAATCCCATGTCAGGGCCGTTGTTCGGCGGTAGCCGGATTGGTCGGTACGATGCGCGGCGGCGGCGTGCCGGGCTGGGGTTCGGGCGCGTCCGGTTCGGGGGGAGGCGACTGGTCGATCGGCAGGCGCAACTGTCCGCCGCCGATATTGACCGTGACGCCCTGCGTATCGAGGCCGACGCTCATATTGCCCAGACCAGCCTCGCTCGCGACATTGGCGATGGCGTTGACGAGGTCGCTGTCCTTCGTTTCCTCCAGCGCGTCTTCGACCGGCTCGTTGATCGCGCCCGCCATGAAATTACGCCAGATGCGCGCGGGCACGCCGCCACCTGCTGCGCCGCCGGGCAGGGGCGTGTTGTCGTCATTGCCGATCCACACCGCCGTCACCAGCCCGCCTGCATAGCCGACGAAGATCGCGTCACGGCTGTTCTGCGTCGTGCCCGTCTTGCCGAAAGTGCTGGTGCGCAGCGCCGCCGCGCTCCCGGTGCCGCGATTGGCGGCGGAGGAGAGGAGGTCCCGAATCATTTCCAGCTGATCGTCGCTGAAATGCTTCTGGCGGCTAAGCAGCCGGTCGAACCAGCCCTGTTCCTCCGGCGGCAGGCCGTGGGCCAGCACCGGATAGGCGCCGGCCGCCACCGCCGCATAGGCTTCGGTCAGTTCCACCAGGGGGATTTCCGACGTGCCGAGCGCCAGGCTCAGATCCTCGGTCAATGGCGCGGTGACGCCCAGGTCGCGGGCGACCTTGATGACATTGTCGACGCCGACCTTCTGCGTCAGCCGCACCGCCGCCACATTGCTCGACGCGGCAAAAGCCTGCCGCAGCGTGATCTTGCCCCGATATTTGCCGCTATGATTGGCCGGGCGATAGGTGCCGGTGGTGATCGGCGTATCCTCGATCATGTCGTCGGGCGTCATTCCTGCGCGGAAAGCGGCGAGATAGACGAACAGCTTGAAGGTCGATCCGGGCTGGCGCTTGGCCTGCACTGCGCGGTTGAAGGCGCTTTCGCCATAATTTTTGCCGCCGATCATCGCGACGACGCTGCCGTCGGGCTTCATCGCCACCAGCGCCGCCTGCGCCTTGCCCAGCGGGGCGCGGCGGATCGCCGCTTCCGCCAGCCGCTGGATGCGCCAGTCAAGCGTGGTCGCCACATTCTGCGCGCCATAGACCGCGCCCGCCCTGTCGCGCGCCTGCGGCAGCACCCAGTCGGCGAAATAGGTGCCGCTGGTCGGATCGGGCGCCTGCTTCACATTGAGTCGGGCCGGGGGCAGGGCGTCGCGCTGGGCCTTTGTGATATAGCCCGCCTCGACCATCGCCTGCGTGACCAGCGCCGCCCGGTCGCGCGCGCCCTTCAGGTTGGTGGTCGGGGCGAGGCGCGAGGGCGCCTTCAACAGCCCGGCCAGCATCGCCGCCTGCGGGATGGTCAATCGTTCCGGCTGGCGGTTGAAATAGTGCAGCGCCGCCGCCCGCAGGCCGTAGACATTGTCGCCGAAATAGACGTTGGAGAGGTAGCGCTCCATGATCTGGTCCTTGGTCAGCCACGCCTCCAGCCAGAAGGCGATCAACGCCTCCCGCGCTTTGCGCCCGAACGTCCGGTCGGCCGACAGAAACACGCCCTTGGCAAGCTGCTGCGTGATCGTGCTGCCGCCCTGCGACGATCCGTCCGACCAGAGATTATGCCAGGCCGCCCGCGCAATGCCGCGTGGATCGACGCCCCAATGGTCGTAGAAGCGCCGATCCTCGATCGCCATGAAGGCCTGCGGCACATGTTTGGGCAGCGCGGCGACGGTGACGGGCCTGTCGATGACGGCCCCCCGCCGGGCGATCAGATGGCCGTCGGACGACATCAGGCTGATGCTGGGCGGAGCAATGGGCTTTAACGACCGGGACATCGGCGCCGTTACCGCCAGCCAGGCGATGATGATCATCAGCAGGGCCAGCAGCGCCGCGACGATCCATCCGCCGATCTGCACCCGGCGCTTCCACGGGCCGGGCGGCGCGAAGGCGCTGGGCGGTCCGGCGCCGAATTCGCGAGGCGGCAGGGCGTCAGGCTGGGGGTCGGGCAGGGGATCGTTCATCGCTTCCGTCATGCTGTGTTATTTGACTGATACAGTCAAGCATGTCCCTTCGCGGGACAGCCCTTAACTAAGAATCCCCATAGGCCAAATGGTAAAGAATCCGTTAACAGTTGGCGCATGAGAACACGACCCCTTGTCCTGACGAGCGAGTCTGCGCGCCATCCCTTTCGCCAGCGGCTGCCGCGCCATGTGTTGCGCGTGACCGAGGTTCTGGGCGCCCGCGCGCCAGCGCAGCCGTCCGACGATGATGACTGGAAGCTGTTCATGCTGAGCTTCGGCGCCTTCTTTACGGCCTTTTACAGCTTCATCTTCTAAAGCGCTGAGGGGTCAATCGCAGGCCTTGTGCAGCGTCCAGGCGATCCACGCGCAGGGCAGGCAAAGCGCCGCCACCAGGAGCAACTGGTTCACCACTGACATTCCAGCCACGCTGAGGCTGATGGTGAGCAGCGATCCGATCACCATCGCGCCCGAATTCACGATATTGTTCGCCGCGACCGTGCGCGCCGCTTCGCATTTCTCGACCGTGGTGGTGAGGAAGGCGTAGAGCGGCACCACGAACATGCCGCCGAAGGTGGCGACGCTCAGCAGGCAAAGCGACAGCGGAATCGCCAGCGGATGGGACAGGAAGCCCGCCAGCGAGAGCATCCGTCCGTCAGATTCTGCCATCCAGAGATCGCATACGATGTGGAAGGCGACGATGCTGATTCCCATGCCGATCACCGAAGCTGGCGCATATTTTGCCGACACATGGCCCTGCAACAGTCGGTTGATCGCGATCGAACCGATGGCGATGCCGATCGAAAAAATGCCCAGGAACAGGCTGGCGACCGATTTGTCGGCGGTCAGCACATTTTTGACCAGCGGCGGGAACTGAATGAACAATATCGTGCCCACGGCCCAGAAAAAGCTGATCGCCATGATGGCGAGGTACAGCCGCCGGATGTGCATGGTTCCCCTGACCAGCGTAACGGCGGCCCGGACGATGTGGAAATCGATGGGTTGCCGCTCCAGCAGGGAGGGGGCAGGCGGCACCTGACGCCCCGACAGCCAGCCGATTACCGCGGTCAGGATGATTCCCACCGCCGCGGCCTGCACGGGGATGACCCCGGCCAGGATCGTGCCTGCCAGAATGGCGATGTAGGTCCCTGCCTCGACCAGCCCGGTTCCACCCAGCACCTCCTCATCATGCAGATGTTGGGGAAGAATCGCATATTTGATCGGGCCGAAGAAGGTGGAATGGACACCCATGGCGAACAGCGCCAGAAGCAGTAGTGGAATGGCGAGCGTGTGGACTGCGATCCCGCTCCAGATCAGCGCCAGCCCCGCCGCGCCCACGGCCATGATGACGATTTCGGCGGCCTTGACGATGCGGATGATCGTAGCCTTGTCCCGCTGATCGGCGAGTTGGCCGGACAGTGCGGAGAGCAGGAAGAAGGGCAGAATGAATACGCCCGTCGCCAGCGCGCTGAACCAGGTTTCCGATTTTTCGTCGTTATAGACGGTATAGACGACGAACAGCACCATCGCATTCTTGAACAGATTGTCGTTGAAGGCGCCGAGCAGCTGGGTGATGAAAAGCGGCAGAAAACGTCGCTTGTTAAGGAGCCTGAGAGAGGCTTGCATAGGCGAGGGGGTCTTCTTCGCTGTGGATTGGCGAGGGGGGTCTAGCCGCTGATGCCGGGTCTGTCCAACCCCCTCTCCATGTCGGCCTATGCGGTGGGCTTTGCGCGGCCGCTTGTGTGCGGGCGCCGACTGTGGCAGTCCGCCGCCATGCTGACGCTGCCCAATTTGCTGACGCTTTCGCGCATTCTGACCGTGCCGTTGCTCGTTGCCCTGCTCTGGCCAGCGGAGGTCGGCGCGCGCTGGACCACCGGCTATATGCTGGCCTTCGCGCTCTATTGCCTGATGGGCATCACCGATTATTTCGACGGCTATCTCGCCCGCGCGCAGGGTGCCGTCTCGAAGCTCGGCATTTTCCTTGATCCCATCGCCGACAAGATCATGGTCGGCGCGGTCATCCTGATGCTGTCTGCCACACGCGACATTTCGGGGATGCACATCGTCGCGGCGATGATCATCCTGCTGCGCGAGATCGCCGTTTCGGGCCTGCGCGAATTTCTCGCCGGGCTACAGGTTTCGGTGCCCGTGTCGCGCCTCGCCAAATGGAAGACGACCTTTCAGCTCATTGCGCTGGGAGCCCTGATCCTCGCCGGAGCCGTACCGCAATTCCCCTTCGTGCAGATGGTCGGCATAGCGACCCTCTGGGCGGCCGCCATTCTGACGCTGATCACCGGATGGGACTATCTGCGCGTCGGCATCAAGCACATGGATTGAGAGATGGCCAGGCTCACCCTCGTCTATTTCGCCTGGGTCCGCGAAGCCATCGGCCGCGATGAGGAGCAGGTCGAACGTCCGGCCGAGGACGTTACGATCCGCGACTTCATCGCTACGCTCGCCGATCAGGGCGGCGCCTATGCAGACGCCTTCGCCCGGTCGGACAGGTTGCGCGCGGCGCTCGACCAGCGCTTCACTCCGCTTGACAGCCCTATTGGCGAGGCGAAGGAACTGGCGATCTTCCCGCCGGTCACGGGCGGATGAGCGTCGTTACCATCCAGCGCGAGGATTTTGACCCCGCCATCGAGCTGGCCGCGCTGGAGGCGTCCGGCTGCGGCGCCGTTGCCAGTTTCACCGGCATCGTCCGCGGGGAAGGCGGTCTCGTCGCTCTCGAACTCGAACATTATCCGGCGATGACCAGCGCGCAGGTCGAACGAATCGTAGAGCAGGCGATGACGCGCTGGCCGCTGCTCCGCGTGCGCGTCATCCACCGCTATGGCCTGCTGAAGCCGGGCGAGCGGATCGTCTTCGTCGGCACCGCCTCGCGCCACCGCACCGCGGCGCTGGAGGCTTGCGCCTTCCTGATCGACTGGCTCAAATCGGAGGCGCCCTTCTGGAAGAAGGAGTATTTCGCCGACCGCACGGTCTGGGTCGAAGCCCGCGCCGAGGATGACGCCAGAGCGCAGAGCTGGCGCGACTGAGGATCAGGCCGCCTCGCTCACCTTCGGCAACTCCGCCGCATCGCGCAACAGCTCTGCCAGCAAGCGAAACTCCTTCTCGCGCGGACTGTTCTTGCGCCACACCAGCGCAATGTCGCGGTGTGACCGCTCCGACCGCAGCGGCCGGGCGGTGATCTGTGTATGGTTCAGTATCCCGCCCGCAATCGCCATTTCCGGCATGATCGTCATGCCAAGACCGTTGTCGACCATCTGCACCAGCGTATGGAGCGAGGTGCCCATCATCATGGCGCTCGCCCGGATCTCCGGCCGATTACAGGCGGCAAGCGCATGGTCCTTCAGGCAGTGCCCGTCCTCCAGCAGCAACAGCTTGGTCTCGTCGATCATCTCTGGGGCGATCCATTCGGGCGGATCGCGCGGATCGTCCCGCGGGAAGGCGACATAGAGGCGGTCCTGGAACAGAAATTCGCTGTCCAGCTCCCCCGTCGGGAAAGGCAGCGCCAGCAGCACGCAATCCACATTGCCGTGGCGCAGCGATTCGATCGCCGCCTGCGTCGTTTCCTCACGCAGATAGAGTTTGAGTTCCGGCCGTTCCGCCCGCAGCTTGGGCAGCAGATGGGGCAGCAAAAAGGGGGCTATGGTCGGAATGACGCTCATGCGCAGCTCGCCGGTCAGCGGCTTGCCTGAGGCTTCGGCAATGGCGGCCAGTTCCTCCGCCTCCCGCAGAACGCGGTGCGCCTTTTCCACGATCCGGTCGCCCAGAGCCGTAAAGCGCACCACCCGTCGCGTCCGCTCGACCAGCGTGATGCCGATCAGCGATTCCAGCTCGCGAATTCCTGCCGACAGGGTGGACTGGGTCACGAAACAGCTGTCTGCGGCCTTACCGAAATGGCCATGCTCCTTGAGCGCCACAAGATATTGCAGCTGCTTCAGCGTGGGCATGTAACTCGACATTGATCGCCTTCCTCGATTAGAAGAAGGAATATAAGCGGTCTAACCGATATATCCAAGCCATTTGGCGATCCCGAACAGGGATGTCAGCGTCAGAATTGTCCCAACGGCGATGAAGAGTTTGCGCGGTGAGACGTGCCGGGCCAGCATCGCCCCGAAGGGAGCTGCCACCACGCCGCCGATCAGCAGCCCGACTGTGTAGGTGGTGAAGGTCTCCCACCCCAGATGCAGCAGGAAGGTTATGCTGATCGACAGGGTCAGAATGAACTCGACGCTGTTGACGGTACCGATGGTGTGGCGCGGACTGGCTCCCTGAATCAGCAGGTTGGAGGTCACGACCGGCCCCCAGCCGCCGCCGCCGGTTGCATCCATGAATCCGCCGACGAGGCCCAGCGGCGCCACCCATTTGGGATTGCGTGCCTGCGGGGGAAAGTGAAACCCGCGCCAGACAAGATAAACGCCGATCGTGGTGAGATAGATCTGAACGAAGGGCTTGATCACCGCGCCGTCGACATGGGACAGCAGATAGGCGCCCGTCACCCCACCGATGACGCCGGGAATGATCAGCCGCGCGAACAGCCGCCAGTCCACATTGCGGTGTGCGATATGGCTGATTGCCGACACGCCGGTAGTGAAGGTTTCGGCCGCATGCACGCTGGCCGAAGCCTTGCTGGGCGGGAGTCCGAGCGCCAGCAGCAACGTGCTCGAAATCACGCCATAGGCCATACCCAGCGCGCCGTCGATCATCTGGGCGCCGAATCCCACCAGGATGAAGGGCAGGATTTCGGCGAAATAGGCGAGCAGGGATTCGTTCATTCACTGGCCTCTGTTATGATTTGTCTACCGCATTGATTGGTATATCATGGCGCGCCAAGAAACTTTCTGTTTTATCGGGCGAAGCCGAAATAGCCGCCCATCTGGAAAATTCATCCTTTTGCGCTTATGTACCGATTGGTCGGTTTCCTTTAGGGGCGCTTTATGTTGCGCAATCTTATTGCTTATCTTGACTCGGTCAAATCCCGTGATCCCGCCCCGCGCTCGCGCGCAGAAATCCTCCTCTATCCGGGCGTCTGGTCGCTGGTCTTTCATCGGGTGGCGCATCGCCTTTATTGTGCGCGGCTCTATTTCCTCGCCCGCGCCGTAAACCATTTTTCGCGATTCCTGACCGGCAATGACATTCATCCCGGCGCCCGGATCGGCAAGCGCTTCTTCATCGACCATGGCTTCACCGTGATCGGTGAGACCGCCGAGATTGGCGACGACGTCACCCTTTATCAGAATGTTACGCTGGGCGGCACTGACCCCGCCAACGGCATTGCCGGGAAGCGTCATCCCACGCTGGAAAATGGCGTGATCGTCGGTTCGGGCGCGCAGGTTCTGGGCCCCGTCCGCGTTGGCGCCCGCGCCCGCGTGGGCGCCAACGCTGTGGTGACCAAGGATGTGAAGGAAGGTGCGACCATGGTCGGCATCCCCGCAAAGGCGATGCTGGTCGACGTCACTGCCTATCAGCGCGACTTCCTGCCCTATGGCACGCCCTGTTCTGACTGTTTCGACCCGGAAAAGCAGAAGCTGGAACTGCTCCAGTGCGAGGTTGAACAGTTGCAGAAGCGCCTGGCCGAGTTGCTGGCCGAACGGGATCTCGCGCGTGAGGCTGACCAACCGCTGTTTAAGGAGCGTGGCCGCGCCTGATGAGCAATGTGACGCCCTTTCCGTCGCAAACCGCCCAGCAGGGGGCCAGGGATGCCGGACAGACCGGCTTTGAACGTCTCGAACTCCAGCGCATCATGGATCTTTACGGTCGCATGGTCGCTGCCGGTCACTGGCGCGACTATGCGATCGACCTGCATCGCGAAGCCGCTATCTTCTCGGCCTTTCGCCGCACGGCCGAGCGACCCGAATTCCGCATCGAAAAGCGCCCGGCGCTGCGGCATCGGCAAGGCATGTGGGCGCTGATCGGCGAAGCAGGCAATGTGCTTAAGCGCGGCGCCGAACTTCAAGGCGTGCTTGCCCCGGTCGAACGGCGCCTGCTCAAGATCGTCAGCGAATAAATTTCCGGTTTCATGCCGCTACGGCGCCGGGCGAATCTGGTTCTGAAGTGCGCAAAAGCTGACCGTCGGCATAAATTTCGCTCTTTTTCTGCGATCGCGTGGATGATAGCGCCTGTATCGAAATCAGGAAGGGGGGCGTTGTTCATGAGCTTGCCGGCAATGCTAGAAGGCCGTCTGACTCTGCCGCTGATCGGTTCGCCGATGTTTATCGTCTCGCAGCCCGCACTTGTGATCGCCCAGTGCCGCGCCGGCATCGTCGGCGCCTTCCCCTCGCTCAATGCCCGGCCTTCCGGCAAGTTCGAACTGTGGTTGCAACAGTTGACGGAAACGCTGACCGGCCGGGACGCGCCCTTCGCCGTCAACCTGATCGTCCACCGCACGAACAGTCGTCTGGAGGAGGATCTCGCCCTCTGCGTCAAATATCGCGTGCCGATCGTGATCACCTCTCTGGGCGCGCGCGAAGATGTGAATGCGGCCGTTCACAGCTATGGCGGCATCGTGATGCACGACGTCATCAACAATGTTTTTGCGCGCAAG
The DNA here is from genome assembly GCF_041987595.1 of Sphingobium sp. Lineage (GTDB taxonomy): Bacteria > Pseudomonadota > Alphaproteobacteria > Sphingomonadales > Sphingomonadaceae > Sphingobium. The sequence goes on along the minus strand of NZ_JBHIWJ010000044.1, from coordinate 19,471 downwards.
GCGATCGAAAAGGGCGCGGATGGCCTGATCGCGGTGGCGGCGGGGGCTGGCGGTCATGCCGGCACCCTGTCGCCTTTCGCGCTGGTCGAGGAAATCCGCGCCTGGTTTGATGGTCCGCTGGCCCTGTCGGGCGCCATCGCCACGGGCCGCTCGATCGCGGCGGCGCGGATGATGGGCGCCGACTTTGCCTATATGGGCTCCCCCTTCATCGCGACGGAGGAAGCCAATGCCGATGCCGGATACAAGCAGATGATCGTCGACAGCGGAGCGGGCGATATCGTCTATTCCGATTTCTTCACCGGCGTTCACGGCAATTATCTGCGTCCCAGCATCAGCGCTGCTGGATTGGACGCGGATAATCTGCCCAAGGCCAGGGAAATGGACTTTGGCAGCATCGCGGGAGGCGACAAAAAGGCGTGGCGCGATGTCTGGGGGGCGGGGCAAGGGATCGGAGCGATCCACAAAGTCCAGTCCGCGACCAGCTTTATCGAGCAGCTCAGAGCCGAATATCAGGCGGCCATCACTGCGTTCAATTCGTCAGAAAAGCACGCAATTCCGTAATGAACTGATCGAACTGGTCGTGATGCAGCCAATGCCCGGCATCGGTGAACTCGGCCAGCCGGGCGTTCTGGAAATGGCCGGCGCGGCCATCCTTGACCGGATTGGACGCCCAGCTGTCCAGGCCCAGGCACAGCAGGGTGGGACAGGTGATGCGGCTCCAGAATTCGGGCAGTTCGAAATCGCTCCCGACTTGCGGTGCGGCGTCGCGCAGATAGGGATCGAACTTCCACCGATAACTCCCATCTTCATTGCGATTCACGCCATGAATGGTGAGGTGCATCGCCTGTTCCACCGACAGATGGTCGTTCCGCTCGCGCATGCGGGCAACGGCGGCCTCTATGGTCGGATAATGCCGCCGCGATCTCCGCGCGCCGGCTTTGCGCTTGTCGATCCATGCGCGCAACAGGTCAGGCGCGGCCTTTTGCGCCTCCTCCTCGATGCGCAGGGGTGACAGGCCAAGCCCTTCGATCGCCACGATCCGTGACACCTTGTCCGGAAACATCCCGGTATAGCGCAGCGCGATGGAGCCCCCCAGAGAATGGCCCACCAATGTCACCGGCTCGCGCCCCAACTGCTCCACCAGTTGAGCAAGATCATAGACGAAGTTGGCCATCATATAGGAGCCTTCGGCCGACCAGGCGCTGTCGCCATGACCGCGCAGATCGGGCACGATGACATGATAATCTTTCGACAGCGCTCGCGCCGTCCAGTCCCAACTGCGCGCATGGTCGAACCCGCCATGCACCAGAATCAGGGTCGGGGCCGAACTGTTCCCCCAGTCCAGATAATGAAGACGCATCCGCAGCGAGGTGTAGAAATGCGATGTCGGGGCGACTTGCGTGGTCATGAGATCCTATGATCAGGCGAGAAATGGCGGGCGATATTCTGTCTCTTTGGCGAAGTCCCCTTCCGTTGCAAGGGATGGCTGGCCGTAACCGCCTTGTTTTACGAGCGCTTCTTAAATTTTTTGGTAAAATGGGCGCGCGGCATCGCACTATCATGAAAATGCTACGGTTTGCGCATTGCAGATTCAGAGATCGCCGGTGTGTGCGGCCAGGCGAACCACGCGCTGACTTCCCTGCGTCACCGCCGTCACGATGCGCGCCAGCTGGGCCTGCTTGAACGGCTTATCCAGTCTGGGTCTGCTCGTCATATGCGGGGGTAACTCGGCGAAGCCTGTAATGATGACTACGGGCAGGCCTGGCAGCCTTTCCTCGATCTCGTCGGCCAACTGCGCGCCATTCATACCCGGCATCGCATAATCGGTAATGACCAGATCCACGCTACCCTGCTCCAGCGTCCGCAGCGCGTCGATGCCAGACCCGGCCTGAAACACCGTATGTCCAAGCTCCTCCAGCATACCCGCAGTGTTGGTCAGCACCAGATCATCATCATCGACCGCCAATATCACGAGCGGCTCTATCGGGGTCAGTGCCAGGGGATCGATCGCTTCCACCACCTCTTCCACCACCGCGCTCGCCGGCGCGACCGGCAGCCAGAGCGAAACGGTGGTTCCCCGTCCCAATTCGCTGTTGATGGTGAGAGACCCGCCACATTGTTGCGCGAATCCGTGCGCCATGGAGAGGCCAAGGCCCGTGCCCTTGCCCACGCCCTTGGTCGTGAAGAAAGGCTCCCGCGCCCGTTCGAGCGTCATCGGGTCCATGCCTTCGCCTTCGTCGATGATCGACAGGCGGACATAATGGCCGCTTTCCAGATCGGGCCGCTGTTCCTTCAGCAAGCTCAATTCGGCCCCTTCGATGATGATGTTTCCGCCCTCAGGCATGGCATCGCGCGCATTCACGGCCAGATTGAGCAAGGCCAGTTCCAGCTGCGCCGGATCGGCATGGGCGGCGGCAAGATGCAATGGAAAGCGCGTCTCTATGGCAACGCCCGATCCCAGGGTGGTCTTGAGCAGATCCGCCATGTCCCGCACCAGCGCCATGCAGTCCACGCTTTGCAGCTTCAGTTCCTGCTTGCGCGCAAAGGCCAGCATCCGCTGCGTCAGCGTCGCGCCGCGTTCGGCGGCGGTCATGGCATTGTCGATATAGCGCGACACGTCTGCCCCGGTCGCCAGCCTTTGCCTCGCCAGATCCAGACTGCCCACGATCACTGCTAGAAGGTTGTTGAAATCATGCGCCACGCCACCCGTCAGCTTGCCGATGGCGTCCATCTTCTGAGACTGGAAGATCGCCTCTCGCGCCTGTTCCAGCGCGAGTTGCGCTTCGCGCTTTTCGCTGAGATCGCGGGTGATCTTGGCAAAGCCGATCAACTCCCCCATCGGATCGCGGATCGCGTCGATGATGACATGCGCCCAGAAACGTGATCCGTCCTTGCGGATGCGCCAGCCTTCCGCCTCGAACCGCCCCTCGCGCGACGCCGTTTCCAGCGCGCGGGACGGAACGCCTGCCATCCGGTCTTCCTCCGAATAGAAGCGCGCAAAATTCTGCCCCAATATCTCGTCGGTGGTATAGCCTTTGAACCGCTCTGCTCCCGGATTCCAGCTGGTGATCGTCCCCACGGGATCGAGCATGTAGATGGCGTAATCGGTGACGCCCTGCACCAGTAGCCTGAACCGTTCCTCGCTGCGCCGCAATTCCTCCTGCGCAGCGCGACGCTCGGTCAGGTCGCGCGTGATCTTCGCGAAGCCGATGAGCTGCCCCGTCGAATCGCGAATGGGGTCGATGACGACATTGGCCCAGAAACGCGTCCCATCCTTGCGCACGCGCCAGCCTTCGGCTTCGAACCGGCCTTCATGCTCGGCCGCTTCCAGCGCGAGGGCAGGGATGCCCGCCGCCTGATCCTCCGCCGTATAGAATCGGGAAAAATGCTGGCCGATAATCTCTTCGGCCTCATAACCCTTGAACCGGCGCGCACCGGCGTTCCAGCTGATGACGATGCCGTTCACCGACAACATGAAGATGGCATAGTCGGTGACGTTCTGGACCAGCAGCTCGAAGCGGTTTCCAGATCCTTCGGGCGCCGCCATAGTCATAAAAAGTCCCCGTGGCGTTCTCTTGTTCCCGATGACAACGTTCCGGGCCCCCGAACGTTCCGCTTGCGAAAGCGAATGTCGGCGTCACCCGACATTGACTTGCAGGTCCGCTCCGCGCCAAGGAAGCGCGACCTCAAGGAGAGATAAGCCCCATCATGAGCAAGACCGCAGGGATCACCGTTATCGGCGAGGCGATGCTGGAACTGAGCCGCGCCGACGGCGATGGCTGGAACCTGCGCTATGGCGGGGACGTCATCAACACCGCGATCCATCTGGCCCGTTCGGGCGACAGGGTGCGTTTTGCCAGCGCCATCGGCGCCGATCCGATGAGCGCCGAATTGCGCGCCAAATGGGAAGGGGAGGGGATCGACACCTCTCTGCTCATCGCGGCGGAAGGAAGCCTGCCCGGCCTGTATGCCATCGAAACCGACCCGCAGGGGGAACGCAGCTTCCATTATTGGCGCGGGGAAGCCGCCGCCCGGCGGATGTTCGACCTGCCGGAGAGCGCCGCCATGATCGATCAGGCGGCCGGATCGGACCTGCTTTATTTCTCGCTCATCACCCTTGCCATCCTGCCTGAAGAGGCTCGCGGGAAGCTGCTGGCTCTTTGCGAAGCCGTTCGCGCCCGTGGCGGCAAGGTTGCCTTTGACGGCAATTATCGCGCCCGCCTCTGGCCTGACGCTGCTACGGCCCGGCATTGGCGCGATCGCGCAATCGCCGTCAGCGACATCTGCCTGCCGACGCTGGCCGACGAGGTTGAAATGGGCGAAGCCGACGACGCGTCGGACGCCGCACGCCGCTGGGGCGCCGTAGAAGGCCGCGAGGTGGTGGTGAAGCTGGGCGCGGAAGGCTGTCTGGTGGATGGCGCGGTCATCGCCCCGCCCGCCAAGCTGGTGGTGATCGATTCCAGCGGAGCAGGCGATGCCTTTAACGGCGGCTATCTCCATGCACGACTGGCTGGTCTGACGCCGCGCGAATCTGCCGGGGCGGGGCATCGCCTTGCCGGATGGAATATCGGCCGCCGCGGGGCCATTCCGGCGCGGGATGCCGAAGCGCCCTACGGCTGAATTTCCGCAAAATTCTCCGCGCCGATGTCGTTGACGCCATGGGGATCAACGGCTAAGCCGCATGTCGCCCGGGCGGGTGTAGCTCAATGGCAGAGCAGAAGCTTCCCAAGCTTACGACGAGGGTTCGATTCCCTTCACCCGCTCCAATTCTCGATCTCAGGACATCCCCGACAGCTTTACAAACCGCTGAATTCTGCGGTATTTTTCGGGTCATCCGGCTCGTGAAATCTCGCCTCATGCCATGGAAGCCCAGGCAAAAGTGGGGCCTTTTTCGAAAATAGCGGGCCAAAAATTGCTCGAGGCCCCCAAGGCTGGGGGCCTCGCCATGGAAGGCCTGACCTATGTCATTGACCGATATAGCAATTCGCCGAGCCAAGACGCGCGATAAGCCCTATAAGCTTTATGATGAGCTGGGCCTCTTTCTAGTGATCTCCCCGTCTGGCTCGCGACTCTGGCGGATGAAGTTCCGTCACGGCGGATCTGAGAAAAAGCTGAGCTTCGGCGCTTACCCTCATGTGAGCCTGCGCGACGCGCGAAAAATGCGCGATGACGCTCGCGACCTGATTGCAGACGGCAAGGACCCTGCGCTTGAGAGACAACGCGAAAAGCTCAGGGCGGGCACACTGGCGGAAAACACCTTCACCAGCATCGCCAACGAATATTGCCGCAAGCGACGCCGCGATGGTGACAGGGCCTGGGCACCTGCTACAGCCGCACGCTGCGAATATCTGCTCAGTCTGCTGGACAACTCGATCGGCAAAATGCCGATTCATGAGATCGAGCCGATCGACGCCCTCGCAGCGATCCGCAAGATCGAGAAGCGGGGTAAGCTTGAAAGCGCCCGACGCACCTTGCAACTGGCCGGAGCCGTGTTCCGCTACGCCGTCGCCACGGCCCGCCTGCGGTCAGACCCCACTCGTGATTTGCGCGGGGCGCTGACCACCCCAACGGTCACCCACTATGGTGCAATCACCGATGCCAGTGAGGTTGGCGACCTGCTCAGGGCCATCGATGGCTACGAAGGCCTGGGCATGACGAAATGGGCATTGCAATTGGCACCACATGTCTTCGTCCGCCCCGGCGAACTTCGTCATGCCCGATGGGACGAAATCGACCTGGAAACCAGGCTTTGGACCATTCCGGCCGAGAAGATGAAGATGCGCAAGTCTCACCACGTGCCGCTCTCGCGTCAGTCGATCGCGATTTTGCAGGAAATCCAATCCATCACCGGGTCGTCGGGTTACGTTTTTCCGTCGATGCGGTCCCGAACACGGCCGATGTCGGAAAACACCCTCAACGCGGCTCTACGCCGCCTTGGCTATACGAGCAACGAAATGACCGGGCACGGTTTCCGGGCGATGGCGAGCACCCTGCTCAACGAATCGGGCAAATGGTCCCCCGACGCCATCGAACGCGCGCTCGCGCATGGGGACAGCGACAAGGTGCGCGCGGCCTACCATCGCGGCACCCATTGGAAAGAGCGGGTCGCCATGGCGCAATGGTGGTCCGATCTCTTGGATTCATTGCGGAGCGGAGCCACTATCTTGCCCTTCCCGGGTGCGATGGCTGGCTGAGAGTATAGTTTACCTCTCCTTCCCGCCTTTGCCCAGTGCGCATCAATTGACGCTGGCGCCGCTCGGGTAGTGATCGAAAATCCACTCATAGGTTTGAGCGACCTTCCCCTGCCAGATCGTATCGTCATATGCGGGAGGCAAATCGTCGAGGGCCTGTTGAATAGCGCTGCGAACTGCGGCTTTGGCACGTTCTTTCAACCGCCAGTCAAGGACGAGTTTTTCTCGCTTCAACGTTTCCAGCAGCGCTCTTGCTACCTGCTTGACCAACGCCAGTTCGTCGTTGGTAAGCTCCGGTTCCGGCTTTGTGAGAATGTCCACGATGGCCAGTTCCTCTTCAGAAAGTCCCTCGCGAATTGCCCGACCTTGTTCATCATCCAAGTCTTGGATGAACGCCATCAATGCGTCAAACAGGCGCTCCACGTTTAGACTGCCGGCGTTGTATTCCGCGATCAGTTCCTGAAACCGTTCGACAAGTGACGATCGGGTTGGGTTCTGCGCAGCCAGCTCCTCCAGCTTGCGTTCAATGGCGGTTCTCAGCTTCTGCGTTTGCGTGCGTTTTTGTCCCTGGGTGAAACGCTCACGCAGCTTTTCAAAGTCGATCCGCGAAAGGTCGAATAATCCCTCCATGTCGTCGCCGGACCGAACCGGCGCCGTGATCTCGATGCCGAGAATGGCCTCGTCCAGCAGGGCTTCAATCTCGTCCGCGACGCGCTGGACCCGTGCCTTCCTGTCCGGGTCTTCCCGCAGGGCACGAACCTTCTCGGCCATGACGTGAAGCACGGCAGCTTCCACGCGCCACTGATCTGCTGCCGGATCGGGCAGGACTGCCTTGAACAGTGTCCAGACGTCACCGGCATGGCGCAAAAATGCCTGCTGCTCCTGATCGGTGCCCATGACGGCTTCGACCGCCTCGGCAAGCCGGGCTATCCGTTCAAATCCCTTGGCCCTCACGATCCGCGTTGGGTCCACCGAACGACGACGGCAGAAATCCATTGCCTGGTGCACTGCCGTCCTGAGCCGGTCGACAAGCGCTACTTTGTCTTCGATCGGCTCGGAGCCTTCCGTAGAAGGCTGGGCATAGATCGCCAGCGCCTTTTGCAGGTTCCGGAACACGCCGACATAGTCCACGATCAGGCCAGCCGACTTACCCGGCGCGGTGCGGTTGGCACGCGCGATGGTCTGCATCAGCGTGTGGTTCTTCATCGGCTTGTCGAGATAGACGGTCGAACAGGTCGGCACGTCGAAGCCAGTGATCCACATCGCGCAGACGAAAACCAGCCGCAGCGGATCGGCCGGGGCCTTGAACTTCTCGTCGAGGTCTTCCTTCACCATCCGCTCGCGGTGCGGGCGGATGTCCAGGCCCTTGGCGGCCATGTCGGCGATTTCGTTCTGCCCCTGGCTGACCACCACGGCCATATCGGTTTCATGCAGCCATTTGAGTTCGGCCTGGGCGGCCTCGCGCGCCTCGCCGGACAGCGCCTGGAGTGCCAAGCCCTTCTCGGCCAGCGCAGCATCCCAGGCGGCGCGGACTTTGCCATGCATCCGCACGGCGGTTTCCTTGTCGATGGCGATGAACATCGCTTTGCCGCGATAGCCTCGACCCATGAAGTGACGGACGACGTCCTCGGCAATCTTGTCGAGCCGGTCGCCCCGCTTGATCAGCGCGATCTGCCGCGCGACCTTGCGGTCAACGAGCTTTTCCTCCTCCTCGTCAAGACCGGCGTCATCCTTAATCGCCTCGGCAGCGGCATCGAGGTCCTCGGTATCGAGTTGCAGTTCGGGGATGCGGTTCTCGTAATAGAGCGGAACGGTCGCCCCATCCTCGACCGACTGGCTGAAATTGTAGACCGAGATGTAGTCGCCGAAGACCTCGCGGGTCTTCTCCTCGCCCGCCATCAGAGGTGTGCCGGTGAAGCCGATAAAAGCGGCATTGGGCAGCGCGCGGCGCATGTTGGATGCCAGCACGTCATACTGGCTGCGGTGCGCCTCGTCGGTGACGACAATGATGTCGTCGCGCTGCGAAAGTTCGGGATAGGTCTCGCCCATCTCGGTCCCGAACTTGTGGATCAGGGTGAAGACGAAGCGGGCGTTGCCGGACAGCAGTTCGCGCAGATGTGCCCGGCTCTGCGCCTGCACTTGCGGCAGCGGGAGCGAGAAGGCACCGCAGGCCTGGAAAAACTCCGCAATCTGCTCGTCCAGTTCCTGTCGGTCGGTGACGATCAGGAAGGTCCAGCCGCCGGGCTTGGTGCGCAGAACCTTCTGGGTGAAGGTCAGCATGGAGAGTGACTTGCCCGATCCTTGCGTGTGCCAGAACACGCCGAGCTTGCCGCCCGCCTTGCCGATTTCGGCCACCGCCTTGTTCACGCCGAGATACTGGTGGTTTTGCGCGATCTTCTTGATCAGGCCGTCGCGGGTTTCCTCGAACACCACGAAGTTCTCGACGATATCGAGCAGCCGCTCCGGCGAGCAGGCGGCGGTGAGCGCGGTATCAAGGCTGACGACACCCTTCGCGCCTTCATCGTCGATCCGCTTCCATTCCTTGAAATGGCCCCAACCGGCGAAGGGCGCGCCGATGCGGGCATCGTCGCCGTTGGAGAGCAGTACGATGCCATTGCCCCAGAAGATATGCGGCACGGCATCGCGATAATCGCGCAGGTTCTGGTCATAGGCCGCCTGCGCGCTGCGGTGGCTGGCCTTCAGCTCGATGAACAGAAGCGGCACGCCATTGACGAAACCAATGAGGTCGGCGCGGCGCTTGTGGATTTCGCTGGCGATCCAGAATTGCTGGGCGATCAGCAGGTCGTTGGCCTTGGGATTGCGCCAATCGACCACGCGGGCGATGCGCGTTTCGCTGGTCCCATCTGGCAGGGTCGTGCGCACTTCCACGCCATCGCGCAGCAGGCCCATGACCTCGCGATTGGCAGCGACGGGGTTCATGTCTGCCCGATTGCGCATCAATTCATCGATGACCGCACTGACAGCATCGGCGTCAAGATCAGAGTTCAGTCGCTCGACGGCGGCGCGCAGCGGGCCGGGGAGCATCGCCTGGCGAAAGCTGGTGCGCCCGGTGCGCGGATCGGGCGCGAGCGCCAGCGGGTTTTCGGTGTAGAGATTTTCGTGCCGCCAGCCGAGTTCGACCAGCCGCGCGACAGCCGGGTCCTCGACCATCTGGCCCTCGCCGAACGCAGAAAGCACCCGGCCTAGCGATTCCTCGCGCGTCGGGTAGCGTCCGAGATCGTCAGGGCTAGCGGGCTGCGTCATGCAGCAGCGGCCTGCAATGCTTCCTCAGCGACGCACACCTCGATTTCGCCAGAGATTAGCTTGGGCAGGAGAAGGTCTCGGGTGGTGCGGAGGTTGGTGTTGGCGTCCGCCAATGACCTGACCATTGAGAAGATCCGCCTTGCAGCTTCGCCGAACTTCTCGAGCCGCTCAGGATGCGGTGATACAATCTCGAACTGCGCGACCGCTGCACTGCTTACGCGCTGCCTTCCCGTCGCCCCACTCATGCTCTTGATGGCGTGTTCTCTGAAGGCCTCGGAGCGCGCGAGGCAGTAGACAAACTCAGGCGGCACCGCACGTCCGCGCATGACAATGAACTCCGTTGAGCCGAATCCCGCTGCGCCATCCGGAAGGAAATCAACGAATGCCGTTTTCCCGTTTTCCAGACACGGCGTAATTCTGGCCAAGAGTGTGTCGCCATTCAAGAACTTCGATCCAGCATTGCCTTCACGTTCTTCCCAGTCCGATACGACCATCGAATTGGTGGGCACACACGGCATAGGAAGAAAAGGCTTCCGCCCTTCCTTGGTTACCTTGGTTTTCGGATCGAAATCGATCAGCGTATCAATCCGAACTGGTTCCCTATCTCCAACATCTGCATCCCGACCAAACCACTCATCGAACAGGCGGCGGGCCATGTCTTCCAGGATGGCGATGCGCCGTGTGTTGTTTTCGATCAGGTCGTCATAGGCGGACAGGATATCGGCGATACGGCGTTGGACTGGTCTCGGCGGCAAATTCAAAGGCCAAGTGTCGGCAAACGTAGTGAATTGAAAACGCGCGACTCCTGTATGCTGGGTATGGAACCGAAGTAGTTCGCGCCGATGATACATGTCTTGCAAAAGCCAGAACACAAACTCTGGGTCGGCCTTTTCAGGATCAATCCGAAGGAAGCGAGCGAAACTTGCGCATGTCACAGGGAGCTCAAAACGTGCCATCCGGCTCGGAGTGAGTAAAACCGACCGACCTGTAGGGCGATCCTTCGAGCCACCGGCGGTTTCGAAAACGATATCCCATTTTTGTAATTTCTTACGCGCAGCGTGACGAGCAACAAGGTGTCGATCAGGAACGGACGAGGTGTTTCCTAGCCGAACATCTTCGAAGTCTGTTCCCCGAATAGCCTGCATATGCACTGACTGGCCGAACGGCTCCCCTTTGCCCCATTCGCCGTCACGGCTGTCTAACAGTAAGTCGCGCAGTGTTATCACGCCACCAACTCCGCCACGTTCAGCGCAATCCGCGCCTGCAACTCTGCTGCCTCCCCGTTCAGACGCTCCAGTTCCTCCTGCAAGGTTTCCAGTTTTTCCTTGAAATCCTCAGTGTCCGCCTCGCCCTTGGCCACGCCGACATAGCGCCCCGGGTTGAGCGACCAGCCCTGGGCCTCGATCTCCTTGCGCGCGGCCACGCGGCACAGGCCGGGGACGTCCGTGTAGGCATCCAACCCGCCCAGCCGCTCGCGCAGCAGCGGCGCCGATCCGAAGGCCAGTTCTGGCTCATTGCCACGCCACAGTCGGACGATGTTGGCGAGCAACTCGATCTGATCGTCGCGGAAATCGCGGTGCGCGCGGTCGACCTGGTTGAAGATGTGGCGCGCATCGATGAACAGCACTTCGTCCGCGCGGGCAGTGCGCGGCTTGGCCCGGTCGAAGAACCACAAGGTGCAGGGCAAGGTAACAGTCAGGAAGAAATTGGGGCCGACCGAGACGATCACGTCCACCGCGCCGCTTTCGATCAGCTTGCGCCGGATATCTGCCTCGCTGCCGCGCGCGTCCGCCGCACTGTTGGCCATGACGAACCCGGCGCGGCCATTGTCGTTCAGCGCCGAATAGAACTGGCTGATCCAGATGTAGTTGCCATTGTCGGTGCTGGGCAGGCCGAAGGGGAAGCGCGGCTTGACCACCTCGGTCCCGCCCGCCGTCACCGTCTTCAGCTTGGCCTTCTCCACCCCCGAGACGTTGAACGGCGGGTTGGCCATCACGAAATCGAAGCCGCCGACCAGCGGCACGCCTTTGAACGCTTCGGGCGCATCGTCATAATAGCTGTTGGTGTCGGCAATGGTGCCGGACAGGCCGTGGACCGCCAGGTTCATCTTGGCGAGCCGGATCGTCTCCTTGGTCTTTTCCATGCCAAACAGGCTGATTTCCTTGTCCGGCGCGCGCTGGTGGCGTTTCACGAAGTCTGCCGAATGGACGAACATGCCTGCCGATCCACAGGCCGGATCGAGTATGCGGCCGTGGAACGGCTCCATGATCTCGACGATCAGCCGGACAATCGAGCTGGGCGTGTAGAACTCGCCGCCCTTCTGCATCTCCTGCTTGGCGAACTCTCCCATGAAATATTCGTAGACGTGGCCGAAAGCGTCGCCGTCTATCTCCAGCGGCTGAAGCAGGCGGATCAACTCGATCAACGTGTCCTTGGGGATTTCGTTGAAGTTCTTGGGCAGGACGTCTTCGAGCTCGGCATTGTCCCGCTCGATATCCTTCATAGCATTGTTTAGCGCGCGGCCGACATCGGCATCCTCCGGCAGGCTGAGCAAATGCGAAAAGCGCGCCTCGGGCGAGAGGTAGATCACCCCTTGCGCCTTGTAGTCATCTGGGCCGGGCTTGAGGCGCGATCCGGGCTTGGGCGCCATGGTCTTCTCCACGCGCGCGAACTGCCCCTCGGCATAGCGCAGGAATAGCAGGCCCAGCACTGGGCGGCTGTATTCCGACGGCTTCAATCCGGAATTGGCGCGAAGCTGGTCCGCCATTTTGAACAGGCTGGTTTCGATTACCTTGGGATCACTGGCCACAGACTTTGTACTTTCATTCCTGAATTGCGCGCTCATGCGTCTTCCTGTTCGGACGGCATGTTCCAGAATTTCCGCCACAGCGCATCCTGCATGATGCGGCGGTTGCTGATTCTTTGCTCGATGTCTTCTTGCATTGTGTCGAGTTCTTCCAGGCGGCCTTCGATCTCAAAGGCTTCGTCCGCATCAGGTACCGGAATGGCAAGGTCCTGAAGGGCGCTGATAGGCAGGCTGGGCACGGTAGTGCCACCAGCAAGAGCCTGAAGCTTCGCCCGCATTTGCGGGGACGACAGGATTCCAGCCAGAACACGTGGTCGGCGGATGGGCGAACCTCGCTGCAATCTGATGATCGCCAGGCTTTGGGAAACGACAATCTGCGGCGTGTCCATCAACTCATCCAGGATCGCGCTCATGCCGACGATGCCTGCGACTCCGACGTTGCCTTTGACGCTTACGAGGATGTCATCCATCTCGACGTGTACCTTGCTTACGCTTATGCGCTCGCGGGCCGGGAAACGGACTTCTTTGGACGGCGAACCAACCTTTCCGTCGATGATGTCGGACACGGCGATCTCAAGACCGATGACGTCGTCGTCCGACGGATCGCCACGAACAGGTTGCGGTGCTCGCGGGCGAAGGACCTTGGCGATATCCCCAAGCCGGATAGTGCGGCGCGCCGACAAAGCCTCGTCCATGCGGGCCAATTCATCGCTGACGATATATCGGCTAGGCAGCAGATTGTAGTTCGAGGCAGCCAATTCTTCGATGCCGATATCGCGCACTGGCGCTACACCCAGGCTTTCGAGCTGCTTGATGATCAGGTCTTCCTGTTCACGTCCGCTGCGGCTGATCCGTTCCATGGTTCGGCCGTCAACGAATGTGGCATCAGGCCGGTCCATCTGATCAATTCTCAGGAGGTCTACCTGGACGCCGCTTGCGCGCCCAAAAATGCCGGGTGGGAGGCTGGTGACTGTAAGCCCGCCCGTCGTGCAGAGCTGCTCGCGGAATGCAACTTCACTGCGGTTTTCCCGAAACAACAGCCCGTCGGTGACGACGCCCACGAAGCTTTTTCTAGCCCGGTGTGCCAATTGCTCTACCTGCCAAGCCTCAAACAACATACCTGCGGCTTGGCCATCCTTCATGCGGTAGCCGAGAGGCGGAACCGATATCAGGTGATCGTATGCGCCGGACTGTGGTGCATGATTCTCTTGAAAGGTGAATGATCCATCGGAGTACGGTATTGTTTCGATGGGATTCCTGCGGTCAACTCGCAGCGAGCGGCCATCCACAAAGGCAAGCAACGCCATGACCACCTCCGTCTGCCAGTTGGTCACATGAAGCGTAACCGGGCGGCCCTGCGCGAGACCCCATGCAATGGTGGCGCTGCCAGCGAACAGGCACGCAACAGTCTCGTCGGCCGGAATATCGAGCGAGGCGCCAATCGATGCACCAACTCGAGGGCTAATCGGAATGAATGGTTCCCGATAACGGGTATCGTCTACCATTGCCTCCAACTCGGCCGTCCAATCGATGGCCAGCGGAACTTGGATGGGCAGAAGGCTTTGAATGCCTCGGACTTGAGCATCGGACAAATCAATGTCTTCAAGCCAGGCACGTACATGTACTAGCGCATCGGCTTCGTTGACAGGCTTCAAGTGCCGAGCGAGGGCCGTAAAAAGCTCAACAGGTGCCGAAGCATCGATCCCGCGTTCGGCCGCCACGCATACAGCAAGAGCGATCGGCATCGCTTCCACACTGCGGATGCCCGTTTGCGTCGCGAACGCATTTGAGAGTCTTGCCACGACACTCACTTGCGGCCCCTCCGCGTCTTCGGACGAGCATAAGTGGTGACCAGCGCACCACCGGCTTCGACGACGGCAACGCCGCCCTTGTCCAGTGCCTTCAACACAGTCGATCGCAGCTGCTCGACCTCATCCTTGAGCTTGGACAGGTGCTTCCGGTCAAGCTTGCATGCATCGCCATCCCAGCGACCGTGTGACAAGACCAGATCAACCAGCGCGCCGGGGATGCCACGCTGGTTCATGCGGGCGTCCATGTGGCGCGTAATATTGCTTTCAGAGTGGCTCATGATGTTTGCCTTGCTGCTCAATAGCGCATATGTCTCACAACATTATCCACAAAGCAACACGGATAATGTTATGAGACATAATTTTAAGCCTAGCAAGGCAGCTAATCGTTGGCAGTCCGATTTGAGGCTCCAACCGCGCATACCCTGAGGCTCCTCGGGCGACGGTCGGCCAAGGCATGAACGGATTGCATCTCGCGAGCACCCTCCGCAGCCTTGAAGGACCTGAACAAGCGCGAAGCTGCCGCTATCGGACTTCCTCGACCCGATAGAACATCGGATTGCGCATCCACTCGTTGACGGCTGACTCCCGCCACCCGGCACAGCGGGTGGCGATACGCACCTGTCTTGGAAAGGTGCCGTCCTGGATTTTCCGGTAGAGGGTGGCGCGGCTGAGCCCGGTGCGATCAAGCACGGTGTTGAGGCGAAGGATGCGGTCGGGAGGTTGGTCGGTCATCATGCGAACGTCCTGAGTTATGATCGGTCGTCTTGCCCGCGATAAGCCAAGAATTGAGACCGAATTTCTCAGGGTCAAGGCTCCCAAATGAGCCCTTCTGAGCGGTAGTTACGCTTGGATAGCCGTGGAGAACCCAAGGCATCCCTCCTTTGCGAAAAATAAATTTCCGTGAGAGTTCGAGTGGGCGTCTCAGGCCGTCTCGGCCTGATCGCGCTCTACTTCCGCTTCGCTCCAGCCGAGCCCCCTACGGGGTCTCGTCGGCATGGCCATGACGATCACGTGACGCGTTCCGGCCCGCCTTAAGCGGTCCGGTCGGGATGCTGGTCGCATCCCTTTGGGCGGTCGCCGCGCTGGTGGCACGGCGGCGTAGGGCCTTGCGGCGTCAAGGTGGCGGGGGGCGTCGCTGCCCCGTAGCCCCGCCTCGGCGGCGCGCAACCCGTCCGCTGCGCTCCCGGGTCTTCCACTCCGTTCCAGCCCTACGAGCCCACCCCATTGTGCAAGCACAATGGGGACCCCGGGGGGTGCGCCCCGCCTTTGGCCGGCGGGGCTCTTGGTCCGCTCCTGCCGCCCCCCGCCACCCTGGCGCCGGTCAATGGCGGTTGAGGAAAGGGGTTAAGGACCATGAGCACATCGGAGCGTCAGAGCCTTTATGGAGAAGTCACTGCCGGGATCATCGCAGAGCTGGAAGAAGGCCGGCTCCCATGGGTGCAACCGTGGGATGCCTCGCGCTGTCCCTGCATGATGCCGCACAACGGAGTATCGGGCCGGGTCTATTCCGGGATCAATGTGCTGATCTTGTGGGCATCGGGGATCGAACAAGAATATGGCTCGCAGCGCTGGCTGACATACAGACAGGCCGAAAAGGCAGGCGGTCATGTCCGACGCGGGGAGAAGGGAACGGTCATCTGCTATGCCGACCGCTTCACACCCAAGGACGAGGCCGAGAAGGCACGGGGTGAGGATCGCGAGGCAAGGACGATTGCGTTCCTGAAGCGCTTCACCGTGTTCAACCTCGACCAGTGCGAGGGGCTTCCCGAAGACCTTACCAGCATTCCCGTGCTGCCCGATCCAGTCATGGCGATTGCCGAGGCCGACCGGGTGATCGCAGCGACCGGCGCGGATTTTCGCATTGGCGGCGGCGAGGCGTTCTATTCGCCGAGCCAAGACTATGTGCAGGTACCGCCGCAGGCTGCGTTTCATGATCCGGTGAACTGGTATCGGACCGCGTTGCATGAGCTCGGGCATCACAGTGGCCATGTCAGCCGCCTGAACCGCGATCAGTCTGGCGCTTTCGGATCGGCCGCGTACGCAAAGGAAGAGCTCGTCGCCGAGATGGCGGCTGCCTTCACCTGCGCTTCGCTCGGCATCCATCCGACGGTTCGGCATTCGGATTACATCGGTGCGTGGCTCGAAGTCATGCGCGCCGATGAGAAGGCCATTTCCCGGGCCGCAAGTGCCGCCAACAAGGCGGCGGACTTTCTCCTCTCGGGCGGGGAGGCGCGGCCATGACCGATCGGCTTGACCCCCATGTGTTTCGGCGGCGGGGCTTTCGTGCCCTGCGCCGGATGACCGAGCGGCAGCGCGCGATTTTCTGGGCGATGCGTTTCGAGGAGACCAGCTACCCCGAGCTTGCCGAGCGGCACGGGATCAGCGCCGATGAGATGCAGGCCGAATTCACCGCAGCGCTCATCCTCTTCTTGCGCACATTGCGTGAGCCCGAACCATGGTGGCGGCGCCTGTGGCCGTGGTGATCAACGTATTCCGCGTGATGGCTTGCCGCCCAATGACTTGCCATCACGCGGCAAGCCCGACAGGGTAGAGACAATCATGCACAGCGATCTCGATCATCTTCCCGCAAACAAGCAACGCGAACTGGAGCGCGTGCTCCAGCTCATCTTCGAGGAATTCGAAGACGCCTTTGCGCTGGCCAAGCACGAATGGAAGAAGAAGGGCCGCATTCTCAAGGTCATTCTCTACGGCAGCTACGCGCGCGGCAACTGGGTCGATGAGCCGCACACCGCCAAGGGCTACAAATCCGACTATGACCTGCTCGTCATCGTCAACGACAAGCGGCTGACCGACCGCGTCAAATACTGGGCCAAGGTCGATGACCGGCTGATGCGCGAATACGGCATCGCCGGGACCATTAAGACGCCGGTCAATTTCATCGTCCACACACTCGGCGAGGTGAACGACGGGCTGGCGCACGGACGGTACTTCTTCATGGATGTCGCCCGCGACGGCATCGCGCTCTACGAGAGCGACGACACCGAACTGCACGAGCCCAAACCCAAAACGCCGCATGCGGCGCTGGACATGGCGAAGGAGTATTTTGAGGAGTGGATGCCGAGTGCTGCTGAGTTCCTCGAAGGATACAAGTTCTACATGCAGCGGAGGAGCTGGAAGAAGGCAGCTTTCCTACTGCATCAGGCCACGGAAAGCCTTCTCCACTCCGTCCTGCTCGTGGTGGAATTCTACACACCTCATGTCCACAATCTCGGTTTTCTGCGCACCCAGGCCGAACGGCTCGACATCAGGCTCACTTACATCTGGCCAGGAGACAACCGCAAACAGAGGGCGATGTTCGAGAAGCTCAAGGAGGCCTACGTCAAGGCGCGCTACAGCAAGCACTACCGGATCAGCGAGGAAGAGCTGACCTGGCTTGGCGAACGTGTCGAGGAGCTGGGCCGCGTCGTCCATGAAATCTGCTCGGAGCGTATTGCTCAGCTTGAAGCGACGGCGCGCGCGGCGGGGTGAATGCATTGGGCGAGGACGGCGCCAATCGGTTTGTTGTGATTTCCGGATGCTCGGGCGGAGGCAAATCAACTTTGCTCGCCGAGCTAGCGCGGCGCGGGCAATCTGTCGTGGAAGAACCGGGGCGCCGGGTCATTGCCGAGGAAATGCGATCAGGCGGTTCAGCACTTCCCTGGGTTGACCTCGCAGCCTTCGCCCGCCGCGCAATCCAGATTTCCTTGCGTGATCGCATGGAAGCCGCACAACAAAAGGGCTGGGTTTTCTTCGATCGGGGGCTGATCGACGCAGCCGTGGCCTTGGAACATGTCAGCGGTGAGTTGGTCGCCGAACCGCTTGCGCACGCGCATCGCTATCATCGCCAAGTGTTCCTGACGCCGCCGTGGCCCGAGATCTTCGAGAATGATGCCGACCGCCGCCATGGCATGGATGCCGCTCTCGAAGAATATGAGCGCCTGATCCGCGCCTTTCCGCGTTTTGGCTACGAGGCCGTCGATCTGCCAAAGCTGCCTGTACATGCGCGGGCCGATTTCCTGCTCGGATGCCTGGAACAGCGATAGGATCGGTAATCGGCGGCACTGACCTTTACTCCGCAAGTTTGCTGTCATCCTCAACGAATGCCCGCTTCCCGCGCCGCTGCCATAGCGCCAGCACGGTATCCCGATCCGGTCCGCGCAGTTTTGCCGCCGCCTCAACCAGCACTCCGAGGATCACGGCGCGATCATCGTCGGTAAGCTCGACGAGCCCGGCCTTCATAACGAGGCCGCCGAGTTCAATCAGATGCCGCGTGCGTTCGCGCCGATTCACTTGCCAGTCGCGGGTGTCATGCCGCGCCTGCTTCGCCTGAAGACGATGGTGCGCGGCCGTCGTCCTTCGCAGCGCCGCCCTGTTCGCCCCCAGTGCGGCTGCCAGCGTCTTCGCGTCGCCCTTGAAAGAAGGCAGCACCCCGCTTGCGCCACGCCTCCCGTGTCGGACGTTCGACTGTGGTGGCAGCGAGCAAGGCCCCAGCCAGTTCCTCGATGGTGAGCTCGTCGGCACCTGTCGCTTGGACCAGCTCGCCAAGCTGGCTTTGCTTGCGGCTCTTCAGTTGCCTGGCCTTTTCGGTCAGTGCCTTGAGTTCGGCATCATAATCGCGAGGTTTGCGCATCGGTCCGTCCTTCCAATTGTATGGGTCGGACGAACCAGTTATCGAGGTTCCCGATTATTCACAACATCGTGAAATCTCCTGAGATTTCGCGTTCCCGAGACTGATGAAATCTTTCGAGGGCGCGCTTATACGTCGTGCCGACGTGTGCTTTTGAGTGTAAATGAATTGCCGTCATGGCGATCTACCACTTCTCGGCCAAGGTCATCTCGCGGGCGTCCGGCTCCTCCGCCGTGGCAGCGGCCGCCTACTGCTCGGCCTCGCGGCTGCGCGACGAGCGGCTCGACCGGCACCACGACTTTTCCAACAAGGCAGGCGTCGTGCACAGCGAAGTCATGCTACCCGGGGGGGCACCCGAGGAGTGGCTCGACCGCGAGCGGCTGTGGAACGATGTCGAAGCGGCGGAACTGCGCAAAGACGCGCAACTCGCCCGCGAAGTCGAGTTCGCCATTCCGCGCGAGATAAGCCAAGCCGACGGGATCGAGCTTGCCCGCGACTTCGTTAGACAAGAATTCGTCGA
>NZ_JBHIWJ010000044.1:0-242 GCF_041987595.1 Sphingobium sp. | reverse complement strand
CCGCACGCCCATGTGATGCTCGGCATGCGCGAAGTCTCCGTAGGCGAAGATGGGGAGGCCGGCTTCGGCGCCAAGGTGCGCGAGTGGAACAAGACCGAGCTTCTCACCCACTGGCGCGAAGCCTGGGCCGAACATGTCAATGAAAGGCTGGCCCAGCTCGACATCGACGCCCGGATTGATCACCGATCCCTGGAAGCGCAGGGCATCGACCTGGAGCCGCAGCACAAGATCGGTCCGGCCGC
>NZ_JBHIWJ010000043.1:0-35473 GCF_041987595.1 Sphingobium sp. | reverse complement strand
TATCAGATCCTGCGTTTCTGGAACCATGAAGTCATGGAAAATACCGAAGGCGTCGTAGCGGTCATCGCGGCGCGCCTCTCGCCCTCACCCTCCCACGCCTGACGGCGCGGGCCCCTCCCTCTCCCACAAGGGGAGAGGGTCTGGTAAAATGTTCGCGGAGTAACCACCATGCCTCTTCTTCAAGCCAGCAAGGTCTACAAGCCCTTCGAATATCCCTGGGCCTATGAATTCTGGAAGCGCCAGCAGCAGCTGCACTGGCTGCCGGAGGAAGTGCCGCTTGGCGAGGATTGCCGCGACTGGGCGCAGAAGCTGTCGGACCATGAGCGCAATCTGCTGACCCAGATCTTCCGCTTCTTCACCCAGGCGGATGTGGAGGTGCAGGACTGCTACCACGAAAAATATGGCCGCGTGTTCAAGCCGACCGAAATCAAGATGATGCTGACCGCGTTCAGCAACATGGAAACGGTCCACATCGCCGCCTATTCGCACCTGCTCGACACCATCGGCATGCCGGAAAGCGAATATAGCGCCTTCATGCAGTATAAGGAGATGAAGGACAAACACGACTATCTCCAGCAGTTCGGCGTCGACACGGATGAGGATATCGCCAAGACGCTGGCCATGTTCGGCGGCTTCACCGAAGGACTCCAGCTCTTCGCCAGCTTCGCGATGCTGATGAACTTCCCGCGCTTCAACAAGATGAAGGGCATGGGTCAGATCGTCAGCTGGTCGGTCCGCGACGAGACGCTGCACTGCGAAGGCATCATCCGCCTGTTCCATGCCTTTGTGAAGGAACGCGATTGCCTGACCCCGGCGGTCAAGGACGACATCATGGACATGTGCCAGAAGACGGTGCGGATCGAGGACGCGTTCGTCGATCTGGTCTTCGAAATGGGTCCGGTGCCGGGCATGACGCCCAAGGACATCAAGAAATATGTCCGCTACATCGCCGACTGGCGCCTGGGCCAGCTGGGCCTCAAGCCCATCTACATGATCGACGAGCACCCGCTCCCCTGGCTGACCCCGCTGCTGAACGGCGTGGAGCACGCCAACTTCTTCGAAACCCGCGCGACGGAATATTCGAAGGCGGCCACCCGCGGGCAGTGGAACGACGTGTGGGATGCGTTTGATCGCCGCACCAAGCTCAAGAGCAACCCCGCTGCCAACGCGGACGAAAGCGACCCGGACATGTTCAAGGCAGCGGGGATCGCGGCGGAGTAATTGAGAAAAGCGAAGGGCGACACCGGTGGAGCGGTGTCGCCCTTCGGTCGAACAGGAAACGTCGCCCCCGTCGGCAGGTCAGAGCCCTGGACGCAACCCCGCACCAGAAATTTACGACCTTGCCCAAACATTGAGCCATGTTCGGCGTCCGCCTTTGGATGGCGTTGCTTCGGGTGGAGCTGGTGATCCTGACGGCGATCGAGTTCGTGGGCACCCCGGGAAGGATGATGGCGCAGCGGCCACCGAACAGAGCGCTCCCGCCGACCACCCGGTCAGCGGCAGGCCGCGATCAGCACGCCTTCTGACCGCGTGAGCGGCCAATCCCATTTTCCATGCCGCAAGCGGTTCTTGCTCCGCGGCAGGAAAAAATCGATGTTTCCCTGTTCCCATCGTGTCACCTCTGCCACCCCATCCTTGTGGCAGGAGCAGGCAAGGCTGACCGCCGCATGAACATATTGTTTTGTTCCGTTCATGCAACGTTTAGGCACTTGCTTTGTTCTGCTCCCATCGGAAAACAGCCAAGGGAACCGATGATGAAGTTCACCCTGAAAACCGCCATCGCCGCCTTTTCGCTCGGCGCCGTGGCCCTCAGTGCAGCCCCCGCCGCCGCCGATCCGCCTCCATGGGCGGGTCACGGCAAGCATGGCAATCCCGGCCACGGCCGCGACGACTGGAAACATGGCGGCAAGCATGACCGCTACAACCGACCCGGCCGCGTCATTTACAGCTATGACTGGAACCGTCCGGACCCGCGCTATGGCCGCTATTACCGCCCGGATCGCTACTATCGCGGGGGGTATGAGCCGATCCGCGTGACCCGTTCGACCCGCATCTATCGCGGCTATGACGACCGCTATTATTGCCGCCGATCGGACGGCACCACCGGTCTGATCGTCGGTGCAGCGCTCGGCGGCCTGCTCGGCAGCCAGATCGACCGCGGCCGCTCGAACACCGCGGGCATCCTGATCGGCGGCGGCGCGGGCGCGCTGCTGGGCCGCGAAATCGACCGCGGCAACCTCAACTGCCGCTAGGCCAGGCGGGGAGGGCGCAAGCCCTCCCTCCCTAACACCACGGATGCCGCGCCCCATCCCACTCCCGCGCCAGTCCTTCGGCCACCAGCATCTCCCCGATCGACTGCCCGCCCCGGCTCACTACCCGCAGCGCCCGCCCATAACGGTCGGTATCCCGATCCCCGCTCTCCAGCGAGAAGGGGCCTTGATTCATCAAATCCTGCAAACGCCGCGTCGCCCGCGCGCCCAGCGCCGCTTCCTCCGCGCAGCGCGGCTCATGAGTCTCCGGCGCGTCGATGTCCATCACCCGCACCCTCTGCCCCTGAAACCAGAAAGTGTCGCCGTCGACCACGCAATTGGTCCCGCCGCCGCTATGGCAAAAGCCGAACTGCGCCGACAATGTGTCGCTGCCCACCGGCGCCATCGCCTCCCGCCGAGCGCCCTGAAACCGCTCCACCGCATCAGGCCCGAACCAGCCCAGGGCGCCGCCGATCATCACCCCGCCGATCACCAGAACGGCAAAGGAAGGCCGCTTCGGTTTCTGTCGCCGCAACCGGGCCTGACTCGCCCGCCCCGCTTCATACCGCCACGCCCGCTGGACGCGCTCCTTGTCCGTCATTCGCTTCATGGGGCGGCGATAGCCAAATCCGGCGCCGCCGTCTCGCGCCGAAACATCCGAATTTGACCCCGATCAATGACGGGCGAGCCTTACCCGCCACCCTAGCTGCGACCAGCAGGAGAGCCGCCTTATGCCCACCCCCTTTGATCGCATCGGTGGAGAGCCGACCGTCGCCGCCATAGCCAACCGCTTCTATGACCTCATCGAGCAGGACCCCGCCTATGCCGACCTGCGCGCCATCCACGCCGCCGACCTGAGCGCGATCCGCCATGGCCTAACCCGCTTCCTCGCCGGCTGGGCGGGCGGTCCCCGCGACTGGTTCGAGCGCGGCCAGTGCGTCATGTCGCTCCACCGCGCCTTTCCGATCACCCCGGCGCTGGCGGATCAATGGGCAAACGCAATGACCCGCGCCATCGCTGCCCAACCCGGCCTCGATCCGCGGCTCGGCGAGGCCATGGGCGAGGCGCTGGGCCATATGGCACGCGGCATGATCAATCTGTCACTGGAACAAAGCGCCGCTTAATCCTCATCCTCGGTCGGCCCGAGACTGTCTTCCTCGTCGTCCATCTGCGGTTCCCCGGCAAAGGCGTCGGTATCTATTCTCCCCGAACGGTTCATTTCCTCCATCTTCTCCACCAGATCGGGCGTGTCGTCGGGCAGGATCTGAGCGGGATTGGCCTTGCCGCCGCGCTCGCTGTCCTCGCTGAGGTCGGTGCCGCGCGCGCGGGCGTCCTCCGCCACATCCTGCGCCTGAGAGCCGGCCTCGGCCTGCTCGCTATTTTCTTCATCGACGTCGGGCAGGCGATTGGGATCGGGTCGTTCCATGGCATGTCTCCTTTCCTGCGCCAACGAGCCAGCGGGCGTAGCCGTTCCAGCGTTGCAAAAGCCTCTGGACAGCGCGAAGCCGAGGGGGCAAGAGCCGCCACAATACTCCGCCCCCTTCTTCCCGAACAGCACAAAGGGAATACCCCATGCCCCGCCAGCTCATTTCCTCCGGCTCGCCTTTCGAGGCGCAGGTCGGCTATTCGCGCGCCGTCGTTCAGGGCGACTGGTGCTTCGTCGCCGGCACCACCGGCACCGATCCCGAAACCAAAGCCATGCCTGAATCCGTCGTCGATCAGGGCAGGAACGCGCTGAAGGTCATCGGTAAGGCGCTGGAAGAGGCCGGTTTCTCCTTCGCCGATGTGGTCCGCGTGACCTATTACATCACCGACCCTGCCTATTGGGACGTTCTGGGCGAGGCTACCGCGCCGGTCTTTGGCGATATCCGCCCCGCGGCAAGCTGCATCGTCACTGGCCTCATCAAGCCGGAGATGAAAATCGAGATCGAAGTCACCGCGTTCAAAGGATAAGCCGCCATGATTACTATGTACGGCATCAAGAATTGCGACACGATCAAGAAAGCGCGGAATTTCCTCGACAATAGCGGCAAGGCCTACAGCTTCCACGACTATAAGGTGTCGGGCGTCGACAAGGCGAAGCTGGAGGAATGGGTGATGGAACATGGGTGGGAAACCATCCTCAACCGTTCCGGCACCACCTTCAAGGCGCTGGACGCGGGCGACAAGGCGCATATCGACGCGGAAAAGGCGATCCTGCTGATGAGCGCCAATCCGTCGATGATCAAGCGCCCGATCCTCGATCTGGGCGACCGCACCATCGTCGGCTTCAAGGCGACGACCTATGAGGATGCGCTGGAGGGCGTGAAGGCATGAGCTTGGGGAGGATGCTCCGGCCCGCAGTCCTCCTTCTCCTCACCCTCATTACGGTGGCGCCCGCGATGCCTGAAGCCAGAGCCGAACCCTTCATCATCGCCCATCGCGGCGCCAGCGGCGAGCGGCCGGAACATACGCTTGCCGCCTATGAACGGGCGATAGATCAGGGCGCCGACTATATCGAGCCCGATCTGGTGCTGACGCAGGACGGCGTCCTCGTCGCCCGGCACGAAAATGAGATCGGCGGCACCACCGATGTCGTCGATCATCCCGAATTCGCAGCGCGCAAGACCAGCAAGACCATTGACGGCCAGCAGATCACCGGATGGTTCACCGAGGATTTCACGCTGGCCGAGTTGCGCACCCTGCGCGCCCGCGAGCGGCTGCCGCAGGTGCGCCCCGCCAACAGCCGTTTCGATGGCCTCTACCAAATCCCGACCTTCGAAGAGATATTGCAGCTTGTCCGCGCCAAGGAAGCCGAAACCGGCCGCCGCATCGGCCTCTATCCCGAAACCAAGCACCCCAGCTATTTTGCCGGGATCGGCTTGGCCCATCAGGCGCCGTTGCTCGCTCTGCTCAGCAAATATGGCTATCAGACGGAGGCTGATCCGGTCTTCATCCAGTCTTTCGAGGTTGGGAATCTCAAGGCGATCCGGGCCGTCTCCCGGCTGCGCCTGATCCAGCTCGTCGACAGCCAGGGCGGCCCGGCGGACGAACCCGGCACCAGCTATGCCGACATGCTGACGATCGAGGGGTTGAAGCAGGTCGCGGACTATGCCGACGGGATCGGCCCGGCGGCAGCAATGGTGCTGGCGCCGGAAGGCGCGACGGGGCTTGTCGGCCGCGCCCATGATGCGGGGCTGCAGGTTCATGTCTGGACGCTGCGGATGGAGAACGGCTTCCTGCCCGCAGCCTTCCAGCGCGCAGACGATCCGCAGGGCAGGGGGGACTTTGCCGGCTATGTTCAGGCGATCGCCCATGCCGGCGTCGACGCCCTGTTCAGCGACTTCCCGAAACAGGCGCGGGCTGCCCTCAATCCGACGACTGATCCCCGGCCCTGAATGGCTTGTCAAATCTCCGGCGGAGGCGAATAACAGTCCCATGCTCTCGCAGAAGACCCGTTACGCCATCCGCGCTCTCCAGCATCTTGCAGACCGCTACCGCCAAGGGCCGGTGCCGCTGGGCGAGATCGCCACGCGGCAGAATATCCCGTCCAAATTCCTGACCGTGATCCTGTCCGAACTGGCGCGGGAGGGGTTGGTGGCGACCCAGCGCGGGCGCGACGGGGGCTATTGGCTGGCGCTGGCCCCTGTCGACATCAGCTATGGCGATATCGTCCGGCTGACGCGCGGGTCGCTGGCGCTCACGCCCTGCGCCAGCCGGTTCGCGCACGAAACCTGCACCAATTGCCTGCCCGAATCGGAATGCCGCCTGCATCGCGTAATGCTGCGCGTGCGGGACGAGACGGCCAAGGTTCTGGACAGCATCAGCCTCGCGGAACCCTTCGCGACCGAAGAAATGGGGTAGGAGGCCGCCTCCGGCCATTTTTCATTCGAGCGAAGCCCCTCAAGGGGTATGACGCCTCGAATTCAGCCGCAAAATGTCTGCATTCTCCCCAAAGCCTTGCGCCCGGCCCGCAGCTTCGCCACATCGGCGGCATGACGACACCGCCCCTCAAAGCCGCCCTGATTCCCGTCACGCCGCTTCAGCAGAACTGCACCCTGTTCTGGTGCACGGCGACCAATCGCGGCGCCTTCGTCGATCCGGGCGGCGATCTGCCCATGCTCAAAAAGGCAGCGGAGCAGCATGGCGTCACCATCGAGAAGATCCTCGTCACCCACGGCCATATCGACCATTGCGGTCAGGCGGGCATTCTTGCTCGCGATCTGGGCGTGCCGATCGAGGGGCCGCATGAGGCCGATCGCTTCTGGATCGACCGTCTCGGCGAAGACGGCGCCAAATATGGCATCGATGGCGAGAGCTTCGAGCCCGATCGCTGGCTGAAGGACGGCGATCAGGTCACGGTCGGCAATCTGACGCTGGACGTCTATCACTGCCCCGGCCACACGCCGGGCCATGTCGTTTTCCACCATGCGCCCAGCAAGCTCGCCATCGTGGGCGACGTGCTGTTCCAGGGTTCGATCGGCCGCACCGATTTCCCCATGGGGAATCATCAGGATCTGATCGACGCCATCACCGGCAAGCTCTGGCCGCTGGGCGGAGACACCGCCTTCGTCCCCGGTCACGGCCCGATGAGCAATTTCGCCCATGAGCGCCGCACCAACCCCTTTGTGGCGGACGCGGTCCTTAGCTGACGATCTTACCGAATCATCGCCATGGCGGGCGGCGCCGGAACCTCCCGCGTCGCGCCATAGGCGATATACAGCGCCGCGAGGGCCAGCCCGACCATCACCACCCAGGTCAGCAGCGCCCCGCCTGCGCGCCACACGGTCGGCTTCTCTGCGTCCATTCCAAAGCCATGGGCGATTCGCGCGAGCACGAAGAGCAGCGCCGCACCCCATAGCCAGGTCGATGGCCCGACCGCCAGTTCCACCAGCCCGAACAGAATCAGCGTCATCGGCGTATATTCAGTGAAATTGGCATGCGCCCGCATCCGCTTCGCCAGCAGGCTGTTGCCGCCGTCGCCATGCAGAGCCTTGTCCGCTATGCGGATTCGCGCGCAGCGGGTCGCCAGCCACATGTTGAGCAGCGCACAGGCAGCCGCCAGAGTCAGCGTTATCGGCAACAGCATCCTATTTTCCCCAAACTATCGAATGACGCGCACCATAAGCGGGCAGGGGGAAGGGGCAAGGAAGCACTTGCGCCGATCCCAAAAAACGCTATAGGCGCAGGGCTTCGCGATCAACCGGGCCGCATGGGTCTGCGGCGCCGTTGGCGTCAGCATCCATTCGGAACTGGCCAGTCGCACTAACAGATCAATTTATGGAATAAGGTGCCGACATGGCTGTCCCCAAGAGGAAAACGTCCCCTTCCCGCCGTGGCATGCGTCGCAGCCATGATTCGCTGCGCGTCGAAGCGTTCCAGGAATGCTCGAACTGCGGCGAACTGAAGCGCCCGCACAATCTGTGCGACGCCTGCGGCCATTATAACGGCCGTGAAGTCATCGCCGTCGGGGCCTGACACCTAAGTTTCTCCTGAAAAGGGTGCGTTAATTTGTCCAGTCAACCGCGAATCGCAATCGACGCGATGGGCGGGGATGAAGGCGTGCGCGTGATGATGGCGGGTGTAGCGCTCGCCCGTCACCGTCACGAAGGACTGCGCTTCACCCTTTTCGGAGACGAAGCGCGGATCAAGTCCGCGCTCGACCATCACCCCAATCTGCGCGCAGCGTCGGAAATCGTCCACGCGCCCGATGTCGTGGATGCGGGGGACAAGCCCAGCGTCGCCATCCGCAAGAAGACCAGCTCAATGAGCATGGCGATCGCCGCGGTGAAGGCGGGCGAGTGCGGAGCCGCCGTCTCGTCCGGCAATACGGGCGCGCTGATGGCGATGGCAAAGCTTGCCCTGCGCACGATGAAGGGCATTGATCGCCCTGCACTCGCCGCGCTGCTGCCGACCCTCGGCGACAATGACGTGGTCATGCTCGACCTGGGCGCCAATACCGAGTGCGACGCCCGCAATCTTGTTCAGTTCGCGGTGATGGGCGCGGCGTATGCCCGCATCGCCTTCGATCTGGAAAGCCCCCGCGTCCGGCTGATGAACATCGGTACGGAAGAGATGAAGGGCACAGAGGAAATCCGCGACGCCGCCGCGATCCTGCGCGCCGCGTCCAGCCTGCCGCTGTCCTTTGAAGGGTTCACAGAAGGCGACAAGATCGGCCGGGGCGATGCTGACGTCATCGTGTCCGACGGTTTTTCCGGCAATGTTGCGCTGAAGACGGCGGAGGGAACGGCCCGCTTCGTCACCGACCTGTTGCGCACCGCCTTCACCAGCTCGATCCGTTCCAAGCTCGGCTTCCTGATCTCGAAGCCGGCGATGCATCTCTTGAAGCATCATCTCGACCCCAACAATCATAATGGCGCTGTCTTCCTGGGCCTCAATGGCGTAGTGGTGAAGAGCCACGGCAGCGCCAATGACAAGGGCGTCGCCAATGCGGTCCATGTCGCCGCGCGTCTTCTGGAAGAGGACATCACCCGGCGCATCGCCGCCGACATGCACGGGATTGAGGGGCTGACCGCCGCCGCGTCCAAGTTGGAGCTGTCCGCAAAGTGATCCGTCGATCCGTTCTTCTGGGCACGGGTTCCGCCCTGCCGGCCCGCAAGGTCAGCAACGCCGAACTGGCCGAAACCGTCGACACCAGCGACGAATGGATCGTCGAACGCACGGGCATCCGGACCCGCTACATTGCGGGCGAGGGGGAAACCACCGCAACCCTCGCGACCGACGCAGCCAGAGCTGCGCTGGACGCCGCCGGGCTGACCCCGCAGGACATCGACCTCATCGTCCTCGCCACCGCTACCCCTGACCAGACCTTTCCCGCTACCGCGACACTGGTGCAGGCCGCGCTCGGCATCAATGACTGCGTCGCCTTCGACGTTGCGGCAGTCTGCTCCGGCTTCCTTTATGCCATCACGGTGGCAGACAGCATGATCTGCTCGGGCGCGGCCCGCAACGCGATCGTCATCGGTTCGGAAACCTTCAGCCGTATCCTCGACTGGGAAGACCGCACCACCTGCGTCCTCTTCGGCGACGGTGCGGGCGCGGTCGTTCTGGGTGCGGAGGAAAGCGCGGACGGCAAACGCGGCATATTGGCCTCGAAACTCCACGCCGACGGTCGCCACAACCAGCTCCTTTATGTCGATGGCGGTCCGTCGACCACCCAGACCGTCGGCAAGCTGCGGATGAAGGGGCAGGAAGTCTTCCGCCACGCCGTCACCAACCTGGCCTCGGTGCTGACCGAAGTGATGGAAGCGGCAGGCATGACCCCATCGGAAATTGACTGGCTGATCCCGCATCAGGCCAATGCCCGCATCCTCGACGCGACCGCGCGCAAGCTCAGGCTGGCGCCCGAGAAGGTCGTCGTGACGGTCGACAGGCACGCCAATACCTCCGCGGCGTCGGTGCCGCTGGCGCTGGACTTCGCCGTGCGCGACGGGCGAATCCAGAAGGGCGACCTTCTCGTTCTGGAGGCGATGGGCGGCGGCTTTACCTGGGGCGCCTGCGTCCTGCGTTTCTGAAGAAGCGCTCGATTGTTTCGGGTAGACCAGTTTTGATACGCTGACCCGCTGCGTTTTGCGCAATATATTCCCAAATTTTCTGCGCGAACCGGCCCGTCCCCAATTGGGATCGCTATCTTGCCCATTTTTCACGCTTTTTTCCCTATTCAGCACGGCGATCATCTTGCCGAATCAAGTAGAAACGCGCACATTATCCAGTGATCACCCGCATTTAGGCTCGACGGGGATCAAGGTGGGGTAGTCCGATGACTGGCACAGGGACTCTGACGCGCGCCGATCTCGCGGAGAGCGTGAACCGGCATATTGGCCTTTCGCGGGCGGAAGCGGCAACGTTAATTGAATCCATTTTGGAGCATATGGCCTCCGCACTTGAACGCGGGGAAAATGTGAAGATCTCCAGTTTCGGTACGTTCGTTCTGCGCGACAAGACGCAGCGCATGGGGCGCAACCCGAAGACGGGCGTCGAGGTGCCGATCGAACCGCGCCGGGTGCTGACCTTCCGCGCCAGCCAGACGATGCGGGATCGCATCGCATCGGTCTGACAGCAAGGTTCGCGCGGGCCAGGCGGACTTTCGCCAGGCCTGCGCAGTCTTTCACTTTTTCGAAGGCGCTGGTCTTTGGCGCCTTCACTTCCTCTGCGCATACCCAAAATAGCCTTTTTACCGAAGGTTGACCTTGGCATCGCTAACGGTGCAACATCATGGTCATGGAAAAAGTAGAGGGCGCATTTCTGACCATCAGCGAGCTGGCGAGCGAACTGGCTTTGCCGCAGCATATCTTGCGCTATTGGGAAACGCGCTTCACCCAGCTTAGACCGTTGCAGCGCTCCGGCAATCGCCGCTACTACCGCCCCGCCGATGTCGAACTGGTCCGGCGCATCAACCATCTGCTGAACGTCGAGGGGTTCACGGTGAAGGGCGCGCAGAAAGCGCTGGCCGATGGGTTCGGCGAACCGCTGTCCGCCGCCCTGCCGGAAAAAAATGGCGAACCAACGGCGAGCGCCGATCTGCTTCCTCGCCTGGAAGCGATCCGTGCCACACTTGCTCGCGCCATCGGCGAATAGCCCGCCGCTATAAATTGACCGCATAGATGAGGTCGCGGAACGGCACGTCGCCCACCATGAAGGTCATGTCGCCAATCTCGGCGAAGCCATGCCGGGCGTAGAAGCGCCGCGCCCGCTCATTGTGCGGATAGACGGCAAGCAGGAGTCGCCAGGCTCCGCGGAGCCGGACCTCTTAGAAAACACGCGCCATCAGCCTGTCGCCATGGCCGCTACCCTGCCAGCCGCTTAGCAGATAGATGCGCTTGAGCTCGATATCGCGATCATCCGTCGCCACCGGCAGATGGGGCGGGGTCAGCATGGCATAGCCGACCGGCGCGCCCTGCGGGGTCTCGCCGATCAGCACCGTCTGGTCTGGGTCGATCAGGGCAGCCCGGTAGTGGTCCACGCCATGCGCGGTCTGGATATGCGCGATCAACGCCTCGCCCGGATGGTCATTGGCAAAGCTGGCGAGGAAGGTCGCGCCGCCGAGCAGCGACAGGGCGACGGCATCCTTTGCCACCGCTCGCCGCCACCGGATCGGCGTCATCGCGTAATCAGCGCGACCCCGGCCCCAGAGCCGGGTCGAGATCGCGGGGACGGGTGAAACTGGCGAGTTGCGCGCTGTTAGCCTGCACCTCGCTCCAATGAGCGACGGGCAGGTCGAGTACGGCAATGCTGGCGGTGGGGAATTTTACCTCCACATCCTCGCGCAGCGGCCCGCCGCTATCTTCGGGGACGAGGTCGAGGATCAGTTCTTCCAGCCCCGGATTATGCCCGGACATCAGCACGCTTTCGGCACTGTCGGGCAGATCGCGGATGACATCGAACAGCGTCGGCGTGGAGGCAAGATAGATGCGCCGGTCCCAATGCGGATCGATCGTCTCGCCATAGCCGGTGAAGAAGCTGTCCAGCGTCTCGATCACGCGCACCGCCGGGGATGCGATGACGAAGTCGAAGCGCATGTCCTTCGACCGCGCAAACTGCCCCATCACCACCGCCGCCTT
Organism: Sphingobium sp.; assembly: GCF_041987595.1. GTDB lineage: Bacteria > Pseudomonadota > Alphaproteobacteria > Sphingomonadales > Sphingomonadaceae > Sphingobium. Next base: position 23,664 of record NZ_JBHIWJ010000043.1, on the reverse strand, counting down.
TTCGCCGCGCCGGTTGAGCGGCCGGTCGAAGTCCCGCGCAACCGGATCGTCCCAATCGGACTTGGCGTGGCGCAACAGGATCAACCGCTTCATTCTTGCTCCCGATCGTCAATGCCGGATTCGATTCCCTGAAGCCCTAACGCCGCATGGCCGCCAAGACCAGTGCGCGAATGACCGCTGACCGATATGATGGCTTCGTCCAGCGTCAGGCGGCGGATCGGCGTCCCGGGCGGAAAGGCGCTGAGCAGGCGGCTGGGCATGGCGGCGGACAGGATGACGAAGCTCCCCCTGTCCTCCGCCCGCCGGATCAGTCGTCCGAAGGCCTGCGCCATCCGCGCCCGGATCAGCCTGTCGTCATAGGCGCTGCCGCCGCCTGCCAGCTTGCGCGCCGCATGCAGCACGCTGGGCTTGGACCAGGGCACGCCCTCCATCACCACCAGCCGCAGTGAATGGCCCGGCACATCCACTCCGTCCCGCAACGCGTCGGTGCCCAGCAGCGAGGCGCGCGGATCATCGCGGAAAATGTCGATCAGCGTTCCGGTGTCCATCGGGTCGACATGCTGCGCGTAAAGCGGCAGCCCCGCCCGCGCCAGCCGGTCGGCGATCCGCGCATGCACGGCCCGCAGCCGTCGGATCGCGGTGAACAGCCCCAGCGTGCCGCCGCCTGCGGCCTCGATCAGCCGCGCATAGGCACCTGACAAAGCGGCGATGTCGCCCCGCCTGATGTCCGTCACGATCAGCACTTCCGACCGCTCCGGATAGTCGAAGGGGCTGCTTGCCTCGAACTGTTCCGCCCCGCGCGGCAGATGACTGGCCCCGCTGCGCCGCTGCGCATTGTCCCAGTCGCCCCCGCCCTTGAGCGTCGCCGACGTGATCAGCACCCCCTGCGCCGGTTTCAGCACCGTCTCCGCCAGAGGTCGGGTGGGGTCGAGCCAATGGCGATGGATCCCGATATCGAACTCGCGCCCTTCGATCCGCTCGACCGCCAACCAGTCGACGAAATCCGGGTCCGCCGGGCCGCCGATCCGCGCCAGCAGCGCCAGCCAGGCCGCGATCAGGTCCCGCCGCCAGCCGAGCGAGGCGATCGCGCCCTCGACGCGCGCCCGCGCCGCGCCGTCCAGCCAGTCCGGCGCATCCTCGATCACGGCCTCCATCCGCTTGCCCAGATGGGTCAGCGGGCGCAGTAGCCCGTCCAGTGCCTGCGCCGCTCCTGCCGCCGCCTCGACCAGCGCGCCGTCCGGTTCGGCCAGCTCGGTTTCCAGGCCATAGCCGGCATCGGCCTCGCCATTGTCGGCGGCTCGCGCATAGACGGTGCCGCGCACCGCCGCGAGCAGTTGCTCGACCGGCCCGAACGGCTCGCCCGCCACGATCCGTTTGAGCCATTCATCGGCAGGCAGTGCCCTCGCCGCGTCCGCCGCCGCCCGGATCGCCTCGCCGCCCTGTTCGTCATAGCTGGCAAGGTCGGACAGGCGTGCCGCCAGCCCGCGCCGCCGCCCGCGCGAATTCCCCTCCGGTCCCATGACCCAGCGGCGCAATTCGATCGCTTCCTGCCCCGATAAGGCGACGGAAAAGGTCGAGTCCGCCGCATCGAACAGATGATGGCCCTCGTCGAACACGATGCGCTGCGGCGCCTGTCCGCTCTCGCGTCCCCGTGCCGCGTTTATCATCACCAGCGCATGGTTGGCGATCACGATATCCGCGTCGGCGGACGCCCGCGACGACCGCTCGATGAAGCATTTGCGATAATGCGGACAGCCCGCATAGATGCACTCGCCCCGCCGGTCGGTGAGCGCGGTCGACCCGTTTCGCCGGAACAGGGTCGGCAACCATCCGGGAAGGTCGCCGCCGATCATGTCGCCATCCTTGGTGAACGCCGCCCAGCGCGCCACCAGCTGCGCCAATATCGCAGCCCGCCCGGAAAAACCGCCCTGCAATGCATCCTCAAGGTTCAGCAGGCAAAGATAATTTTCCCGTCCCTTGCGCACCACGACCCGCCGGGCCGCGACGGCGGGATCTGGGAACAGCCGCAGGCTTTCCCGGTCGAGCTGCCGTTGCAACGCCTTGGTATAGGTGGAGATCCAGACCGTCCCCTGCGCTTCCCCGGCCCAGAGCGAGGCGGGGGCGAGATAGCCCAGCGTCTTGCCGATTCCCGTCCCGGCTTCGGCCAGCAGCATGTTGGGCTGCTCGCGATGCGCCTTGGGCCGGAATATGTCCGCCGCCGCGGCCGCATAGGCGCGCTGCCCCGGCCGCGCTTCGGCGCCCGCGCCCGTCAGCCCCTCCAGCCGCGCCAGCACGGCCTCGCCCTGCAGGGAAACGACGCGGGGGGCGGGGCGGGGGGCAGCTTCCTCCCATTCGGGCAATTTGGAAAACAGCCAGCGCTCCGCCTCGGCCGGACGGGCGAGGCGCGGCGCGACCAGCGGCGCCCAGGTCCAGCGCAGGCGATGAAGCGATTGGGCCGCGGTCCAGCCGCCCTCGCGCTCCTGCCAGTCCGGTGATTCCAGGATGCTGAGAAGCGTCCTGGCGGCGGCCTGCAACAGGGCGGGAATATCAGCTTCGCTTGCCGCGGGCGGCAGGTTCAGCGCTTCGGCCAGCCCCTTGGGGGTCGGCACCAGAAAGCGCGCGGGGTGGACGAAGGCCCAAAGCTCCAGCAGATCAAGGCCGTTCAGTTCCGGATAGCCCAACCGCTGACCGGTCAGCGGCGCGTTCAGCAGCAGCGCTGGTGTTTCGGCCGTTCGCGCGATGGCGGTGCCCTTGGCGACGGCTTGCGTCCGATCCGCCTCTCTCAACCAGATGCCGCCATGGCTGGCGTGAAGGGCGGGCAGGGCAGATGGATCGATCACTGTCCCGGCTTAGGCGAGCCGGAACAAAAGGGAAACCCGAATTTCCGCCGTTTCAGCCCATCCGGCGCCCGAATCCGCCCGATGGCATCCCCCGGATGCCGATGGCGCGCGGCTGGAAGGCAGTGGGGGTCAGCCGCGCCGCGCGGGCGATTTCCAGCCGATCGAACAGGGGGCCGTCGGTCAGTTCATAGGGGAAGCGGATGCCCATACGGTCTTCCTCCGACCACTGCACGGTTCCGAACACGACATGGCCGTCATAGTCGATCTGGCACTGGCTGCGCACCGGCAGCCCGCAACCCGCTATCTGCGCGCCGCCCTCGCTGAGATCGACGATCGTCCCTTCCAGACTGTCCAGCACCGTCGTCACGATGACCGGAATATCCACGGCAATTCTTTGTCTGCTACGCGGCTGCATAGTCCCTCCTGAGCCCCCTAAGCTCATGACAAATATGATCCATCAAGGTTAATCAAAGTTAAAGGCGGCGGTTCCAAACCCGTCATTCGTCTCCGCTTTGACACCAAAAATCCCGCCTTTCTGTCCAGACCGGATGATCCGGCCCCCGTTCCGGAAACGGGCGGAACGGGGAATGCGACTCGCAATAGCCGGCTTTGCCGAACGGACGTTCCATCCGATGGGAAAATGCTCTAGGGGGCGTCGCATCATGACCATGTCCGACATCATCCGCACCGCCGCGCAGGCGTCCAAGGCCTGGCCCTATGAGGAAGCCCGCAAGCTCCTGAAGCGTTATCAGAACGGCGCGCCGGAAAAAGGCCATATCCTGTTCGAAACCGGCTACGGCCCGTCGGGCCTGCCGCATATCGGCACGTTCAACGAAGTGCTGCGCACCACCATGGTCCGCAACGCCTATCACGCGCTGTCGGACATACCCACGCGCCTGATCGCGTTCAGCGACGATCTGGACGGATTGCGCAAGGTGCCCGACAATGTGCCCAATCAGGCGATGCTGACGGAACATCTGGGCAAGCCGCTGACGCAGGTGCCCGATCCGTTCGGGAAATTCGAAAGCTTCGCGCATCACAACAACGCCATGTTGCGGGAGTTTCTCGACCGCTTCGGCTTCGATTACGAGTTCGTATCGGCCACTGAGCGCTACAGATCCGGAGCGTTCGACGACGCGTTGAAGAATGTCCTGCGCCATTATCAGGACATTATGGACATCATGCTGCCCACGCTGCGCAAGGAACGGCAGGCCACCTATTCCCCGGTGCTGCCGATCAGCCCCAGGAGCGGCATCGTGCTTCAGGTGCCGGTCGAGGTGATCGATGCCGAAAAGGGACTCGTCCGCTTCGAGGATGAGGGCGAGGTTGTCGAACAGTCGATCCTGTCGGGCGGCGCGAAGCTGCAATGGAAGGTCGACTGGGCGATGCGCTGGGTCGCGCTGGGCGTCGACTATGAGATGGCGGGCAAGGACCTGATCGATTCGGTCACGCAAAGCTCCAAAATCTGCCGCGCATTGGGCGCCCGTCCGCCAGAGGGCTTCAATTACGAGATGTTCCTCGACGAAAAGGGCGAGAAAATCTCCAAGTCCAAGGGCAATGGTCTCAGTCTCGAACAATGGCTGACCTACGGGCCGCAGGAAAGCCTTGCCTTCTACGCCTATCGCGAGCCGAAAAAGGCAAAGCAGCTGCATATGGGCGTCATCCCCCGCGCCGTGGACGAATATTGGCAGTTTCGCGGCAACTATCCCAAGCAGGCTGTCGAGCAGCAGCTCGGCAACCCGGTCCATCATATCCATGATGGTCAACTCCCGCATGGCGAGCTGCCGGTGACGTTCGGGCTGCTGCTGAACCTTGTCGGCGTGATGGGCGATGCCAGCCGCGAACAGGTCTGGGGCTATCTCCAGAATTATGTCGCGGACGCCAATGCGCAGACCTATCCGGAACTGGATGCGCTGATCGGCCATGCGCTGGCCTATCACCGCGATTTCGTCGCCCCGACGCTCAAGCGCCGCGCGCCGGAAGCCAATGAAGCCGCCGCTCTCGCCCGGCTGGACGAGGAGCTGGCCGCGCTCCCCGAACATGCATCGGCGGAGGACATCCAGAATATCGTCTACGCCATCGGCAAGGATGAGGCCTATGGCTTTGCCGAACTGCGCGACTGGTTCAAGGCGCTCTACCAGACGCTGCTGGGCGCCGATCAGGGACCGCGCATGGGCAGCTTCATCGCGCTCTACGGCATCGCCAACAGCCGCCGCCTGATCGCCGAGGCGCTTGCCGCCTGAGGGAACATTCCGGCCGGACAATCGTTCCATTTCATGGTCCACCCCCTTTCGGACTGATGGTGCGGTTTCCGCGTCATCGGCCGCGCCCGCCCGGAAACGAGCGGCGCGGCCAAGGGGACTGGAAAGGTGAACCGCAGGCGCCATAGGGCGCAGGAAAACGGCCCCCGAAGCGGTTCAGGGGCCGTTTCCTTATTTACCGAGAGTCGGCTCTTACCAGAAGAAGCCGCGATGGACCTGCATCACCCGGCCGGTCCGCACGTTCACCAGCAGCACGTCATTATAGTGCCTCACCCACTGGAGGTTCGCGCCGGCGCGCGGCAGGCGATAACGATAGGGGTCATTGATGTAATAGCGCGGGCTGTAATAGGTCGGACGCAGTCGTGCGCCGACATCCCAGCGATTATAGCGGAACGGCGCCCGCCAGTTCCCGCCGCGATAGACGTCGCGGTGCGACTTGCGATAGTCGCGCCAGTCCTCGCGCAATTCCTGCCGGGCATCGCGAACGTCGCGCCGCGCCTCGCGCACATCGTGGCGATTGCCATAGCGCTGGGCGTCACGCAGTTCGCGCTGTTCATGCCGCAGGTCGCGCGCGCTGTCGCGCACTTCACCGCGCGACTGCGCCATGGCGGCGCCCGGCAAAACGGTGGCGGCCATAAGGCCCAGAATAATCAACTTACGCATATGTTTTTCTCCCATCAGCTTGCTGGCTGACATGTTGTCGAGATCGAACCCTTCAGCCCTGTGCCGGGTTCCGCCTCCAACAAGACTGCTTATGCCCCTTCCAGCCTGAACCGGCCGGGAATGAAACAGTCAGGAATCAGTCATTTATGTCGCGATTTGTATCAGAGTTTGAAAGCGTGATTTGGAAATGCGCCATTCGGCGCATACCCTTCCGGATTTCTCCTTCGCGTCTCCCAGCAACTCCTCACGCCGCGCCTGGCGCCCATTTGCGCTCGCGAAACCATTTGGTGACGACATATTTGGTGCCCCGCTCCACCGGGCGCGCCGCGTGCAGGCTGAAACGGTTGGGTGCGCCGTCGCGGTCCATATTGTTCCACATCAGCAGCATGCCCTCGAACGGCGGCACCATGAATTCGCAATGCGGGAAGTGCGTCTCGCCCCCGGCCTCCACCGGCGAAAGATAGATCATCGCGGTCCAGCTGCGCTGCCCGCCCGATTTCAGCATGGCCGGCCAATAGCTCGCGGTCACCGGGAAATAGTCGCAATGGACCCTATATTCCTGACCCTGCTGATAGCGTTGCCCCTGCAAGCTCTCGCCATGATCCGCGGCCAGCCCCATCAGCGCGCAAATGCGGTCGCTGATCCGGCTTACCAGCGGTTCCCAGGGGCTGAGGTTGCAGCTCTGGCTGGTCCGGTAATCGGCATTGGCGCTGCCGGAAAAGAGGGTGGAGGGCTGCGCGCCCGCATCGATCAGCGCCCGCAGTCCGGCACATTCCTCCGGACTCAAAAAGCCCTGACGGCCATAGATTTCAAGGTTCGGGGCATCGATACGGCTGACCATGGGGTTGCGGTCCAGTCGCGTCCGCACATTCTCGCCGATCTGCGCCCGCGCCGCCGACGCCACGCCGCCATCGTCCACAATTTCGCTCATGCCGTCCTCCTGCCATTGCGCGGCGGCCCCATGCAAATGAAAAGGACCCGAAGCGTCGCCGCCTCGGGTCCAGTGGTTCCTGAAGGCCAGTTCAGGAGCGTTTGTTCTGCGCTACCAGAAGAAGCCGTAGATCACGTCGACCACATAGCCGTCGCGGATGTCGACCAGCAGCGCGTCGTCATAATAGCGGACCCAGCGCAGCGTGCCGTAAGCGGGCGGCAGGCGGTAATAATAGGGATCGTCAATCCAATAGCTGTTCGAATAGAGCAGGCTGTTCAGGAAAATACCGACGCTGAAGCGTGAATAGCCATAGCTCCATCCGCGCGGCGCATAATAGCGGCCGAGCCGGTAGCGATCCCCATAGCGCGAGCGATAGCTGGACCAGTCATAGCGCCGGTCATTGCGCCATCCGCTGTCCCAGCGCCGCTGTCCTTCCCAGCGCGTGCGGTTGTCGAAGCGTCGCCCGGCGGTGCCCCCATTCCAGCGCCGGTCGTCATTGCGCCAACGGTCATCGCGCCGGTCGTCACGCCGGTCGTCTCTGCGCGCATCGCGCCCGTCCCGCTGCCAGTCCCTCTGATCATCGCGCCGGTTGTCGCGCCAATCCTGACGGTTATCCTGCCGGTCGTTGCCGCGCGTCGTGACGTCCCAGCGCTGCTGGTCGCGGTTCCAGCGTGTCACGGTGGCCGGACCCCGCTGGTCCGGGCGGCCGTCATTGCCGCGCCACTGCCGTTCGGGCCGGGGCTGGGCCACCTGCGGCGCGGGCTGCGCTCGCTGTTCCCGACGTTGCGCCTGCTGCTGACGGATCTCGCCGCCGCCGCGCCACTGGCCGTCGCCCTGGCCGCGGGCTTCGGCGCCGCCACGCTGACCACCGCCATCAGGCCGTCCCGACCGCTCGCCGCCGCGTCCACGCCATCCGCCATTATCGCCTTGCTGGGCGTAGGCCGGCGCTATCCCGCCCAATACCGTCGCGGTCATCAGCCCCGCCAGCATCATTTTCCTCAACATGCCATTAGCCTTCTTATGTCTCGGGGCCTGATGCCCCTCATATGCCGCTTTTATGCGTTGTGCGATGTCATGTTGCTGAACTTGTCTGTCAGCGATTTGAAAGAATCTCGTTCCTATGGACAAGCCCTGAGAACAGCCTCGGACAAATAGTTTCGACGAGAAGCCGGATAATGAGGCAGGGCGGTGTAAAAGCTGATCCAGATCAGAGCGCTGTGCTGTAACACGCCTTAGGAATGCCGAGTGATAAGAACGCCACACGCCGGCCGTGCCCGACAGGCACTGCGCCAAGCGACGATGCAATGCCATCGTCAGATCGATGATCTTTTTTCGCATTTCTCGCTTGATGACCGCGCCAGCTATGTCGCTTTCCTGAAAGCGCACGCCCGCGCTCTGGCGCCGCTGGAGGATGTTACCCGGCCGGATGCGCCGCGCCTGCCTATGCTGGCGCAGGATCTCGCGGCGTTGGGCGAAACGCTGCCATCGCCTCTGGACGCGCCTGCATCGGGGGGCGAGGCCTTCCGCTGGGGCGCCCGCTACACGCTGGAGGGGTCGCGGCTGGGCGGTGCGGTGCTGGCGCGTCAGGTTGGATCGGGCTTGCCCCGGGCCTATCTGTCAGCCGTGCATGGCAAGGGCGGCTGGGTCGCCTTTCAGCAGAGTCTGGATGCCGCCGCGCACGAAGGCGGCGACCGCTGGATCGGTGAAGCGATTCGCGGCGCGGAAGCCGCATTTGCCCTATTTGCCCGCGCCGCTCGCTGCGAAACAGTCGCCGCTCATGGCTGACGGCGCTCACAGCTTGATAGGGAAGGTCTCAGGGGATTTTTCCGTCGACCTCAGCAATTGCGATCGTGAACCGATCCATGTGCTGGGCACGGTCCAGCCGTTCGGCTTTCTCATTGCGCTAACCGCTGACTGGCTGGTTTCCCGCGTGTCGGCCAACAGCGCCGAATTTATCGGTCTGACGCCGGATCAGATGCTGGGTCAGCAGATCAGCGCGATTTTCAGGGGCGATGCGATCCACAGTCTGCGCAACCGGATCACCCTGCTGCGCGGTCCCGACGCAGTGGAACGCATCTTTTCGCTTACCCTGATGGATGGCGGCGCGCCCTTTGACGTCGCGGTGCATTTTTCCGGTTCGCTGGTCGTGATCGAGGCCGAACCTGCCTCGCATGACGAGATGGAGGCGAGCAGCATGGTCCGCTCCATGGTGGCGCGGCTGGCGCAGGCGGACGGGATGACCGCCTTTCTGCGCGACGGCGCGCGGCAGGTGCGGGCGCTTACCGGATTCGACCGGGTGATGGTCTACCGCTTTGCAGAGGGCGGCGATGGCGAGGTGGTGGCCGAAGCGCTGCGCCCCGGCATCGACAGCTTTTTCGGTCTGCACTATCCGGCCTCCGACATTCCGGCGCAGGCTCGTGCCCTCTATCTGCGCAACATCTTCCGCGTGATCGCCGACGTTCAGGCCAAACCGGTGCCGGTGGTGCCGCAACTCGATCCGTCGGGTGCTGCGCTTGACATGTCGCTCTGCCTGACGCGGGCGGTGTCGCCGATTCATATCGAATATCTCTGCAATATGGGGGTGGCGGCCTCGCTCTCCATTTCGATCATCGTCGAAGGGCGGCTCTGGGGCCTGTTTGCCTGCCATCATTATGGCCCGCGCCTGCCCAGCTTCGCGCAGCGCAGCGCAGCCGAACTGTTCGGCCAGATCTTCTCGATGATGCTCGAAAGCCGGGAGCGCAGCGAAACCGCCGCCTATGAGGGCAAGGCGCGCCAGGTGGCCGATCGCCTGATGTCCGCCGTTGCGCAGGATCATGACCTGCTGTCCAACGCCCGCTGGCTGGGCGACGTGATTTTCGACACCATTCCGGCCGACGGTGTCGGCGTCTATATTGACGGCCAGATGACTTTTGCCGGTCTGACCCCGGATGAGCCGAGCTTCGTCGCGATCGTCTCGATGCTGAACCGCGCCGCGGCGAGCCAGGTGTTCACCACCGACAGCCTGGACAGCCTGTTGCCGGAAGCCGCCGCCTATGCCGATCGCGCGGCGGGCCTGCTCGCCATCCCGCTATCGCGCCGTCCGCGCGACTATGTCGTGCTGTTCCGCGCCGAGCAGTTGCGCTCCGTGCGTTGGGCCGGAAGCCCGGAAAAGCAGATCGAATATGGCCCCAACGGCCCGCGCCTGACCCCGCGCAAGAGTTTCGAACTATGGTCGCAGCTGGTGCGGGGGACAGCCTTGCCCTTCACCGCCGCCGAACTGCGCGTAGCCGAAGCGCTGCGTACCGCGCTGCTCGAAGTGATCCTGCGCCTGTCCGATTCCGCCAATGAGGAACGGCAAAAGGCGCATGAAAAGCAGGAATTGCTGATTGCTGAGCTGAATCACCGCGTCCGCAACATATTGGCGCTGATGCGCGGGCTGATATCGCAGACGCGGGACAGCGCCCATTCGGTCGAGGAATTTATTGGCACGCTGGAAAGCCGCGTCCATGCGCTCGCCCGTGCCCATGACCAGATCACCGCCGACCGCTGGGCGCCTGCGCGTCTCTATGATCTGATCGAAGTCGAATCGGCCGCCTATCTGGCCGAACGGCGCGACCGGGTGATGCTGACCGGTCCCAATGTCCTGCTGACTCCCTCCGCCTTCACCGTGCTGGCGCTGGTGATCCATGAACTGCTGACCAATGCCGCCAAATATGGCGCACTGTCCGATAATGGCAGCGTCGCGATCGACTGGCGGGTGGATGGGGACGGCAGCCTGCTGATCGACTGGCGCGAAAGCGGCGGCCCGGCGGTGGTCGCGCCGACGCGCCGGGGGTTTGGTTCGACCGTGATCGAGCGCTCCATTCCCTACGATCTGGATGGCCGGGCGGAGGTCAGCTACCGGCTGTCGGGACTGGAGGCGCATTTCTGCATCCCTTCGGCGCATGTGGCCTCGGTGCTGCCGGACGTCACCGCCATGGAACGGGCCAAGCCTGCGCCTGCGCCCACGCCGACGCTGCTGCGGGGGCGCCATGTCCTGCTGGTCGAGGACAATATGATCATCGCCATGGACGGCGAGGACGCTCTGCGCGATCTGGGCGCGGAGGTCGTCACCGCCGCGGCCGTGGGCCGGGCGCGGGAAGCGATTGCGGTCCACCCCTTCGATCTCGCCGTGCTGGACTTCAACCTCGGCAATGAAACCAGCCTGCCCATTGCCGATCTGCTGGCGGAAAAGGGCGTCCCCTTCCTGTTTGCGACCGGCTATGGCGATGGGCTGGACCTGCCGGAGCGCTTCGGCGATGTGACGCTGCTCAAGAAACCCTATTCCGGCGCGACGCTGGCGCAGGCGATCGCGCCGATGCTGGAGCAGGCGGAAGACGGGGGTAAGGGCGGGGCGGAATAGGTCCGACCCCATTTCGCCGAAACAGTCCGTTTCCCCGCCCGGACTTGCGCCGGATGGCGCTTCGCCCGATCTGGAGGGGCATGAAACAACCGACCCTCTTCATCCCGCATGGCGGCGGACCCTGCTTCTTCATGGACCCGGCGGACCCCGATCGGCCGCATTGCGATCCGATCTGGCAGCCGATGCAGGACTATCTGGCGGACATCATCGCCAGCCTGCCCGAACGGCCAAAGGCGATCCTGCTGGTCTCCGGCCATTGGGAGGAAAGCCGCTTCACCGTCCACATCGGCGAAAAGCCCGGCCTGTTGTTCGATTATTATGGCTTCCCGCCGCACACCTACACGCTGCGTTGGGATGCGCCGGGGGCGCCCGCGCTCGCCCGCCGCGCCGCCGCGCTGCTGGAGCAGGCGGGCTTCCCGACCGGCACGGAGCAGCAGCGGGGCTGGGACCATGGCGTCTTCATCCCGATGAAGGTCGCACTGCCGCAGGCCGACATTCCCGTGGCGCAGCTCTCCCTGCGTCATGATCTGGACCCGCAGGCGCATATCGCCGCGGGTCGCGCCCTCGCTCCGCTTCGCGACGAGGGCGTGCTGATCGTCGGTTCGGGCATGAGCTTCCACAATCTGCGCGTCCGCGGATCGCAGGCGACCGAACCCGCGACGGAGTGGGACGAGGCGCTGACGGCCGCCGTCACCGATCCCGATCCGGCATTGCGGGCCGCCCGCGTCGCGGCATGGACCGAACTGCCCAACGCCCATTTCGCGCATCCTCGCGAGGAACATCTCCTCCCGCTGATGGTGGCGCTGGGCGCGGGAGGAGAAGGCGCGGCCACGCAAAGTCATCATGGAACCGTCATGGGTTGGGCCATCTCCGGCTATCGTTTCGATTGAAGCGATTTTCCAGTCAGATCGCATTATCCGACGCTTAAGAAACGGCGGCAAAACAGGAAAATAGAGCCGTCGACCTGCTTCGATCAGATCGACCGATCTAAGGCTTTCGCAGCGCGGGCACTGTCTTTGCCGCCTCGTCGGGGCTGATGCCCGACGGCGGCACCGCGTCTACCACTTCCTCGCCGCGCATCACCCGTCCGGCCCGCTGGATCGCTCCTCTCAGCCGGGGATAGATGCCGCAGCGGCAGATATGGGTGATGGCGGCGTCGATCTCTTCCTCGCTCGGATCACTTGTCCGCCGCAGCAGCACCGACGCCGCCATGATGATGCCGGGAATGCAATAACCGCACTGCGACACATTGTCGGCGGCAAATACCTGCTGCAGCGGGTGGCCGCGATCGGGCGAAAGCCCTTCGATGGTAGTTACGAACTTGCCCTCGGCGGCGGCGATGCTGACCTGGCAGGATCGCACCGCCTCGCCATCCATATCCACGGTGCAGGCGCCGCAATCGCCGGTGCCGCAGCCATATTTGGTCCCCGTCAGATTGGACGCGTCGCGCAAGGCCCAGAGCAGCGGCGTCGCCGGGTCCATCCGATACTGGACCGGCCGGTCGTTGACGGTGAATTTGGTCATCCCGCCTCGTCCTCCGCCTGATGGTAGAGGACTTCATTGCGGATATGGATGGTCCGCGATGCCAGCCTGATTTCCTGGATGAAGGTGGCGAAGGCCGCCGCCTGCAATACCATCGCCAGGCTGAACAGCGCCGCCACGGGCGTACCCAGATGCGCGTCGAACAGGTTGCCCGCGAACAGCAGGATGACCACCAGACAGACCGCGCAGGCCGACGCGACCGACAGGAAGATCGCGCCGTTGACGACGCTCATCCGCCGGTCGAGCACGCGGATTTCGCTGACCATGCGGTCATGCTCCTTGCCGCGGGAAATCAACACCTTTTCTTCCACGACCCGCGCCCGGTCGATGATGCGCGCAAGGCGGCTGACGCAGACATTCAGGAACGCGCCGATGCCCGCCAGCAGGAAGACCGGGGCAAGCGCGAGCTGGATCGTCTGCGCGACCTGAGAAACCTGTGGAAGTGCAATCATGATTCCGCTGCTCTCGCCATCGCGCTAAACCAGCCGATGGCCGTCCAAATGACAAGCCTGAACTCAAAAAATGAAGACGCCGCGACCGGGTGGCCGCAGCGTCACCTTGAAGAAATGGATTGATCGGCTCTGCCGATCAGGCAGCGCCCTTGGCAGGGGTGTTGACGCCCATGGACTTGAGATATTGCTTAATGTTGCGGGCCGCCTGCCGCAGTCGCTGCTCATTCTCGACCATGGCGATGCGGACAAAGCCCTCGCCATCCTCGCCATAGCCGACGCCCGGCGCGACCGCGACCTTGGCATGAGTCAGGAGCTGCTTGGAAAATTCCAGACTCCCCATTTCCTTGAGGGCAGGGGGCAGCGGCGCCCATGCGAACATGGAGGCCTTGGGCGCGGGAATATCCCATCCGGCGCGGCCAAAGGCCTCCACCATCACGTCGCGCCGCTTGTGATAGAGTTCGCGGTTCTTCTGCACGATGTCCTGCGGGCCGTTGAGCGCCGCGCAGGCCGCCGCCTGAATAGGCGTGAAGGCGCCATAGTCGAGATAGGATTTCACGCGCTTCAAGGCTGCGATGAGCTGCCTGTTGCCGACTGCGAAGCCGATGCGCCAGCCCGCCATGCTGTAGGTCTTGGACAGCGAGGTGAACTCCACCGCCACATCTTTGGCGCCCAGCACCTGAAGGATGGAGGGCGTCGGATTGCCGTCATAATAAAGCTCGGAATAGGCGAGGTCGCTGAGTACCCAGACCTTGTTCTCCTTCGCCCAGGCGACCAGCCGCTCATAAAAGGCAAGGTCGACCGTCTCGGCCGTCGGGTTGCTGGGATAGCCGACCACCAGGATCGAAGGACGCGGCACGGTGAAGGCCATCGCCCGTTCCAGCGACTTCCAATAATGTTCGTCCGGCGTCGTCGGCACGGAACGGATCGTCGCACCCGCGATGATGAAGCCGAACATGTGGATCGGATAGCTGGGGTTGGGCGCGAGCACGACATCGCCCGGCGCGGTGATGGCCGTGGCAAGGCTGGCAAGCCCTTCCTTCGACCCCATGGTCACGACCACCTCGGTTTCCGGGTCCAGATCGACCCCGAAACGGCGGCCATAATAGTTGGCCTGCGCCCGCCGCAGGCCCGGAATCCCCATCGACTGGGAATAGCCATGGGCGCTCGGCTTCTGCGCGACTTCGCATAATTTGGCGATCACATGATCGGGCGGCGGCAGATCGGGATTGCCCATGCCAAGGTCGATAATGTCCTCTCCCGCGGCGCGTGCGGCGGCCCGCATCGCGTTCACTTCAGCGATGACATAGGGCGGCAGACGCTTCATGCGGTAAAATTCTTCGGACATTTTTGGGGCTTTCCTGAAAGCTCTCTGTAAGGAATAGTGCGTGACACGCAGTCAGCCTGTCACAATCCGGCTATAACCCGCCCGATAGCGACATGCCAGTGAAAGCGGCGTACCGGACCATGCCAGGAGGAGGAAGGTGGCCATGAAAGCAGAGGATGTCATGGAACCCCGCCTCCCCACATTGCAGGAAATGCAGCAATGGACGCAGGTTCTGGGCCGCGCCCAGCAATTGATGCTGGAACAGGCGGCGGGGGCCACCGGCCGGACGCTGCCTTTCGATCCTGCAATCGTCTCGCGCATTCAGACCGGTTTTGCCGACGAAGGCATGGCGCTATGGCAGCGCTTTCTGGATTCCGGGGGGCTGCTGCGCGACCAGCCCGAGCCGCCCCCGTCGGACAGTCCCGCCGCGGCCAGGGACCGACGCTTTGCTGATCCCGCCTGGACCGAACATCCTTTTTACGATCTGATCCGGCAAAGCTACCTGCTGCTCTCGGACTATCTGATGAAGCTGGCCGATGCGGTTGACGGGGTCGACCCCAGGCAGAAGGCGAAGCTGCGCTTTGCCACCAGCGGCCTGCTCGACGCCATGTCGCCCAGCAACTTTCCGCTGACCAATCCCATGGTGGTGCAGAAGACGATCCAGAGCGGCGGCGAGAATCTGGTGAAGGGCCTTCAGCACATGCTGGCCGACATGGAGAAGGGTCAGCTGACCCATACCGACGGAACGGCCTTTGAAGTGGGTCGCAATATCGCCTCGACGCCGGGCAAGGTGATCAAGGAAACGCCGCTCTATCAGTTGATCCACTATGCGCCGACGACCGAAGCGGTGCTGGAAACGCCGCTGATTATTTTCCCTCCATGGATCAACCGTTTCTACATCCTCGATCTGTCGCCGGAAAAGAGCTTCGTCAAATGGGCCGTGGATCAGGGCATCAGCGTCTTCCTTGTCTCCTGGAAATCGGCCGATGCCTCGATGAAGGATCTGGTCTGGGACGATTATATCGAAAGAGGCCAGATCGACGCGATCGATACGGTCCGGGATCTGCTGAAGGTGCCGAGCGTCCATGCCATCGGCTATTGCGTCGCGGGCACGACGCTGGCCGCCACGCTGGCGCTGCTGGCGGCGCGGGGGGAGGCGGACAAGGTCGCCAGCGCCACCTTCTTCACCGCGCAGGTTGATTTTGCCCAGGCAGGCGACCTGACCCTGTTCGTCGATGACGAACAGATGAAGATGGTGGAGCAGCTCTCGTCCGGCGGCTTCCTTGACGGACGCTACATGGCGGCGACCTTCAACCTGTTGCGCGGCCGCGACCTCATCTGGAACTATGTCGTCAACAATTATCTTCTGGGGCAGGATTATCCGCCTTTTGACCTGCTGTACTGGAATGGCGATACCACCAATCTGCCTGCGCGCTGGCACAGGGATTATCTGACCCAGCTCTATCGCGACAATCTGCTGGTGCAACCCGGTGCGATCAGCGTCGCGGGGACGCCGCTGGACCTGACGCTGATCAAGACGCCCGCCTATGTGCAGGCGGGGCGGGAAGACCATATCGCGCCGCTGGAAAGTGTGTGGAAGCTGACCGAGCATCTGTCCGGGCCAATCCGCTTCCTGCTCGCCGGGTCGGGTCATATCGCTGGCGTGATCAATCCACCCGCTGCGGGCAAATATCAATATTGGGCCTGCGACGAATCGCAGCCCAGTCTCGACGCCTTTCTCGCAAAGGCGAAGGAGACGAAGGGCAGCTGGTGGCCGGACTGGATCGAATGGATTCGGGGCGTCGCACCGGCTACGGTTTCGGTCAGGGGGGCGCGGCAGCCGGGCAAGGGTAAACTCAAGACGATCGAGGACGCGCCCGGCCGCTACGTAAAGGGGCGCTGATTCATAGGGCTAGGGAGGATTTGCGGCGAAGCGGCCTTCCCCTACGGCAAGCTGTCCATCTTGATTTTGCTGCACTGCACAAAACACTTGCAATCGCCCTGCAAATCTCATATTGTGCACTGCAACAAATGGAGGATGGTCGATGGCCGTGACCCCGAAGCCAGTGCGTCGTAAGCCTGTAGCAAAAAAAGCGTCATCCACATTGTCAGCCAGTGAGGCCCTGAAGGCCGCCGAAGCTGCAATCGGGACGCCGGCAAAGCCCGCCAAGCCCACCGCGAAGAAGCTCTCTTCGCCCAAGGCTGCGGCCGACAAGCCGGTTGCGCCTGAAGTGAAGCCGGAACCGACGCCTGCGCCGGCTGATCCGGTGGCGGTGATCGCCGCAACTACGGCCGTCGATGCCGCGCCCGAGCCACCCATGGGGTCGGAACCGTTGCCCCAGATTGAAGCGGTCGCACAGGCCGCACCGACCAAGGAATTCAAGAGCCTGCCGAAGGCCGGGCCGACAGAGCCCAAAATGCTGCCCGCCACAGAAGGAACCACGATGATGAACGACATGATCGAAACCGGAAAGAAGTTCGCTGAAGAGACCAAGGCCAAGCTGGAAACCGCCTATGCCGACCTGAACGAAAAGGCGAAGGCGAGCGTGGAAAAGTCGACCAAGGCGATGGAAGAGCTGAGCGACATCGCCAAGGGCAATGTCGAGGCGCTGGTCGAATCCGGCAAGATCGCTGCCAAGGGCTTCGAAACCCTGGGTCAGGAAGCTGTCGATTACAGCAAGAAGAGCTTCGAAAAGGCGACCGCCTCTTTCAAGAGCTTTTCGACCATGAAGACCCCGACCGAATTCTTCCAGCTGCAGAGCCAGCTGTTTTCCAGCAGCTTTGACGAGTTCACCAAGGAAGCCGCCAAGAGCAGCGAAGCGCTGATCAAGCTGGCTGGCGACGTGGCTTCGCCGCTCACCGCCCGCGTGACCGTGGTGACCGATAAGGTGAAGTCGCTCGCGGCTTGACGCGGCGGGGCCGAACCTCCTGAATAAAAGGGACGGCCTTCGCCACGCGCGGAGGCCGCTTCTTTTTCGGCCGGGGCATGAGAAGGATGGTTTACGGTCGGTCCGCCCCCTTGCCTTGAAAGCCGAAATCGCCATATTCTTCTGCATCATGAGCAGCATTTCGACAGCGGTATATCCCGTCACGATGGCGGGAAGGGATCAGGACGACCAGGGCGACGGCTCGGGCGGTCCCAATGTCGGCATCGCCACCCGCACCCGCGCCCGCACGAAAAAGCCCTCGCTCTACAAGGTGCTGATGCTGAACGACGATTACACGCCGATGGAATTCGTCGTCCATGTCCTCCAGCAGTTTTTCCGCATGGATATGGAAGAAGCGACTCGCGTGATGCTGCATGTGCATCAGCGTGGCGTCGGCATCTGCGGTATCTTCAGCTATGAGGTGGCGGAGACCAAGGTTAACCAGGTGATGGACTTCGCCCGGCAGAACCAGCATCCGCTCCAGTGCACGCTGGAAAAGGCGTGATGGACGATTCGCCTGAGGCGCCAGCATCCCGGCCGATGCAGCGTTTTCACGCCAATAATTATATCATTGAAATATAAGAATTTTTGGAAATCCCGTTCACATGTCCTGATCGCCTAGGACCATGATGGACAACTGTGTCAATGCTGCCGCGTGGTCCGCCGCCGCCTCTGCAGTCCGATGGCGAAGATGGCAGCAGCACGGATACCGCCAGCGTGACTGATCAACTCCATCAGACCGTCGCTTGCCTTGAAAATCTGCGCGTCAGCCCGTCGCAGTCGGTATATGACAGTCCCAGCGGAATGCGGACGGCGCCGCAATGCCGGCGCCGGTTGACCATGGGCTGTTTCCGTCGCTGGAGGAAACATAGTGGGTATGGGTTCGACGCTGACGCGTTCCTCGCCTGCCATGCCGAACGACGTCCGAAAGGCACGGCTCCGTGGATGGAGCCGGCTTTGCCGGATGGACGACGTGATGCCTCATCTTGAGACGTCGGCCCCTGCTCTTGGGCGAGGACTTTGTCGCTTTGCCAAGTGTAAAATGCTTATCGTGAGTATATTTTAACGATAAGCGTGTAAGGCGGGGCGGAACATGCAAACGACTCTTCGTCATCCTTCTTCCAGCTTTGCGCCTGTTGTTCTGGGCGTTGCCTATTTCATATTGGCGGCTCTGGCTCTGGCCAGTTCGCGGTTCGAGGGCGGTCTGGCGTTCATCTGGGGCGCCAACGCGCTGTTGATGGCTGATCTGTTGACGTCCAGGATCGGTCATTGGCCCCGTTCGCTGATTGTCTGCGGGCTGGCCAGCGCACTCGCGACCAGTCTGTTCGGCATGGGCGTGCTGGCCGCCATACCGATGGCTGCCATCAATCTCGGCGAAGCGTTGATCGTTGCGATGGTCTGCCGTCGTCTGGCGCCGAACCGGAAATTTGCCGGGTCCATGTGGCCGCTGATCGTCTTCACTCTGGCGCTGAGCGGCCCCGCCAATGTCCTGGCGGGGATCGGCGCGGGGATGGTTGCCTCCGCGCTGACGCCGGCGTCCTTCGGAGCGGCGTGGCTGCAATGGTATACGGGCCATGTGCTGGGCGGGCTGACCTGCACCCCGATCCTGATGATGTTCATGCAGGGCGAACTGCGCCGCTGGTTCAGCCAGACGCCGCTGCGCGCCCGTCTGGAGGCTCTGGCACTGCTGCTCCTTCTGGCATTGGTCGCGGTGCATGTCTTTTACCTTGCGCGATACCCAATGCTGTTCGCGTTGCTGCTGCCGATGGTCGTCATCGTCTTTCGCGTCGGCAATCTGGGCGCCGCCGCTTCGGTCCTGATCCTTGCGGCGATCGGCGGGACGGCTACGATGACCGGCCACGGGCCGTTACACATGATCCCGGCTGGCGGCATGGGTGAGCGGATGCAGTTCTTCCAGCTGTTTCTGGCGTGCACCTTCCTGTTGTCGATGCCGATCGCGGCGGAACTCAACGGCCGTCGGCGCCTGTTCCAGATGTTGCAGGAGAGCGAGGCGCGGTACCGCACTATCGCCGAATATAGCGGCGATGTCGTGCTTAACATCAGCGTGGATGGGGTCATCGAATATGCTTCTCCCGCAGCCGCTGAACAGATTGGATGCGCGCCGGAACTGCTGATCGGGCAGGATGCGGCCAATCTGGTCGATCCTGAGGATCGCGCTACTGTCAGCGCTGCGTTAGACCAGGCGCTGGCCCGGCCGGGCGATGTGCAGACGGTCGAGTTCCGCCCCTTCGTCTCGGCTGAAGGATCCGAATGGTGCGAGATGGTGGCGCGGGCCGTGGTGGATGAGCATGGCATGCCGATCGGCGTGGTCAGCACGATCCGCGATATGTCCCGGCACAAGGCGCAGCAGCGCGCCCTGCAACAGGAGGTAGCGCTGGATTCGCTGACGGGTGCGGATACGCGGCGGGCTTTCCTTGAAAAGCTGGATGTTGAGATCGGGCGGGTCCGGCGGGGCGGACGGGCGTGTCTGCTGCTGATCGACATCGATCATTTCAAGGCGGTCAACGACTGCCATGGTCATGGAGCAGGCGACCGGGTGCTGGCGGGTTTTGTCGAGCGGTTGCGGCCGGGGCTGCGCGGCGCCGACAGCATTGGGCGGTTGGGCGGCGAGGAATTCGCCATCCTGCTGAGCGGCACCGATGTCGAGCGATCGAGCATGATCTGCGAGCGATTGCGCGAAATGGTGGCGGCTCATCCGGTGCGTATCGATTCGGGCGCGACGATCGCGGTGACGTTCAGCGCCGGTCTGGTGGAGCTGAACGCGCAGGATGGCCGTGACGCCATTCTGGAGGCGGCGGACAAGGCGCTGTATCGCGCCAAGCATAGTGGGCGGAACTGCCTGCGCCTGGCCGCCTGAAACCCCTCGCTCAGTTGAGGCCGGTCAGGCTCTCGCTGCCGAACATCCGCTCCACTTCCAGCACCAGGTCGCGCAGGTGGAAGGGTTTGGACAGCACCTTGGCCTGCGGCACGGCCTTGCCCGCCTTCAGCGTTACCGCCGCAAAGCCGGTAATGAACATGATCCGCATTTCGGGCGCCGCGGCGGCGGCATGCTGGGCAAGTTCGATGCCGTCCATCTCGGGCATCACGATGTCGGTCAGCAGCAGATCGAACCGATCGCTGTTGATATGGGGCACAGCCTCTGCCCCCGTCGAAACGGCCACCACCTCATAGCCGGACCGCTCAAGCGCACGGGCCAGATAAGTGCGCATGCTTTCATCGTCTTCGGCCAATAATATTCGAACCATCGCCCCGTTTGTCTCACCCCAGGCCCTTTACGGCCGACACCCTGATGGCCACCCTTCGCAGATGGCGTGAAGCCGCTATATATGCGACAAGGTGTAAATATTATCCAGCCGGGTAACCATTTTTGGCCGGATAAGCTACTGGGCGATGGCGCGTGAAAGGAGACTCATTGGCATATTCCGCGCCGACAGTTCCGGTCGAATCCACAGCTGCCTATGATCTTTACCGGCCGGAGACGCTTTCCGGGCCGGTAATCATCTCGGTGCCCCATGCGGGCCGGGATTATGATGCGACGCTGCTGGCTCAGGCGCGGGTGCGCAGGGAGATATTGCAGCGGCTGGAGGATCGCTGGGCGGATCTGATCGCCCATCCGCTGATCGGCCGGGGCTGGCCGGTGTTGGTGGCGCGAGCGCCGCGGGCGATGATCGACCTCAATCGCCACGAGCGCGAGGTTGATCCCGGTATGGTGACGGGCCTTCCGCGCGACTTCCCCTTGCAGGGGAGCGCCAAGCTGCGAGGCGGTCTGGGCCTCATTCCGCGCCGTCTGCCGGGAGCGCATGAATTGTGGCAGCGCTCGCTGGCCTGGGCTGAGGTGGAGCGCCGGATTGCACAGGTTCACAGACCCTATCATGCGGCGCTCGAGCGGCTGATGCGGGAGGCGCGCGACAATTACGGCCATGCCATTCTTGTTGACCTTCATTCCATGCCGCCCCTGCCCCCGCCCGCTGCGGGGCAGGGGGCGCCTGCTCTCGTGCTGGGCGACCGCTTCGGCCGCACCGCATCGGCGCGATTGATGACGCTGGCGGCGGATGTCGCTGACGGTCATGGGCTGCTGGCGGCGCAGAACCATCCCTATGCGGGCGATCATATGATCGAACGGCATGGTCGGCCGGCGCATGGCCTCTATGCGATTCAGCTGGAATGTGATCGAAGCCTCTATCTGGACGAAGCGCTGGACGGGCCGGGCATGGGACTGGCGCAGTTGCAGCGCGTCGTGTCCGCCATCGTAGAGGCGCTCGCGCATGAACTGCCGCGCAGCGATTATGCGCTGGCAGCGGAATGATCCGCGTTTTCGGCGCTCTTCCTTTCAGGGTTTGGCCGAGTCGATCCGCGCACCCCACGGGTCCTTTCCGGCCACGGCCTGCGCGTTGGGATCGAAGGTCATGATGGTGTCGCCGGCACGGTCATAGCGCGGCCATTGG
Source organism: Sphingobium sp. (assembly GCF_041987595.1). GTDB lineage: Bacteria > Pseudomonadota > Alphaproteobacteria > Sphingomonadales > Sphingomonadaceae > Sphingobium. The sequence goes on along the minus strand of NZ_JBHIWJ010000043.1, from coordinate 1,877 downwards.
GGCAACCCGGCGCCGTTGGGATTGCCGGTGTGCGCGAAGTTGACGATATAAGCGCTGATGGTCCGACCCATTTCATTGTCACGTTCCGTGGTCCTGTCCCCATATTTGACGGTCTGCGTGTCGAAGAAGAAGGGGATGTCGCTGGCATGGCCCGCGCCCGATTTTCCAATGCTTTGCGCGACATAGTCGAAACGGTAGGCATAAACCGGCACCCCCTTGTCCGTCAGCGTTCCGGCGATTTGCCGGGCGCCCGCGATCATCGTCCCGGCCGGGCCGCCGATGTCGGCGCTGGTCGCGCCGACCATCACGGGAACATGGGCGAACCGTCCCGCCGCATAGGCCGCTGACGGGTCGACCGCGATCCGGCCATCGGGAAAGGGCGGGGAGTAGGCGCCGAGCGATCCGCTGAACATGGCGGCGAGATTGAGGCCGTCGACCACCTGTTCCGCGGGCAGAGCGCGCAGCCCGGCGGGCGCCCCGCCGTCATCCTGGCTTATGCCCTTTCCGGATGCGAACGCCCGGCCCAGCTGTTCGGCGGCGGAAAGGGTTTGCGGTCCCATCATTCGACCGTTGCCGCCGGACATGATGACGGCGCGCTGAAACAGGCCTGTCGTCATCGGAGAGGTCAAAAGGGCGTGGACGGACATGCCGCCCGCGCTTTCGCCGATCAGGGTGACGTTTGAAGCATCCCCGCCAAAAGCGCCGATATTGCGCTTCACCCAGGAGAGGGCGGCGATCTGGTCCATCAGGCCGTAATTGCCGAGGAGCCCTTTGTCCTCGTCCGCCTTGGTCAGCGCCGGATGGGCGAAGGTGCCGAAACGACCGAGCCGGTAGTTGAAGCTAACCACCATGATGCCCTGCGCGGCCAGGCGGGCGCCTGAATAGGTGGGTGGAGAAGACCCGCCATTTACAAAGCCTCCGCCATAGATCCAGAACAGCACCGGCAATTTACCGATCGCATGGGCCGGTTTCCAGATATTCACCTTAAGGCAGTCTTCAGCGGGCGGCGTCCCCAGCGGAGCGGCGTCGCTGGCAAAAGGCAGTTGCATGCAGTCATGGCCATAGGCCGTCGCATCCCTGACGCCGGACCAGCGCGCCACGGGCTGCGGCATGCGCCAGCGGAGCGCGCCGACAGGCGGCGCAGCGAAGGGTATGCCTTTCCAGCTTGCGACATCGTCTTCGATGACGCCGCGGACCTTTCCCGCTTCCGTGGCGACGAGGGGAGGCGCCTTTTCCGGGGGGCGGGCGGGGAGGGGGGTAGAGGCCAGAGCCAGCGGGGCGAGCAGCCCGATCGATCCGGCCCATTTCATCGCGCGCATCCTGTTTCTCCTGACTGGGCGCGAATAGAGGAAATTCCGCCATGGAAATCAACGTGTTTCCGCGGAAGCCGGGACGCATGCGCAAGAAAAGGGCGGCGCCATGAAGGCACCGCCCCGATTTTCTTCCGGTCTGGACCGGGAAGCGAGGCCCCGCGACAGCGAGGCTCCGGCCCTTTGCTGGCGCATTTTCCGGGCCGTTGACCGCGGGCGGCCAACGCGAAAATGCTCCGACCTGAACTTACTTGAGTTCGACGGTCGCGCCGGCTTCTTCCAGCTGCTTCTTGACCTTTTCGGCCTCGTCCTTGCTGACGCCTTCCTTGATCGCCTTGGGCGCGCCTTCGACGAGCGCCTTGGCTTCGGTCAGGCCCAGGCCGGTGATGGCGCGGACTTCCTTGATGACGTTGATCTTCTTGCCGCCGTCGCCGGTCAGGATCACGTCGAATTCGGTCTGCTCTTCAGCAGCGGCAGCCGGAGCACCGCCAGCAGCAGGAGCTGCGACCGCAACAGCAGCAGCGGCGGAAACGCCCCATGCTTCTTCGAGGGCCTTGGCGAGGTCAG
>NZ_JBHIWJ010000042.1:0-36820 GCF_041987595.1 Sphingobium sp. | reverse complement strand
TGGGTCGCTTCACCATTCAGAGCGAGACCTGCAACGTCACGCCATAAGTCCCCGGATCGCCCAAGGTCGCCGTAGACGCGCCGGTGTTGAAGGCGGATGGGTTGACGATGCTGATATAAGTCTTGTCGAACAGATTGCGCGCGAATAGCGACAGGTCGAACTTTCGGTCCGCCGTGCGATATCCGATCCGCGCATTGGCGATGCCATAGCCGGGCGCGAGCGAGTCCGCCGCCAGATTGTAGGTGGCGAAGAAGCTGGAGCGATGGGAATAGTCCACGTTGAAATGCACCTGCCCGCCGTTGCCGAGGGGGATGGCGGCATCGGTGCCCAGCGACCATGAGAATTTCGAGACGCCCGGCAGCCGCCGGCCCGACAGGTCGCACACCGTCTGAAGGCCCAGATATTCGACGGGGCAGGGCGCGTTGCTGAAGTCGCTATATTGGGCGTCGGTATAGGCGACCGCGGCGAAGACCGAAATGCCGGCGGCGACCCGCGCCCGCGCATCCACTTCGAACCCCTGCGACCGGACGCTGCCGACATTGGCAATATAGGCGGTCTGCGCGACGGCGGTATCTATCTGCTGGCTCTGATAATTGTCGATCGTCTGCCGGTAAGCGGCGAGGTTCAGGGTCAGACGCCGGTCGAAGAGCTGACTCTTCAACCCCGCTTCATAGGCTTCCACCTTTTCGGGATCGATGACGCGCGGCGCGGCGGTGGCGTTGAGATTGAGCCCACCCGATTTGAACCCGCGCGAATAGGTCGCATAGACCATTACGTCCTCTGCGGGACGGAAGGAAATCGTGCCCCGCCCTGACAGGTTGTCTTCGGTCGTGTTCGCAAGATATTGGGGAATATTGGGTGCGAAGACGTTGCGCGTCGCCTGCGCGCCGCCTGCGATCTGCGTGGGCGTCAGCGCCGGGCCGGACTGCACCTGTTCAAAAGCGCCATCCTTCGCCTCATGCGTGTAGCGCAGGCCCACGGTCAGATCGACCGGCCCGGCATGCCAGCTGCCTTCGCCAAAGGCGGCATAGCTTTTCGTCTTCGCGAAAGCCTGCCCGATCGCCGTCAATCCATTGAGCGCGGCGCTGGCGGCAGGCGATGGCTGGGTGCTGCCCGCAGCCGGTCCGATGATCCACAATGCGGCGTCCGGTCCGTAGATGGTGAAGAATTCATCATCTATCCGCTGGTTGAAATAATATAGTCCGGCCACATAGTCGATCTTCCCGCCCCCGTTGGAGGCGAGGCGCAGTTCCTGACTGAACTGCTTCTGGTCCTCGCGCACCCCGGCATCGATGAAAATGTCGAGTCCCGTGACGTCACCGTCCGTCTTGGGACGGAACCTCAGCTTGCGGTATCCGCTGACAGACGTGACGGTTGCGGAGCCAAGGTCGTAATCGGCAATCAGCGTGCCGCCATAGGTCTTGATCTTGACGAAGATCGGCCGATTGAGATCGACCTGCCGCGCATCGAGGTCGACCGGCAACGGCGTATAGTTGAAACGCGCGGCCCGGACGAAGAAGTTGTTTGGCAGCGTGCTGCCATCGATGCGCGTGGTGCGAAACGCGCTGTTCACGCCAACCACGCCGTTCTGAAAATAATCGCTGTAATCGCCGATCAACCGCGCCTTGAAGCTGTCGCTCGGCTGAAACAGCAGCTGGCCCCGCGCGCTGAAGCTGTGCAGGTCGTGCATGCGTTCGCCCGTCCGCACATTGCGCTGGACGCCCTTGTCTCGGCTGGTGTCGCTGATCGTGATCCGCGCTGCCAGCGTATCCGTGACCGGCATCGATCCGGTTGCCCGCGCCTGGAACGTGCCATAATTGCCATAGCTTATTTCTCCGCGCATCGCCGGGGTGAAGCCGGGTTCCTCACTGACGATGTTGATGGCGCCTGCGGTCGTGTTCTTGCCGAACAGAGTGCCCTGCGGTCCGCGCAGCACTTCGACCCGGGCAAGGTCATATAGATCGAAGGCCGATTGCGTCGGGCGGCTGTAGTAAACCTGATCGACATAGACGCCGACGCCATATTCCAGTCCCAGACTGGCAAAGGCCGGGGTCGCCCCCAATCCGCGAATGTTGATGTTGGTGTTGCGCGCGTTGGTTGCCGTCAACTGCAGGCTGGGGGACAGTTGCGCGACCTGCGCGAGGCCCAGGGAGCCAGGCTGCTGCACCTGCTCCCCGCTCAGTGCAGTCACTGCGATCGGCACGTCCTGCACCCGTTCCTCGCGTCGCCGAGCCGTGACCACTATGTCGTCTTCGTCGACTGCCGGGTTCCCGCCGGATGCTGAAAGATGCGTTGTCTGTGCCTGTAGAGGGCCGGCAGGAGGCAAAATGCCTATTGCAAGGGCCGCCGTTCCGGCGATCAGCATGGCAGAGCTTTTCATGATTGCCTTCCCCACCTTCTGTTATGTTGTCGGGCAGAAGGTTAGGAACTCGATGCCGGGGGTCAAACGGAAAGAATGATGAAATAGCGCCGAAATTTGGCAGATGTGCCATGGGGTTGGGCCGTTTGACCATCACGGCCCTGCTTTCCCGCTTCCAGTCCGATCCGACCGGTTCCCGGTGCCATCATCGGCAATACCCGACGGCTCCATGGCCTTACAGGGATGCCTGCGATCGTCAGGCCCGCTCCGGCTCCAGCAGGGCCAGATCCATGTCGGCGAGCGCCAGCCGCAGCAGCTCCGCCATGCCGGTCCGGGCCGCCGCCGTGTCGCGGGCCGCGATCGCCTGATAAACGGCCTTGTGATCGGGCAGCGGATCGCGGGGCAGCAGCTGCTTGCGATGCTTGAAGGTGGTGGTCCAGCTTACCGCCGCGCCCACCGAGCTGGCCAGCGCGGCCAGCGCGTCATTATGCGTGGCCGCCAATATCGCATGATGGAAACGCTGGTCGGCGGCCCGGCCATCGGGCGTGGAGAGTCCATGCCGCTCCATCTCGTCCAGCGCCTGCGTCATCACGGCAAGCTGTTCCTCGGTGCGCCTGCGCGCGGCGAATTCCGCCGCCGCCGGCTCGATCACGCCGCGCAGTTCGAACAGGTCGCGGATGAAGGCCCGGTCCGGCTCGCCCGCGAACATCCAGGCCAGCATTTCGGGGTCCAGCACATTCCAGCGAGCGCGGGGCAGCACGCGGGTTCCAGCCTTGGGGCGGCTTTCCAGCATCCCCTTTGCGATCAGGATGCGCACCGCCTCGCGATAGGCGGTGCGGGAGACGTGGAGCCGCTCCGACGCCTCGATCTCGCCTTCGAACAGGTCGCCGGGCTTGTGGACGCCCATCAGGATCGCCGTGCCCAATTGCCGGGCGATGGCCTGATGGATGCGGAGCGAGCCTTCCTCCGTCGCAAATTTGCGCTCCGTCCCGTCCTTGCGCTCGCTCCCCAAATTCCGGCTCCTATAAGTTCAGTCCTCGAAAGCCGTCGTAGGGCAATGCCGTCCGCAAAGGAAGGCATCGGCTACCAGTCGCAGCGGTGCGGTATCCGCGTCGATCGCCCTTTCGGCCACCAGGCTGACGAAGCGGCGATACATGGCCGGATATTCCTCGTCCGGCGCCTTCATCTGGACCTCGCCGTCCAGCGTCAGCATGTTGCCGCCATGGGAGAGCAGCAGGCTGCCGCCGCCAGCCTCGACGGCAATGTCCCAGGTCTGCGGGCCGGTCTGGCGCCAGTCGAAGACCGCTTCCACGCTCGCGCCCGAAGCGGTCGCCATTTTGAGGTCGGCACCGATCGGGGCGTCCTTATTCTCCGGCACCTCAAGGGTGGCGGACAGCAGCGTGACCGGCTCGGGCACGATCTCGGTCAGGATCGACAGGGCGTTGATGCCCGGATCGAACACGCCGAAACCACCCGCTTCCCAGATCCAGGGCTGGCCGGGATGCCAGTGCCGCACATCCTCGCGCCACTGGATCGCAATGCGCTCGATCGGGCGTGAGGCGATCCACTGCTTCGCCTGCGCGACGGCGGCGGCATAGCGGCTGTGCCAGCTGGCATAGAGAGTCACGCCCTGAGTCCTGGCGAGCGCGATCAGCGCTTCCACCTCGGACACCGTCGCGCCCGGCGGCTTTTCGAGGAAGACATGCTTGCCCGCCAATATCGCCTGCCGGGCCGCCTGATAGCGGACCTGCGGCGGCTGGCAGAGGATGACGGCATCCATCTCCGGCTCGCCCGCCAGCATGGCCGTGAGGTCATGATAATTTTTGACCCCTTGCCCCTGCGCATTGCGGCTGGCGACCGCGACCAGCTCGATGCCGTCGATCTTCTCGATCGAGGGCAGGTGCTGGTCGCGCGCGATCTTGCCGAGGCCTACCAGACCTGCCCTGATCGTCATGCCGCGACTTCCAGCCGGCCTTCGACCCGGCGCGTCAGGCCCCAGGGGTTGGCGGCCTGAAGCGACGGCGGCAGCAGCGCATCGGGCACGTCCTGATAGCAGACCGGGCGCAGGAAGCGCATCATCGCCAGCGTGCCGACCGAGGTGGAGCGGCCATCGGCGGTCGACGGGAAGGGGCCGCCATGGACCATGGCATGGGTCACTTCGACGCCGGTCGGCCAGCCGTTGGTGAGGATGCGACCGACTTTCCGGGACAGGGTGGGCAGCAGCTTGGCGGCATCGGCGCTGTCGCTCTCGTCAAGCTGGAGCGTTGCGGTCAGCTGGCCTTCGAGGCCCGCGATGGTGGCGATGATCTCTTCGATGCTGGAGCAGCGAATGAGGACCGACGACGAACCGAACACTTCTTCGGCCAGCACCGGGTTGGACTTGAAGGTCGCCGCGTCGGTCGCGAAGAAGGCGGCCTGACCGCGGTTGCAGCCGTCAGGTTCCGTGCCGCGGGCTACGGTGGTGACGCCATCCGCGCCGACAAGGGCGGCGACGCCCTGTTCATAGGCGGCGTGGATGCCGGGGGTCAGCATGACCTGCGGCTGGGCGCCCGACAGGGCTTCGGCAGCGGCGGCGACGAACCTGTCGAGGTCCGGGCCGTCGAGCGCGATGACGAGGCCGGGGTTGGTGCAGAACTGGCCCGAACCCATGGTCAGCGATCCGACGAAGGCGGCGCCCATGGCCTCGGCGCGGGCGGCCAGCGCGCCGGGCAGCAGCACGACCGGATTGATGCTCGACATTTCGGCATAGACCGGGATCGGCTCGGCACGCTCGGCGGCGATCTTCATGAGCGCCGTGCCGCCACCGCGCGAGCCGGTGAAGCCGACCGCCTTGATGCGGTGATCCGCGACCAGCGAACCGCCCAGCGCGCGGTTCGCTCCGGGCAAATAGGAAAAGACGCCTTCATGCAGACCGCAGGCCTTGACCGCCGCCTGAATGGCGCGGGCGACCAGCTCGCCGGTGCCGGGATGGGCGCTATGCCCCTTGACCACGACCGGACTACCCGCCGCGAAGGCCGCTGCGGTATCGCCGCCCGCCACGGAGAAGGCGAGGGGGAAGTTGGAGGCGCCGAACACGGCGACCGGGCCGACCGAATGGTTGACGCGGCGCAGGTCCGCGCGGGGCAGCGGCTGGCGATCGGGGAGGGCCTTGTCGATGGTCGCGTCAAGCCAGTCGCCCAGCCGCACATAGCTGGCGAACAGGCGCAACTGGCCGACGGTGCGGCCGCGCTCGCCCTCCAGACGGGCGCGGGGCAGGCCGGTTTCGGCCATGGCGGTTTCGATCAGCAGGTCGCCGATCGCGACGATATTGTCCGCGACGGTTTCAAGGAAGGTTGCGCGGGCGTCCGGCGAGAGAGTCGAAAAGCTCTCGAACGCAGCATCGGCCAGTGCGGCGGCTTCCTCGACCTCTGCGGGCATGGCGCTGGAAAAGGCGACCTCGCCCTTGGCGCCGGTCGACGGGTTGATGGCGAAGAAGGGTTCGCCGCCCTGACGCTCGGACGCGCCGATGAGAATGGCTCCGTTGAACATGGACATCTCCGGGAAAATCGGTGGAAGGGGAATCAATGATTGTCGCGGGGCAGGCCCTTGGTCTGGGCGATCCGCTGATATTTCTCCGCGCCCTCGAGGATCGCGCCGGTGTTCATCTGGCCCACGACCGAACGCTGGATTTCCTGCCAGGGGGTCTGGGAAGCGGGATATTGATACCCGCCCTTGGCCACCAGCTTCGCCCGGCGCGCTTCGAGTTCCTCGTCGGAGATCAGCACGTTCACCGTGCCGGTGTTGAGGTCCATGCGCACCCGGTCGCCCGTCTCCAGCAGCGCCAGACCACCCATCGCCGCCGCTTCGGGCGAGGCGTTGAGGATGGACGGGCTTCCGCTTGTGCCCGACTGGCGGCCATCGCCGATGCAGGGCAGGGCGGATACGCCTTCGGTGATGAGATAGGCTGGCGGCCGCATGTTCACGACCTCCGCCGCGCCCGGATAACCGATCGGGCCGGCGCCGCGCATGAACAGCAGGGTGTCGGGGGTGATGCCGACTGCGGGATCGTCTATCCGGTGGTGATAATCCTCCGGCCCGTCGAACACGACCGCGGGACCCTCAAAGGCGTTCGGATCCTGCGGGTTGGAGAGATAGCGCGAGCGGAATTCCTCGGAAATCACGCTGGTCTTCATCACCGCCGCGTCGAACAGATTGCCCGACAGGACGAGGAAGCCCGCTTCTTCCTTGAGCGGCTGGGCGTAGGGACGGATAACCTTTTCATCCTCTATCTCCACGCCCTTGCAGTTCTCGCCCATGGTCTTGCCATTGACGGTCATCGCGCCCTCGCGGATCAGGCCCTGTTCGATCAGTTGGCCGACCACGGCAGGGACGCCTCCCGCGCGATAATAATCCTCGCCCAGATATTCGCCCGCAGGCTGCAGATTGACCAGCAGGGGCACCTTGTGCCCGACCGTTTCCCAATCCTTGAGCGGCAGGTCGACGCCGATATGCCGTGCAATGGCGGCAAGGTGAATCGGCGCGTTGGTCGACCCACCAATGGCCGAGTTCACCACGATGGCATTATGGAAGGCGTCCAGCGTCAATATGTCGGAAGGCTTCAGATCCTCCGCCACCATTTCCACGATGCGCTTGCCGGTCCGCCACGCGACCTCCTGCCGGTCGCGATAGGGCGCCGGGATGGCCGCCGAACCAGGCAGCATCATGCCCAGCGCCTCGGCCAGCGAATTCATCGTCGTCGCCGTGCCCATGGTGTTGCAATAGCCGGTCGAGGGCGCGGACGACGCCACCAGCTTGATAAATCCCTCGTCATCGATCTTGCCCGCTGCGAGCAGCTGACGGGCATGCCAGACGATGGTGCCCGAACCCGTGCGCTCGCCCTTGAACCAGCCGTTGAGCATCGGCCCGACCGACAGGGCGATCGCCGGGATATTCACGGTGGCCGCCGCCATCAGCAGCGCTGGCGTGGTCTTGTCGCAGCCGGTGGTCAGCACCACCCCGTCGAGCGGATAGCCATAGATCGCTTCGACCAGCCCCAGATAGGCAAGGTTGCGGTCCAGACCCGCGGTGGGCCGCTTGCCGGTTTCCTGGATGGGGTGCACCGGGAATTCCAGCGCGATGCCGCCCATTTCGCGAATCCCTTCGCGAACGCGTTCGGCCAACACCATGTGGTGGCGGTTGCAGGGCGACAGGTCGCTGCCCGTCTGGGCGATGCCGATAATGGGCTTGCCGCTGCGCAGTTCTTCGAGGGAGAGGCCGAAATTCAGATAGCGCTCCAGATAGAGCGCGGTCATGTCGATATTGTCGGGGTTGTCGAACCAGGCGCGGCTGCGCAGCTTGGGAGAAGGCTTGGACGAATCGCTCATTAGGGCATCCTGATGAAAATGGCGGGGCACGTTGACGCGCTTGTCTCTTGGATATACTCAGACAAATACTATTTCAAGGATGGTCGTCACTTAATATGTGCGTTTCTCGTCAAAATCGTTCAGCTGACGCCCGATGAGCCGCTACGTCGTCATCGGCGACTGGGGCACCAGCCGCCTGCGCCTGTTCCGCCTGGAGGATGGCCGGATCACCGCCCGCCGCGAAGGTCCGGGCATCGGAACGACAGGCCGCGACGCCGAAGCCGCCTTCGCCGACGCCATGGCCCCCTGGCTGGAGGACGGCGCGCCGGCGGACATCCGCCTTTGCGGCATGGTCGGCGCGCGCGACGGGTGGGTGGAGGTACCCTATGCCGATTGCCCGGCCGATGCGGACACATGGCGGGCCGCTGCCGTCCGCTTCGACTGGCGGGGCGCTCCGCTCAGCATCATGGCGGGCCTCGCCTGCACGAGCGACGAAGGCATGCCCGATGTGATGCGCGGCGAGGAAACGCAGATTTTCGGAGCCATTGCCCTTGACCCTGCGCTGGGCCGGGGAAGGCATCTGATCGTCCTGCCCGGCACGCACAATAAATGGTCGGTGGTGGAGGAGGGGCGCGTCATCTCCTTCCGCACCATGCCCACGGGCGAACTGTTCGCCCTGCTGCGCGACCGCTCGACGCTTGGTCCCAAGGTCGAAGAGGCCGATCCGGCACAGGAGGCGGAAGGTTTTGCCGAAGGTCTGGCGCGGTCCGGGGACGGGCGCCTGCTGTCCTCGCTGTTCGCCGCCCGCAGCATGCGCCTGCGCGCGGGTCGCCCGGCGGACTGGGTGCCGGGCTATCTGTCCGGGCTCATCATCGGCTGTGAAATCGCGGAGATACGCAGCGCGTTGGGATCGGCCGACGACATATTGCTCATCGGTGACGCTCGCCTCTCCGCCCGCTATGCGCAGGCTCTTGCGGCGCAGGGCCTGCCCTCGCGCATGCTCGACGGCGATGCCTGTTCGCGCGCCGGTCTCGGCTATCTGGAGAACTGATCATGACCCTCGACGACCTGCTTGCCGACGGCGCTCCGCCGGTCTGCGCGATCCTGCGCGGCCTTAGGCCGGAGGAGGCGGTCGACATGGCCGCAGGGCTGATCGAAGCGGGCATCCGCATACTCGAAGTGCCCTTCAACTCGCCTGAACCGCTCAGCAGCATCGGTGCAATGCAGGCCGAATTCGGGGATCGCGCGCTGATCGGCGGTGGTACGGTGCTGAGCGTGGAGGCGGTGGAGAATCTCCACCGCGTCGGCGGCCGGATCATGGTCACGCCCAACACCGACCCGGAGGTCATCGCCCGCGGCGCGCAGCTTGGGCTGGAATTGCTGCCCGGTTTCATGACCCCCAGCGAAGCCTTCGACGCGATCAGGGCGGGCGCACGCCGGATCAAGCTGTTCCCCGCCGCCCGGCTGGGCGCTGCCTATGTGAAGGCGATCAGGGACGTGCTGCCCAGGCAGATCGGCGTCTGGGCGGTCGGCGGCACCGGCGCGGACACGATCGGCGAATGGCTGGCGGGCGGCTGCGAGGGCATAGGGGTGGGCGGCGCCCTGTACCGTCCGGGCGACGATGCCGCGCAGGTGCGGGAAAGGGGCAGGGAGCTGGTCGGGACGTGGAAGGCCCTTGCCTGATCACCCTGCCTGCCGTTCCTCGATCCGGTCCAGCATATCGCGCACTTTGGCGGCCAGTTCGGCATAGGTGAAGGGTTTGGTCAGCAGTTCCACGCCCGGATCGAGCCGTCCATGGTGGAAGATGGCGTTGCGGGCATATCCGGTGGCGAACAGCACTTTCAGGCCAGGATGGCGCGCCTTGGCTTCGCGGCTGATGTCGGCGCCGTTCATCCCGCCGGGCAGCACGACATCGGTGAACAGCAGGTCGACGGGCGGCGAAGCCCTGTCCAGCGCCGCCAGCGCCGTCTCGCCATTCTCCGCCTCGATCACCTGATAGCCCAGTTCCCGCAGCACGTCGACCGCATAGGCTCGGACCTTCTCGTCATCTTCGCACACGAGGATGGTTTCGTTGCCCTTGCCCGCGGGCGGACTGTGATGAACCGCGCCGGTATCATTGTCCGGCAAGGGGCCGTGAAAACGGGGCAGGTAGATTTTGACGCTCGTGCCGTGATCCGGCTCCGAATAGACCCGGATATGGCCCCCCGACTGTTTGATGAAGCCATAGACCATCGACAGGCCCAGGCCCGTGCCGCGCCCTACATCCTTGGTCGTGAAGAAGGGTTCGATCGCATGGCTGAGCGTATCGGCGTCCATTCCCGTGCCGGTATCGGATACGCAGATCATGACATATTGGCCGGGCGTGACCTCCATGTCCTGCGCGGCATAAGCGTCGTCAATGTGCGTGTTGGCGACCTCGATGGTCAGCTTGCCCCCCTGCGGCATCGCATCGCGGGCGTTGACCGCCAGATTGAGCAGCGCGTTTTCCATCTGGTTGACATCGATCTCGATCGCCCAGGCTCGCGCGCTCTGGATGGTCTCCACCTCGATCGTCTCGCCCAGAGCGCGGGTCAACATGTCTGACATGGAGCTGACCAGCCGGTTGGGATCGACCCGTTCGGGCGCCAGTGGCTGGCGACGCGAAAAAGCCAGCAGCCGCTGCGTCAGCAGCGCGGCACGCTGGGCGCCCTGCATGGCATTGTCCGCCGCCCTCCGCAGCCGCGCCTGGTTGTCGTCCCGATCCTTGTCCAGTCCGCGCTGCACCAGCTCCAGATTGCCGGTCACGATCTGAAGCAGATTGTTGAAATCATGCGCGACTCCGCCGGTCAGCTGACCCAGCGTCTCCATCTTCTGTGCCTGCCGCAGCGCCGCCTCCGCTTCCGCCAGCGCCCGCGCATGGGCGCGCTGCTCGGTCACATCGCGGGCGACGCAATAGATGAGGTCGCCGTCCGGCACCGCGGTCCAGCTGAAATTGCGGTAACTGCCGTCCTTCGCCCGGAAACGGTTTTCGAAGCGCAGCGTGGACCGGCCGTCCGCCAGCGAAGCGATCTCCCGGCGGGTGCGGTCGATGTCGTCGGGATGCTCCATCCATTCGGAGGTGCTGCCGACCAGTTCCTCGTCGCTCCAGCCCAATATGTCGGTCCAGGCCGGACTGGCGGCGAGCCAGACGCCGTTCAGGTCTGCAACCAGAAAGGGATCGCGCGCCAATGTCCACAGCCGCGCCCGGTCGGCCCGCATTTCCTGTTCGGCGCGGACTCGCTTCGTCGTCTCGCTGACGATGCAGAGCGCCCCGCCGACGCGGCCGTCACCTTCGAAGACGGGCGAATAGCTGATGTCGAAAAACACCTGCTCGCCCTGCCTGCTGCCGTCAGGGCCGCCGGCGCGCTCGATATAGAAAGGACGGTCCTTGGCATGGACGGATTCGCCCCGCTCCATGACGGATAGCAGCAGCGGCTCCAGATCGTCCCAAAGTTCCGCCCAGCCTTCGCGCGCGGGGCGGCCCAGCACATGGGGATGCTTGTCGCCGATGGTGGGCGAATAGGCCTCATTGTAAAGTGCGCACAGGTCCGGCCCCCAGAACAGCACGATTTCCGCCCTGGAGGAAAGCATCATCCTGACTGTGGAGACCAGCGCGGGCGACCAGTCGTCGACCGGACCCAGCGGCGAGGACGCATCGATGCGCGCCGTCAGCGCGCCCAGCGGGCCTTGGGTGGCGATCATCCCGGCAATGCCCGGCGCCGCGCTCACCGCTTATCCTCGATCAATCTTCTCATAAGGCCAGATACGCCTGTCCTTCCGATTGTATCCTTTCATGCACAAGGCGTTATGACCTTTTGTTCATGATGAAGCAGCCCCCTTGCAACAGTTTCGCCATGGGCGCATGCATCGGCGCCATGATTGCGATGACCCTCAGCCGCCCTGCCATCGCCACGCCGCGTCCTGCATCGATCGCGCGCTGGCTGCTCGCCGTGGCCGCGCTCGTCTTTTGCATGGTCGTGGTCGGCGGCATCACCCGTCTGACCGAATCCGGCCTGTCTATCACCCAGTGGAAGCCGATTTCCGGCGCCATCCCGCCGCTGACCCATGATCAGTGGATGGAGGCCTTCCGCGATTATCAGCAGATCCCGGAATATCAACAGTTGCGGCGGGGCATGACGCTGGGCGATTTCCAGTTCATCTTCTTCTGGGAATGGGTGCACCGGCTGCTCGGGCGGCTGATCGGCCTGGCCTTTGCGCTGCCGCTGCTGTGGTTCGCGTGGAAAAGAGCGATCCCGCAGGGCTACGGGTTCCGTTTGGTCGCGCTGCTGGCGCTGGGCGGACTGCAGGGGGCGATAGGCTGGTGGATGGTGAAGTCCGGCCTGTCGGTGCGCACCGACGTCAGCCATTATCGGCTCGCCGTGCATCTCCTGACGGCCCTGTTCATCATGGGCGGCCTGATCTGGACGGCGCTCGACCTGCTGACCCGGTCGCGCACCGCCTTCGCAAAGCCTGCCATGCTGCATCCCTTTGCCGTTCTGGCGTTGCTGGCGCTGCTCGTGCAGCTCCTCTTCGGCGCGTTCACCGCCGGGCTGGACGCGGGCTATGTCTCCAGCTCATGGCCCCTGATGAACGACCATCTGGTGCCCGAGGGTATCCAGTGGCTCGGTTCGCTCTGGGCGACGGTGTCTAGCGACCCCTATCTCGTCCATTTCATCCATCGCTGGTGGGCGTGGGTAGCCGCGGCGATGCTGATCCTGCTCGCGCGCATGGCGAAGCAGAGCGGCGATCGCGGTCCTTCCATCGCGCTCAACGCGGCGGTTGGCACGCAGATCGCGCTGGGCATCGCAACCGTGATCAGCGGCATCGCCCTGCCGCTGGCGGTGCTGCATCAGGCTGTCGGCGCGCTCGTGGTGGCTTCCGCGACATGGGCGGCCCATTCGCTTGGGGAGCGGCGCGGATGAGCGCGGTCGCGTTGGTCTATACGCTTTTCGGCTCGCGCGAGGCTGCCATTCGCGTCGCGCGCCAGCTGATCGAGGAACGGCTGATCGCCTGCGCGAACCTGTTGGGCGAGGCGACCTCCCTTTATGAATGGAACGGGGTTCTGGAAGAATGCGCGGAAACCCCCGTCCTCTTCAAGACCGCGCCGTCGCGGCGGGACGCGCTGATGGCGCGCATCGCGGAACTGCATGATTATGAGCTTCCCGCGATCCTCGCTCTGCCTGTCGATGCGGCTGACGCCAGCTTTGCGAAATGGATCGGCGAACAGCTCTCCAGGTGACAGGTATTATTTTACCCGTCAGCAAAGCCGCCGAATCTCTTGACTTGATGTCCCCTTCCCGTCATTAGCGCGCATCTTCCGAAAGCCGGCGGCGGCGATCGGCGTATGAATTTCAACTGGAGTATTGGCACCATGAAGGCGCTGATGAAGACCACCAAGCCGGCAACCCCGGCCACGGTCGAAAAGAAGTGGATTTTGATCGACGCGGAAGGCCTCGTCGTCGGCCGCCTCGCCTCGACCGTCGCGAACATCCTGCGCGGCAAGCACAAGCCGAGCTTCACCCCTCACGTCGATTGCGGTGACAATGTCATCATCATCAACGCGCAGAAGGTGAAGTTCACCGGCCGCAAGCTGACCGACAAGGTTTACTACAAGCACACCGGCTATGCTGGCGGCATCAAGGAAACCACCCCCCAGAAGGTTCTGGAAGGCCGTTTCCCCGAGCGCGTCCTGGAAAAGGCCGTTGAGCGCATGATCCCCCGCGGTCCGCTCGGCCGTCAGCAGATGCGCAACCTGCGCATCTTCGCCGGCGCTGAACATTCGCACGCCGCGCAGAACCCCGAAGTGCTCGACTTCGCGTCGCGCAACCGCAAGAACAAGGTGGGTGCCTAATGTCCGATAACCGCCAGTCCCTGTCCGACCTCGCGTCGCTGACCGCCAACGCTCCGGCGCCTGCCGCTGCCACCGAAACCGTCGCCGCCGATGCGCCGATCGCTCCGGTTCAGCCTTCGGCCCCGCTGCGCGCGCAGGAAATCGACAGCCTCGGCCGCGCCTATGCGACGGGCCGCCGCAAGGACGCCGTCGCCCGCGTCTGGGTGAAGCCCGGCACCGGCAAGATCACGGTCAACGGCCGCGATCAGGAAATCTATTTCGCCCGCCCGACCCTGCGTCTGGTGATCAACCAGCCCTTCGGCGTCACTGAGCGCGAAGGCCAGTATGACGTGATCGCCACCGTCAAGGGCGGCGGTCTGTCGGGTCAGGCCGGTGCGGTCAAGCACGGCATCGCCCAGGCGCTGTCGAAATATGAGCCGGCGCTACGCAGCGCGGTCAAGGCCGAAGGCTTCCTGACCCGCGACAGCCGTGCCGTCGAGCGTAAGAAGTACGGCAAGGCCAAGGCGCGCCGCAGCTTCCAGTTCTCGAAGCGCTGATCTTTCGATCGGAACGGAATTTGGGAAGGGCCGGGTTTTCCGGCCCTTTTCTTTTGCGGCCATGAGGCTCCAGCGAGCCGAAGAGCGCCGGATCGCCAACTGGAAGCTCAGAAGGGCATGCGCTGGCCTGAGACCCAGCCTTCGCAGGGTGACGAAAGTGCCTGAATGACGGGGAATCGTCCAAACACCTTAGCCCTCTTCAATCCCGTTTCAGGATATTCAGCGCCAGCACCGTCATCGCTTCGCTGGCGGTTGCGATGACCTTGTCGGCCTGGGGCGCCCAGAAGGGACTGTGCAACGAGGGCAGGGTGATTTCGACTGCCGCCGCCTTTGCCATCTGATCTGCCGGAACGCCGCCGACCCAGAATATGAAGCTGTTGATGCTCTTGTCGGCCCGGTAATAGCGCCCGAAATCCTCGCCCGCCATGGAGGGCTTGGTCTCCATGACCGTGCCGGCGGGAAAATGCCCCTTCAGGACATCCGCCATCTGGTTCGCGAACAGGGGTGGATTATAGGTGGACGGCGTGAATTCATCCTTCACCGATATGACCGGCATCCTGTCGTCGGGAACGCCCGCCGCGATGGCTTCGCCCCGCGCGATGCGCTCGATGCCTCGGATCAGCTTTTCGCGGGTGTCGTCCGAAAAGCTGCGCACGGTCAGCAACATCTTCGCTTCATCGGGGATCACATTATGCTTCGTGCCGCCCGCGAAACTGCCGACCGTTACAACGGCCGGATCGAAAGGGTCCTGTTCGCGGCTGACCAGCGTTTGCAGCGCCGTCACGATCCGCGCGCCCAGCACGATCGGATCGCGGGTGGTCTGCGGATAGGCGCCATGGCCGCCCGATCCGCGTACCAGCAGGTCGACGCTGTCCACATTGGCGAGCGCGAAGCCGGGCGTGTAGCCGATCTTCCCCGCCTCCAGATTGGCCGCGTCGTGAAAGGCGATGGCGTGGGTGGGGCGCGGGAAGCGGGTATATAGCCCATCCTCCAGCATCAGCCGGGCCCCACGACCGACCTCTTCGGCGGGCTGGAGGATCATGACGACAGTGCCTTTCCACTCGTCCTTCATCGATGACAGCAGGCGGGCGGTTTCAATGAAAGCGGTCATGTGCGTGTCGTGACCGCAGGCGTGCATGACTCCAGTTTCAACCCCGTCCGCGGTCTTGGCTTTGACCCTGGACGCAAATTCTAGCCCAGTCTGCTCGGTAACGGGCAAGGCGTCCATGTCGGCGCGGATCAGCAGTACGGGGCCGGAACCATTTTTCATCACTGCAACGACGCCGGTGCCGCCGACCCTGTCGGTGACCGCGAATTTCATGGCCCTGAGCCGCCTGGCAAGCTTTGCCGCGGTCCCGGTTTCCTGCTCCGACAGTTCGGGATTGGCGTGCAGGTCGCGATAGAGCGCCAACAGGCCATCCATGTCCTTCGCGATGGTCGTCGCGATGGCGCTGGGCGGCTGCACGGCGGGCGCCGCAGGAGCGGCGCCTGCGTCCTGCGGCCGGGCATGGGCAATGGAAGTAAGGCTGGCTGCGGCCATGATGGCCGTCAACACATGACGCATCGATCAATCTCCCTGAACTGGCGCGACCATAGGGGGATTTTCTCTGAGTTTTAAGAGGGCTTGTTGGTAAGTTGGCGGGCGAGCCGGTCATGGCAGCGTCGCTCGCCCGTCTACACCTTATTGCGCGGTCCAGCCGCCATCGATGCTCATATTGGCGCCGGTGATATTGGCAGCGGCGTCGCTGCACAGATAAAGCGCCATGGCGGCCACCTGTTCGACCGTCACGAACTGCTTGGTCGGCTGCCCGGCGAGCAGAACGTCGTTCATCACCTGTTCGCGGGTCATGCCGCGCGCCTTCATCGTGTCGGGGATCTGATTTTCCACCAGCGGCGTCCAGACATAGCCCGGCGAAATGCAGTTGGCCGTGACGCCGAAGGTCGCCAGTTCCAGCGCCAGCGTCTTGGTGAAGCCAGCAAGGCCGTGCTTCGCCGTCACATAGGCGCTCTTGAAGGGAGAGGCCGTAAGCGAGTGGGCGCTGGCCGTCTGGATGATCCGTCCCCATTTCTTCGCCTTCATATGGGGGATGGCGAGGCGGGAGGTGTGAAAGGCGCTCGTCAGGTTGAGCGCGATGATCAGATCCCATTTCTCGACCGGGAAATCCTCGACCGGGGCGACATGCTGCATCCCTGCATTGTTGATGAGGATGTCGACGCCGCCAAAGGCGTCCGCCGCTTCCTTCATCATCGCTTCGATCTGGTCCGGTCTGGTCAGGTCATGCCCGCTGTAAAGCGCCTTTGCGCCACTTAGCGCCTCGAGTGCAACGCGCTCCTTCTCGATCGCGTCCGGCTCGCCAAAGCCGTTGATGACGATATTGGCGCCTTCGCCCGCCAGCGCCCTGGCATAGGCGAGGCCGATGCCGGAGGTTGATCCTGTGATGAGGGCGGTCTTGCCGGCCAGAGTCATGCCTGCTTCTCCTTGAGATGGTCGGGGGCGTCGAGGTCGAAGGTAGAGCTTTTGCCGTTCACGATGTTGCGGGCGATGAGTTCGCCCTTGTGCATCACTTCCTCCACCGCGTCCCGGCCCTGGATCCAGTGGTCGAGCATGGTGGAACGCGAAAATTCAAAGTCCCGCGCGCCGCTTTCCCACGCCCGGCTGCGGTAGATGAGATGGACGATGTTGACCGAGCCGGTGTCCAGGAACTGGCGCAGACGTTGCGCGTCGGCATCGTCCTGCAATTCGGGCGGCAGCTTGTCGAGCAGGGCGCGGATCGCCTTATGCTCCTTGCGCAGCCGCAGATATTGATCGGTCACCTGCCGGGTGCGGCTGGAATATTGAATGTCCTTGGTGCGCGAATAGACGTCGGTCATCTGCCGGGGCATCGGTCCTTCGGCGGGGAACAGGTCGACCTGAAAGACGAGCATGTCCTCGGTCTGATGATCCAGCACATGGGCGAGCGGCGTGTTGGACACGATGCCGCCGTCCCAATACCAGCGCCCGTCGATCTCGACCGGCGGCAGGCCGGGGGGCAGGGCGCCCGACGCCATGATGTGGCGCGCGTCGATGCGGGTGTTGCCGCCCCGGCCGCGCGTGTCCCAATAGGCGAAATTGCCGCTTTCGACATCGACCGCGCCGACCGAGAGGCGCACAGGACCGTCGTTCAGCAGGTCCCAGTCTACGCAGGCGTCGAGCGTGTCCCTGAGCGGGGCGCTGTCATAGAAGCTGATCGCGCCCGGCGTGCCTTCGGGCATCAGCGGCGCGGGCCAGAGGCGGGGGCGAAACATGCCCGGCACGCCGAAGGTCGCCACCGTGCCCGCCGCCATCAGATGGGCGGCCTCGCGGATATGGTTGATTTCCGGCAGCACGATATTGGGCATGCCGCCCGATACCGTCAGCCAGAATTTCTTGAGGCGGCCGAGCCGCTTGTGCGGCGGGTTGCCTGCGATGATCGCCGCGTTGACAGCCCCGATCGAAATGCCCGCGACCCAGCTGATATCGATGCCCAACTGGTCCAGCCGCTGATAAACGCCGGCCTGGAACGATCCGAGTGCACCACCTCCCTGCAACAGCAGCGCCACTTCGCGGGGCAGGGGGAGCGGGGTATTGGCGCGGCGGCGCGGATGGGGTTCGGTATCAGCCATGTCGCAGTGCAATATAGGCATCTGACGGGGCATGCCAACTGAATGTCTTGTTACATTAAGTTCATGCGGGCGCCGGTCGGCTGCAACCGGCGCTGCACGGCAACCGTTTCCACAACCGAACGAATGGATTAGGCAGGCAAGGGAAAGCGAGGGACGTCATGCGGCTGGACGACGAACGGGAAAGCAGCAATTTCGAGGTTCAGGACGGCCGGGGCGGCGGGTTCGGCGGCGGCGTGGGCGGGGGCCTGGGCCTGTTGCTGCCGCTGATCGGCAGCCGTTTCGGCTGCGGCGGCATCGTCGTGGTGCTGATCATCCTTGCCGTGATGGGCGTCAATCCGCTCAGTCTGCTGGGCGGGGGCGGCGGTCCGGTGCAGCAGGACGCGTCCGTGAGTCGCGATGCCTCCAGGCTCAGCGATGTCCAGCACTGGTCGCTGAAGGTGCTCGGATCGACCGAGCGGGTCTGGGGACAGGTCTTCGCCCAGGCGGGCCGCCAATATCAGCCCACGGTGCTGTCCTTCTACGCGCAGAGCGGATCGTCGGGCTGCGGCGCGGCGCAGAGCGCTATGGGACCATTTTATTGCCCCAACGACCAGAAAGTCTATCTCGACACCGATTTCTTCACGGAGCTGCGTCAGCGCTTCGGCGCGCCGGGCGATTTCGCGCAGGCCTATGTGATCGCGCATGAGGTGGGCCATCATGTGCAGGATCTGGAAGGCACGCTGGGGCAGGTGAACCAGCGGCAGCGCGCCGTCAGCGAAGAAGAGGGCAACGCCCTTCAGGTGAAGGTGGAGTTGCAGGCGGACTGCTATGCGGGGGTGTGGGCCAAGCGCACGGGGCTGATGGAGCCGGGCGATCTGGAGGAAGGCATGAAGGCCGCGCAGGCGATCGGCGACGATACGCTGCAAAAGGCGGCCGGGCGGCGGCCGGTGCCCGAAAGCTTTACCCACGGCACCAGCGAGCAGCGGATGGAATGGCTGCGGCGGGGTCTGGACAGCGGCGATCCCGCGCAGTGCGACACGTTCAAGGGTAGTTGAGCCTATCGCGCGACGGGATTGAGGTCTGGAGCCGGCTCTTCGACCGGCCCGGCCGCGGCAGGCGTGGCTCCGTCGGGCAGGCCGGTGCCGGGCGTCAGGAAGGGCCTGCCCGCCTCCGGCATCGGCTGGCCAAAGGAAGCCGCATCCGCCGGTGGCGCGTTAACGGGGGGCTGGACAGGCGCGGCAGCCGGTTCCGCCGTTGAGGAGGCGCTGACGGGCGGGACTGCCGGACTGGTCTGGGGTATATTGGTCTGTGACAGGTTGGTCTGCGGCACGAAGCTCTGCACCGTCATCACGACGATGGGGGCTGCGATCAGGGTTATGGCGGCAAAAGCCTTATAAATCATCGTGGCGCGTCCCGGCAAACATGCGCCCTTATGCTGCGGGGACGGTTAATAATTTAGGAATCCACACCCTAATGCCGGTCCAGTTTCGCCAGCAGGTCCAGCATGTCGTCAGGCACCGAATCCCGCCCTGCGCGAAAGGTGGAACGCAACGCGTTGCCGACGCCCTCATAGGGCTGCGGCATGCCGATCGTCAGCACGCGGCGGATCGCTCCATCCTGCACCTTCGCCGATCGGCTGAGCGGTTTACGTTGCATTTCCATGTCCAAATAACTGTCCAGACGCGTAAAAGTTTCTGGCGTTCATCGCAAACGCACGCGATATCGGCTCCATTATGGGAGAGATCGGGTGACGGACGGGTTGGCGGCTGCGGCGAGGATGCGGGCGCATTCGCCTTTTCTGGCGCGGCAGATGGATCGCTTTCCGGATGTGGCCGGCCTGCTGGAAAAGGGCGATTTCGATGCTGCGCTGATCGCCGCGCAGGGCGTGGCGGCGCCCGATGACGGCATAGCCCGGTCGTTGCGGCGGCGGCGGGGCGCGGTGGCGCTGGTGACGGCGGCGGCCGATCTGGCCGGAGCCTGGGGACTGGACCGGGTGACGCGCACCCTGTCCGACTTTGCCGATCAGGCGCTGGAGGAGGCGCTGGCCGCCGCCATGGCGGAACGCTATCCGGATGCGGAAAATCGTGGTTTCGTGGTCCTTGCGCTCGGCAAACATGGTAGCCGCGAGCTGAATTATTCCTCCGATATCGATCCGATCCTGCTCTACGATCCCCGGACCCTGCCGCATGGCGAGCGGGAGGACCCGGCCGACGCGGCCGTGCGGATCGGGCGGCGGGTCAGTGAACTGCTCAATGCGCGGGACGGCGACGGCTATGTCTTTCGCGTCGACCTGCGCCTGCGTCCTTCGCCCGAAGCGACGCCGATCGCCCTGCCGGTGGAGGCGGCCATCGGCTATTATGAATCGACCGCGCTGGGTTGGGAGCAGGCGGCATTCATCCGGGCGCGTCCGGCGGCGGGCGACATTGCGCTGGGCGAGTATTTCATGCAGGCGATCCGGCCCTTCGTCTGGCGGCGGAGCCTGGATTTCGGCGCGATCGACGCCATCACCGACATCAGCCGCCGGATTCGCGACCATTATTCGCAGGGGCAGGCATTCGGACCGGGCTATGATCTGAAGCGCGGGCGCGGCGGCATCCGCGAGGTCGAATTTTTCGCGCAGGTGCATCAGCTGATCCACGGAGGGCGCGATCCGTCGCTGCGGTCGGGCAACACGCGGGAGGCACTGCGGGCGTTGGAGGCCGCAGGCGTTTTCGGGCCTGAGGTGGTGGCGAATCTCGATCAGGCCTATGTCCTGTTCCGCACCATCGAGCATCGTCTGCAGATGGTCGAGGATCGTCAGACCCATGAGCTGCCCAAGGCGCCGGAATCGCTCGACAATGTCGCGCGGCTCCACGGGCTGGAGGATGGCGCCGCGCTGCTCGACATGTTGCGGCCGCATGTCCGGTGGGTGGGGCGCAATTATGACCAGCTCAGTCCTGCGGCGGTCGACGAGTCGCTCTCACATGATGAGGACGGGCTGAAGGCGCAACTCGCCGACATGGGCTTTGCCGAGCCGGAAGCTCCTGTGGCGCGGATCACGCGCTGGCGCTCGGGCACGATCCGGGCCTTGCGCAGTGGACCCTCGCGGGACGCCCTGGAACAATTGTTGCCCGGCCTTATGCGCACGCTGGCGGCGGCGCCCGATCCGTTGCGGGCGCTCAACCGGCTCGACGATCTGATCGGGCGGCTGCCGAGCGCGATCAACTTCTTCAAACTGCTGGCGGCGCGGCCGGGACTGGTCGAACTGCTCGCCGAACTGCTCAGCCATGCGCCGACGCTGGCCGATGCGCTGGGGCGGCGGGCGGAGCTGCTGGACGGGCTGATCGACACCTCGGCTTTCGATCCCCCCCCGGCCGTGGAGGTGCTCGCGGGCCAATTTTCCCGGCTGGAGGAAGGGGAGGATTATCAGGCTCTGCTTGATCGCGTGCGCCAGCGGGTGAACGACCGCCGCTTCGCATTGGGCGCGCAGATCATTCGGGGCGGCGATCCGCTGGAGGCGGGGCGCGGCTATGCCCGCGTGGCGGAGGCCGCCATCGAGGCGCTGACCGCCGCTACCGTCGCCGAATTCGAACGCGCCCATGGCAGGGTGCCGGGCGGCGAGATGGTGATATTGGCGCTGGGGCGGCTGGGCGGCGGGGTGCTGACCCATGCGTCGGACCTTGACCTCGTCTATCTGTTCACCGGCAGCTTCGAGACCGAATCCGACGGGGCCAAGCCGTTGGGCGCGACGCAATATTTCAACCGGCTGGGTCAACGGATCACCAACGCGCTGTCGGTGCAGACCGCGGCGGGACCGCTTTACGAGGTGGATACCCGACTGCGACCCTCCGGCGCGCAGGGGTTGCTGGCGGTCAGCCTCGACAGCTTTGCACGCTATCAGCGGGAGGAGGCGTGGACCTGGGAACATCTGGCGCTCACCCGTGCCCGGCCGGTCTTCGGATCGAGTGCGGCGCGGGCGGCGCTGGGCGCCATCCTCACCGAAACGCTGGAACGGCCCCGCGATTTCGACGATCTGGCGCGCCATGCGGTGAAGATGCGCGGCGACATCGCCAGGCACAAGCCGCCAGCGGGCGATCTGGACGTGAAGCTGGTGCCGGGCGGTCTGGTCGATCTGGAGTTTCTGATCCACATCACCCAGTTTCGGCATAATATGGCCTTCGATCCCGATCTGCGCGCCGCGCTGGAGCAATTGGCCGCGGCGGGGCATCTGCCGGGCGACCTGATCGCCGCGCATGATCTGATTACGCGTTTCCTCGTCGTCTCCCGCCTCGTCTCGCCCAGATCGACCGAGCCGCCCGAGGCGACCCGGCCGCTGGTGGCGCGGGCCTGCGGGGTGGAAAGCTGGGACGCGCTGCTTGAAAGCTACGCGCAGGCCCGGCAAAGGGTGCGCGAAGCCTGGGATGCGCTGGCCGCGCCCTATCGGGAGGAGTGAGGAAATGCTGGATGTGGGCGATGCCGTCCCCAATGTGGGCCTGAAGGATGCGGACGGCGCGGATTTCACGCTCGCGCGCTATCAGGGCAAGCCGCTGGTCGTTTATTTCTATCCCAAGGCGGATACGCCCGGCTGCACCAACGAGGCGAAGAATTTTACCGCGCTGGCCAGCGAATTTGCCGCTTTGGGCGTGCCGGTGGTCGGCATCTCGAAGGACAAGCCAGCCAGACTCGCGAAATTCGCAGACAAATATGGCCTGACCGTCACGCTTGCCTCCGACGAGCCGGGCGCAATGTGCGAAGCCTTTGGCACCTGGGTCGAAAAGTCGCTCTATGGCCGCAAATATATGGGGATCGAGCGGGCGACCTTCCTCGTCGGCGCGGAGGGCAAGATCCGGCGCGTCTGGCCCAAGGTCAAGGTCAAGGGCCATGCTGCTGAAGTGCTGGAGGCCGTGAAAGCCCTTTGAGTCTGCCGCAATCCCTTGATTCGGTGGGCGCGGCCTGTGCCCATATCCTGCTGACGCGTGATCCGGCGGCCAAGCTGATGACGGCGCGGGCCGTCGCGCGCGGCTGGAGGTTGGGCAAGCTGGCGCATCGCTTCGATGCGGCGATGCCGGATCGCCCTGCGCGGCCGGACAAGCCTGAACTGCTGCCGCCAAACCAGATGCCCAAGCGCGGCAGGATCGGTTCGGACCGGGCGCGGATCGCGATGCTGCATGCGCTGGCCCATATCGAATTTGTCGCGATCGACCTCGCCTTCGACCTGATCGGCCGCTTCGGCGGGGAGTTTCCGCCGGAATTCACTGATGAATGGATGCGGGTCGGCGCGGACGAGGCGATGCATTTTGCGCTGCTCGACCGGCGGCTTCGGCAGTTGGGCAGCCATTATGGCGCGCTGCCCGCCCATGACGGGCTATGGCAGGCTGCAGGCGAGACGGCGCATGACGCGCTGGCTCGGCTCGCGATCGTGCCGATGGTGCTGGAGGCACGCGCGCTGGATATTACGCCGGCCACCGTCGCGCGGTTTGAAGGGGTGGGGGATGAAGTCTCGGCACGGATGTTGCGCCGGATCATGACTGATGAGATTCGGCATGTTTCGGCTGGGACCACATGGTTCGCCCATGCGACGAAACGATTGGGCCTGGACCCGGCAAATCATTACCAAATCCTTGTGAAACGCCACTTTCGCGGAGGTTTGAAACCACCGTTCAACGATTCGGCGCGCCGACAAGCCGGTTTAACGCGGGAATTTTACAGTCCGCTTGCACAATGAGCCGCGACATGGCCTTTTGATGACAGCGGGTGGCAGCCTCGGCTGCAATTTGGTGAACGCGGGGAATGCCGAGAGGCTAAAGCCTCCGGTAGATAAGTCGGGGTCGGCAATGTTGGTTCTTCGTTGTGATAATACGCGCGCTGCGCGATGGTTCCGTTCTGCGCTGAAAATTGCCGGAGCTGTCGGCGTTGCAGGAGCGCTTTGTGCTGCAGTGCCTGCTCAGGCAAAGAGCAATGATGATGATCCCTATGGCGATGCGTCGGAGATCAACACCAGCGCGCTGGGTCCGGCCGATGTGGGCTTTTCCAACCTTTTCTCCAGCCTCCAGCGGTTGGACGGCCAAACCAAGTCCGCCAATTACATCCCTTCGGGCCGTCCGGTCGAGAAGCTGTCCATGACCTCCAATTTCGGCGTTCGTTCCGACCCCTTCAATGGCGGCGCCCGGATGCACAAGGGCATCGATATTCCCGGTCCCATCGGCACCAAGATCTACGCGACCGCCGACGGAATCGTCAGCCGCGCGGGCTGGGCCAGCGGTTATGGCAATCTGGTCCAGATTTCGCATGGCGGCGGCATGGAAACCCGCTACGGGCATATGTCGAAGCTGCTGGTTGCGGCAAACAGCTATGTGCATCGCGGCCAACTCATCGGCCTGATGGGATCGACCGGTCGTTCCACCGGCAGCCACCTTCACTATGAAGTTCGCGTGGACGGTCAGGCGATCAATCCGATCCCCTTCGTCGCCGGGCCGGATTATCTGGTGGCGATGAACACCAAGCCTCCGGTGGCCATGGGCGGCCCGACCAAGGCCCAGGAACGCGCCGCCGACGAATAAGCGCATTTTCCGATCCCTTTCCAAAGCCCCGGTGCCCATGGGTTGCCGGGGCTTTTGCTTGATCCTATCTAGGCGTCATGGCTGATATCGATTTGACCCCCTCTGCTGCTGCCCGTGTGGCCGCGATCGCGACCAAGCAAGGCAAGCCCGCCATCCTGCGCCTTGCCGTGGAAGGCGGAGGCTGTTCGGGCTTCCAATACCGCTTCGGACTGGCCGAGGCCGTGGAGGCTGACGACATTGCGGTTGAACGCGATGGGGTTACTCTGGTGGTCGATGACGTCAGCCTCGACCTGGTACGCGGATCGGCGGTCGATTTCGTATCCGATCTGGGCGGCAAGGCGTTCAAGGTGACCAATCCCAACGCCACCGCCGGTTGCGGTTGCGGGACCAGTTTCTCGATTTAATTGACCGCTTGCCCTTGTCGAAGGGCCAGCCGCTTCTTTAGGGATGCGCGCAAGGAGATTTCGTGCATGCGCATCGCCACCTTCAATATCAACGGGATCAAGGCGCGCCTGCCGCGTCTGCTGGAGTGGCTGGACGAAACGCGCCCGGACATTGCCTGCCTTCAGGAAATCAAGACGTCCGACGATACCTTCCCGCTGAAGGATATTGAAAGCGTTGGCTATGGCGCGATCTGGCACGGGCAGAAAGGATTTAACGGCGTCGCCATTCTTGCGCGGGGGGAGACGCCGGTGGAGGTCCGCCGGGGCCTGGAGGGCGAACCGGAGGACGAGCATAGCCGTTATCTGGAAGCCGATGTGAAGGGGGTGCGCGTCGCCAGCATCTACCTGCCCAACGGCAACCCGCAGCCGGGACCGAAATTCGACTATAAGCTCCGCTGGATGAAGCGCCTGCGGGAACGCGCCGCGCAGATCTGGGCAGAGGAAGTGCCCGCCATTCTTGCCGGGGACTATAATGTCATCCCGCGCGACAGGGACGTCTATTCGGTCAGGGCGATGGCCGATGATGCACTGATGCAGCCGGAAAGCCGCGCCGCCTATCGGCGCCTGCTGGGCGACGGCTGGACCGATGCGATCGCCAGCCGCCATCCTGCGGGCGGCGTGTGGACTTATTGGGACTATCAGATGAACGCCTGGCCGCGCGACGCGGGGTTCCGGATCGATCATCTGCTGCTCAGTCCGGCGGCGGCCGACCGGCTGATCGATGCGCAGGTCGACAGGGATTTCCGGGGGCGCGAGAAAGCGAGCGATCATGCCCCGACCTGGGTGGAGCTGACGGAATAATTTATCCGGGTAATATTGACTCGATAATAGCCGGGTAATATTTCGGTGCCGAAGGAGATTTTCGGCATGACGCGCACTTTGACAGCCTTTTCAGGCGACCTCTGGATCGCGACTGGCGATGAGAAAGAAGTGCGCGCGGCGCTGCTCTCCATGGGGACGGAGGCGCAGAATCTGCTGCTGTTCGACGACCGTAGCGGCAGGCAGGTGGACATCGACCTGCGAGGTCCCGCCGGCGCGCCGCCACGCGGGCGGGGAAGGCCGAAACTGGGCGTGCAGGCGCGGGAGGTGACGCTGTTGCCCCGGCACTGGGACTGGCTGGCGACCCAGCCGGGCGGCGCTTCGGTGACGCTGAGGCGGCTGGTCGAGGAGGCGCGCAAGGCGGCGGCGGACAGGCCCTCGCCCCGCGCAGCCATGGATGCGGCCTATCATTTCCTGACCGTCATGGCAGGTGACCGGCCAGGCTATGAGGATGCGATCCGCGCTCTCTATGCGAAGGACAGGGCGGGCTTCGAACAAGCCTCGCAGGATTGGCCGCGGGCCATCCGCGACCACGGCGCCGCTCTGGCGGAGCCCGCTTTCGGCGAGGATGGCGGTCTTTCCCGTCATCCCGGCTTTCGCGAGGAGGAAGGCGTCTGACCTGCAATGCGCTGCGCCAAATCAGGCGCAGGTCGCGTGTTCCAGCTTTTTGCGTTCGCATCCTTTTAAGCGGAATGTCGTTCCCACTTTTCCGCACCATCCCCTCATAGCCGCTTCCCATCCTAAGGATCGCTGCCTGAGCCCTGTGCCTGTTGCGCGATCCTGATGCCCGGCATCGCGGCGGAATCGATGATCGGCTGCGCTGTCCACGCATTTTCCGTCCGGCTATAGGCGACATGATGTCCCCGCCGGAAACCGGCGCCGTCCCACACCACCACCTGCAATTCGATCGAATCATGCCGGTGCACGTGCAGCCAGTTAAAGCTCTGCGGCTCCGCATTACGCAGTCGGGTAGAGGTAGCGGTGCCCGCCTGGATCACCAGCGCGCCACCTGCATGGGCCACCATCTTTTGCGCGGTTTCTGCATAGGTCCGGTGGAAATGCCCGGCAAGCGCGATATGGATGCCCGCTGCCCGGGCCGCGCGGATCGCGTCCTCATGACGGCCGACTGCTTCGCTCAGTTCGCCGCCACGACCGATGGGCATGGCGAAAAGCGGATGGTGGGTGACCAGGATCCGTGTCTTGTCCGGGGCGACCGACGCGAAACGGTCGCGCAGAATCCGCATCTGGTCGTGGTTGATCCGCCCATCCTTGATCGTCAGCGACCGGGCCGTGTTGAGACCCAGAATGGCGACTGCGTCATCCTCGTAAAAGGGGCAGAGGTCATTGCTGATATAGCGCTTGTAGCGCCGCAGCGGCGCGCTGAAGCGACGCAACAGGTCGTAGAGCGGCACGTCATGATTGCCCGGAATGACCAGCAGCTTCATCCCGGCCGCCCGCAGCCGGTTCAGCCAGGCGGCGGCCGCCCGGAACTGGTCGCGCTTGGCGCGCTGCGTGAAATCGCCGCTCACGATGACGAGTTCGGGCTGATGCTGCTGCAGCCACGCTTCTGTCGCGGCGACGATCTTGGGATCGTGCGCGCCGAAATGAATGTCCGACAGGTGGGCGATGCGGGCCATTGCCCTTGAACGTGCGCGGGAATGGATTGGTTTCGGACCCGATGGCCGGCCTGGGTGTTGTTGAGGCATGGAAACGAAATATACGCACGCCCCCTCTCTTCCTCGCGAGGCGGTTCTGATCGTCAACGTGCACTCCCGCCGGGGAGAGGCGCTGTTCAAGGACGCCAAGGCCTTGCTCGAACAGGCAGGGGTGCGGCTGATCGCCGCGCACGCGGTGAAAGACCCGGATCGCTTGCAGGAAAGCGTGCGTCGGGCAGTATGTGACGGTGCGCCGATGGTGATCGTCGGGGGAGGGGATGGGTCGCTGTCCGGGACGGTGGACGAACTGGTGGGCAAGGAGTGCGTGTTCGGTGTGCTGCCCCTGGGGACGGCGAACAGCTTTGCGAGGACGCTGGGGATTCCCCTCGATCTGGAAGGGGCGGTGAAGGCCATCGCGTCAGGGCGGCGCCGGAGGATCGATCTTGGCATGATCGACCATGATTATTTCGTCAACGCAGCCTCGCTTGGCCTCTCGCCGATGATCGGCAAGACGGTGCCGCACAGGCTGAAGCGCTATTTGGGTCGCATCGGCTATCTGCTCTGGGCGGTCAAATGTTCGATCGGCTTTCGGGCGTTCCGGCTGATATTGGACGACGGCAAAACCGAAAGACGGATGTGGGCGACGGAGGTGCGCATCCTCAACGGCCCCTATCATGGCGGAGTGGAGCTGTCCGACCATGCCGACGTCGATACCGGCGAAATCGTGGTTCAGGCGGTCGTCGGACGCAGTCATGCGCGGTTGGCATGGGACTGGTATGCCAAATTCTTCCGCCTGCGCGACCGGGATGCGCATACGCAGGAATTCCGGGGCAAATCCTTCCGCGTGGAAACGGTGCCGCCGCAGCGCATCTCCATCGACGGAGAAGTGCTGGCCCGGACCCCGGTGGTCGCGACGATTGCGGCCGGAGCCGTCGACGTGGCCGTGCCAGCGGAGACTTCTTAAAGCGCCTTTTCGTAAACCTGATAAACCTTGTTCACCCTGCTCTCGATGGCGTCGGCGATGGCGTTCATGCCCTGATTGTCGTCCAGCACCCAACCGATCTCGCCGCGGGTCGAGCCATAGTTTGTGACGGCGTTGCGGCGGATATATTCGATCATCATGAAGGCAAGCTGGCTCGCCATGCGCGACGACTGGAGCTTCTGCACCACGCCCATCAACGGCACGCGCATCGTGCGCACCCTGGGCCTGCGCAGCCACCAGAGCAGCTTTGCCCAACCGAACGGAAACAGCGAGCCGTTCAGCGGCGCGATCGCTTCGTTGAGATCGGGCAGCGTCATCATGAAAGCAACCGGCTCGCCTTCCAGCTCCGCGATCATGATGAGGTCGTTGAAAACGATGGGCTTCAGCTGCTTGCCGAAGTGCGCCACTTCCTCGTCGGTGATGGGCACGAATCCCCAATTATTCCCCCAGGCGTCGTTCAGAATGCCCAGGATGATCGCGGCTTCCTCATCGAATTTCGACTTGTCGACCTTGCGGATGTGAATGCGCGCATTTTTTTCGCCCGATTGGACGATGCGCTGGATCAGCGGCGGGAAGGGTTGGGTAATGTCCAGCTCATAGGTTTTGAGCTGTTTGACCGGCCGATAGCCCGCGCCCTCGATCATCGGCTGATACTCGGGCCTGGCATGGCCCATCATCACGGTCGGCGCATGATCGAAACCCTCGATCAGCAGGCCCGGTTCCTCCCAGATGGAAAGCGAGATCGGCCCCAACACCCGCGTCATGCCCCTGGCCCGAAGCCACCCCTCTGCCGCCGCGATGAGGGCCGCGCCGGTTTCGGCATCCTCCGCCTCGAACAGGCCGAAATTGCCGCAACCCGGCCCCATGCCCTGTTCGGCCGGTTGGGCCAGCGCCAGACGATCGAGATGCGCGGAGACGCGGCCGACGACCTTTCCGCCCCGGCGCGCAAGGAAATATTGCGCTTCGGCATGACCGAAAAAGGGGTTCTTGCCCGGCGTGATGAGGCTGTAGACCTCATTCTTCAGCGGCGGCACCCAATGGGGATCATTGGCGTAAAGCCTCCAGGGAAGATCAACAAAAGCCTTGCGGTCGGCCTTGGAAGTGACGGGGGTAATCACCAGTTCTTTATGTGCCACGATGGAGCTTTCGCAAGAGCGGGAGGATTTGCGGAACAGCAGTTCGACGCTTGTTTCCAGAATGTCAATCGGGACATGAGCGGATGGTCCGGGATGACGAAATCGTCATGTTGCTGCCCCAATTGCAGCGCATTTACCCTTTAGGAACCACGGCATGACTGTGCACGATCCCCTGATTGCCGCTTCGCGGACCAAGAGCGCGATCCCCGACGATGCCGCGATGCTGCGCGCCGCCGCGGACCTGACGCGCGAGCTATCGACGGCCAAGCCCTCCATCTACTGGCCCGACATGCTGGCTTCGGCTCTTGTCGGCTATGCCGCGCTGGCCGGCGCGATCCTGAGCGACGGCGCGGCGATGGCGGCGTTCGGGCTGGTGGCGATGCTGGCACTCTATCGGGCGGCGAGCTTCATCCATGAACTGACCCATATTCGTAAAGGCGCGCTGCCGGGCTTTCGGCTGGGCTGGAACCTGATCGTCGGCATTCCGCTGATGATCCCCAGCTTTCTCTATGAAGACGTGCATACCCAGCATCATGCGCGCACCCGTTACGGCACCGCCAACGACCCGGAATATCTTCCGCTGGCGCTGATGAAGCCCTGGTCGCTGCCGCTGTTCATCCTCGTGGCGTCCCTGGCGCCCGTCGGCCTGATCCTGCGCTTTGCCGTGCTGACGCCACTCAGCCTCGTCGTCCCGCCGCTCCGCCGCAAGGTGGTAGCGGAGTTTTCCGCGCTCTCGATCAACCCGGCCTATCGCCGCCGTGCGCCGGAGGGTGCCTTTGCGCGCCGATGGTTCTGGCAGGAGGCGGGCGCATCATTCTTTGCGCTGGCGCTGGTGGCCAGTGTGTTCGCATTCGGCTGGAAGCCGCTGCTCACCTACATGGCCGTCCATTCGACGATGACCGTCATCAACCAGCTGCGCACGCTGGTCGCGCATCTGTGGGAAAATGAGGGCGACGCGATGACCGTGACGGCGCAATATCTGGATTCGGTCAACGTCCCGCCGCCTTCGCCGCTGGCCGCGATCTGGGCGCCGGTGGGGCTGCGATACCATGCGCTGCATCATTTGCTGCCGAGCGTGCCCTACCATGCATTGGGCGCTGCGCATAAGCGGCTTATCGCTACGCTGGCGTCTGACTCGCCCTATCATCGGGGAAACTACCCCGGCATGTGGCCGCTGGTGGGGAAGATCGCCCGCAGCACGATGGGGAAGCGCTAAAAAAAGGCCGGGGCGACCCGGCCTTCTTGCTTATTCCTCCGTCCGGAACAGCACCGTCTCACCGACCAGCAGGAACAGAAGGAACGGCGCCCAGGCCGCAAGAAAAGGGGGATAAGCCCCCAGATTGCCCATGGCGAGCGAGAAATTGTCCGCCACGAAATAGGCGAAGCCAAGCGCCATCCCCAGCACGGCACGCAGGAAAAGCTGCCCGGACCGCGCCAGGCCGAAGGCCGCCACCGACCCCAATATCGGCATCAACAGGGCCGACAGCGGCCCGGAGAGCTTGTGCCAGAGGCTGCCCTCCAGTTCCGCGGTGGGCCGTCCGGCATCGTGCAGGTCGCTGATCGCGGCCTGCAACTGGCCGAAGGTCAGCGCGTCCGGATCGACCTTGGCGAGCGTGAACTGGTCGGGGCGGATATCGCGGCCGAACCGCACCGTACCGATCTGCCGCTCCGTCCCGCGGGCGACATCGAACTGCCGCGCATTTTCCAGCACCCAGCCCTTGGCGACGGGATCATAATGCCCCTTGGGGGCCTGAACGATGGTGGTCAGCCGGTTGTTGATGCGATTGAAGATCTCGACCTTGCGCAGCTGGACAGCCGTGCCGCGCCCGGCGACGATCGCTGCGCTCACCAGATTGTTGCCGTCGCGCACCCAGGGATTGGCCTTGATCCCACTGTCCGGGGGCAGGGGGCCATATTCCACCGCCTGCCAGGCCGAAAGCCGGGCGGTGGAACGCGCCACGATCCGTTCGTTGAAGGCATAGCTGATGACCGCCACGCCCATCGCCGCGGCCAGCAGCGGGGCGAGGATCTGGTGCGCGGACAGCCCCGCCGCCTTCATCGAGATGATCTCGCTGTTCTGGTTCAGCGTGGCGAGCATGATCAGCGTGCCCAACAGCACGGAAAAGGGCAGGAACCGTGCCACGATCTGCGGCGTGCGCAGCGCGACATAATGCCACAGTTGCGCGTCTCCGTTGCCGGCATAGGCCAGGATGTCCCCGGATTCGCCCAGCAGGTCCAGCGTCTGGAGCACCGCCACCAGCATCGCCAGCACCGCGAAGGTCCGGGTCAGGAACAGCCGGGCCATGTACCAGCTGATCTGGCGCGATGGGAAGAAATTGAACTGATGCATGGGTCAGGCGGCTCCTTCCGCCGGAGCTTCAGATAGGGAGGGGCGCCGCCGGATCAGCCGCAACAGGCGCGGTATCTGCTTGGCGACCTTGGCAAAGGCATATTCGAGCGCCGCGATCGGCTGCCCGCCGGGCCGGTGCGCGATAACATGATACATCCACAGGATCAGCCCCGCGAACAGCAGGAACGGACCCCAGAGCGCGATGATCGGATCGACCTTGCCCAGCGACCCCACGCCCTGCCCATATTCGTTGATCTTGTGATAGGTCACGATGAATATGATCGACAGGAACACGCCCAGCGCAGATGTGGACCGCTTGGGCGGAATGGCGAAGGCCAGCGCCGCCAGCGGCAACAGCATCATCATCGCCACTTCCACCATGCGGAAATGGAAATTGGCGCGAATCTCGTTGCGCAGCTTGTCGGGCGTGGCAGGATCATGGCCGATCACGACCAGTTCGGGGATGGTCTTTTCCCGGTCCACGTCGCGGCCCCGGAATTTTTCGATCTGGGGCAGGTCGATCGGCAGATCGTGGCTGGAAAAGGACAGGATTCGCGGCGACTTATATTTGGGCGCGTCATTCACCAGCACGCCGTCGCGCAGGCGGAAGATGATGGTGTCGGGGTCGTCGGTGGCGAGAAATTCGCCCTGCGCCGCGGTGACCGCGACCGTTTGGCCATCCTTGCCGATGGCGCGAACGAAAATCCCCTGCAGATTGCGGCCTTCGTCCCGGCTGCGCTCGATCCGCAGGGTCATCCGCTTGCCGAGGTTGGTGAACTCCCCCACCTTGATCGAGGCGCCCAGCGCGCCCGACCGCAGCTCGAACCGCAGCGCCTCATAAGCGTGGCGCGACAACGGCTGGACGAAGCCGACAATACCGAAATTGAGCAGGGCGAGTGCGATCGCATACAGATAGGGCACGCGCAGCAGCCGGCCGTAGGATAGGCCGACCGCCCGCATCACGTCCAGTTCGGACGACAGGGCAAGCTTCCGGAAGGCCAGCAGGATTCCCAGCATCAGGCCGATGGGAATGCCCAGCGACAGATATTCGGGCATCATATTGGCCAGCATGCGCCATACGACGCTGACCGGGCCGCCCTCCGCCGCGACGAAGTCGAACAGGCTGAGCATCTTGTCGAGCACCAGCAGCATGGCCGAGATCACCAGCGTGCCCAGCATCGGCAGAGCGATCAGGCGGGCGAGATATCTGTCGGTGGCAGTCAGCATTTCTCTATGTGGTCGTCCCATCACCATGATTTGGCCGCAAACCCTGCCCATAGCTGAGTCAGGTAAGTTGCGGGGCGAACAGGGGCTCGCCGTCCGGTGTCACCCGGCGGCTATAGCTTCACGGAGTTGGATGGTCATGTTCAAAGTTACGATGGGCCTTTTGCCGGTGGGGGCATTGTTCGCCGCCGCCCCGGTGATCGCCCATGGCATGGAAATCGGCAACGATCTGGAACGCTGCTCCGTTTCGGCCAAGGGGCCGGCGGTGCTGGTCGATGTGCGCGGCTTTGCCGCTGCGACCGGCAAGGTGCGGGTGCAATCCTATCCCGCGACCAAGGCGGCCTGGCTCGCCAAGGGCGAATGGCTGAACCGCATCGACGTGCCGGTGAAGGAAAGCAACGGCGCGATGCGCTTCTGCATGCCCGTGCCAGCTCCCGGCAAATATGGCATTGCCGTGCGCCACGACCGCGACGGCAACGGCAAGACCGATTTCTCGCGGGACGGCGGCGGATTTTCCAACAATCCGTCGATCAGCATCTTCAATCTGGGTAAGCCGGGGGTCGACAAGGCCGCCTTCTATGCTGGTCCGGGCGTGACGAAAATCACCATCAACCTCAAATATATGTGATCTGATCCATGGTTCGCGTTGCGCTTCTGTCCAATCCCAAATCGACGGGCAACCGGCAGACGCTTCCGCGCGTGCGCAGCTATTGCGCCAGCAATCCGGACATTTTCCACTATGAGGTAGAGCATGTCGACCAGATAGGCCGTGCGCTTCAGACCATCGCCCGCGTCGATCCGGTCGTCATCGTCATCAACGGCGGCGACGGCACGGTGCAGGCGGCGCTGACCGAACTGTACCAGGGCGAGCATTTCAAGGGGCGCGTGCCCCCCATCGCGGTGCTGCCCAATGGCAAGACCAACCTGATCGCCCTTGACCTTGGCATCCATGGCGACCCGATCAAGGCCCTGGAGCGGATCGTTCAGATCGCCAAGGTCGGGGTCGACGACCATGTCGTGGCGCGGGAGCTGATTGCCCTTTCGGACGGCAGCGCTGAGGCGCGCCCCGTGCTGGGCATGTTTCTGGGCGGGGCGGGTCTTGCCGATTACATGCTCTATTGCCGCAACCAGATCTATCCGCTGGGGCTTTCCAACGGGATCAGCCATTTCCTGACGGTGATCGCGGTGCTGATCTCGCTCATCTTCGGCATCCGTGCCCGATTTCTGCCGCAATCCAGTCATCCGGTCCGCATCTCGCTGATCCGCGAGGGCCAGATCGCAGGCAAGTTCGCGGTGCTGATCGTTACGACGCTGGAGAGGCTGCTGCTGGGGGTCCAGCCGGGCGACAGCCGCCGTGGCAACATGAAGCTGATGGCGGTGGACCAGAATCTGCCTGCGCTGCTGCGGCTCGTTTGGGCGAGCGTCACCAAGCGCGTCGGCAAATCGCAGATGCAGGGGATTCATCTGGAACAGGGGGATGTGATCCGCATTGAGGGCGATCACAGCAGCGTGATACTGGACGGCGAGCTTTTCGAAGCCTCCGAGGGAAAGCCCATCGTCCTGCGCTCGACCGAGCCGGTGCCCTTCCTGCGGCTTGCGGCCTGACGACCGGCGGGATTTCGCACCCATTTCTTTCGGGCTTTCTGGCTGGCGGTTTGCCGCTCAAATCCTGCCGCCGCTGCATGTTGCATCCTGTCCTCCTTTCCGCTAAAGGCCTCGCCAGCAATCGGGCAGTCCGCTGCCTGATGCCCTGACAAATCCATGGCGCCCACGCGGGGCACCGGATGGACGCTGGCCGGCGAGGTTTCGCCCGCCGGCGATTTTGTCGTTTGGCGGGGTGAGCGCAATTTTCCGGGCCTTTCGGCCCAAATGAGGTGATGATGTTCGATTCGCTAAGCGATCGTCTGAGCGGGGTATTCGACAAGCTGCGTGGGCGCGGTGCGCTGACGGAGGACGATGTCCGCGCCGCGATGCGCGAGGTGCGAATCGCACTGCTGGAGGCTGACGTCGCGCTTCCGGTCGTTCGCCAGTTCGTCGATCAGGCGACCGAGCGCGCGGTGGGCAGCGATGTGCTGCGCTCGGTCACGCCCGGCCAGATGGTCGTCAAGATCGTTTCGGATACGCTCACCGAAACGCTGGGGGCCGAGACCTCCGAGTTGCTGATCGACGTCACGCCGCCCGCCGTCATCATGATGGTCGGCCTGCAAGGTTCGGGTAAAACCACCTCCACGGCCAAGATCGCCAGGCGCCTCAAGGAGAAAGAGCGCAAGAAGGTGCTGATGGCGTCGCTCGACGTCCAGCGCCCCGCCGCGCAGGAGCAGCTGGCGGTTCTGGGCACCCAGACCGATGTGGCGACCCTGCCGATCGTGCCGGGCCAGCAGCCGGTTGAGATCGCGAAGCGCGCGTTGCAGGCGGCGAAGCTGCAGGGCTTCGATGTCGTCATGCTCGATACCGCGGGCCGTCTGCACGTCGATCAGGCGCTGATGGACGAAATGAAGGCGGTGGCCGATGTCTCCAACCCGGCCGAAATCCTGCTGGTGGTTGACTCGCTGACCGGCCAGGACGCGGTGAATGTCGCGACCAGCTTTACCCAACAGGTGCCGCTGACCGGCGTGGTGCTGACCCGTATGGACGGCGATGCGCGTGGCGGCGCGGCGCTGTCGATGCGCGCCGTCACCGGCCTGCCGATCAAATATCTGGGCGCCGGCGAAAAGGTCGATGCGCTTGACGTGTTCGACGCGCGCCGCGTCGCCGGCCGCATCCTGGGTCAGGGGGACATCGTCGCCCTGGTCGAGAAGGCGGCCGAGACGATCGACGCCGAGGAAGCCGACAAGCTCGCCAAGAAAATGGCCAAGGGTCAGTTCGATATGAACGACCTGCGCGCCCAGCTCAATCAGATGCGCCGCATGGGCGGCCTTGGCGCGCTGGCGGGGATGCTTCCGGGCCTCAAGAAGGCGCAGGCGGCGATGGCGAACAGCGGTGCCAATGACAAGACTCTGATCCATCTCGACGCGATGATCGGCTCCATGACGCCCAAGGAGCGGGAGAAGCCCGCCCTCATCAACGCCAAGCGCAAGATCCGTATCGCCAAGGGTTCCGGCCGCACGGTGCAGGAAGTCAACAAGCTCCTGAAAATGCATCAGGAGATGGAAACGGCGATGAAGAAAATCCGCAAGATGGGCGGCCTCAAGGGACTGGCCAAGATGTTCACCGGCGGCGGCATGGACAAGCTGATGGGCGGCGCCGGTGGTGCGCCCGACCTTGGCGGGCTGGGCGGATTGGGTGGCCTTGGCGGCGGCAATATGCCGAATTTGCCGCCCGGCTTTCAGAATTTCATGAAGAAATAATTCGATTTCAACAGATTAGATTAGAGTAGAAAGGTCAAAACAACATGGCAACGTCCATTCGTCTTTCGCGCGGTGGTTCCAAGAAGCGTCCTTATTACCGCATCGTCGTGGCCGACAGCCGCGCTCCGCGTGACGGCAAGTTCATCGAGCGCATCGGCAGCTACAACCCCGTTCTGCCCAAGGGAGACGAAAAGCGCGTCGTGATCGACGTCGAACGCGCGAAGCACTGGGTTGCCGCCGGCGCGCAGCCGACCGACCGCGTCGCCCGTTTCCTCGACGCCGCCGGCGTGAAGGAACGCGCTGCCCGCAACAACCCGAAGAAGGCTGAACCGGGTCAGAAGGCCAAGGATCGCGCCGAAGACCGCGCCGCCAAGGCTGCGGAAGCCGCTGAAGCTGCCGAAGCCGCCAAGGCTGCCGCTGCTGAAGCCGCCGCTGCTCCGGCTGCTGAAGAAGCTGCGCCGGCTGAAGAATCGGCGGAAGGCTGACTGCCTTGACCGACAAGCCCGTCACTCTGGCCGTGATCATCGGCGCGCATGGAGTGACGGGCGAAGTCCGCCTGAAGCTGTTCGGCGAAGGGCCGGACACTCTGAAGGGCTAT
>NZ_JBHIWJ010000041.1:0-38639 GCF_041987595.1 Sphingobium sp. | reverse complement strand
AAATAAGCCTTTTGACGTAACGATTTAGTCATTGAACGGCTGGAACATGACTGTTTCCCGCGCAACAATAACCCATGCTTCCGACCGCACGCGTCTTCTTCCCTCTATCATGACATCATGCAGCCCGGCCCGCAGGAGGTCGCGGCCGGATCGCAACAAGGATCGGGAAATGAGCATCAGGGATATCGAAGAGCGATTGCGGTTTTTCGGACTGGACGAAAGACAGCGGCGCATCCTCCGGGCATCCCGGCCGATCCTGGAACGATGCATCGGCCCTGCGCTCGACCATTTCTACGCCCGTGCAGGCGCGACGCCCGAGACCGCCCGCTTTTTCCGGGATGAAGCGCATAGGAAGAGCGCGCGAGCAGCGCAGGTCCGTCACTGGATGCACATCGTCGATGCGCGTTTCGACGCCGGATATCATGACAGCGTCCGGCGGATCGGATCGGTCCATGCCCGCATCGGATTGGAGCCACGCTGGTATATCGGCGCTTACGCACTTATTCTGGAGGAGATCTTCCGCGCCGTAGACCGCTCGCGCTCGCCCTTTCAGCGCTTGCTCCGACGCGGGGGAAGCGGTGAGATGGCCGCTGCGCTGGCCAAGGCAGCACTTATGGACATGGACCTTTCCATTTCCATCTATTTCGAGGAAGCGGCCGCCGAACGCAATCAGGCCATCGCCAGCCTCGATGGCGCCCTGGTGCGGTTGGCAAGGGGCGATCTGGACCGGGATGTGAGCGGTCTGCCGGTTGCCTTCACTTCGTTGGAGCGCTCCTATAACCAGACGCTCGCCAATCTGCGGGACACGATCGGCTCGGTGGTGCGGGCGTCGGGGACGATTCAGGACGGGGCGCACGACATTGCCCAAACATCCGAAGATCTTGCCCGGCGCATGGAAAGCAACGCCGCCGCGCTGGAGCAGGCGGCGGTCACGCTCGGGGAAGTGGAAGGCCGGGTGAAGAATACCGCCACCGGCGCACGCGAAACGCTCACCATTGCCGATGAAGCGCGGACGGCGATGGAGCAGGGCAAGCATGGGGCCAGCGATGCCGTGCACACCATGCATATGGTCAATGACAGTGCGCGGAATATCGATACGGTCATCGAGGGCGTCGACAAGATCGCCTTCCAGACCCGGGTGCTCGCGATGAATGCGGCAGTCGAAGCGGGGCGCGCGGGCGAGGCCGGACGCGGCTTCGCCGTTGTAGCCGATCTCGTCCGCGCGCTTGCGATGAGGGCGGAGGAGGAGGCGCAAAAGGCCCGTGAAGGCCTATCCGCAACGCAGTCGGAAATTGCCGTCGCTGTGGAAGCCGTCGCGCGCGTGGATGATGCGCTGACCGGTGCTGCGGTCAAATTCGATCGTGTTCACGCGCTGATTGCGCAGATGACGCGAGACAATGCCGCCCAGTCCAACGCCATTTCCGAGATCAATATGGTGGTGGGTACGATGGACCGCGCAACGCAGCAAAACGCGTCAATGATCGAAAAGGCGTCGGTGGCCGCGCAGTCGCTGCATGACGACGCCACCAGCCTTGCACGGCAGGCGGGCCGCTTCAATGTCGGGCAGCAGCTGCCTACGCCGGTGGCGGCGCGCTGAAAACCGCCGATCCATTCTGACAGGAGAAACAAGGTGCATTTTCCGGCAGTGGCCGTCACCGGCGACAATCCGTCGCTGGCTGGCATCAGCGAGATATTGAGCGGGCTGGCGGCAGGTCTTGACGCGCGTTTCGTAAGCGCAGGCGGCGCCTTGGCGAATGCCTATGAGATTGTCGAGCGGCTGGTGTCATCCCTGGAAGGCGTCACCAGCGCGATGAACCGCCAGACCGCGGCGACTGCGATTGAGACCATGCGCCTGACCGCCGATCGCCTGACGCAATTGCCCGCCGAACAGGGACGCCGCCAGCAGAGCCTGGAGATGATCAAGGCCGCGAGCGACGAATTGTTTCTGCATTTGAAGCAGATCAGGCGCACGCTGTCCTTCCTCCATATCTGCGGCCTGAACATCAAGGTGACGGCGGCAGGGGCTGACGGCTTTGCCGGCTTTGCCGACCAGATGTTTTACAAGCTGGAGCAGGCCGGCCATCAGGTCGACGAGTTCGAAGCGGAGATTGCGGACCTGAGCCGGAGCATCGGACAGATGGCCGCCGCAGACCGGCTGCTGGCCGGGGAATGTGCTGCCGTAATTCCGCGAGTGCCGCAAAAGCTGGCCGCCGACGCGGTGGCCTTGCAAAGGCTTCAGGACGACAGCGCGGGACTGGCCGGACAGATCGCCGCGCTTGCCCGCGACATTCGCGGGAAGGTGGCGGTCGCGCTGGGGGCGCTTCAGATTGGGGATATTACCCGCCAGCGGCTGGAGCATATTTCCGAAGCGCTCGACCTGCTGGAAGCTCACGTCGCAACCTGCGAGGATGACCACGCAGCCAGGGCGGCAAGCGATCTGGTGATGGCGATGCTCGCTGCGCAGGCTGCCGACACGGTGGAGGATTTCCTGCGCGAAACCGTCACATTGGTTGATAGTCTGCGGGGCATAGCGCCTGATGCGGAGCGGCTGTCCGATATGCGGGAAGGCGGCAGCAGCAGCGATATTCAGCAGGTGCTGCACAGGCTGGAACAGGATATTGGCGACATCGCCAGCGTTACGCGCCAACTGTGCGCGGCGGAAGCGGACAGCGCGAAATTGGGCCAGGCCACTTCCCAAGCCGCTGAAAGTCTGTTCGACCGGCTGAAGGCGGTCAACCGCATCCAGAAGGATGTCGAGCAGATGGCGTGGAACACCGCATTGCAATGCCGGGGACTGGGATCGGATGGCCGGGGGCTGGCGGTGATATCGGAGGAAATCCAGTCCTTTTCGCGCCATCTGGCGGATATCTGGGCCATGGTGTCGCAGAGCTTCGACCGGATCGATAGCGCGTCCAGGGAAATCGGGGTGCGGGGCGCGGCGGATGAGGGGGCGGATACCAGCGATCTCCTGCTCCAGTCGCTCGACGCAATACGCGGCGGCAGTGCGCGCATGGCCGATAGCTTGTCCAGCGTCGATCAGGAAGCCGCGCAGATCGGAACGATGCTGCGGGACGCGACGGACGGGATCGGAAGCGAGGCGGGCATAGGCCGGGCGCTTGGCGACGCGGCCCGACAACTCGCTGATCTCGCTGGTGTCGCGGAAGCGGCGTCTGAAGATGTGCTGCCGGACGCGGCCGAGGAATTGATGAGCCAGATCGCGGCCCGCTACACCATGGAGCGGGAGCGGGAAATCCACCGCATCTTTCTGCCGGGTGAGGAGGCAAGTGCCACTGACCCATCCGAAGCGGATGATCTGTTCGATGACGGACTGTTCTAGGGCGCAGGCCTGTGAATGTCGAGAAATGGCGTCCCCTTATGCCGCCCGTCATTCTTTCGGGCAGGGCCAATTGCCAATTGCGATCCCGCCGGGTTAACAATCGATAGTCGCGGCGTCGCCGGACTTTGGATGCAACATGCCGAGGGGGTAACGGTCTATGGACGACATGATCAGCATGCCGACCGATCCGTTCGGGGCGCTCAGCGCGCGCAATCATACGCTGCGCGCTTCCCTCTCGCGGGAAATGCATATTCGCGGCCTGCCTCGTTTCGAAGCCCCAGCCCTTGCGCTGCAATTCGTTCTGCTGATCGACGAACCGCAGGCCCATGACAGTATCACTCTGCTTGCCGAACGCTTTCCCGGCTTTGAGGCCGGCGACCGTTTTTTCGCCGACCGGATCGGCGATCTCCATTTTTCCTGGGAGCGGCACACCGAATATATGACCTACAGCTTCCTCGCTCCTCAAGAGGGCGGGACTCTGTTCGACCTTGCGCCTTTCGGCGATGTGCCGCGCTGGATGGCGGAAATTCCCGGCCGGATCATCCGTTCCACCCAGATCGCGTTGGTGAAGGACGAACCTCCGCCCACTGTCATCGCAGCGCATTTCGCCATCGACGATCTCATCATATCCGATGTCGCGGATGGTCAGGCCCGGATATGGAGCGACTTCCGCTTGCATGCAGATGGTTTTGGGCGGCTGTTGATCCATGACAAGGGGTTGCAAGGCGGCGAAAGCTCGCAACTGGTCCAGCGGCTTCAGGAACTGGGCAATTACCGCAAGATCGCGCTGCTTGGCTTGCCGGAAGCGCAAAAGGCGACGCCGCTTCTCACCGGGCTGGAACAGCGGCTGACGGCGATCACCAGCCGCGTCGCCCAGAAGGATGCGGACGCCGATCAGGTGCTGGAGCAACTCTCCGCCCTCAGCGCCGAGCTGGCGGAGATTATGGCGCAAACCCGCTATCGGATGAGCGCGACCCAGGCCTATGCCGAAATCTGCCGCGACCGTATCCGCCGCCTCGCCGTCGCGCCGGTGCGCGGCTATCGCTCGCTCGACGATTTTACCGAGCGGCGGCTGCTTCCGGCCATGCGCACCTGCGATGCCTTTACCCGGCGGCTGGAGGATCTGGCGCAGCGCGCCGCCTGGACCAGCGCCCTGCTTCGCACGCGGATCGATACCGCGCTCGCCCGGCGTAATCGGGATCTTCTGGCATCCATGGATCGCCGGACCGGACTTCAGCTACGCCTCCAGCATACGGTCGAGGGCCTGTCGGTGGTCGCGATCAGCTATTATGCACTGGGCCTCTGGCATCATCTGAAAGAGGCACTGGAGCTTCAGGGGCTGCATCTGCCCGGCTGGGTCGACATTGCCCTGTTCCCTGTCACGATCATCACGGTTTTCTTAGGCATCGGCCAGATCAGGAAGGTCAAACGGCTGCCATCGGAGGGGCATTGAGGCGTTTTTGAAGTCGGCCGGATGGCTGGCGGCTTTCAAAATGCGGCAAGCGAAAAAAGGGGCGGGGCCGTCAGGCCGTCTTGCGGGCAGGCGTCTTGGCGGCTTTCCTGGCGGGCGGCCTTTTGGCGGCCGTCTTGGCGGGGGCTTTCGCCGTCGATCGGCCGCCGCCGGATTTGGACGCGCCGCCCGCCGAACCGCCGATCGACCGTTTCAGCGCAGCCATCAGGTCGATGACATTGTCGCCGCGAGAAGGCGCGCGGCCCTCTTCGGCTTCGATGTTGAGCGTTTTGCCCTTTTTCTTGCGTTCGATGAGTTCCTTGAGGGCGTCGATATAGCGATCGTGAAATTCGCTCGCGTCGAATTTCCCGCTCTTCTTGTCGATGAGGGTGGTGGCCAGATCGAGCAGATCCTCGTCTGGTTCAGCGTCGCCAATGTCGCGGAAATAGCTGGCGGCCTTGTTGACCTCATCGGCATAGCGCAACGTTTCCATGACCATGCCGCGG
The DNA here is from genome assembly GCF_041987595.1 of Sphingobium sp. GTDB lineage: Bacteria > Pseudomonadota > Alphaproteobacteria > Sphingomonadales > Sphingomonadaceae > Sphingobium. Next base: position 33,346 of record NZ_JBHIWJ010000041.1, on the reverse strand, counting down.
CCGCACGCCTTGATGCTGACGACATATTCGCGGCCGCGCATGGCAAGCTGGCCAAGGCCGATCTTGCGCGATCGGCGGAGCGCCTCCCGCAGGACGACGAACGCCTCTTCGGCAAGGTCGTCGGCGGGAACGACATAATAGGGCTTTTCGAAATAGATCATGTCGATTTCGTCGCTGTCGACAAATTGGGTCAGCTCAAGCGTCTTCTTGCTTTCCAGCTTTACCCCTTCAATCTCCTCTTCATCGAGAAGGACATATTCGCCCTTGGCATATTCATAGCCCTTGACGATGTCATCCACATTTACCGGACCGATGCCCGGAACGATCTTTTCATATTTGATGCGCTTGCCGGACGGCTCATGAATCTGGTTGAACGCGATCGTGGCGCCGCTTTTGGTGGCTGAGTATATTTCGACCGGGATCGACACCAGAGCGAGCCTGATCTGTCCTCTCCAATAGGGCCGGGCGGGCATGTGCGTCTCCTTTGCGCAGGCAAAGGCTTAATGCCGCTGGAAGGCAGCGGTTCCGCACAGCGAAGGGGCACTGCGGCTGGTCTGATCCTGCCGATCAGCAGATCTGCTGATCGGGGCCGTTCTCTGGCTGTTTCGTCGCCTTCCGATTCTCATCCAACCGGCAAGGGGTGCCTGCACATTTTGCCGGTAGACGCTGGCGTCATCATCCCAAGCCGCCGTCATGCCATTCCGGCCATCGGAGCGGCGCCTCCGCTCATCGCAAGCGAAATAGAGGGGTAAGCCTGTTCATCTGGGAGACAGGTTTCGACGGCAATGTCGTCCGAATGTCGGTTTTGGGGACCGTCATGGGGAGGGTTTTTACTATGACTTCGTTGCCGCTTCTTCGCAGGAAGCCAAAGCCATATTCTGCCGATCCAGACCGGTAGCATTTTCCTTTAAGTTCAAAGAGACAGGCTGTCAACACCGGCCTTCATTTCTCTCCGCCCGCGGGGAAGCATCAACCTCGAAACGCAAGCGATGCGGAATGGGGCCGGGAGCAGACTGGCCGGCCGACCGTCATTCGCGCTGTTTCTTCTTTCCATCCGAACAATATTCGTCAGGAGTAAGCTATGCCGCACACGGGCATGTATGTTCTTCAAGGGGTCGTTCCTTCCGAGGTCGCCACGGCGCCTTTCGACGTCAAGGTCATCGATATTTACAACGATGCCGGCACGCCCTTTACGGCCGCGCAGGTGGCCCAGATGGGCGGCGGGCCGGGCAGTTCGCTGCTGCTCGGCTATTTCAGCATCGGTGAAGCGGAAGATTACAGGGATTATTTCAACACCATTCCCCAGGCGGCGCTGGGTCCTGAAAATCCGCAGTGGAACGGGAATTATCAGGTCGCCTATTGGACGGCTGAATGGCGAGCGGTGGCCACGGCCTATATCGATAAGATGTTGGCGGCGGGATATGACGGCGTCTATTTCGACGTCGTCGATGAATATCAGCAAGCCTGGGCCAAGGCCAATGCGCCCGGCGGTGCCGCTGGAGCGGAGCAGGCCATGGCCGATCTGGTCGCCTATCTCGCGGATTATGCGCACGCAAAAAACCCGAACTTCAAGATATGGGCGAATAACGCTGAGGAATTGCTCGCAAACGACACTTATTTTTCGCACCTGGAAGGTATGTATAAGGAAAATCTCTATTATACCGACTCGGGTGCCAAGCAGCCGATCAGCGAAACGCAGGCGAGCCTTGCACTTCTTCAGAAGATGATAGCCGCAGGAAAAGACGTCATCGCGATCGAATATGTTTCCAGTCAGACCGCTATCGCCGATGTGCAAGCCCAGGCGGCGCATGACGGTGTCGGCTATTATACGGCGGACATCGATCTCAATGGAATCAGCTATAGCGGCGTGCTGCCGGGGCAATATATTCATGCCGATTGGGATACGACCACAACCGCTCCGCCACCGCCCTCCGTCCCTGCGGATCTGGTCCTGACGGGCGACAGCGCCGCCAACACGCTGACAGGCGGCGCTGGCAACGACAAGCTATATGGGAAAAGCGGCGGTGACAGTCTGTTCGGCAATGCCGGAAACGATCGCCTTGACGGTGGCAGAGGCAATGACAAGCTGACTGGCGGAACAGGCGCCGACACGTTCATATTCAACGCATCCGGCAGCAAGAATTTCGACAAAATTGCGGATTTCGAGCATGGCGTCGACAAGATTGCCTTGGACCATCTGGCCTTCGGTGCGGCGGGGCCGATTGGCGGACTGGCTGATAGCGCTTTTTGGGAAGGCAGCCGGGCGCACGACGCCAACGATCATGTGATTTATAACTCCGCGACGGGGGCGGTTTATTATGATCCCGACGGAACCGGACGGGCGGGTCAGGTGCAGATCGCTACGGTGCTGCTGGGCACGCATCTGGACCATGCGGATTTTTCGATTTTCTAGGCGAGGGGGCTACCCGGCTTCGGGTAAAGTCCGGAGTGGCTGGGCCAGGCAGGGCCAGCCACTCCTTGTTCATAACCTCTGCACATGGGAACGGCGCGCTGCCTGCCTCTGGCCGGGCGCTTCACTTAACCGTCACTGTCTTTTGCGGCGGATCCTCTCCGGTTCGGCATCCTGATGCTGTCCTTGCTTGCGCAATCGGGCTTTTCTTCGCGACGGGCGAAGCGCTTCTCGACCATCAGCATAAGTGAAAGCAGTAGCAACGCGATCATTGATCCGGCCAGGACGAGGACATATTGCCCGGCGCCCGCGGTGATGCCGACTGCTGCAGCCATCCATAGGCTCGCGGCGGTTGTCATGTTGCGGACGTCGCCGCCACGCACGAAAATCAGCCCGCCCGCGATGAAGCCGATGGCCTGCGCCAGCCCCTGAACGACGCGAACCGGGTCGCTGTCCTTATAACCCTCGGCAAGCTCGAGCGCCGACAGCGTCAGCATCGCGGAACTCAGTGATACAAGGCCATGGGTGCGCAGGCCCGCATCATGACCGTGTCTTTCCCTCTCAAACCCCAGGGCAAGGCCGAGCAGGGTAGCGAGGCAAAGTCGAACGAGCGTCGTGCCGAGATCATTGGCCAGCATGGCCATAAATACACATCAGGGGATGGGCCGTTCCCTGCCCGAAGGGAAAACAGGTCGTGATCAGATAGGGGTGAGATTAAAGATCGTCGCCGTCGGACTGCATATGTGCAATCAACTGATTGAGACGCAAATCATTTTCCGCTGAGCAGGCGAAAAGCCCGCAAAGCCAATCCATGCAACGAGCCAGAAAGACCACGGCTCCTCTCCCCACATCATTGATCGCAGTTTAGCAGATGGGCGGGGCGAGGAGAAGATAAAGAAGCATGCGACGCGTACATCGTCCTGCCCCTTGCGATGAAGCGTATCGGACTTTATCAGCGGCGGCGCGACAGGTTCCCCGATGCGGGATGAAAAGGGAAGTCGGGTGATGCCCGCGCTGCCCCTGCAACTGTGAGCGGCGAGCCATCCGGCCATTTCGCCATTGGGGATGTCCCCGAGAAGGCGGCCGGAAGGCATGGACCCGCAAGCCAGGAGACCTGCCTGACGCAGTCGTTCTTCGACCGGACAGGGTGTGCCGGCCGAACGGGGATTTCCCTCGCCGAGCGACAGCCATCGCCTTGCCGGTGCGGCCGAGCGAGGGCGGGTCGCGTCGCGCGCCTCCCCTTGACCGCTTCTCCGGCGGGTATTTTGCCGTCCGGTTGGAGGATGCGGAGTGACTGTCAAGGGATATCGGCGCTGATGTTGCGCGCCGTGGAAAGCGGGGCGTCGGTGGTCGTCTGTTCGACCTGCCGCCTGTCAGCGGAAAGCCGGGAGGATGGCGACGGGCGGCGCGGCGGCGCGCTGTTGGCGGAGGCCATGCGCAGCGTTCAGGCGAGCGATCCGGCCTATGCCGGGGTGGCGGTGCAGGACATGCCATGCCTGTTCGCCTGCCAGCGCCATTGCACTGTGCATGTCAGGGGAACGGGCAAAGTCGGCTATGTGCTGGGCGATTTCACGCCCGACGAAGACGCCGCGCGCGCCATTCTGGACTATGCGGTGCATCATGCCGCGAGCGAGGAGGGCGTGGTGCGCTATGCCGACTGGCCGCAGGGGGTGAAGGGGCATTTCATCGTCCGCACGCCGCCCGAAGGGTTTGTCTGCTCATGATCCGATTTGACGACAGGGCAGGCTTTGCCGCGGCCTTGGCGACTCTTTCGGAAGCCGATGCAGCCGCTACAGAGGCAGCGGCGGCACGGCAGCGGATGCTGACCAAGCCCCCCGGATCGCTGGGGCGGCTGGAAGAGATCGCGCTGTTCTTGGCGGGTTGGCAAGGACGGGAACGGCCCCGCGTCGAGCGCGTCCGGGCAGCGGTCTTCGCGGGCAATCATGGCGTTGCGGCACGCGGCGTCAGCGCCTTTCCGGCGGAAGTGACCGCGCAGATGGTCGCGAATTTCCACCATGGCGGGGCAGCGATCAATGCGCTTGCCGGGGCGTGCGGGGCGGAACTGGCCATCGTGGCACTCGATCTCGACCGGCCAACCGGCGACATTTGCGTCGAACCGGCGATGAGCGAGGCGGACTGTCTGGACGCGCTCAATGCGGGCGCGGCGGTGGTGGAGCCGGGCCTCGACCTGTTGCTGCTGGGCGAGATGGGAATCGCCAACACCACCCCGGCGGCGGCGCTGTGCGCGCAGGCCTTTGGCGGCGCGGCCGAGCTTTGGGTGGGTCGCGGGACCGGCGTGGACGCGCATGGCCTGGCGCGCAAGGCGGAAGCGGTGACGCTGGCGCTCTCACGGCATGGTCGCGGATGCAGCGATGCCTTCGAGGCGTTGCGCCGCCTTGGCGGGCGGGAGATCGCGGCCATGGCGGGCGCCTTGCTGGCGGCGCGGATGAGCCATGTGCCGGTGATGCTGGACGGCTTTATCGGTTGCGCGGCCGTCGCGCCGCTGGCGCATGACAACCCGGCGATCACCGGCCATTGTCTGGCGGCCCATTGTTCCGCCGAAGCCGGGCATGAGCGGCTGCTGGCGGCGCTGGGGCTGGAGCCTTTGCTGCGGCTGGGCATGCGGCTGGGGGAAGGGAGCGGCGCGGCGGTGGCGACGCAGATCGTGCGGTCGGCGCTGGCGGCGCATGATGGCATGGCGACCTTTGCCGAAGCCGCGGTCGCCGGGGCGTTGTGAACGGCTTTGCCCTTCACCTGATGCGCCATGGCGCGCCTGAACGGCCGGGGCGGTTGTGGGGCCATGAGGATGAGCCGTCCAGCGCGCAGGGCGTGGCGCTTTGCGTCGAGCGGGCGCGCACGCTGGATTTTGCCCGGGTGGTGACGTCCGACCTGTCGAGGGCATGGGCGCCGGGCGCGATCATCGCGGCCGAGCGGGCGGTGCCTCATAATGCCGACCCCCAATGGCGGGAATTGCATTTCGGCCAATGGGACGGGGCCGATCCGGCGCTTTTGCCGCAGGGTGATCTGGCGCGCTTCTGGCGTGATCCCGATCGCTTTCCGCCCCCCGGCGGCGAGCGGTGGAGCGACCTTCGCGGGCGGATCGCGACAGCGCTCCATGCGTGCTGCGATCCGATGCTGATCATCTGTCATGCAGGCGCCATGCGGGCCGCCTTGGCGGTTCTATGCGGCTTCGACATGCGACAGGGCTGGGCGGTCGATCTACCCTATGGCGCGGTCCTCAGCCTGAAGGTCTGGCCCGGCGAGCAGTTGTCCGGCCAGATGACCGGCCAGATGACCGGGCTGCTGACATGAGGCGCCTGATCCTGGCGCTGCAACTGATGACCAGCCTGCCGCTGCCTTCGGTCAGGGCTGACGAGGCAGACTTCGCCGCTGCGATCCGATGGTTTCCCGCCGCGGGGCTGGCGGTCGGCGTCATCGTCGCCGGGGCCGCAGGGCTGGGCATCAGGGCCGATAACTGGGCGGGCGCCTTGTTCGGACTGGTAGTCTGGGTTGCCGTAACCGGGGCGCTGCATCTGGATGGGCTGGGCGACATTGCCGATGCCGCTGGCGCCGCGCATGCTGATCGCGCGAAGCTGTCCGCCGTGCTGGCCGACCCTCATGTCGGGAGCTTTGGCGTGGTCGCCATCGTCCTCCAATTGCTGGCAAAGCTGGTGTTGCTCCGGCTCTGGCTGGAGGCTTTTCCGGTCTGGATGCTGATCCCGCTCGCCATGGTGGCGCGAATCGGCCCGCTTGTCTGGGCGCGGTCGCTTGCCCCCCTGCATGAGGGGCTGGCGAGCCGTTTTCGCGAAGGGTGGACGCCGCTTGCGCTTGTCCTTTGGTCCGGTCTGGCCGTGCTTTTGAGCTGGTGGGTTCCAGCGCTGCTGGCGGCGGCGGCGTTCATCCCGCTCTGGCATTGCTGGCTGCGCAGCCGGATCGGCGGGATCAACGGCGACGGGCATGGCGCAGGCATCGAATGGATGGAAAGCGCGCTGCTGGCCGTGATGGTGACAATGCGATGAGCGGCTTCACCTGGCATGGCGGACGACTGGCCGAGGCGCAGGCGCTTTATGGCGGGGAGGATTGGATCGACCTCTCGACCGGAATCAGCCCGATCGTCTGGCCTGGGGTGGAGACGGTGAGCGTGGACTGGCGTGCCCTGCCGGAGCCGGACGGCCTGAGCGCTCTGGAAGAGGCGGCAGCGGCGCATTTCGGCGTCGATCCCGCCTTTGTCTGCACGCTGCCGGGCAGCGAGATGGGCTTGCGGCTGGTCGGACGGTTGCTCGATCTGCCGGGGCGCTGGCTGGTGCCGAGCTATCGGACGCATGGCGAGATATTCGCTTCCGGCCAGCCGGTGCGGGATGGCGGAGAAGCGCTGGATGCTAAGGTGGCCCTGTTGCTGGCCAATCCGAACAATCCTGACGGCCGCATCATTGCGCCTCCGCTTTTGAGGCATTGGCTGCAACGACTGGAACGGGCCGGGGGCTGGCTGGTCGTGGACGAGGCCTATGCCGACGTCGTGCCCCAATGCAGTCTGGCAGGCGAGGTGAATGACGCGCGGCGGCTGGTCCTCTTGCGCTCCTTCGGCAAGTTTTTCGGACTGGCCGGCGTTCGTCTGGGCTTTCTTGTCGGGCCGCGGGCGATCGTGGCGCAGGCGCGCCGGATGATGGGGGAATGGCCGGTTTCGGCCGCCGCCATCGCCTTTGGCACGGCGGCCTATCGAAATCGCGAGTGGATGGCCGATGCGATAATGCTGTTGAAGGATCGGGCGGCGCGGCTGGATGGCGTGCTGATGGGGCATGGGCTGGAGGCGCGTGGGGAATGTCCGCTGTTTCGACTGGTGGAGGTGGAGGATGGCTTCGCGCTGTTCGACCGTCTGGCGCGGGCGGCCATTTTGACGCGGCCGTTCGAGGAGAATGCGCGCTGGCTGCGGATCGGCCTTCCGGGCGATGAGCGGGCGTTCGAACGGCTTGACCGGGCGCTTGGGCATGGTTGAACCTGTAGCGCTGGCGGCGTTGATGCTGGATGCGGCGTTGGGCTGGCCGGACTGGCTCCATGCCCGGACCGGGCATCCCGTGGGTGGCTTCGCGCGGATCATCGGAACGTTGGAGCGCAAGTGGAACAAGCCGGTCCGGGCCGGCCGGGCGCGCCGCTGGGGCGGGGTCGCGTTGCTGTTGATCCTCCTTGCGGTGGCTGGCGGCGCGGGACTGGCGCTCGAATGGGCGATAAGGCGTTGCGCGGGAAGCTGGGCCTGGCTTGGTCTCACGCTGGCGGCCTGGCCAGCGCTGGCGCAGCGGAGCCTTTATGCTCACGTCCTGCCGGTGGCGCGGGCGCTGATTGCGGGTGATCTTGTCGAAGCCCGGCGGACCGTCGGCTGGATCGTCGGGCGCGATACCGAAGAACTGGACGAGGCGGGCGTGGCGCGTGCTGCGATCGAAAGTCTGGCCGAAAGCTTCTGCGACGGGGTTGTTGCACCTCTGTTCTGGCTGTTGTTGCTCGGATTGCCCGGTGTTTGGGCCTATAAGGCGGTCAACACCGCCGACAGTCTGGTCGGTCATAAGGAAGCGCCCTTTACCGATTTCGGCTGGGCCACGGCGCGGTTCGACGATCTGCTGAACTGGGTTCCGGCGCGCTTCGCGGCGCTTTTGCTGTGCGTCGCGGGCGGGGGCTGGGCCGTGATGTGGCGGGATCATCGGCGTCATGCCTCGCCCAACGCGGGCTGGCCGGAAGCGGCGATGGCTGGCGCGCTGGGCATCAGGCTGGCAGGCCCTGTCCGTTATGACGGTGTCCTGCACGACAAGCCGTGGATCGGGGAGGGTGTGGTGGCAGACGCGCGAGCCGTGCGGTCGGGGCTGCGGGTCTATTTGCGCGCCTGCCTCTTGCTCTGGGGGGTGGTCGCGCTCGGGGAGGGGATCCTATGACAAGCCTGCTGGTTCTGGGCGGCGCCCGGTCGGGCAAGAGCGGCTATGCGCAGCGGCGCTGCGAGGCTTTTCCAGGGAGGCTTGCCTATATCGCCACCGCGCAGGCGTTCGACACCGAGATGGAGGCGCGCATTGCCCGCCATCAAGGGGAACGGGGGGAGCGCTGGCTGACGATCGAGGCGCCGATGGATCTAACTGACGCGATTTGGCGTGCGGCCAGCCTGGCGGACGTCATTCTCGTAGATTGCCTCACTCTTTGGCTGTCCAATCTGTTGTTGGCGGAGCATGATCTTGCGGCCGAAAGGACAGGCTTGATTGACGCCGTTCAGGGTTGTCCCGTGCCGGTCATATTGGTGGCCAATGAAGTGGGCCTCAGCATCGTCCCCGACAATGCGCTGGCTCGCCGGTTCAGGGACGAAGCGGGGTGGCTCAATCAGGCCGTGGCGGCAGCCTGCCGGGAAGTCGTAATGGTCGCTGCGGGCCTGCCTTTGACGTTGAAAGGTTAATATTGCTCCATCGCATACTGCGGCAGCAAATGAGCCGTCGCAGCGTTTGTACGGAAACGCGACCTAGACGGGGGTATAAGAAAACTTCGTTGCGCGAAACGCGGCGCTGATATTTGGGAAAGTGCGTCTTGCCCAATGTTTCTGGAAGGAATAGGGCAGGGGCCGCTGAAATGCTGTGGAGGGGACTATGGGAAGCAGCCGGTCCGGCAAGGGACAAGCGTGCTGTGGGCGCTACGATCGATTAGGTTTTGCTAAAGATGAAGAGCATTTTTTTTGCCCGTCTTTTAGCGTGCTGAATGGGAGGAATGGCCGGTGAGTGCGCTTAATCCGGACTATCTGTTTGTCTTCATCCTGGCGGCCTTTGTCGGTTTCCAGCTCATCAAGAAGGTATCGCCGCTGCTGCATTCGCCGCTGATGTCGCTGACCAATGCGATCGCAGCGGTTGTGATCGTGGGTGCGATCACGATCACGGGCGAGGAAGGCGCGACGCCGCTGGCCAAGACGCTGGGCTTCATTGCAGTCTTCTGCGCGATGGTGAATCTGGTCTCCGGCTTCATGATCACCGACCGGATGCTCAAGATGTTCAAGCCGCGGGGGAAGTGAGATGAACGCCTTTGTACCTTTCGCGGCGATCATCTCATCGTCGCTGTTCATCCTCGCGCTCATGTGGATGAGCCATCCCTCGACCGCGCGCCGAGGCGTGCGGGCGGGCGAGATCGGCATGCTGATCGCCATTATCGGCGCGCTCGTGCAGCATGAGGTGGTCGATTATAACCTCATCATCATCGCGATGATTGCAGGCGCCGCCGCGGGCATCCCGATGGCGCTGCTGATGCCGATGACCGCCATTCCCCAGCGGACCGCCATTTCCCACGCCTTCGGTGCGCTGGCGGTGGGTCTGATCGGCGCGGCGGAATATTACAAGCATGCCCATGCCGAATATGCCGGCGGCTTCATCATGTGGGCGCTGATGTTCGAGATGCTGCTGGGTTTCCTGACCTGCACGGCATCGGTCGTTGCCTTCGCCAAGTTGCAGGAGATCATGGGCAGCCGTCCGGTCTCCTTCGTCGGGCAGCGGGTGGTGAATGGCGGGGTTGCGCTGGCGACCGTGGTGATCGGCGCGATGCTGGCCCTCGATCCGACGCAGACCTACCTGTTCCCGGTCTTTGCCGGTCTGGCGCTGCTCTTCGGCATTCTGCTGGTGATCCCCATCGGCGGCGCGGACATGCCGACCGTGATCGCGCTGCTGAACAGCTACGCGGGTCTGGCGGCGAGCGCCATGGGTTTTGCGCTGGGCAACAAGCTGCTGATCGTGGCGGGCGCGCTGGACGGGGCCTCGGGCTTCATCCTGGCGGTCATCATGTGCAAGGCGATGAACCGCAGCTTCGCCAACGTCATGTTCGGCGGCTTCGGCAAGGTCGTGGCGGGCGCTGCTGGCGGCAAGGACGACCGCGTGGTCCGCTCCGCCTCGGCCGAGGAAGCGGCGATGCAGCTGGAAAATGCGAGCAGCGTGGTCATCATCCCCGGTTATGGCATGGCCGTGGCGCAGGCGCAGCACAAGGTGAGCGAGCTGTATCAGGCGCTCACCAAGAAGGGCGTGGACGTCAAGTTCGCGATCCATCCGGTGGCGGGCCGCATGCCCGGCCATATGAACGTGCTGCTGGCCGAGGCGAACGTGCCTTATGAGCAGCTGGTGGAGCTGGACGACATCAACCCCGAACTCCCGCAGGCGGATGTGGCGCTGATCATCGGCGCGAACGATACGATCAACCCGTCGGCGCGCGACGATCCGCAGAGCGCGATCGCGGGCATGCCGATTATCGAGGCTGACCGTGCCAAGTCGGTGTTCGTGATCAAGCGCTCGATGAACGCAGGCTTCGCCGGGATCGATAATCCGATCTATTATAACAGCAACACCCAAATGCTGTTCGGCGACGCCAAGGACATGGTTGGCTCCATCGCCAAGGAACTGGCCGGGGGCGGCTCAGGTCTGCATTGACAGGCGACCTGTCCCCCTTAAAGAAGCCCGCCTCATTTCAGGCGGGCTTTTTCGTCTTGGCCAGCCCAGCGCCGGTCCCCGAGGGAATGCGTCCAGTTTGAGCGCACAAAACTCAATCTGCCCGTGCCAGTTTCAGGGAACGGTCTGACGCGTGACTTCCGAGACGCGGTCAGTGCCTGCCCCGGCATCAACACTCCGGAAACAGTTGCCGACATGCCGGCGGCCAGCAGGTTCCGTCGCGAGATATAGCCTCTTGCGCCGTCCCATGAGTCAGCGCGATGGTCACGAGGGATAATATCCAAGGACCGCCTTGGTTTCGAGGCATTCTTCAAGGCCGAACACGCCATATTCCCGGCCGTTGCCCGACTGTTTGTATCCGCCAAAGGCCGCATGCGCGTCCCAGGATGGGTGATTGATATGGACCTGCCCCGACCTGATCCGGCGCGCAACCTGCCGGGCGCGCTCATGGTCACCTGACTGGACATGACCGCCCAGCCCATAGACCGTGTCGTTGGCGATCGCGATCGCTTCGTCTTCGCTCGCATAGGGCAGGATGCAAAGTACCGGGCCGAAGATTTCCTCCTGCGCGATCCGCATGTGGGGCGTGACGCCGGAGAATATGGTGGGCTGTGCGAAATGGCCCTCGATCAGTCCCTGCGGGCGGCCGGGGCCGCCGCACAAAAGCTTCGCGCCCTCGTTGATGCCTACCTCGATCATGTGCTGCACACGCAGGAACTGAGCCTTGTTCGCGACCGGACCCAGGTCGGTTCGCTCATCCTGCGGGTCGCCAACAACAAGGGTATCGGCATAGCGCCGGGCGATCGCTTCCACCTCTTCCAGCCTTTCGGCCGGAACGATCATTCGCGTCGGAGCGCTGCAGGATTGCCCCGCATTGCGGAAGGCCGACGCGATGCCAAGAGGCACGACCTTTTCGAAATCTGCGTCGGACAAGAGGATATTGGGTGATTTGCCGCCCAGTTCCTGCACCACCCGCTTGACGGTCGGCGCTGCGGCCTGCGCTACCAGAACTCCTGCACGCACCGAGCCGGTGATGGACACCATGTCGATGTCTGGATGCGCCGCGATCGCTGCGCCGGCGTCTTTCCCGGTGCCGGTGACCAGGTTGAACACACCGGCCGGCGTCCCGGCGTCATGCATGATCTGTGCGAACAGCATGGCGCTCAAGGGTGATAATTCGCTGGGTTTTAGGACGATCGTGCAGCCTGCGGCGATTGCAGGCGCAACCTTGGCATTGATCTGATAAAGGGGCCAGTTCCACGGCGTAATCAACCCGCAGACGCCGATTGGTTCCCGCACGATCGCTGTCGTGCCCCGGCGCGTTATGAATTCATAATCGGCCAGAACGTCCATGGCTGCGCGCATATGGGCGATACCGAAGGGGACCTGGGCTGATCGGGCAAAGCTGATGGCCGTGCCCATTTCTCTGGTCATGGCCTGCGCCAGCTCTTCGGCGCGCGCCTCCATCAGCGCGACGATCCGCTGCAGGAGGTCGCGCCTCTCTGCCGGCGTCGTGATGGAGAAGGCGCCGAATGCCCGGCGCGCCGCTGCCACGGCGCGATCGACGTCTTGGGATGTCCCGGCGGCAATGGAGCCGATCTCGCCTTCAGTGGCGGGATTGGAAAAGGGAATGACTGCGTCGGAGGACGGGCTGATCCATTGGCCGTCCATATAGAATTGACGCAATTGGGGCATGTTTACGCTTTCAACTGTCATTTTGACGCTGCGTCCCTTAGTGCAATATATCTTGCAGTTTGTAATAGGCGCCGACGAACGGCAGGAACCATGTCGGACCGAAATGCCCCGGAATTGCAGGCCAGTCGAAGTCGCCCCATGGGTTTAGGTTGCTGTTGCCGTCCATCACCTGCGCCATGATCTGTCCCATATGGGTCGACATCTGCGTGCCATGGCCGCTATAGCCCATGGCGTAGAACAGGCCGTTATGTTCGCCCGCTCGCGGTAGGCGATCGGCGGTCATGTCCACCATCCCGCCCCAGCAATAATCGATCCGCGCGCCCGACAGGCTGGGGAAAATCTCGACCATCGAACGCCTGAGGACGGCACCGCTCTTGACGTCCGATCGAGCGTTGGACTTGGCGAAGCGTGCGCGACCGCCGAACAGAAGCCGATTATCCGGCGTGACGCGGAAATAGCTGACGAAGTTCCGGGTGTCGGTCGCATTGCGGCGACGCGGGAGCAGGTGATCGAGATGCTCGATCGACAAGGGCTCTGTCACGATAAGGAAAGCGCCCACAGGGACGATGCGTCGCCGAAAATAGGCCAGGGGGCCGACGGCCGAGGTGCCCGTCGCCAGCAGTATCTGCTTGGCGGTTACCGTTCCCGAAGGCGTCGAAAGACTGTGGGCATGGCCGTTCAGCCGCTTCAGGCCAAGGACTGGGGCATTTTCATGCAGGGTGACGCCGTGGCGGGCTCCGGCCGTTGCCAGCCCATGGGCAAATCTGCCCATATGCATGGCGGCGCTCCTGGGAAAGATCAGTCCGCCGTGATAGCGGTCGGTGCCGACCTCCGACGCCATATCCGCGCGCGACACCAGATAGCTGTCGGGGTCCGCGCCGCGCGCCATAAGTTCCTGTGATCGTGCGAGCTTGTCATAATGAGCGGGCCTGGCGGCCATTTTGAGCTTGCCGACCCGCCTGAAGTCGCACTCTATGTCCTCTTCGCTGATGATGCGTTCGACCGTATCGACGGCCAAGTTGAAGCCCCGATAGAGTCGCTCCGCAACATCCGCCCCAAGAAGACCCGCCATCGCGGCATAATCCTGTGCGAAACCATTGTTGCACATGCCGCCATTGCGCCCCGATGCACATCCGCCAATCGAGCCTGCTTCCAAAAGGATCACGCGAGCGCCCTTTTTTGCCAGCGCGATCGACGCAGACAAGCCGGTGAAGCCGCCGCCGACCACCGCCACATCATAGTCGCCTTCGATCGGCCCCTGCCGGGCACCCGAAAATTTTGGCGCCGTGTCGAGCCAATAGGGAACGAGCTTCATCGCAATTGCCTCCACCGAAGGACCGGCTTGCCAGACCGTAGATGCGCTCGGGCGCGTTCCGCGGAGCGCGCGATAACAGGCCCGATTGCCTGGCCAAGGCCAAAAGAAGGCGAAGCCCTGAATGACCTTCTCGCGTTCGATCACGGCCACCGAGCCGATCCGGGCAAATTCCTCGATCATCCGCAACCGCTCCGCCCCGAATGCCTGCGCGTCGATCCGGATGATCGCCTCCAGATCCGTTGCGGTCATCGGGCGCAGCGTATGGTTGTGCAGGATGGAATGGAATATTGGCACGCTTCCCGATGCGGCAAGCCGTGCCGTGACCTTGCTGTCATTGCGGCGCTCGCCTGCCATGGGCGCTTCCTTCGCGAGAGGGAAAATCAGGACATGAATCAGCGAGCGCAGGCGGCGATCGCGTCGATCTCGACCAGATAGCCATGATGGAGTTCGGGGACCGGCACGACCGAACGGGCTGGGCGAACATCACCAAGCATCTCTGCATAGACGGCGTTGAAGCGGCGCCAATTTGCAACCCCGACGATATATACCGTTACCTTAAGAAGCTGATCGATGGAACTGCCGGCAGCTTGGGCTACCGCGATCATGTTTCGGATCGCCAGGCGGGCCTGGTCTTCAAAATCTGCTTCAGGCCGATGTGTGCCGTCCGGCTCAATCGGAAGTTGCCCGGAGATGTAGGCAAGATCGCCATGCCTGACGGCCTGCGAATAATGGCCGCCCGCCGCCGGAGCGAGCGGTGTGGAAATGGGGCTGATGCCATTGTTCATCACCATCCTCCGAAGCGAGGCCAGACAGCCTTAATAGCGTCGTCGTCGCTGCACACGACCTGATAGGCATCATGCTGCGCCGCTGTTGCGCAGGCGTGATTGGGCAGGATGCGAATACGCGTGCCGATCGGCAGGTCGGGAAGGGGCGCATTCGACCCGGACCGGATCGAGAGGATGCCATGCTCCTGGTTGGCATCGGACATGATAAGATCGGGGAACGGCTTCCCGTGGATGTCGCAGACAAGGCCATAGCCCTGGTCGACCTTCTGCTTCGCCGTTCCCCGGTCGCGTGACATCGCCATCCAGCCGGCGTCGGCCAGAATCCAGCCCTTTTCCGGTTGATGCCCGATGACGGTTCCGAGCACCGACAAGGCAATGTCGTCGATCTGACAGACGCCGACTCCGGCCATGACGAGGTCGAAAAAGACGAACACGCCCGCCCGCACTTCGGTCACGCCTTCCAGCGACTGTGCGAAATGGGCGGTCGGCGTTGACCCGACGCTGACGATGGGACATGCAAAACCTGCCTCACGCAAAATCGCTGCCGCCTTCACCGCGCTCGCGCGTTCCCCCTCGGCACAGGCGCGAAGCGCATCGTCGCCATCCGCGCCATAACTGGCGCCGGCATGGGTCAGCACGCCGCGTAAGCTGGCGCCCTCTGCCAAGGCGTGAGCGATCTCCAGAAGCTTGGTTCGCTCGCCGGGAACTACCCCCGACCGATGCCCGTCACAGTCAATCTCGATGAAGGCGGGGATGGGATCTCCAGCCTGTCGGGAAGCGTGCGCGACGGCCTGGGCCTGTTCCACTGTATCCAGTGTGACGGCCAAGTCCGCGCCGGTGGCGCGCAGGACAAGGACGCGCTCGATCTTGTCGGGGGAAATACCGACCGCATAGATGAGGTCGGTGACACCGGCGGCAGCGAACCGTTCGGCTTCCTTCAAAGTCGAAACAGTTGCGGGCCCGGCCGAAGACGTCATGACGCGCCGCGCCGCATCGATTGACTTGGCGGTCTTGAGATGCGGCCGCAGGGCAACTCCCAGTTGATCGAGCCGCGTGCGCAGTCTCCTTATATTGCGGTCCATGCGATCGCGGTCGAGAATCAGGCACGGTGTGCCGACATTCTTCAGAGTCGGCCGTTCCCAGGTGACGGCGTCTCGGGTCATTTCGTCAGGCAAGGCTCATTCCATTTCACGATCGGGTACGCGACAGGCCTGACAGTCTATGGGAATGATGGTAGCGTGCAATTAACCTATTCTACATAACTGATTTAGCGATGGATTAATGTTGGAGAGCATGATCTCCTGTTTTCTGGCATGGTTTCGAGCCGCTTCCCTCGCCGGCGCCGCGGGTAAGCTCAATGTCACCCAGTCGGCGATCGTCCAGTGGCTGAGCGCCGGAAAGAGCGTGTCGGGGTGCGCCTGTCTCCGTAGATTTCGGTCTATTGGTTGCAGTCCTGATTGCAACCGGCACCGTTTCGCTCTGCTGGATGATGGCGGCGGGCCGTCAGGATTGGGGGGCTATTGCGACGGCTGAGTGGTCCGCAGCAGCACCCAGCGGAATTCCCGCTTCCTTACGCTCGGAATATCGGTCGACCAACTGCGCCGCGTGGGGTCGCAGAAGCACGGTGAAACGGACCAGTTCCTCCATCACGTCGACGATGCGCTCGTAATAGCTGGACGCCCGCATGCGACCGTGCTCGTCGAACTCCTTGTAGGCCATCGCCACCGACGACTGGTTGGGGATTGTAAACATGCGCATCCAGCGGCCCAACAGGCGCAACGAGTTGACGGCGTTGAACGACTGCGACCCACCCGACACCTGCATGACCGCAAGCGTTCGTCCTTGCGTCGGCCGCATCCCCCGCATCTGAAGCGGAAGGTGATCGATCTGCGTCTTCATGATGCCGCTGATCTGGCCGTGCCGTTCCGGGCTGCACCAGACCATGCCTTCGGACCACAGCGCATGTTCGCGTAGTTCATGGACGGCCGGATGATCGTCTCCAGCCACCTGATCGGGAAGCGGCAGGTCGCTGGGATCGAAAATCCGCGTCTGGGCGCCGAAATATTGCAGCAGACGGGCGGCCTCTTCCACGGCCAGACGCGAAAACGAACGCTCTCGCAACGAACCGTACAGCAGCAGAATGCGCGGAGGCGGTTGGTCCTGGCCCAGACCGATGGCCGGACGTTTCAGCGCGAAAGCCTTGTCCAAAGCAGGAAGATGAGCGGGGGCGGCGAGTGTGCGCAGTCTCATGCGGGAATAACTTTCTCGTACCAGGGCCGTGTCCGATTCACCAAAGCGACGATCGAGAGCATCACCGGCACTTCCACGAGGACGCCCACGACGGTCGCCAGTGCGGCGCCCGAGCTGAGGCCGAAAAGGCTGATGGCGGCGGCCACGGCCAGTTCGAAGAAATTGGAGGCGCCGATCAGAGCCGAAGGTCCGGCGACACGCCATGCCACGCCAAGCTGCCGACTTAGCCAGTAGGCGATACCGGCATTGAGATAGACCTGAAACAGGATCGGCACGGTAATCAGCGCGATCACCAGAGGCTGCCGGATGATTTGCTCGCCCTGAAAGCCGAAGAGCAGAACCAAGGTCAGCAGCAGGCTGACAAGGCTGATCGGTCCGATGGCGGACAGAAAATGCTGAAGTCGGCTGTCACCACCGCCACGAAGGAGCGCGTGACGGAGCAACTGGGAAATCACCACCGGGACTACGATGTAGAGTCCCACCGACAGCGCCAGCGTGTTCCAGGGCACGGTGATCGAAGCGACCCCGAGCAGCAGACCCACGATCGGCGCGAAGGCGAAGACCATGATCAGGTCGTTCAGCGCCACTTGGCTCAAGGTATAGTTCGGCTCACCATCGACCAGGCCGGACCAGACGAAGACCATCGCCGTGCAAGGCGCGGCTGCCAGCAGGATCAGCCCTGCAATGTAAGAGGACGATGCACCGACAGGTAGCAGCGGTTCGAACAGGTAGCCGAGGAAGAGCGTGCCGAGCAGCGCCATCGAGAATGGCTTGATCGCCCAATTCACCAACAGGGTGACCCCGATGCCGCGCCAATACTGGCGCAGACTGTGCAGCGCCCGGAAGTTGACCCGCAGCAGCATCGGTATGATCATCAGCCAGATCAGCACCGCAACTACGAGATTGACGTTGGCGATCTCCAGTGCGGCGATAGCCTCGAAGGCGCCGGGAAGCAGGTGGCCAATACCGATCCCGACCACGATGCACAGGGCCACCCAAAGCGACAGATAGCGTTCGAACAGGGACATGATCTCTAATCCGCGTTGACCGGTTTGAGGGCGCTTGCGGTGTCGCCGCCCAAGGCGTTCTGCATGTACACCGTGTCGAGCCGGCGGCCGCATTTCCAACCCAGCCCGGTCAGTTGGCCAACCTGTTCTAAGTGCCGGGAGCGGTACAGCGCGACGGAGACAGCCGCGACATCGCCAGACGCCCCGCTGCAAACCGAAAGCCTCACCGTCGGGTCGCTTCGACGACTTCGCCATCTTCCTTGATGAACATGCCGCGCTGCTCGTTCGGAAGCAAATCCAACACCTTTTCGGAGGGGCGGCAGAGCTTCACGCCCAGCGGCGACACTACCAGCGGGCGGTTGATCAGGATGGGATGCTCAATCATCGCATCGATCAGCGCCTCGTCGGTCAGGCTCTCGTCGCCGAGGCCCAAATCGGCATAAGGCGTGCCCTTTTCACGCAGAAGAGTGCGCGGCGTGATGCTGGCCCGTTCGATGAGCTGGACCAGTAACGCCCGGCTCGGCGGGGACTTCAAATATTCGACGACATGCGGCTCGATTCCCGCATTGCGGATCATGGCCAGAGCGTTGCGCGAGGTCCCGCACAGCGGGTTATGGTAGATTATGATATCGGTCATCGTTGCCTCTTCAGCAGCAGGTAAGTTCGGCCAGAAGCGGTTCGCACAGTTCGGCGCGTCCCTCGCAACAGTCCTTGGCCAGATAGACCATCAATCCGCGCAGCGCGTCGAGATTGGCGCGCTGGATCTGCTGACGGCCACGCTTCTCGGACAATATCAGACCGACCTTCACCATCACGGCGAGATGTGTCGAGAATGTGCTCTGGGTCAGCCCTGAAGCTTCAACGAGCGCGCCGGTCGACAGACCGTCAGGCTCGTGCCGTATAAGCAAGCGAAACGCGCCGAGGCGCGTCGGATGCGCCAGCGCGGAGAGAATCGAGAGGGCCTCGTCGGTCTTCATGCATCGGGATTATCCGATGAGATTGCCTTCGTCAACAATGCATCGTAAACTTCCGATGTTTTTCTTCCTGGCCGCGCAGAAGTTCGGCACGCTCCAGATTGAGCGGATCGGATCTCCAGGCCGCCGTCGAGTCCGGCAAGATGGCTCGAAAGACAGCATCGTGCGACGCTGCCGCACGATGCTGTCTTCCACTATAGGAACGAGCGCTGCGTTCAGACCGCCGGGAAATCCACTTCTGTTCCAGCCACGTTGTTGATCAGGTTGGTGAAGAAGTTCTCAGCGACAAGAGCCACGATCTCGACGATCTGGGCCTCGCTGAAGCCAGCTGCCCGAACCGCATCGATATCGTCCTGCGAAACCTTGCCGCGTGCCTTGGCAACACGCCGGGCGAATGCCGCAGCCGCGGCTGCACGCGGCTCGCCCGAACTGCCCTGGCGCGCCAGTTCGATTTCTTCGCGGCTGAGCTTGGCAAAGGTGAAGCCGGTAAAAGTATGCGCCGCATTGCAGTATTCGCAGCCGTTCACAGCGGCGACGGCCAGAGCGATCCGCTCACGGATCTTCACGTCAAGCGCCTTGCCGAGGCCCTGATTCAGCGCGGCATGGGCACTGATGGCGACCGGGCTATTGGACAGCACGCGGTAGAAGTTGGGTACCAGACCCAGCTTGCCGTTGATCGCCTCGAGCCTGGCCTGCGATCCTTCGGGTGCGGCTTCCGGCGAGGGGATGGAGATGCGCGACATGCAATTGTCCTTTCGTGATGCAATATGTTTCAGGAAGCTTTGACGGGATCAGGCGCCGACCGGGATCGGGTTCTCGACCAGGCTCTGGTTGAAGGCCTCGAACAGCGCGTGTTCGTTGGCACCGGGATTATCGCGCATCGGACGGATGGCATCGACGATCACTTCCGGGGCGTCGGTCGCCAGCGCCGTCAGCGTCTTCTCGATAAAGTCCGGCAGCGGCATCGCGCGCGGATCTCCGCTTCTGTAGATCAGGTCGGTATCCACCCATGGCGGGGCGATTTCCTGTACCCGGACGCCGGTTTCGCGCAGTTGGAACCGTTGCGACAGGGCGTAAGAGTGGAGCGCCGCCTTGGTTGCCGAGTAGATCGCGTTGCTGGCAATGGGCACGAAGGCAAGAACGCTGCTGGTATAGAGCACCGTGGCCTCGGCCTTGGTTTTGAGATGCTCGATCAGCGCGGAGGTGACGCGGATCGGACCCAGCAGGTTCGTAATGATGAGTTCCTGTGCCAGATCGTCGTCCACCGGACCCGATACGTCATCGAAGGGCATGAAGCCGGCGTTGTTGAACACCACGTTGAGATCGGGGTGCTTCTCGATCAGTTCGCGCGCCGCTGACTGGATGCTCTCAAGGCTGGTCACATCCAGCGTGATCGCGGCCATGCCCTGATTTGCGGCGGTTACTTCTTCAAGCAGCGCGATGCGCCGCCCCGAGATGATCACCTTGTTGCCGAGCTTGTGCAGCGCTTCGGCAAGGCCTCGGCCGATACCGCTGGTACCACCTGTAATGAAGATGGTGTTGCCGGTGAGTTTCATGAGAAAGTCCTTTTAAGGGATGCTGTAGGGATCAGACCGCAACGTTGAAGCGCGGGGCGGAATGGGTGGCGGAAAGCTGGGGGGCAAGGGCGGCACGCGCCGCTTCGAAAGCGTTCCAAAGTTCCACGTCGCGTAGGGCCGGGATCGTGCTCGTCTCGCCTTGGTCAAGCCCCGAAAGTGCAGCGTCGACCATGTCTTCGGCCTGCATTACGATCTCGCTCGGCAGATGCTCCACCGGAAGTCCGCCCAGCGCCCAGAAGTCGGTGCGGGTGGCGCCGGGCAGTACGGCCTGGGCCCGGATACCCTGAGCCGAGAGTTCATGGTTGAGCGAGGTGGTGAAGGCCTGAACGAAAGCCTTGGTCCCGCCATAGACGCCGTTGAGCAGCTCCGGCGCCACCGCCACGATCGAGGCGATGTTGATCACCGTGCCGCCGCCCCGCGCCACCATGCCGGGCACCGCGGCATAGGTCAGGCGCATCAACGCGGTGACGTTGAGCTGGATCATCGCATCCATCTTCTCGACATCGCTTTCCAGCAGCGTCGCATGCGTGCCGATACCCGCATTGTTGACCAGCACGGTCACACTTGCATCATCGCGCAGCACTTTTTCTACGCGGGCAAGATCGGCAGCCTTGCCAAGGTCGGCATCCAGCACCTCGACCGTGCGGCCGGTCTTGTCCGAGATCTGCGCGGCGAGCGACTGAAGCTTGTCCTTGTTGCGGGCGACGAGGATGAGGTCGTATCCGCGCGCGGCAAACCGATCGGCGTAGATCGCGCCGATCCCAGTGGAGGCGCCGGTGATGAGAGCGGTTCCCAAAGCGGTCGAAATGCTGGTCATTGCTGTGGTCCTTTGTCCTGAGGAGAACATCATGGCTCTCGACCAGGACGTTATGGACGTGATCGACCGTGACTGATATGACGTAGAAACTACGTTTTACTGCCACTCCTCTTTGGAGATTCTGATGCCGCACGTTTCCATGGTCCTGACGCCCGGCTTCCAGTTCCTGGCGCTTGGCGTGCAGGCGGCGTTCGAACTGGCAAATGTCCTGAAAGGAGAGGAATATTACACATTGTCGATTGCGTCCGTCGAAGGCGGTCCGGTGACGTCTTCAAGCGGATTTGCGGTGCCTACCACACGACTTGATGATGTTGGGCCGGTCGATACCCTGCTCTTGCTCGCAGGCTTGGTCCCGCCGCCCCCGCAGGAGGAAGCCACGCTCGATCGGCTTCGCGCCATGGCCCGGCAATCGCGCCGGGTCGCGGGCCTTTGCACCGGCGCATTCCTGCTCGGCCAGATGGGCCTGCTCGATGGGTGCCGCGCCACCACGCACTGGTCCTATGCCCGACAGATGCGCGAGGCGTTCCCCGGCGTGCGGGTCGAGGACGATCGGATTTTCATCAATGAAGGCGCGGTGTGGACGTCGGCGGGACTTACGGCGGGACTCGATCTTGCCGTGGCCCTGGTCGAAAAGGATCTCGGGCGCGAAATCGCCGGCTCCATTGCGCGCCGTCTCGTAATGCATCACCGCCGCGCAGGCGGGCAGTCGCAGCATTCCGAATTGCTGGAACTGGCGCCGAGCAGCGACCGCATCCAGAAGGCGCTGATCTTTGCCAGATCGCATCTCGCAAATCCGCTCACTGTTGAGGAACTGGCCGAAGTCGCCGCGCTGTCGCCCCGTCAGTTCGCGCGCGCCTTTCGTGCCGAGACGGGTCAAACCCCGGCCAAGGCCGTAGAGCAGATGCGACTTGAGGCTGCGCGATTGATGATTGAAGAAACACGCCACCCGATGGACCAGGTCGCGCGGGAAAGCGGCTTCCTGGATCTGCGCCGCATGCGCGAGGCATTCATGCGGCAATATGGCCAACCGCCGCAGGCCGTGCGCCGGTTGGCTCGATCCGCCCAGGCAAATGTCGCGCGTTGATCGACTGACGGCAGCTCAGGAGAGAAATCGGCGGCTTCAGCAGCCGACCGGGGTCATTGGTAGACGTATCGAATTGGAATCTAGCGAGCGGCTGTCAGACTCCGTGAAACCAGAGGTGCGATTTTTTCGGCCACGATGTCGATGCCGAGCGCATTGGGATGCAGCGAGTCCGACTGCATAAATTTTCTGTTGCCGATGACGCCTTCGAGGAAGAAAGGATACAAAGGAACACCATAATCCGCGGCCAGCTCGGAGTAGATGGCGTTAAAACGCCGGCCATAATCCTTCCCCATGTTCGGCGCAGCGAGCATTCCGGTCAGCATGACGGGCAATTCTCGCGCTTTCAGAATGTCCAGCATGGCACGCAGGTTCTTTTCGCTCTGCTCGGGGTCCAGCCCGCGAAGCATATCGTTGCCGCCCAGGCCGAGGAGAACCAGGTCCGGTTTGCGCGGCAGCCCGTCGAGCGTGAAGGCTAGGCGCTCAAGCCCGCCTTGCGTCGTTTCACCCGACACACCGGCATTGCGAACCTCGACCGCATGGCCTTGCGCGCGTAGAATCCTCTCCAGCTCGTGCGGAAAGCTTTCATCTTGAGCGACGCCATAGCCCGCATAGAGGCTGTCTCCAAACGCGACCACGAGCTTGCGGTCCATCGCCGACGCCTCATTTTCCTGTTCGGTGACGACGGGCGCCGCATTGTTGCCAACCGGAGGTTCTTCCGAGCAGGCGGCGAGCGATTGCACTATGAGTGCGCAAATCGCATATGAGAGCCAGCGTCGCGCCATCCAGGGGATCTCCTTCAGTCATGCACGGTTCGTCCGATCCTGCCCATATCGCCATTCGGGCGCGTGATGTCACCCTGACTCTGGGCGCCACCGATATTCTGAGGGGCATCAACCTGTCGATTGAGCGCGGCGAGAGCCTTGCGATACTGGGGCCTTCCGGATCGGGAAAATCCTCCCTGATGGCGATCCTGTCGGGACTGGAGCGCGCCAGCGCGGGCGAGGTGCGGGTCGCGGGGATAGACTATGGCCCTCTGGATGAAGACGGGCTGGCGCGGGCGAGGCGCGGACGGATCGGCATCATATTGCAGAGCTTTCACCTGCTGCCGACGATGAGCGCGATTGAGAATGTTGCAGTGCCCCTCGAACTGGCGGGGGCCGGCGGCGCCTTTGATCGAGCGGCATCGGAGCTGGAGGCCGTCGGACTCGGTCACCGGCTGCATCATTATCCCGCACAGTTGTCGGGCGGCGAGCAGCAGCGCGTCGCTATCGCGCGCGCCGTGGCGCCCCGGCCGGACATCCTCTTCGCAGATGAGCCGACCGGCAATCTCGACGGCGGCACGAGCAGGGCGATCATCGACCTGCTTTTCGCCCGACAGGCCGCCAACGACGCCACGCTGGTCATCATCACGCATGATCCGGCGCTCGCCGAGCGATGCCACCGCATCGTCGAGATCGGCGACGGTCTGATCGTTGCGGAAAGGCGTACATGAGCCAGAACCTTGGTTGGCGGGGCTGCTGGCGTATCGCCTGGCGCGATCTGCATCGCGGGCTTCGTGGATTGCGCCTGCTGGTCGTCTGCCTGTTTCTCGGCGTGGCGGCACTGGCCACGATCGGCAGCCTGACGGCGGCGATCACTGGCGAGATTGCGAGCAAGGGCCAATCGCTGCTGGGCGGCGATCTTGAAATAGCCATGGCGCAGCGCGAAGCGAATGCGGCGGAAAAGTCTGCCTTCCGCCGCATGGGTCAACTCAGCGAAACCATTCGCCTGCGTGCCATGGCGCAGCGGCCTGGCAGCGGCGACGGGCCGTCAGCTGTGCTGACCGAACTCAAGGGCGTGGATCTCGCCTATCCCCTCTATGGCAGATTGATGCTGAACAGCGGCCCCGCGGGCACGCTGAAGGCGGACGAACTGGTCATCGGGCAAGCGCTTGCGGACCGGCTGGCGCTTCGGCGGGGGCAGACGCTGCGCTATGGAGAGGCACTGTTCCGCATCCGCGGCATCATCGCCAACGAACCGGATCGCGTGGGGGAGGGCTTCACACTCGGTCCAGTGGCGATCACATCGCTGGAAGGCGTGCGCCGCACCGCGCTGATCCAGCCAGGCAGCCTGTACGAAAGCAAATATCGCATTCGCTTGCCGGCGGGCGCGAATCCACGAGCGTCGGGCGAGGCATTGAAGCGCGCCTTTCCGATGGCCGGGTTTGAAATCAAGGACCGCGACCGTGCAGCGCCGGGCACGAGCCGCTTTTTCGAGCGCATGGGGCAATTTCTATCGCTGATCGGCCTGACTGCCCTTGCGATCGCAGGTGTCGGCGTCGGTAATGGCGTTACTTCATATCTGGCGATCAAGCGCAACGGCATTGCAACACTCAAGATATTGGGCGCATCCACGAGCGACATTTCCCGCATCTATCTCATCCAGATCGGCATTGTGGCGGCACTGGCGACCGCGTCCGGGCTGCTGGTGGGTGCCGTGCTGCCATCGTTTCTTTTGTCGGCGGTGGGCGACCTGCTGCCGGTTCAGCCGGGTTTCAGCCTGACGGCCTGGCCCTTCGTCACCAGCGCTGCCTATGGCCTGCTGATCGCGTTCATCTTCATCATGCCGCCCCTTGCCCACGCGCGCACTCTGCCGGCCGCCGTCCTTTTTCGGGAGATTGTCGACAAGCGGCGCGTCAGGGACCGGACCAGCATGATCGCTGTCGGCATCGCCGTCCTTGCGACCGCCGCTCTGGCCATAAGCACCGCGCGAGAACCGCTTT
Source organism: Sphingobium sp. (assembly GCF_041987595.1). Classification (GTDB taxonomy): domain Bacteria; phylum Pseudomonadota; class Alphaproteobacteria; order Sphingomonadales; family Sphingomonadaceae; genus Sphingobium. The sequence continues at coordinate 8,230 of NZ_JBHIWJ010000041.1, read as the reverse complement.
TCGCGGCATCGGTACTTGCTGCGGTTGGCGTTATCCTGCTGATCCTGTTCGGAATAGGTTCCATAGTGCGGCGGCTGGCGGCCCGTATCAAGCCGCCGCGTGCTCCGTTGGCACGGCTTGCTATCGCCAATCTCCATCGTCCAGGATCGCAGACCCCGGCGCTGGTGATCGCTCTGGGGCTGGGGCTCACGCTCTTCGTCACGCTGGCGGCGATCCAGTCCAGCTTGAATGCCGAGATCCGCAACACCGTACCGCGCACCGCTCCGGATCAGTTCGTGCTCGATATCCCGGCCGCCCGGAAGCAGCAGTTCCAGAGCTTTGTGGCGCACGCGGCGCCCGGCTCCACCGTCAACATCGTGCCCGCTCTGCGCGGAACCATATTGGCCTACGGCAGAACGCGCGTCGCTGACCTTAAGGAACTGCCGAAGGACGCCTGGTTCCTGCGCGGCGAACGTGGCGTCACCTATAGCGACATGCTGCCGGAGGGGTCCGATCTGGTCGAAGGCGAGTGGTGGCCCAAAGATTATGCGGGCGCGCCGTTGGTCTCGCTCGACCGAGAGGCGGCAGCGGTGATGGACGTCGGCGTAGGCGATACGCTGACCGTCTCCATATTAGGCCGCGAAATCCGGGCCCGGATCGCATCCCTGCGTCAGGTCAACTGGGAGACGATGGGCTTTAACTATATCATGGTTTTTTCTCCCAATAGCCTGCGGGGCGCGCCGCACAGCCTGGCCGCAACCATCACGATCAAGCCGCCCAAGACATCGGAAGGGCAATTGTCTCGGGCACTGCTTGCCGCCTTTCCCTCCATCTCCATCATCCCGGTGAGAGAGGTCGTCGGGCAGGTCACGGTCCTGCTTGGTCAGATGGCGAGCGCCATTGTGCTCGCGGGATCGGTGGCAATCCTCGCCGGTATCGCCGTCCTCATCGGGGCGATCACCGCGTCTCGGCATGCTCGCGCTTATGACAGCGTCATTCTCAAGACCCTGGGCGCGACGCGCTGGCAGATATTGGGCAGTCAGGCGTTCGAATATCTCCTGCTCGCTGCCATTCTTGCCGTTGTTGCGCTGGCCCTCGGTTTGACGGCGGCATGGTTCGTGATTGTCCAGATCTTCGCTTTTCATTGGTCGCCAGACTGGCTGCTCGTTGCAGCGACGCTGGGTGCGGGCGCGGTGCTGACTCTGGGCGTCGGCCTGCTGGGGTCGATACCGCTGATGTCCGTGCGGCCGGCCCGGGCATTGCGCGCCATATAGCGGGCCGGCAACTGATGATGCGCTGGATCACTGAGCGTCTCGAATGGGTCGTCCTGACCATTCTACCAATCCCGCAAAAGCTATGCATGGTTGACGACTGACGCAAAGCGCGCTCTCGGGGAGCATGCGCTACAAATGGAATTCCCTTGTCCGCTCAATGGCCGTGAGACAGCGCCGCCGTCTTCGGGAAAGCGAGGCTGCTTTCATCCTTCTGGCAGCCATTTCAGGCATTGTGGCAGGCCTGTTGACCGATATTCAACAGATGCTGGCACATGGTTTGCAGGAGATTTTCTATGGCGTGACGGCCAATCGGCTGAGTTCACTGGGGGAAATCCGTCATCCATGGCGGCTGCTGGCACTCCCGATTGGCGGAATAATGCTGATGCTGTTCGCCGGGCTGATGAAGGGACGAGCGCGAACGCCCATCGACGTTGTTGAAGCGAATGCATTGCATGGAGGCCGCATACCGGCGACGGACAATCTTGTCATCGCGGCGCAAACCATCGTTTCCAACGGCATGGGTTCATCGGTCGGCCTCGAGGCGGCCTACGCGCAAATGGGCGGCGGCATCGCCTCTTTGCTGGGGCAGTGGCTGAAACTGCGTCGCAACGATTTGCGGACGCTGGTGGGCGCGGGCGCGGGCGCGGCGGTGGGCGCTGCCTTTGGAGCGCCTCTGGCCGGAGCCTTCTATGCTTTCGAAATTGTGATTGGCCACTACACGCCATCTTCCATCGCTCCGGTGGCTGCTGCTGCACTGACGGCGGTGTTCGTGACGCATTCGCTGGGCGTAGAGCCATGGCTGCTGGCGACCACTGCCGAACGGACGGTGACGATTGGCGACTATCTGCTTTTCTCGCTACTCGGTCTCATATGCGCTTTTCTGGGCATCCTGATCATGCGGATGGTCACCTTTTCCGAAATATGCGTGCAGGGCTGGACGCGGTTGGGACGTTGGAAGCCCGTGGCTGGTGGACTTCTCCTGATGCCGCTGGCGCTGTGCTCTCCGCAGACATTGTCGGCCGGGCACGGTGCCCTGCACCTCGATCTCATGCTGCAACCGGCGCTCACTGCACTTTTCATGGTCCTGGCGTTGAAAATAGCTGCCTCCGTTATCTCCTTGAGCTTCGGTTTCAGGGGTGGATTGTTCTTCGCTTCCCTCTTTCTGGGGGCGCTGACGGGGCAGATTTTCGCCGGGCTTTTGAATGCGTCCGGCCTTGGAATTCAGGTCAATGCCAATGACGCAGCGCTGGTTGGCATGGCAGCGCTGAGCGTATCGATCGTTGGCGGGCCGATGACCCTCGCGCTCCTGATGCTTGAGACGACCCATGATTTCGCGTTGATGGGAATCGTGCTGACCGCCTCGTTGCTTTCGAGCGCGCTTACGCGAGAACTGTTTGGCTATTCCTTCTCCACCTGGCGTTTGCATTTGCGAGGGTCAAACATTCGCAGCCCGCGCGACATAGGGTGGGTGATGAACCTGACGGCGAGGCGCCTGATGCGTCGGGACTGGATCTCGGTTCCTGACGACTGCACCGTTGAGGAGTTCCGGGCGAAAGTGCCGTTGGGCTCTGCAAGCAAGGCGGTGATGGTTGACGCTTCGGGTCGGTATCGCGGGATATTGCCAGCGGCGGCCATTCACGCGCCAGAATTGGAGGCAGATGCGCGGGTCGAGCCTCTTGCGCAATTATCTGCCACGGCGCTCGATCCAAAAACAAATATCAGCGCAATTCTGCCACTTTTCGATCAGGCAGGCGCAGACGACCTGGCGGTGGTCGATGCAAGCGGCAAGGTGCTGGGCGTCCTCAGCGAAAAACATGCCAGGCGCCGGTATTTCGAGGAAATCGAGGCATCTCAGCGAGCCTTGTTCGGCGAGTAACGAAAAATGCTGGCGAATGCCCGGATTCAACACGCCATATACGCCGGCCATGGTGTGAAGCCGCGCTCAGGGTCAGGCGGATTTTGAGATTTTTCTTATTATCATTACGGCCGTGTCCAAGAACGACCACCTTCAATGCCAGCGACGCCGCCAGCGCATCCTGTCCAGACCTCACCGCGCAGATCGAGCGTTGCCGCCGGGAAGGCGGCCGCCGCGCCGTCTAACCGTCAATTTCCTTCGAAATCCGCCCCGATGACGCGGTAAAGGAGGATGCGATTGCGCACCAGCGCCAGTTCCGTCGCGATGGCGCTTTGCTGAGCATTGTAGAGGCTCCGCTGTGTGGTCAGGCTGTTGAGAAACGTATCGATCCCGGCCCGATAGCGCTCGTCGGCCAGAGCGTAGCTGCGCTGGCTGGCGACGACGAGGCGCTGTTGCGCCGCCTGTTGGGCGTCGATCGTTCCTTCGCGGGCGAGGGCGTCGGAAACCTCCTGGAAGGCGGTCTGGATCGCTTTCTCATATTGGGCAAGATACAGGTCCCGCTGCGCCTTGCTATAGTCGAGATTGCCACGGGCGCCGCCGCCGAAGATCGGCATGCTGGCTGAAGGAGCCGCCGACCAGGCAAAGCCGCCGCCGGTGAACAGCGAGGACAGCGCCGAACTGGCGACGCCGATCGCCGCCGTCAGGCTGATCTTCGGGAACATCGCGGCGCGAGCCGCGCCGATATCGGCATTGGCGGCCTTGAGCTGATGTTCGGCCTGAAGGACGTCGGGGCGCTGAAGCAGGACGTCGGAGGATAGACCGGCAGGAACCTTGGCTATGCTGCTGGTCAGGCCTTGCAGCGATTGCGGGAGCAGCGCGTCCTCCACCGGGGCGCCGGCGAGCAGGTCGAGCGCGTTGCGGTCCTGCGCCACCTGCGTCGTGCTGGCGGCGATGTCGCTGCGCGCCTGTTCCACCGTGGTTTCGGCCTGATGGACGTCAAGCTTGCCGATCGGGCCCGCGCGATTGAGCGATTGGGTGAGGGACAGCGACCGTTCGGCGCTGGCAAGCGTCTGGCGGGCCAGCGCCAGAAGTTCCTGATCGGCGGCAAGCGTGGCATAGGCCGTGGCGGTTTCAGCGACCAGGGTGATGCGGGTGGAGCGCGCGCCTTCCTCAGTCGCGAGCCAGGATTCCAGAGCCGCCTGACTGAGATTCTTCACCCGTCCGAACAGGTCCAGTTCGAAGGCGCTGAAGCCGATATCGGCGCTGTAGCTGTCTTGACGAGCGTCGTTCCGGCGGGAAAAACCGGCGGCAGCCTCGCCGGTGACGGCGGGCAGCTGGGCGGCGCGCTGGACGCGATAAAGGGCACGGGCGGACTGCACATTGGCGAGCGCGGCGCGCAGATCCCGGTTGTTGGCGAGCGTCCGGCCGATCACCGCCTTCAGGTGCTCATCGGCGATCAGAGTGGTCCAGGGCAGGCCCGGCTTTCCCGCAGCCGCAGCGGGCGCATAGGCCGGACCGCTGGGGAAATCGGCCGGGACCGGCGGCACGGGGCGGACATAATGCGGCGCCATGTTGCAGGCTGGCAGCGCGGCCAGCGAAGCCATCAGGGACGTCAGGAGAAAGGCGCGCTTCATGCCGGAACCTCCGGTGCGGGCACTTCGGCGGGCGGCGTGCCCTTGCGGCTGAAAATGCGCATGATCGTCAGGAAGAAGAGAGGGACGAAGAAGATGGCAAGGACGGTCGCTGTCAGCATGCCGCCGATGACCGCAGTGCCTATGGCGACGCGGCTTTGCGCGCCTGCGCCGGTGGCGATGGCCAGCGGTATCACGCCCGCCATGAAGGCCAGCGATGTCATCAGGATCGGGCGGAAGCGCAGGCGCGCCGCGTCGATCGCGGCATCATAGGCATCCTTGCCCTGAAGCCAGGCGAGCTCGGCAAACTCCACGATCAGGATCGCGTTCTTTGCGGCAAGGCCCATGGTGGTGAGCAGGCCGACCTGGAAATAGATGTTGTTTTCCAGACCCCGCAGCGTCACCGCCAGCACCGCGCCGATCAGGCCGAGCGGGATTACCAGCAGGACGGCGAGCGGGATCGACCAGCTTTCATACAGTGCAGCGAGGCAGAGGAAGACCACCAGCACCGACAGGCCGTAGAGCAGAGGGGCCTGTCCGCCCGACAGCTGTTCCTGATAGGAAAGTCCGCTCCACGCATAGCCCGTGCCGGGGGGGAGCTGTTTCTGGAGCCTGATCATTTCGTCCATTGCATCGCCCGAACTCGAGCCGGGAGCGGCCTGCCCCTGAATTTCGTAGGATGACTGGCCGTTGAAGCGGGCCAAGGTGGTCGGGCCCATGGTCCAGTGGCTCGTCGCGAAAGCGGAGAAGGGCACCATTTCCCCAGTTGTGCCGGAACGAACCTGCCAGTTGTCGAGGTCGGAGGGCAGAGCACGGAACGGGGCGTCCGCCTGCATATAGACACGCTTGACCCGGCCCCGATCGACGAAGTCGTTGATATAGCGGCTGCCCCAGGCGGAACTCAGCACATTGTCGACATCGCTTTGCGTCAGGCCCAGCACGGCCAGCTTTTCGGAATCGATGTCGACCTTGAGCTGGGGCGTATCCTCCAGCGTTGCTGCGCGGACGCCCGCCAGCTTGGGATTGTCTGCCGCCGCCTTGAGCAACTCGTTACGCAGATCCAGAAAGCGTTCGCGGCTGAGGCCGCCCGTGTTGAGCAGTTCGAAGGTGAAGCCGTTCGACTGGCCAAGGCCGCGGATGGAGGGCGGCGTCATCGCCAGAGCCTTCGCGTCGCGGATGGCGGCAAGCTGTCTGGTCGCCCGGTTTGCGATCGCGGTGGCGCCATTGGCCGTGCCTTTCCGCTCATCCCACGGGGCAAGGTTGATGAAGCCCTGCGCCGTATTTTCGCCCTGGCCGGCAAAGCTGAAACCCTGCGTGACGAAGATGAAGCCTATATTGTCCTTCTCATCGTTCAGGAAATAATTCTGCACCTGTTCCAGTGCGGCTGTGGTGCGCGAGGATTTGGCGCCGGCAGGAAGGGTCACCTGCACCATCACCTGTCCCTGATCCTCCACAGGCAGGAAGCTGGTGGGCAGGCGGACAAACAGCAGCCAGAGCAGGCCCAGGATCAGCACATAACCGAGCCAGAACAGCTTGCGGCGGCCGATGAACCCTTTCAGCCTGCGCATATAGCCTTGTGTCAGCCGCTCGAACCAGCGGTTGAACTTGCCGTGCCAGCCGCGCTCGCGATGTTCCTGTGAAATCGGCTTCAGGATCGTGGCGCAGAGCGCTGGCGAAAGGATCAGCGCGACCAGCACGGAGAGCAGCATCGAAGAAACGATGGTGATGGAGAATTGGCGATAGATCACGCCTGTAGACCCGCCGAAAAAGGCCATGGGCAGCAGCACCGCGGACAGGACGAGCGCAATGCCCACCAGCGCGCTGCCGATTTCCTCCATCGACTTGATCGTGGCCTCGCGGGGGGAGAGCCCTTCCTCCTCCATCAGTCGCTCCACATTCTCGACCACGACGATGGCGTCATCGACCAGCAGGCCGATCGCCAGCACCATGCCGAACAGGGTGAGCGTGTTGATCGAATAACCGAACAGCGCCAGCACGCCGAACGTGCCCAGCAGCACCACCGGCACGGCGATGGCGGGAACCAGCGTGGCGCGCCAGCTTTGCAGAAAGACGAACATCACCACGACGACCAGTCCGACCGCTTCGATCAGCGTCTGGATGACTTCGTCCACCGACAACTGGATGAAGGGGGTGGTGTCGCGCGGATAGGCGATCGTATAGCCGTGGGGCAGGTTGGCCGACAGCTCAGCCACCTTGGCCTTGACCAGTTCAGCCGTCTTCAGCGCGTCGGCACCCGGCGCAAGTTGCAGAGCCATGCCCGACGCGGGATGGCCATTGAGGCTGGCGGAGGAGGTATAGCTCTCATTGCCAAGCTCGACTCGCGCCACGTCCGACAGATGCACGACCGAGCCGTCCGATTGCGTCTTGACGATGATGTTGCGAAACTGTTCGGGGGTTTGCAGGCGCGCGCGAGAGGTGACGGTGGCGTTGATCTGCTGTCCCGCGGGTGCCGGGTCGGCGCCGATCTGTCCTGCTGAAACCTCGATATTCTGGGCTGAGATCGCGCTGGCTACGTCCGAGGGCATCAGCTTGACCGTGGCAAGCCTGTAAGGGTCGAGCCAGATACGCATCGCATATTGCGAACCGAAAATCTGCGAGGAGCCGATGCCGTCGATGCGGGCAATCGGGTCCTGGAAATTATTGACCAGATAGTCGGCGATATCGGCCTGAGACGCGGTGTCGGTCTTGTCGTAAATGCCCACCAGCATCAGGAAGTCGGTCTGAGACTTGGTGACCGTGAGCCCCTGTTGCTGCACTGCGTTGGGCAGGCGGCTCAGGGCCTGCTGCACCTTGTTTTGCACCTGCACCTGGGCGGTATCGGGATCGGTGCCCTTCTTGAAGGTAACGGTGATCCGCGCCTGCCCGTTGGCCGACGACGAAGACGAAAAATACATGAGGCCGTCAATGCCGGTCAGCTGCTGTTCGATGACCTGGGTGACGCTGGTTTCGACGGTATCGGCAGAGGCGCCCGGATAGCTGGCGCTGATGCCGACGGACGGCGGAGCGATGTCGGGATATTGGGCGATCGGCAGGGTGAGCATCGCGCCCAGACCCGCCAGCATGATGCCGATGGCGATGACCCATGCGAAGATCGGCCGTTCGATGAAAAAGCGGCTGAGCAAGGTGCGTCTCCCCTTACTTCGCCGACTGCGCGGAGGCGGGCTGGCCGACCGGAACAGGCTTCACGCTGTCATTGGGCTGGACCTTGTCCGTGCCTTCCACGATCAGTCGGTCGCCCGCCTTCAGGCCGCTGGTGATCAGCCACCTGTCGCCGATCGCCTGCGCGGCGGTGACGGTGCGCCGTTCGACCTTGTTGGCCCGATTGACGACAAGGGCGGTCGCGTTGCCCTTGGGATCGCGGCTGATTCCCGTCTGGGGCGCCAATATCGCGTTCGGCACCACTGACTGGGGGGCGACGACGCGGACGAACATGCCGGGCAGCAACAGGCTGTCGGGGTTGGCGAAGCGCG
>NZ_JBHIWJ010000040.1:0-38832 GCF_041987595.1 Sphingobium sp. | reverse complement strand
CCCTGCACAATGCCGGGCGGGGGGGCGATGACCGGCGGAGCCGCCACGGGAAGCGACGCCGCAACAGGGGCCGCGGCCGGAACCGGCACGGGATTGGGCGCGGTCGCGACCTGCACCGTGGGCGGCGCGGGCACCTGCACCAGCGGGGGCGGCGCCAGAACCCTAGGCTGGGAGGGCGGCGGCGGCATTTCCGCTGCCGGCGGGGGCGGCGGCGGAGTCAAATTCACCACAGAGAGACGCGCCTCCCGCAGACGCACCACATGCTGACGCACCTGGATGAGCGCCGCGATCAGCAGCGCATGGAGCAGCAGGATGATGACGATCACGGGCCAGTTGACCGGCGCGCGATCACCGTAGCGCGAGGCTGCGCCCGGCCCCGGATCGCCAGCAGGCGGAACCAGCGACAGCTTCGCCGGAGCCGAGACTGGGACGCCGTCCATGGCGTCGCCGGTCAACCTGTCCGCTATACGAAGCATGGCAAATCCCCTTTGCAGCCCTTAACGAGCGACCGATGCATAACGTAAACCCTAATGCAACTCAATCGCATCTTTAGGCTATGGTGAAGTGGGGACGGGCGGGTGGCGACCCGAGGAGGAGAGGAGTGTATCGCCACCCGACCGTTTCCTCCGGCAAGGGACAAATGCCGGAGGTTTAGGCGACAATCAGAACTTGTAAGCGAGGCTGAATACCGCCGACCGCGTGGGCGCTGGCTGCGCCCAGCTGCCGCCGACGTTGTTGCGGACAGTCGTCACATATTTCTCGTTCGTGAAGTTCTGAACATTCACCTGCGCCTTCAGATTCTCCGTGATCGGATAGGACGCCATGAACCGGTGAATGGTGTAGCTCGGCACATAATAAGCGACATAGCTACCCGCGGTCAGCTGCGCGAGCGACGGCTGGTTGAGCAGGAAGCGGCCTTGATAGGTCAGGCCATAGCCCAGTTCCAGGCCGAAGCCGAAGCGGTAGGTGGTGAACAGGCTGCCCGAATGTTTGGGCGTATTGGTCAGCGCATAGCCCGCCGTCGGATCGGGGAAGGCGGCGCTGTTGGCGCAGGTGCCCGCCGTCGGATCGACCGCACCGGGGTTGGCCAGGCAATAATCGGAGACGCCCTGTTTGATCTTGCTCTTGAGATACATGTAATTGGCGGAGATCGTCCAGTTGCTGGTGATGTTGCCGGATGCGCCGAAGGAGGCTCCCTCCACCCGCTGGAAACCATCCGTCGCCTGATCGGGCAGGGTCGGATCGCCCGAAACGACCTTGATCTGGTTGCGGTCGTTGCGGAACAGCGCGGCGGTCAGCAACAGTCTCTTGTCGAACAGGTCGGCCTTGGCGCCGATCTCGTAATTTTCGGTCGTTTCCGGCTTCACGTTGCAGGTCAGCGTCGAACAGGCGCCGTCAACCGAAGCCTTGGACGGCAGCTTGCTGTTGCCATAGGCGATGTAGAGACTGGTATCGGGCGTAGGCTTCACCACCGCGCCGATGCGGTAGGAGAAGAGATTGTCCTTCACCCGGAACGGTCCCGTCGTGCCGCTCAACTGGCCCAGATTGGCTGCGCCGGCGTCGGTCACATAGCTGAAGCTGTGGTTCAGCCCTTCCACCTGCTCATAACGGATGCCGCCATTCAGTTCGAACCAGTCGGCGAATTTCATCGTGTCGAACAGATAGGCGGCATAGCTGGTCTGCTCGCCTAGATTCTTGCTGGACAGTATGAAGTTGACCGGCCCGGTATAGACGTTGCTGCCATAAGTGAAACCGGCGGGACCCTGCACCACCTCACCCGGGTTCGAGATGCTGACCAGCGGGAAAGCTGGCGTCGATCCATCGGCGTTGCGCGGCAGCGTGCCCTGCGTCTGGCGATATTTTTCCCAAAGCGCCGAAACGCCGAGTACCAGACTATGCTGGATGCCGCCCGTCGCGAATTCGGCGCTGAGATCGAGCTGATCATAAGCCGTTTCATTGGAGATCAGGCGCTGCACGCCACGCCCGCCAGTCGGTAGATAATAGCCCGCCGGGACAGTCGCAGGACAGGCCGCACTGACACCGTTTATATCCATCGGCTGAAGGCCGGTGGAGGCCAGACAAAAAGTACCGTTCGGCTGGCTGGTAACAGTGTTCTGACGGATATTTTCATATCGGGTCAGGTTACGGATCTTCACCGCATCGCTGAACGCGTGGCTGAAGATGGCCTGAATCGAATCAGTCTTGCTGTTCTGCTGGTCGAGATTGGCGAAACCATAATAGCCGCTGCGGTCGAAATCCGGCAGGAAGCCGCCATTATTGGCATAGTAGCGCAGGCCATATTGCGGCATCGCCTTATCGTCGAGATGCTCATATTGCAGCGTCAGGCTGGTCGGACCGTCAATACCGATGGTCACGGCAGGCGCAATGCCCCAGCGCTTGTAATCCTCGACATCGCGGCCGGGCACGTCATTTTCATGATAGACGGCGTTGATCCGCACCGCGATCAAATCGCTGACCCGACGATTTGCGTCGACAGTGGCACGATAATAGTTATCCGTGCCGATGCCCGCGTTGAGGATGGTCTGATCGTCCGCCAACGGCCGCTTGGTGACAAGGTTGATCGTTCCTGCAACCGACCCGCCACCGTTCATGACCGAATTGGCGCCGTTGGTCACTTCGACCTGCTCGATATTGTAGACCTCATTGCGGTTGAGAAAAGCACCCGAGCGAACGCCGTCGACCGTGACGTCATTCTTGGCATCCTGACCGCGCAGGATGATGCGGTCGCCATAGCCGAAGCCACCCTCACCCGCACCGAAGGTAATACCGGGCACTGTCGACAGCACGTCGCGCAGGGTGAGCAGATTTTGCTGCTGGATCGTTTCCTTGCCGATGACCGTTATGGTTTGCGGCGTGTCGAGCAACGGCCGCGTATATTTCGGAGACTCTGCCTTTTCCACCTTGATCGGCGATTCATCGATGGCGGTGTCGGTGACGGTCATGCCGCCGAGCTTGGCGCCCGGTGCAGCATCCTGCGCCTGCGCCGTGGCCGCAAAAGCCATGGCCCCGACGCAGCTGAGCGCGAGGAAAGATGGACGTGACGAGTGATTGGACATGGAAAGCAGAACCCCTTTCTGAAACCCTGGGGCGCCTGCTATTGCGACTCGTTCGCATAGTCAATGCTACTGCGAACAATTATTAATTTTAGACTCCGATTTTTCGGTGAACAGCCAGCATCTTATCGCACTGGTCAGATTTGGGGGATCGGCGGCAGTCATGCGCGCAACGTCAATGCGCGCGATCAGGGCATTGACGGGCAAGCCCTCCGACGCGGCGGCCGCGCGGAGGGCTTCCCAGAAAACCGGCTCAAGGCTGATCGCGGTCTGGTGACCGGCGATGGTCACGCTCCGCTTGACCGGCGGCGCGAAGGGCGATGGCGCCGACGGCGCAACCTCGTCGATCAGATCGCCCCCGCCCATCAATACATGTGCTGCCCACCGTTGATCGACAGCGTACTGCCGGTGACGAAGCCGGCATCGTCGCTGCAAAAGAAGGCGACGCCGCGCGCGATTTCATCCGCATGGCCCAGGCGGCCCACCGGAATCTTGGCGACGATCTTTTCCAGAACCGCCGCAGGCACGGCGGCCACCATGTCGGTATCGATATAGCCGGGGGCGATCGCGTTGACGGTGACCCCATATTTGGCGCCTTCCTGCGCCAGCGCCTTGGTAAAGCCGTGAATGCCCGACTTGGCGGCGGCATAGTTGACCTGACCATATTGGCCCGCCTGCCCGTTGATCGATCCGATGTTGACGAAGCGGCCCCAGCCCCGCTCGCGCATCCCGCCGAAGGTCGCCTTCGCCATGTTGAAGCAACCGCCAAGATTGATGCGCATCACCTCATTCCAGTCGTCGAAGCTCATCTTGGCGAGTACGCCGTCGCGGGTGATGCCCGCATTGTTGACGACGATGTCGATCGGTCCAAGCGCCTCCGTCACCTGAGCGCAACCGTCAAGGCACGCCTGATGATCGCCTACATCCCATTTGAAACTGGCAATGCCCGTCTTGTCCGTGAAGGCCTGCGCCTTGGCATCGTTACCGGCATAGTTGGCCGCCACGGTGCAGCCCATCTCCCTGAGCGCCAGGCTGATCGCCTCGCCAATTCCACGCGTTCCGCCCGTGACGACTGCAACCTTGCTCATGATAGGCTCTCCTCATGTTAAAAAGTGACGGACGAAACTTCCCTCTCCAGCCAGCCGGCCAATTCGCGGCGGATCAGACTCTCATAAAGGGTCATAGCGTCCGGCGACGCGTTCAAACAACTCAAATGGGCAAAATTATTACCGCCGGATGCGATAAATTCCTCTTTGCCGCGAATGGCGATTTCCTCTACGGTTTCCAGGCAGTCTGCGGCGAATCCGGGGGTCAGAACCGCGACATTTTTGACGCCCTGACCGGGCAGTGCCTTGAGCATGTCATCCGTCGCCGGTCCCAGCCATTTCGCCCGACCGAAACGCGACTGAAACGTCACGCGGACCTCCCGGCCCAAAGCCTGCTCCAGTAGCCGCGCACTCTCCACGCATTGATCGCGATAAGGGTCGCCCAGCAGCCGCGTTCGTTCCGGCATGCCGTGGAAACTGGCGATCAGCAGGTCCGGCGCAAATTCCAGCGCGGCCAGCTGCACCTGGGTCGAGGCCCGCAGTGCCTCTATATAGGCCGGGTCGGCATAATAAGGCGGCAGGGTCCGGATTGCGGGTTGCGCCCGGATCCTGCCCAAAGCCGCATAAGCCGCGTCGAGCGCCGTTGCCGTCGTCGCAGCACAATATTGGGGATAGAGCGGCGCCAGCAATATGCGGTCGCACCCCGCGGCCATCATCGCTCCCAGCCGGGAGCCGATCGACGGATTGCCATAGCGCATCGCCCAGTCGATCGTCAGGTCCGGCCCCATGTGCCGTTGCAATCCCAGCGCCGCATCGCGGGTATAGACCGCCAGCGGCGATCCTTCCTTCATCCATATCTGCTGATAGGCATGGGCGGATTTGCGGGGCCGGGTCAGCAGGATCGGCCCGCGCAATATCGGCTGCCAGAGCAGCTGGGGAATTTCCACGACGCGAGGATCGGATAGAAATTCCCCGAGATAACGCCGCACGGACTTCGTATCCGGCGCATCCGGCGTACCAAGGTTGATGAGCAGAACGCCTGTCTTTCCCATGGCTTTCAATCCTCCGCCAGCAGCGGCAGGTTGCGGTGACGCTGCCCGGTGGTGGTGAACAACGCATTGGCGATCGCGGGCGCGACCAGCGGCGCACCGATGTCGGTGAGACCAGCGGGCGCGCTCGTGCTACGGATGAGTTCGACTGTTACCTCTCCGACATCGCTGAGCCGGGGCAACCCCATGCGTCCCAGTATCGCGCGCGCCGGCATTCCCCTGGCATAAGGCACCGACGCCCCCATGGCGAGCGCCAGTCCATGGATCAGGCCGCTTTCAATCTGCTGCCGGGCGATATCGGGATTGACCTGATCCCCGCCATCGACCGCCGCGATAATCCTGCTGACCTGCAACTTGCCCTCGCTGATGCCCGCCTCCACCATAACCGCCGCATAAGCTCCATTCATCATATGCGCGGCGAGACCCTGCCCGCTACCCGCAATGCCGCCCTGCCACCCGCCCATGGCGCCCACTGTCGTCAGGCAGTGGGCAAGGCGCGGATTGCCGCCCAGCATCTGGATGCGGAAGGACATGGCCTCCATCTGCGCCTGATGGGCCAGTTCGTCTATGAAACTTTCGGTGAAGAAGGCGCCGTACAGATGCGCGTTGCCCCGCGCGAAGCCCAGCGGCAGGCCGACATCGGCGGGAAAATGATCGACCGCCCAGTTCGGCACGGCATAGGGCAGATCCATGCCCGCCACCGCCAGCCGGGTCGACGCATCGGCCGCCTCCGCGCTCGCCTCATGCGGCAACCTGCCATGCGCGATCCGCGCCCAGGTCTGCGTCATGGCGCAGGGCGCGGCGACCTTCGCCGACCATCCCTCGATCGCGCCGTTGCGCCCCAGCTTCCCCGCCATGCGCGCATGAGCGGGCGCGCTGGGCCGGTCCTGAATCACATCCTCCAGCCGGGACCAGAGAAGTTGCACCGGCCGCCCCAACTCCCGCGACAGCAAGGCGGCCTGCACGCCCGCCTCATGCTCCATATGCCTGCCATAGCCGCCGCCCGCATGCAGCGGATAGAGCGTCACCGCGCCCGCCGACAGCCCCAGCGCCTTCGCGATCGCCGCCCGCGCCAGACTGGGCGCCTGGGTCGCCATCCACACTTCGGCCGCTTCGTCGGTAATCCGCGCCGTCGCGCTCATCGGCTCCAGCGCCAGATGCAGGCCGGGCCGCACCCTATATTCGCTGGCGAGGATGGTCGCATCCTCGAACAGTGGCTTCAGATCGCCCCGCGCAAAGAGCCGCTCGCCCGATGACCCGGAAAAGGCCTGTTCCAGCGCCGCTTCCATGGCCGCGCTGTCGACCGGCCTGCCGCTGAGTTCAAAGACCGGATCGCACAGGTCCAGCGCCTTGTTCGCCGCCCACCAGTTGCTCGCGACCACCGCGACCCAACGCTCTTGCCGAATCAGCTTCAGAAAGCCGGTGACGGACTTCGCCGCGCCCTCATCCACGCTTTTCAGCACCGCATCGCCGATCGGCCCCTGCCTGATCGAGGCGAAGACCATGTCGGGCAGGCGAATGTCGGCGGCGAAATTGTGGCTGCCGTCGATCTTGGACGGCGTATCGATCCGGGGCAGATCCTGCCCCGCCAGCCGGTCCACCTCCGCCTGACGAAAGGGCAGGATGTCGGGCAGGTCAAAGGTCGCGGCATCCTCCACCACCTCCCCGATCTTCAGCGTGCGCCCCTTCCCGCCCGGACCGCCGCCGTCGGAAATGATGCCGTTCTGAATGTCGCAGCTTTCCCATGGCACGTCCCAGCGCGCCGCCGCCGCCTTGCAAAGCAGCACCCGCGCCGCCGCACCCGCCTCGCGATAGGCCTGATGAAACATGGGTAGCGACGTTCCCGCCCCGGTCAGCATCAGCGCGCTGCGCGTGGCATATTGCTCGATGGTCCAGCGGCCCGCATCCCCCACCAGACGGCTCCAGTCATTGGCCAGCCATTCGTCCGCCAGCAGCGTGTTGGCGTAAAGCGGGCTGACCGGCGCGCTCTGCACGCCAACGGTGCGCCAGTCCGCGCCCAGTTCATCGGCCAGCGCCTGCGGCAACAGGGTGGTGATCCCCTGCCCCATTTCGGTCTGCGGCACGACGACGATCACCTGCCCCGCACGATCGATCTTGAGGAAGGCGTTGAAGGCGGTCTCGCCCGGCGCGGTGTTGAGATTGGGCCGATATTCGCGGGGCCATACCGCCCATGCCAGCAACAGCCCCGCCGCAGCCCCGCCGCCGACCAACAGCGTGCGCCGGTCCAGGCCCTTCTTCTCCGTCTGCTGTGCCTGCCTTCGCGGTGCGCGCCCCATGATTCATGGCTGTAAAGAGGCTTGGCAGCGCTGGAAAGCCCTATTGCGCGCTTACCGGCGCCAGATTGAGGCGGCGGATCTCGATCGCCGGGCAATGATCCATCACCACCTTCAGCCCGGCCGCCTCCGCGCGGGCGGCCGCTGCCTCATTGATAACGCCCAACTGCATCCAGACCGACTTCGCGCCCGCGCCAATGGCGTCGTCCACCGCCTCGCCCGCCGCCTCGCTGCGGCGGAAGATGTCGACCATGTCGATCGGCACGCCGATATCGGCCAGCCGTCCCCAGACGAATTCGCCATGGACATGCTCGCCTGCAATCTGCGGATTGACCGGCAGGACGCGATAGCCATGGTCCTGAAGCACTTTCATCACGCCATAGCTTGGCCGGTCGGGCCGGTCGGAAATGCCGACCAGGGCGATGGTGCGGGTTTCGGTCAGAAGATCGGCAATATCCTGCGCAGCGGTGAGTGGCATAAGGCGGCTCCTTGTTCGGCGTCCTTCAGATGGAAAGGACGCAGGAACCGCGCAAGCCGTTCCGCCCACCCCAATTCTTCAGGCCGCGCCCTTCAGCCATGCCGCCACCTTCTCCGCGATCGCGCGGAAGGCAGCGCCGTGCGCGTCGTCGCCAGCCGCCGGCGGATCGCCGGCATCGGACCGGCGGCGAATGTCGATGGCCAGCGGTATCCGGCCGAGAAACGCCATACCCATCTCTCCCGCCGCCGCTTCGGCGCCGCCCGTGCCGAAAGGATCGGATTGCTCGCCGCAATGCGGACAGGCATAGCCCGCCATATTCTCGACCAGGCCAATCATCGGCACATGGGTCTGTTCGAACAGGCTGACGGCGCGGGTGGCGTCGATCAGGGCCAGATCCTGCGGCGTCGAAACGATCACCGCGCCCGCAGGCTTGTGCTTCTGCACCATGGACAGCTGAACGTCGCCAGTGCCGGGCGGCATGTCGACGACCAGCAATTCGGCGTCGCCCCAGTCCGCATCGATCAGTTGCGAAAGCGCATTGCCCGCCATCGGCCCGCGCCAGGCCAGCGCCTTGCCCGGCTCGACGAGATGCGCCATCGACAGCATCGGAATGCCGAAGGGGCTTTCCACGGGGATGAGCTGCTTGTCCTTCGCCTGCGGCTTGCTGCCCTCGCTCGCCATCAGCCGCGCCTGCGACGGGCCGTAAATGTCGGCGTCGACCAGCCCGACCCGCACGCCCAGACGCTGGAGCGCGACCGCCAGATTGGCCGAAAGCGTCGATTTGCCGACGCCGCCCTTGCCCGACGCGACCGCAATGATCTTCAGCGGTCTACGCTCGGCGGTCATGGCGATGCGCACATCCTGCACCCCCGGCACGGTCAGCGCGCCCTCCCGTATCGCGGCAGCGACGGCATCGCGCTGCTGCTCCGACAGCCCAGCCACATCCAGCGCCAGCGTCATCACGCCTTCCCTGATGCGCGGCGCACTGGCCCGGCCGTCGGTGAGCGTTTTCAGGCGGGCGGCAAAATCTTCAAGCTCGGTCATGGCAGCGCCCTCTACCCCATTTTTGTCCTGTAGCGACATCATTCGAAACAATAATCGTTGCGAAGGGCACTGTTTTTCGACGGAGAGCCTTCCTATAGAGGAGCAATGAAGAGAATTTTCGGGTGGATGCCGGGCATTGCGAGCGCCATGGCCCAGGGTCCCTGGGGTGGCAAGAGCGACGGTCCGGACGGGAGCGAGGGCAAGGGCAGCGAAGGCGGCCCGCGCAACCCATGGACACAACCGGGCCGACCCTCCGGCTCCAAGGGGCCTTCCGCTATTGAGGAACTGCTCCGCCGCAGCAAGGAAAGCTTCGGCCAGGGCGGCGGCGGCGGTTTTGGCAACCTGCCTCCCCGGCCTTCGGGCAAGGCGCTCTGGCCCGTGGCCATCGGCATATTGGTCCTGCTGTGGCTGGTGCTGACCTGTTTCCACCGTGTCGGCCCACAGGAACGCGGCGTGGTGACGCTGCTGGGCAAATATAGCCGCACCCTCTCGCCGGGCATCAGCCTGACGCTGCCAGCGCCGCTCGAAAATGTCACCACCGTCGATGTGGAGGAAATCCGCACCATTGATGTCGGCTCGACCCGCGCCGAAAGCGAAAATCTGGTGCTGACCGGCGACCAGAACATTATCGACCTCGCCTATTCGGTCCGCTGGAACATCCGCAGCCCGGAACTTTACCTGTTCCAGCTGTCCGATCCCGACGCCTCGGTCCGGGAAGTCGCGGAAAGCGCGATGCGATCGGTTGTCGCCAGCGTGAGCCTGGAGGATGCTCTGGGCGCCGGCCGCACCGAGATCGAGCAGCAGGTCGAGCAGCGGATGCAGGAGATACTGAACGGCTACAAGTCGGGTATCCTCGTGCAGGGCGTCGCAATCAAGCAGGCCGATCCGCCGACTGCGGTGAATGACGCGTTCAAGGCCGTGTCCGCCGCACAGCAGACGGCCCAGACCTACCTCAACGAAGCCCGCGCCGCCGCGCAGCAGGTCACGGCCAAGGCGCAGGGCGAGGCTGCGGCTTTCGACAAGGTCTATGAGCAGTACAGGCTCTCGCCCGATGTGACCCGCCGCCGCATGTACTATGAAACCATGGAGGGCGTCCTGTCGAACGTCGACAAGACCATCGTCGAAGGCGGTAACGTGACGCCGTTCCTGCCGCTGCCAGAACTCAAGCGCCGGGCGCAGGGCAGTTCGGCCCAGAATGCCGCAGCAGCAACCGAGGAGGGGCAGTGATGCCGGGCCTGATCCGTCACCCCGTTGCGCTGGCGCTGCTGGCCATCGCCGCTTTGCTGCTGATCGGCAGCACTATAGCCATCGTGCCGGAAACCAAGCAGGGCGTCATCGTGCGCTTCGGTGATCCCAAGAAGATCATCAACCGCTACCGCCCGAACGAGGATTTCGGCAAGACAGGCGCCGGCGTCATCCTGCGCTGGCCGTTCATCGACCAGATCGTCTGGATCGACAAGCGCGTCCTGTCGGTGGAGATGGAGCGCCAGCAGGTGTTGTCCACCGACCAGCTGCGCCTGCAGGTCGACGCCTTCGCCCGCTATCGCATCGTCGATCCGCTGCGCATGTATATTTCGGCGGGCAGCGAGGATCGCGTGTCCGACGCGCTGCGGCCGATCCTGGGTTCCGCTTTGCGAAACGAGCTGGGCAAGCGGCCCTTCGCGGCGCTGCTCTCGCCCGAGCGCGGGCAGGTGATGGACAATATCGAGGCAGGCCTGAACCGCGTCGCCCGCCAATATGGCGCGCAGATCGTCGACGTGCGGATCAAGCGAGCGGACCTGCCCGACGGCGCGCCGCTGGAAAGCGCCTTTACCCGCATGCGCACCGCGCGCGAGCAGGAAGCGCTGACCATCCGGGCACAGGGTTTGAAGCAGGCGCAGATCATCCGCGCCGAAGCGGACGCAAACGCCGCGCGCATCTATTCGGACAGTTTTGGCAAGGACGCGCAATTTTACGATTTCTATCGCGCCATGCAGGCTTATCGCTATACTTTTGCGCCCGACAAACAGGGATCAACCGCCATGGTCCTGTCCCGCGACAATGATTTTCTGAAGCAGTTTCAGGGAGGACGCTGAGGGGGACGCGTCGGTCAGATCGACCGGCGCACTGATAAACCGGTGAAGTAAGGATTGATTTCATTACGGAACCAGCGTCATTCAATGAGGGTTAAGGCAAAGCGGCGCATCCCACTCTCCCGCAGAGTCCCGCTTTTCCTTCGCAAGTTCATGAGAGGACCGTCACGAGTGCGTTACGCTTATGCCATTACCGGCGCCCTGCTTCTCGGTGGCACCGCCATTGCCGTAACCTCCAGCCCGAATGTCGGCGCGCAGGTCGCGCAGAATGAGGGCATGCAGGCCGCTGCCCCCGCCGGCGCTCCCGCGAGCCTTGCCGACATGGTCGAAAAGCTCCAGCCTGCCGTGGTCAACATCTCGACCAAGCAGCGGGTGCAGGTGCAAAATCCCTTCGCCGGAACGCCTTTCGGCGACCTGTTCGGCCAGCAGGGCAGCAAGCCCCAGACCCGTCAGGCCCAATCGCTGGGGTCGGGCTTCATCATTTCCGCTGACGGCTATATCGTCACCAACAACCATGTGGTGTCCGCCGGTGCCGAGGGCGCCAGCGTCGATTCCATCACCGTGACGCTCACCAACAGCGAGGAATATTCCGCCAGGCTGGTCGGCCGCGATCCCGCGACCGACATCGCCGTGCTCAAGATCGAACCGAAAAAGGCCCTCCCCTTCGTCAAGTTCGGCGACAGCACCAAGGCGCGCGTCGGCGACTGGGTGATCGCGATCGGCAACCCCTTCGCGCTTTCGGGCACGGTGACGGCGGGCATCATCTCCGCCGTGCATCGCGGCACCGGCGGCACCTATGACAAGTTCATCCAGACCGACGCGTCGATCAATCAGGGCAATAGCGGCGGCCCGATGTTCGACATGCGCGGCAATGTGATCGGTATCAACAGCCAGATCCTTTCGCCTTCGGGCGGCAATGTCGGCATCGGCTTCGCCATCCCTTCGGAACAGGCGGCCCCGATCGTCGACACGCTGCGCAAGGGCCAGAGTGTCAAGCGCGGCTATCTGGGCATCCAGATCAGCCCGCTCGGGGAAGATCTGGCGGACTCGCTGGGTCTTGCCAAGAATCGCGGCGAGTTCGTGCAGGGTGTCGAGCCGGGCAAGGGCGCCGACAAGGCCGGGATCAAGGCGGGCGACGTGATCGTCAGCGTCGCGGGTCAGGAAGTGACGCCCGACCAGAATCTTTCATCCATCGTCGCGAACCAGCCCATTGGCGGGCGCGTGCCGATCGTGCTGTTGCGCAACGGCCAGCGCCAGACGGTGACCGCCATCGTTGGCGAGCGTCCCTCCGAGGACGAGCTGAACGCCTTTGCCCAGCAACAGGATGATGATTTCAGCCAGCAGCCGGACGGCCAGTCCAACAATGGTCAGGCCACGCAGCAATCGCTGGGCATCTCCGCCATTCCGCTGACCTCGACCATCATCCGCCAGCTCGGCATTGCCGCCGACACGCGGGGTATCGTGATCACGGCCGTCGACGGGTCCACCGATGCCGGTGCCAAGGGCCTGCGTCGGGGCGACGTGATCATCAGCGCGAACAACCGTCCGGTTGCCACCCAGGCGGACCTCGACGCGCAGGTCAGGGCGGTGTCGGCGCAGGGCCGCAGCGCGATCCTGCTTCAGGTGCTGCGTCGCGGTCAGCCTGCGGTATTCCTGCCCGTGCGGCTGCGCGACAAATAAGAAGCTGAAAACCAGCGGATCGTTACGGGTCGCGCTTGCCGGAAACCCTGCCTCGCCTCTACAAAGAGGATGGCAGACTCCGGCGGGTGCGGCCCGTCACTTTTGGGGAGCATGACGCAGATGAGCGACGGGATTTTCATAGGCCTTGGCGCGCCGGACAAGGATGGCGGCATTCCCCAGACGCTCAATCTGAGGCGCGCCAACCGCCACGGCCTGATCGCGGGCGCGACCGGCACCGGCAAGACAGTGACGCTTCAGGGCCTCGCGGAAAGTTTTTCGGCGCTCGGCGTCCCCGTCTTCCTTGCGGATGTGAAGGGTGACCTGTCCGGCATCTCCATGGCCGGTTCCCCGACCGCGAAAAATGCCGACAAGCTCGTCGCTCGCACCAAGGAAATCGGCATCGAAAATTACAGCTATGCCGACAATCCCGCCATTTTCTGGGATCTCTATGGCGAGCAGGGCCATCCGGTCCGCACCACCGTCAGCGAAATGGGGCCGCTGCTGCTCTCCCGCCTGATGGGCCTTAACGAAACGCAGGAAGGCGTGCTGTCGATCGCCTTCAAATATGCCGATGAACAGGGTCTGCTGCTGCTCGACCTGGGCGATTTGCAGGCGATGCTGGCCTATTGCGCCGAAAATGCCGACACCCTCTCCGCCCAATATGGCAATGTGACCAAGGCCAGCGTCGGCGCGATCCAGCGCCAGCTGCTCCAGCTGGAAAGTCAGGGGGGCGCGCATTTTTTCGGCGAACCGGCGCTCGACATTCACGATATGCTGAAGGTCGACGATCAGGGCCGCGGCTATGTAAACGTTCTGGCCGCCGACAAGCTGATGCAGAGTCCCAAGCTCTACGCCACCTTCCTGCTCTGGCTGCTGTCCGAACTGTTCGAGACGCTGCCCGAAGTCGGCGATCCGGACAAGCCGGTCCTCGTCTTCTTTTTCGACGAGGCACATCTTCTGTTCGACGATGCGCCCAAGGCGCTGATCGACAAGATCGAGCAGGTCGTCCGCCTGATCCGCTCCAAGGGCGTCGGCGTCTATTTCGTGACGCAGAACCCGATCGACATTCCGGAGGACGTCGCGGGCCAGCTTGGCAACCGCGTCCAGCACGCGCTGCGCGCCTTCACCCCCCGCGACCAGAAGGCGATCAAGGCCGCCGCCGACACGTTCCGGGTCAACCCGGACCTGAATGTCGAAACCGCGATCATTGAACTCAGGGTCGGCGAGGCTCTGGTGTCGCTGTTGCAGGAGGATGGCTCGCCCGGCATCGTCCAGCGCACGCTGATTGCCCCGCCCCGCTCGCGCCTTGGCCCGGTCGATGCCAGGGAACGGGCGATCATCCAATCCATATCCCCCTGCGCGGACAAATATGACACGGCCGTCGACCGCGAATCCGCCGAGGAAATCCTCGCGGCGCGGGGGCAGGCCGCCGCCGCAGCAGCACAGGCCTCCAAGGCCCAGGCGGAAGCCGACAGGGCCGCCGCTGCCCAGGCCAGGGCCGAGGCGAAGCAGCGCGAGCAGCAACTGAAGGAACAGGCCCGGCAGGAAGCAGCAGCAGCCCGCGACGCCGCCAGACCCTCCTCCTTCGACAAGGCGATCCAGTCTGCCACCCGCTCCGCCGCTTCGTCGGTAGGGCGTCAGGTCGCCAACGAATTGGGCCGCGCCGTGTTCGGGGGATCGAGCCGTAAAAGTTCGGGTGGTCTCGCGGGCCAATTGGTGCGCGGCATATTGGGCAGCCTGTTCAAATAGGCCAAGGAGAGGAGAAACCGCCATGCACAAGACGCTGATGGGTATTTTAGGGCTGGTTTTGGCCCTCCCGGCTCCTACCTCTGCGCGTGCGCAGGATTATCGCGATCTGCACCGCGCCGTCGACGCGGCCATCGTCAGCGACATCGCCCGCGACCGACAGGCTGAACGCGACGCCAGGCGTCAGCCCTATGCCTCCCCCGGCTATGGCCGGATCGAAACCGCCACAGCCGCCCGCAACGCCTGCGCTGCCAAGGCGCGGGAAGAGGCGGGGCCGGGCACCAAGGTTCTCGGCCGGATTGCCGCGAGCACCATGTCGACGGGGTGGGAAGTAGAGGGTGAGGTCGGCCCCTTTGACGGTCGGCGCTCGGTTCCGTTCGTCTGCTCCGTGCGCAATGGGTCGGTCAGCGGAATCATGCTCCAACCCGACGACTAAGGCGTTGCGATCCGGCTGAAAGCTGGATCATTCTTGCCTCAATTATCGCTGCACTCTTTCTCTGGTCGCGCGGTTGCGATTGGCATTGCGCAGGCGCTAAGGAGGAGCCATGCACAGCCCCTCTACCCCCCGCCACCCGTTGAGCTTCGGCAATTTCCGGGCGTATCTGCTGGGGCGGCTGACGGCAGTGCTGGCGCAATATGCCATGATGATCGTTCTCGCGTGGCAGGCCTACAATGTCGCGCGCGAAACCATGGGCACGGCGGGAGCGTCCGCCCAGCTCGGCCTGATCGGTCTGGCGCAGTTCGTACCGCTCTTCTTCCTGACCCCCGTGACGGGATGGGTTGCGGACCATTTCGACCGGCGAAAGATCACCCGCTTCACGCTGACGCTGCTGGTGCTGGCATCGGGAACGCTGGCCTT
Source organism: Sphingobium sp. (assembly GCF_041987595.1). GTDB lineage: Bacteria > Pseudomonadota > Alphaproteobacteria > Sphingomonadales > Sphingomonadaceae > Sphingobium. Next base: position 23,490 of record NZ_JBHIWJ010000040.1, on the reverse strand, counting down.
CGCCACCTATGAAGGCTGGGTCAGCCTGCCGCTGATCTTCGGCATCGCCGCCATCGTCGGCATTGCCCGCGCCTTCAACGGGCCTGCCTACAGCGCGCTCGCCCCCAATCTGGTGCCGCGCGAAGTGCTGCCCAATGCCATCGCCATTTCCAGCGTCGTCTGGCAGGCCGGCATGATCGCGGGGCCGGCACTGGGCGGCTATGCCTATGCGATCCAGCCCTGGGGCGCCTATGCGCTGGCGTCCGGCCTGTTCGCCGTGGCGCTGCTCTGCATGCTGATGATCGGCCCGGTGCCCCAGCCGCCCCGCGACACAAGCCGCCATCCGATACGCCAGATGATCGACGGCCTCGCCTATGTGCGCGGCAACAGACTGGTTCTGGCAACGATCACGCTCGATCTTTTCGCGGTGCTGCTGGCGGGGGCCACCGCGCTGCTGCCGGTCTACGCCCGCGACATATTGCATGTGGGGTCGGCGGGTCTGGGCCATCTGGCCGCCTCTCCCGGCATCGGCGCGGGGGTCACGGCGCTTTTCTTCTCCTTCCGCCCGATGAAGACGGAGGTCGGTCTCAAGATGCTGGGCGCGGTCATCCTGTTCGGCATCGCCACCATCATCTTCGGCGGCACCGCCTTCCTGCCACGAACAATCGCTCCGGAAGTGGGCATCGCCGCGCTGATCCTGCTGGGGTCGGCCGACATGGTGTCGGTCTATGTGCGCCAGTCGCTGATCCAGCTCCACACGCCGGACGAAATGCGCGGCCGCGTGTCCAGCCTGTCGCAACTCACCATTTCCGCGTCGAACGAACTGGGCGAGGCGGAGTCAGGCTTCCTTGCAGCGCTGGTCGGCCCGGTCGCGGCAGTGATCGGCGGCGGGATCGGTGCCATTCTCATCACTCTTGCCTGGGCAAAGCTCTTTCCAGAAATTCGCCTTGCCCGTACCTTCGACCTACCTCAAACCCTACCCGAACAAAGGGCGGCCGAACCCACCCAGGAGAAAGCTCTATGAAGGCATCCAGCATATTGGAAACCATCGGCAACACGCCGCATATCCGCGTCAACCGGCTGTTCGCCGATGCACCGGAAGGCGCGGAAGTGTGGATCAAGTCCGAGCGCTCCAACCCCGGCGGGTCGATCAAGGACCGAATCGCCCTGTCGATGATCGAGGCGGCCGAAGCGTCGGGCGACCTGAAACCCGGCGGCACCATCATCGAGCCGACATCGGGCAATACCGGCGTGGGTCTGGCGATGGTCGCGGCGGTCAAAGGCTATAAGCTGATCCTCGTCATGCCCGAAAGCATGAGCCTGGAGCGCCGCCGCCTGATGCTGGCCTACGGCGCCAGCTTCGACCTGACGCCCCGCGAAAAGGGCATGAAGGGCGCCATCGAGCGGGCGTTGGAACTGGTCGATCAGACACCCGGTTCGTGGATGCCGCAGCAGTTCGAAAATCCTGCCAATATCGACGTCCATGTCCACACCACGGCGCAGGAGATCGCGGTCGACTTCGCCGACGCGCCGATCGACGTGCTGATCACCGGCGTCGGCACCGGCGGTCACATCACCGGCACGGCCGAAGTGCTGAAGAAGCTCTGGCCGAACCTCAAAGTCTATGCGGTCGAGCCGACCCTGTCGCACGTCATCAGCGGCGGCCAGCCCGGCCCGCACCCGATTCAGGGCATCGGCGCGGGCTTCATTCCGGCGAATCTCCACACCCAGCTGCTGGACGGGGTGATCCAGGTCGATCCCGCCGACGCCAAGGAGTTCGCACGCAGGGCCGCCCGCGAGGAAGGCGTGCTGGTCGGCATTTCGTCGGGCGCCACGCTCGCCGCCATTGCCCAGAAGCTGCCGGAACTTGCCCCCGGCAGCCGCGTTCTGGGTTTCAACTATGACACCGGCGAACGCTATCTGTCGGTGCCCGATTTCCTGCCCGAATAACGCCCGGGAACAGGCAGGGCTGGAGCGGGCATGACCGACACTTCCATTGGCGACCAGCCGCATCGCGCCCAACCGCATCGCGCAATGTGGCTGGTCTGGCTGCTCTTGTTCGTCGGCCTGCCCGCTCTGATCGCCGCGTGGGAAGCGCGCGCGCCAAAGGCCAAGGCAACGCGCATCGGCGTCGTGGCCGCTGCACGACTGAAGCGGCCCAGCACCCCGCCGCCCCCCGTCGAGCCCGTCGATTTTTATGCGCTGGGCCGGGATCAGGCGCGGGCTTTCAACGCGGCCGTCCCCTTTTCCCGCCTGCCCAACCCCGCGGCGCGCCCCTTCCTGTTCACCGGTTCCGAAACCGACCTTGCCCGCGCCACCGATTGCCTTGCGGCAGCACAGATCTATGAGGCGGGCGACGATGCGGTCGGCGAACGAGCGGTGGCGCAGGTCGTGCTCAACCGGGTACGCCATCCCGCCTTTCCCAAGACCGTCTGCGGCGTCGTCTTTCAGGGTCAGGAGCGCGCCACCGGCTGCCAGTTTACCTTCACCTGCGACGGCGCGCTGACCCGCACGCCGACACAGGCAGCCTGGGAAAGGGCGCGGGACATCGCCAGATCCGCGCTGGCGGGCAAGGTCTACAGGCCGGTCGGATATGCGACCCACTATCACACCAATTGGGTCGTCCCCTATTGGAGCGGCAGCCTGGACAAGATCGGCGCGGTGGGCACCCACCTCTTTTTCCGCTGGCGCGGCTGGTGGGGAACGCCCCCCGCGTTCCGCCGGACCGGAGAGAATGGCGAGCCGCTCATCCAGCGCATTGCCCGGCTGTCCGCTGCGCACCAGAATGGCCCCGAAGCGGGTCCCGGCGCCTCGCCGCTGCTTCTGGCCGGTGGTGCGATCACCGATCTGGTTGCCCGGCCCCAGCAGATGATCGGTTCGGATTCGCTGGGCAAGATGATGGCCGGGGTGCGGCTGATCGCCATCGCGCCGGGGGCGAAAAGCTTCCTTGTGGAACTGGGCCATGGCGCGGCGCCAGACAGCTGGCCGATGCTGTCCCAGACCTTCTGCGCGGGTCGGCCGGAATGTCGGATCATGGCATGGCGCGCTGGGGGTGCACCCGCCGGCCTGCCGCTATCGGGCGACCAGATGGAGAATATGGCTTTCGCCTATATCCACAACAGCGCAACGGGATTGCAGCGATCCTTGTGGAATTGCACCAGCACGCCCCGCGCCAACAAGGATGAGTGCATGCGTCAGCGCCTGCCTGCTGCCGCCGTCCCGCCATCTGCCCCAGCGCCGGAGCTGGCCGGGGTGCGCCGCAGGAACCGGTTCGAAACGGTCAAGATAGCGCCGCCTTCAGTGCCGGTGGTTCCTCCACAGGTCGCCCTGCCCACGGCCCAACCCTAATTCCAAGCGAACGGAACCGATCGTTCGTCAAGAAATCGCGGAAAACAAAGAATCCAGAGTGGCGATCTGATTCAATCAGATCGAAATCCGCTCTGGTCCTCGAAAGGCCCCAGCCGCGGCAAAGCAGCGACGCGCGCGACCAGTTCGGACTGGCGGCTGCAATCCAGCTTCACATAGATATTCTTGATCTGCGTCCGCACGGTGTTGAGCGCGACGCCCCGCTCGGCCGACAATTCCTCCAGCCCGCGCCCTGCGCAGATCGCTTCGGCCACCTCTGCCTCTGCGCGGGTCAGGCCGTAAAGCGCCCGGATGCGGCTGGTCAGACTGGCATCGCGCCCCGTCGGATCGGTGGCGATGGCGACGATCTGCCGGTCCATGCCGACCCGGACGGAGGCAATGGACAGCACATAGGGCGCGCCCTGCTCGCGATGGATGAAGATCGCGCTGGCCTGCGTGCCCTGCCGCGCCGCAGCCGCCCGCAAGGCCGCCTGAAACGCCTCGTCGTCGCGTGGATCCCGCGCCTTGACCTGTCGTTGGCGCAGGGTCAGCGCGTCGCCCCGGCGGAGCATGGCGTCGGCCGCGCCATTGCCGTCGATCAGCGCGCCGTTGGCGGTCAGGGTGAAGACGGCATGTCCCACCATGTCGAGCGCGGCCTGCAGGGACCGGCCATGCTGATTGGCCCGGTCGAGCTTGCTGCGGATCGCGAACATGCGGCCGATATGGCCCATGGCGTCCTGCATCGCCTGCACTTCCCGTGTGTCGAAGGGCTGTTGCGTGCGTCCGCGGTGCAGACCGATATGGCCGGTCGTCCCATCCTTCTGGATGATGCCGCCCAGACAGCGGAAGGTGTCGTCGCCCATGGCGCGAATCCACTCATTATAGATCCGGCTGCCCTCATAAGCGCGGTCGGGCACGATCGCCTCAATGTTCAGCAGGCGGTTGACCGTGTCGGACCGATCCAGCGCAGCGCCCCAAATATCATCGGCGTGAAACTCGTCATCATAGACGGCCATTTGCGCGTCGGAAAAATAACCCGAATAGGAAATCTCCGCGATATGCTGGGGCGCAAAGCCCCAATGCAGCACCCCCGATCGCGCGCCTACAGCATCGGCCAGCGTTGCCGCCAGCCGTTCGAACACCCCGTCATCGGTCGCGGCGTCGTAAATTTCTTCCGTGCGTATCACAGCACTGCCTCAACTCTATCCCCCCTCGACTCGATCAAGGAAAGGGCCGAAAGTCAATTTAACGAGATTAAGCACAGAGATTTTTTGCGGCATTGCACAAACCCGACACCAACCCGTTCAAATAGGGTGAATTTGGGCGTAAGGCGCTGATCGTGGACCTCTTCGCCGCCCCCCACCCCATCGATGCATATGAGGAAACTGCCCTGTCGCGCTGGTTGCCGGTGGTCGCTCTATCGGCGATCACGCTCCTGATCCAGGGGACGACCCTCATGTCACTGGGCGTTTTCCTGCCCAGCATGGCTGGGGATTTCGGTGGACAGGCAGGCAGCGCCGCCACCGCCTTCCTGCTGGCGATGAGCGTCGTCAGCCTCCCGGCGGGCTGGACGCTCGACCGGGCCGGGGCGCGGCCGGTCCTGCTGACCGGCATAATTTTGAGCGCCGCAGGATTCGCGCTGGCGTCACTGGCGCAGAACCGCCTTTGGCTGGCCGCGGCGATGGCCGTGGCCGGCGCAGGCGTCGGCGCGTCGACCATCGTTCCCGGCATCGCCATCATCACCCGCCTGCACCTCATGCGGCGCGGACTGGCGCTCGCGCTGTTCCTGGGAGCGGCTGTGGCCGCCGGAGCGGTGATCCCGCCCTTTGTCGGTGCGGCCATCCGTCATCAGGACTGGCGCGTGGCCATGGTGTCGAGCGCGCTGGTCATCGCGCTGGCCTGTCCGCTGCTGGTGTGGCTGGTTCCCGGCGGCAGGATCAGGGCGGAACCGGACCATGCCCGATCGACCTGGGCGGCGCTATGCAGCATGGATTTCTGCCGGTTCGTGCTGGCGATGACCTTGCTCCAGCTGGCGATCAATGGCGTGCTGTTCGCGGCGGTCGACGCGCTGATGGCGCAGGGCATGACGCAGCCGGGCGCGGTCGCCGCCTATAGCGCCGCCAATCTGCTCGGCCTGCCCGCTCTGCTGATGGGCGGTGTGGCGGCAGACCGGCTGGGCGCCCGGCCCAGCCTGATCGCAGCCGCGCTGCTGCTGGCGATCGGGACGGTTGCACTGACCGGGGTGCGTGCCATGGGCGTGCCGGGGGTGGCGGCCTTCATCCTGTTCTGGGGCATCGCCAGCGCACTGCCCGGCCAATCGGGATCGATGCTGCTGGCCGATATGGTGCCACCCGGTGCCTTTTCGCGGACCTTGGGCCTTAACACCGCGATCATCAGCCTGATCGGCGCGTTGGCGCCGGTCTGGACCGACCTGATGCGGCAGGCGGGGGGCGGCTTCCGGCTGCCGGTGCTGGTCTATGCGGCGTTGGCGCTCCTGTCGGCGCCGCTGATCGCGCTGCTCCGCCCTTCAAACGCCAAAACTGGCTGAAAGGCCGATGATGCGCGGCCGCTGCACCATTTCCCGGAGCGGAGAACCTGTTACCGGCGCCAGTTCCGCATTGCGATACAGCACCGCACGGCTGTCGAGCAGATTGTCGACAAAGGCGGAAAGCTGCCAACCACCCCGCCCGACGCCGATGCGCAGGAGCAGAATGTCGCTCCCATCCCCTTCATAAACGCGCGGGTCATGGGCCACGGACCGGCGCGACGGCGCGCGGCGATAGCGCCCGGCATGCTGCCATTCGGATCGGATGAAGCCGTTCAGCCCCCGCAGGGCAAAGGCATATTCCGCCGCCAGCGTCCCCGACCAGCGCGGCACATAGGGCACCCGGTCCCCCGCCGCGACGATGCTGCCCGTCCCGTCCGCATTGGGCAGCCCGACATGGCGGCGGAAACGGGCGTCGACCAAGCCCAGCGACAGGTTGATGGTCAGCGGCGGCACCGGCTTTGCCTGCACGGCCAGTTCCATCCCCTGATTGCGCGCCGCGCCCAGATTATCGACATAGGAAAAGCCGCAATTGGGCAGCGCGATCGACTGCTGAATATTGCGCCAGTCGATGCGAAAGGCCGCGAGCGAGAGGTTCAACGCCCGCCCCCCGGCCTTCGCCCCGGCCTCATAGCTCCAGAGCGAATCCGGCGCATAGCTGTCCGGGGCCGTCCTGCGGCCCAATGCCGAAAGATCGGCGGCGCAACTGCCTGCGGGCACGGGGCCATTGGTGCCCCCGCCCCGGAATCCCTTTCCCGCGCTCAGATAGAGAAGACCTTGTTTCGCTGGACGCCATGACAGGCTGACATAGGGCGTGACCGGCGTGCCGCTCTGACGCCGGGGACCGACCGCGTTGCCGCCTCCGGCGAAGGGGCCCTCCGACATCAGGCGGAAACGCAGCGGATTATAGGAGACGCGCATCCCCGCCGTCATTTCCCAGCGCGGCGAAAAGGCCCAGCTCGCCTGACCGAAAGCGGCCAGAGTTCGCTCGCTGATCTGCTGGCGGCTGTGATAGCTCTGCCCGCCCGGCAGCAGCGGAAAGCCGAAAATATCCTCGATCGACAGGCCCAATTGCGCCTCGGCCAGATCCTCGATCCCCGGTTCCACCACGCGCTGTTCCATGACGATGCGCGAACGGCGATAAAAGCCGCCGATCAGCCAGCGCAGCCGCGCCTGCGGATCGTCCGAGGCGATGCGGATTTCCTGGGTGAAATTGCGCTGGGCAACGGTGGTGCGGCTATAGCTGCCGCCCGGCGTGCGGATGCCGGGGATCGCGCCGCCCAGCACGATCTCTCCGAAAAAGCCCGAATAATCGACGATCTGGACATTGTCCCGATCAAGCCATGCCGTGACGCTGGTGAGCGTCGCGCCGCCAAGGTCGAGCCGGGCGGTCAGGCTGGGCAGTAGGAACCGGTCGCGCCCCGGCTGGCGCAGGCTGGCGGACTGGCGAAAGGGACCGAGCGCGCTTTCGTAAAAGGGCAGGTCTGCGCGCTCGGTCTTCTGATAGAAAAGGGCCGGGGTCAGTTCCAGCCGCTCGCCCAGCGCCGCCTTGGCCGCGACCCGCAGGCCCAGCGCCGCGACATGGTCGATATCGTCCCGAACCGGCGCGCCGCTGGCCGGGTCAAGCCGATCGACGACGCCTGCGTCCCGGCGATAATAGGCGCTGGCCCGCAGGCCGACCTTCCCCGGCACGATGGCGCCGCCCAGCCCGACCTGCCATTCGCGGGTCATGCCCCCGCCCCTCACCGCGGCCAGCTCGCCGCTCGCCTGAACCGCCATGTCCGTCATTTCGGGCTGGCGCGTCAGATAGCGGATCGTTCCGCCCATGCTGCTGGCGCCGAACAGCGTCCCCTGCGGCCCCCGCAGCACCTCCACCCGTTCCACGTCGAAGCTGCGCAGATCGGGGTTGCCCGCCACCTCCAGCGAACGGATCTGAACCGGGACATCGTCGACATAAAGCCCGACGGTCGACGCACCGATATTGGAAAAGACACCGCGAAGCGTCGGCTGTTGCGCCCCGAATGCGCCCACCGTCGCAACCGCCAGATTGGGCACCGATCCGGCGATGTCCATCAACGTGTCGGCACCGCTGCGCTGCAACTGCCTGCTGCCGAGCCGCACCATGCTGATCGGCACGGCGCCTTCCTCCTCCGCCACACGGCGAGCGGTGACGATGACGATGTAATCTCGCGTGAGGCTGGCCTGATACGCCGCCTCCGCGCGCAGATCCTCCTGACCGCGCGCTGGCGCCGTGATGGTCAACAGCCCGATGGCCGCGCTGCAAAAGGGCGGCCATCGCTTCACGCCACGCACTGAATCAGGGCAAGGGGTTGAACAGACGGAGGATTCATTCCATCTCTCTACAAGAACGGCGGCCTGCATCAACCAGTCTGCATCAGGCGGGCAAAATCCCCACCCCCCTTCACAAAAGGATGAGCCGGGCCTATATGGGTCGTTCAAATCCGGTCCGCGCGGCGCCTCCCGGCGCTGCATGGACCGTCCCCCGGATCGCCCGGGGACCGGCTTCGAATAGCGCGCGAAACCGGCGGGATTGGGCGAAAAACGGCGGGTCACAAGACGCTGACAGTGCGGATCGGACAGTCCCGGCCCGCACTTTTTTGCGTGGCGGCTAAGGGACGAATCACCCCGAAAGCGGTCATGCAAAGGCTGAATTTTCGCTGCGATGCGAAAAAATGCGACGAACGAAACAGGCAGGATACGCAATGGCGACCAAGGCTCTCCCCACGATCAGCAATACCGGCGCGAAGAAGCGCATCAGAAAGGTATTCGGCGACATCCACGAAGTGGTGCAGATGCCGAACCTGATCGAAGTTCAGCGGGAGAGCTATGAACAGTTTCTCCGCTCGGACCCGTCGATCGGCTATGTCTCGGGCCTCGAAAAGACCCTGCGTTCGGTCTTCCCGATCCGCGATTTCGCGGGCACGGCGGAAATGGACTTCGTCCATTATGAGCTGGAAGAGCCGAAATATGACGTCGAGGAATGCCGTCAGCGCGGCATCACCTATGCGGCGCCGATGCGCGTAACCCTGCGTCTGATCGTGTTCGAAGTGGATCAGGACACCGAAACCCGCTCCGTGCTCGATATCAAGGAGCAGGACGTTTACATGGGCGACATGCCGCTCATGACCCAGAACGGCACCTTCATCGTCAACGGAACAGAGCGCGTCATCGTGTCGCAGATGCACCGCTCGCCGGGCGTGCTGTTCGACCATGACCGTGGCAAGACCCACTCGTCGGGCAAGTACCTCTTCGCCGCGCGCGTCATTCCCTACCGTGGCTCCTGGCTGGACTTCGAATTCGACGCCAAGGACATCGTCAACGTCCGCATCGACCGCAAGCGCAAGCTGCCGGTCACCGCGCTGCTCTATGCGCTGGGCCTGACGCCCGAGGACATGCTGGGCTATTTCTACAACAAGGTCACCTTCCTGCGCGGCGAGGGCGGATGGCAGATTCCCTATACCGCCGAAGCCTGGCGCGGCCAGAAGCCGGCCTTCGACATCGTCGACGCCAAGTCGGGCGAAGTCGTGTTCGCCGCAGGTCACAAGATTTCCCCCCGTGCCGCCAACAAGGCGGAGAAGGACGGGCTTGAGACGCTGCTGATCCCGACCGAGGAAGTCTATGGCCGCTACAGCGCCTATGACCTCATCAACGAGAATACCGGCGAAATCTACATTGAGGCCGGTGACGAAGTGTCGCCGGAAAATCTGGAGAAGCTGGACAAGGCCGGCATCGACCGCCTCGAACTGCTCGACATCGACCATGTCACCACCGGCCCGTGGATTCGCAACACGCTCAAGGCCGACAAGGCCGAGGAGCGCGATCAGGCGCTGGCCGACATCTATCGCGTGATGCGCCCCGGCGAACCGCCGACGAAGGAAACCGCCGAAGCTCTCTTCGCGGGCCTGTTCTTCGATCCGGAGCGCTATGACCTCTCGGCCGTGGGTCGCGTGAAGCTCAACATGCGCCTCGACCTCGATGCCGAGGATACCGTCACCACCCTGCGGGTCGAGGACATCCTCGCCGTGGTCAAGGAACTGGTGAATCTGAAGGACGGCAAGGGCGAGATCGACGACATCGACAATCTCGGCAACCGCCGCGTCCGCTCGGTGGGCGAGTTGCTGGAGAACCAGTATCGCGTCGGGCTTCTCCGCATGGAACGCGCCGTCAAGGAGCGCATGTCGAGCGTCGACGTCTCGACCGTGATGCCGAACGACCTCATCAACGCCAAGCCCGCGGTGGCCGCCGTTCGCGAGTTCTTCGGTTCCTCGCAGCTGTCGCAGTTCATGGACCAGACCAACCCGCTGTCGGAAGTCACCCACAAGCGCCGCGTGTCGGCGCTTGGGCCGGGCGGTCTGACCCGCGAGCGCGCCGGCTTCGAAGTCCGCGACGTTCATCCGACCCACTATGGCCGTATCTGCCCGATTGAAACGCCGGAAGGCCCGAACATCGGTCTGATCAACAGCCTTGCGACCTTCAGCCGCGTGAATAAATACGGCTTCATCGAAACGCCTTACCGCAAGGTGATCGACGGCAAGGTGACCAACGAGGTCGTCTATCTGTCGGCGATGGAGGAAGCCAAGCACACCATCGCGCAGGCGAATGCCGAGCTGAACGCGGACGGCACGCTGGCCGAAGACCTGATCTCGGCTCGTGAAGCGGGCGAATTCCTGATGGCCCCCAAGGACCACATCACCCTGATGGACGTCAGCCCCAAGCAGCTGGTGTCGGTCGCGGCCTCGCTCATTCCATTCCTGGAAAACGATGACGCCAACCGCGCGCTCATGGGTTCGAACATGCAGCGTCAGGCCGTGCCTCTGGTCCGCGCCGAGGCGCCGTTCGTCGGCACCGGCATGGAAGGCACGGTTGCGCGTGACTCGGGCGCTGCCATCGCGGCTCGCCGTGCGGGCATCATCGATCAGGTCGACGCGACCCGTATCGTGATCCGCGCCACCGGCGATATCGAACCCGGCCAGTCGGGCGTCGACATCTACACTTTGCAGAAGTTCCAGCGCTCCAACCAGGACACCTGCATCAACCAGCGTCCGCTGGTGAAGGTGGGCGACCTGATCGAGGCCGGCGACGTCATCGCCGACGGCCCGTCGACCGAGTTCGGCGAGCTGGCGCTGGGCCGCAACACGCTGGTCGCGTTCATGCCCTGGAACGGCTACAACTATGAGGACTCCATCCTGATCTCCGAGCGGATCGTGAAGGATGACGTCTTCACCTCGATCCATATCGAGGAATTTGAGGTCATGGCCCGCGACACCAAGCTGGGTCCGGAAGACATCACCCGCGACATTCCGAACGTCGGCGAGGAAGCGCTGCGCAACCTCGACGAGGCGGGCATCGTCTATATCGGCGCCGAAGTGGAGCCGGGCGACATTCTGGTCGGCAAGATCACCCCCAAGGGTGAATCGCCGATGACCCCGGAAGAAAAGCTGCTTCGCGCGATCTTCGGTGAAAAGGCAAGCGATGTGCGCGACACCTCGCTGCGGTTGCCGCCGGGCGTTGCCGGTACGGTCGTGGAAGTCCGCGTCTTCAACCGCCACGGCATCGACAAGGACGAGCGCGCCATGGCGATCGAGCGGGAGGAAATCGACCGTCTCGCCAAGGACCGCGAGGACGAACGCGCCATCCTCAACCGCGCGACCTTCAACCGTCTTCAGGAAATGCTGCTGGGCCAGACCGCCACGGCCGCTCCCAAGGGCGTGCGCAAGGGCGTGGAAATCGACGAAGCCCTGCTCGGCGAAGTCGAGCGTCATGAATGGTGGAAGTTCGCGGTTGCGGACGACCAGCGTCAGGCCGGCATCGAAGCCGTCAAGGCGCAATATGACGAAGCGGTGAAGCTGATCGTCGAGAAGTTCGAGGATCGCGTCGACAAGCTGCAGCGTGGCGACGAGCTGCCCCCGGGCGTGCTCAAGATGGTCAAGGTGTTCGTCGCGGTGAAGCGCAAGCTGCAGCCGGGCGACAAAATGGCCGGCCGTCACGGGAACAAGGGCGTCATTTCGCGCATCCTGCCGATCGAGGACATGCCGTTCCTCGAAGACGGCACCCATGTCGACATCGTGCTGAATCCGCTGGGCGTGCCGTCGCGCATGAACGTCGGGCAGATCTTCGAAACGCACCTCGGCTGGGCCGCGCGCGGCCTCGGCCAGCAGCTCAAGCATGCGCTGGAGGACTGGCGGGAAGCCAATCCGAACGCGCAGGCTGGCGAGATGCCGGATGCGGTCAAGACCCGCCTGCTGGAAACCTATGGCGAGCAATATGCCGACCAGATCAATGGCCGCACGGCCGAACAGATCGTCGACCTTGCCGAGCATCTCCAGCGCGGCGTGCCGATGGCAACCCCGGTGTTCGACGGCGCCCGCGAAGCTGACGTATCGGCGATGCTGGAACTGGCCGGCCTGCACTCTTCGGGTCAGTCGGACCTGTACGATGGCCGCACCGGCGATCGTTTCGACCGCAAGGTGACTGTCGGCATCATCTACATGCTGAAGCTGCACCACCTGGTCGATGACAAGATCCACGCCCGTTCCATCGGCCCCTACTCGCTCGTCACCCAGCAGCCGCTGGGCGGTAAGGCGCAGTTCGGCGGCCAGCGCTTCGGTGAAATGGAGGTGTGGGCGCTTCAGGCCTATGGCGCCGCCTACACGCTGCAGGAAATGCTGACGGTGAAGTCGGACGATGTGGTCGGCCGCACCAAGGTCTACGAAGCGATCGTCAAGGGCGACGACACGTTCGAGGCCGGCATCCCCGAAAGCTTTAACGTGCTGGTCAAGGAAATGCGCTCACTGGGTCTCAACGTCGAACTCGCCGCGATGGACGAGATCGAGGAAGACGGCGACGGCTTCGCGCAGGCGGCGGAATAAGGGGTGTTACCGGGCGCTGCCGGTCGGCGGCGCCCCCTGCCCCCTTCTTCGCCCGGAAAATTTTACCCTCTAGAGGGATGTGAATTATGAACGAACTGACCAACTTCGCGAACCCGGTCCAGAAGCCGGAAACCTTCGACCAGATCCAGATCGGTCTTGCCTCGCCCGAGCGCATCCGCAGCTGGTCCTTCGGCGAGATCAAGAAGCCGGAAACCATCAACTACCGCACGTTCAAGCCGGAACGTGACGGCCTGTTCTGCGCGCGCATCTTCGGTCCGATCAAGGATTATGAATGCCTGTGCGGCAAGTATAAGCGCATGAAGTATAAGGGCATCGTCTGCGAAAAGTGCGGTGTCGAAGTCACGGTGTCGAAGGTCCGCCGCGAGCGGATGGGCCATATCGAACTGGCCGCCCCGGTCGCGCACATCTGGTTCCTGAAGTCGCTACCCTCGCGCATCGGCCTGCTGCTGGACATGCAGCTCAAGCAGCTGGAGCGGGTCCTTTATTTCGAATCCTACATCGTCACTGAGCCGGGTCTGACTCCGCTCGAAAAGTTCCAGCTTCTGACCGAGGACGAACTGCTCGACGCGCAGGACGAATATGGCGAGGACGCCTTCTCGGCCGGCATCGGTGCCGAAGCGGTCAAGCAGATGCTGATGGACCTCGACCTTGAGGGCGAGAAGCAGGCGCTGCTGGACGAGCTGGCCGTAACCAAGTCGGAACTGAAGCCCAAGAAGATCATCAAGCGGCTCAAAGTCGTCGAGAGCTTCCTGGATTCCGGCAACCGCCCGGAGTGGATGATCCTGGACGTCGTGCCGGTCATTCCGCCGGAACTGCGCCCGCTGGTGCCGCTGGACGGCGGCCGCTTCGCGACTTCGGACCTGAACGACCTCTATCGCCGCGTCATCAACCGCAACAACCGTTTGAAGCGGCTGATGGAACTGCGCGCGCCGGACATCATCGTCCGCAACGAAAAGCGCATGTTGCAGGAAGCCGTTGACGCCCTGTTCGACAATGGCCGTCGCGGCCGCGTCATCACCGGCGCGAACAAGCGTCCGCTCAAGTCGCTGTCCGACATGCTCAAGGGCAAGCAGGGCCGCTTCCGTCAGAACCTGCTCGGCAAGCGCGTCGACTATTCGGGCCGTTCGGTCATCGTGACCGGCCCGGAACTCAAGCTGCACCAGTGCGGCCTGCCCAAGAAGATGGCGCTCGAACTGTTCAAGCCGTTCATCTACGCCCGCCTCGATGCCAAGGGTCTTTCCATGACCCTCAAGCAGGCGAAGAAGTGGGTCGAGAAGGAACGCAAGGAAGTCTGGGACATCCTGGACGAAGTGATCCGCGAGCATCCGGTGATGCTGAACCGCGCGCCGACGCTCCACCGCCTTGGTATTCAGGCGTTCGAACCCGTTCTGATCGAGGGTAAGGCGATCCAGCTGCACCCGCTCGTCTGCTCGGCCTTCAACGCCGACTTCGACGGGGACCAGATGGCCGTCCACGTTCCGCTGAGCCTTGAAGCCCAGCTGGAAGCGCGCGTGTTGATGATGTCGACCAACAACATCCTCAGCCCCGCGAACGGCAAGCCGATCATCGTTCCGTCGCAGGACATGGTTCTGGGTATCTATTACCTGTCCATGGAGCGCGAAGGCGAACCCGGCGAAGGCATGCTGCTGTCCGACATGCAGGAGGTCCATCAGGCCCTCTATGCCAAGGCCGTCACCCTGCACTCGAAGATCATCAGCCGCGTGCCGCAGACCGACGAAGCCGGCAATCAGTATATGAAGCGCTTCGAGACGACGCCGGGCCGCATGCTGCTGGGCGAATGTCTGCCCAAGAGCCACAAGGTGCCCTTCGACGTCGTCAACCGCCTTCTCACCAAGAAGGAAATCGGGGACGTCATCGACCAGGTCTATCGTCACACGGGTCAGAAGGACACGGTGCTGTTCGCCGACGCCATCATGGCGCTGGGCTTCCGCCACGCGTTCCAGGCCGGCATTTCATTCGGCAAGGACGACATGGTGATCCCGGACTCCAAGGAAGGCACCGTCGCCGAAACCAAGGCGCTCGTGGCCGACTATGAGCAGCAGTATCAGGACGGCCTGATCACCCAGCAGGAAAAGTACAACAAGGTCATCGACGCCTGGAGCCGTTGCGGCGACGTGGTGGCGAACGCCATGATGGACGAAATCCGCGCCCAGCCCAAGGATCCGCAGACCGGCCGCATGGCCCAGATCAACTCGATCTACATGATGGCGCACTCCGGTGCCCGTGGTTCGCAGGCCCAGATGAAGCAGCTTGCCGGCATGCGCGGCCTGATGGCCAAGCCGAGCGGCGAGATCATCGAAACGCCGATCATCTCGAACTTCAAGGAAGGCCTGACCGTCCTTGAATATTTCAACTCGACCCACGGCGCTCGCAAGGGTCTGGCCGACACCGCGCTCAAGACGGCAAACTCGGGTTACCTGACCCGCCGTCTGGTCGACGTCAGCCAGGACTGCACCGTCGTCGAGGAAGATTGCGGCACCGACAAGGCGCTGGAGATGAAGGCCATCGTCCAGGGCGGCTCCGTCATCGCCTCGCTTGGCGAGCGTATCCTGGGCCGCACCACGGCGCAGGACATCGTCGACAGCAAGGACGGCACCGTCATCGTGCCGATCGGCACGCTGCTCGACGAAGCGCTGGTGGCGCAGATCGAGGCCATCGGCACGCAGTCGGTGAAAATCCGCTCGCCTCTCATCTGCGAAAGCAAGATGGGCGTTTGCGGCAAATGCTACGGTCGTGACCTCGCCCGCGGTACGCCGGTCAATATCGGTGAAGCGGTCGGCGTCATCGCGGCGCAGTCCATCGGTGAACCGGGCACCCAGCTCACCATGCGGACCTTCCACATCGGCGGCGCGGCGAACTTCAACGAAACGTCGAACCTCGAATCCATGTCGGACGGCACGATCGAGCTGCGCGACATGCCGACCATCACAGACAAGAATGGCCGCCGCCTGTCGCTCGCCCGCAACGGCGAGATCGCGATCATCGACTCCGAAGGCCGCGAACGCGAAACGCACCGCCTGCCTTACGGCGCCACCATCCTGTTCGCGGATGGCGACACCGTGAAGAAGGGCGACCGCTTCGCCGAGTGGGACCCCTTCACCATGCCGGTGATCACCGAAAAGCCGGGTATCGTGAAGTATCAGGACCTGATCGACGGCAAGACCCTGACCGAGCAGACCGACGAAGCGACCGGCATCGCGCAGCGCGTGGTGACCGAACATCGTGGGTCCGCCCGCACCAAGGAGGATCTGCGTCCTCGCCTCACCCTGCTCGACGACCAGTCGGGCGAAGCCGCCCGCTACATGCTGGCGGTGGGTGCGACCCTGTCGGTCGACGACGGTGCGCAGGTGCAGGCCGGTGACGTGCTGGCGCGTGTCTCCCGCGAAGCCGCGAAGACCCGCGACATCACCGGCGGTCTGCCGCGCGTCGCCGAACTGTTCGAAGCCCGCAAGCCCAAGGACAATGCTATCATTGCCAAGGTGTCGGGCCGCGTGCAGTTCCTCAAGGATTACAAGGCGAAGCGCAAGATCGCCATCAATCCCGAGGATGGCGGCGAGCCGGTCGAATATCTGATCCCCAAGAGCAAGGTGATCGACGTTCAGGAAGGCGACTATGTGAAGCGCGGCGACAACCTGATCGGTGGTTCGCCCGACCCGCATGACATTCTGGAAGTGCTCGGCATCGAGCCGCTGGCCGAATATCTGGTCGCGGAAATCCAGGAAGTCTATCGCTTGCAGGGCGTGAAGATCAACGACAAGCACATCGAAACGATCGTTCGTCAGATGCTGCAAAAGGTCGAGATCATCGAGTCCGGCGACACCACGCTGCTGGTGGGCGAGCAGGTCGATCGCGAGGAAATGGACGAGATCAACAGCAAGCTCCAGCCGGGCTTCGCGCCCGCCGCGGGCAAGCCGGTGCTGCTCGGCATCACCAAGGCCTCGCTCCAGACGCGCTCCTTCATCTCGGCCGCGTCCTTCCAGGAAACCACCCGCGTCCTCACGGAAGCCGCCGTTCAGGGTAAGAAGGACACGCTGGTCGGCCTGAAGGAAAACGTCATTGTCGGCCGCCTCATCCCGGCGGGCACGGGCGCTGGCATGAACCGCATGCGCGTTGCCGCATCGTCGCGTGACGCGGCGATGCGGGCCGCCCTGCGCGCGTCGAGCCAGGTCGACCTGATCGCGCCCAAGACGGCCGCGCAAGAGCATGCCGCCGAACTGCGTCAGGGTCCGGAGGCGGCGATCGGCGACGATCCGCTGGGCGCCGTCCAGGGTGAGGATTTCACCACCGAGGACATGGAATAAGCGCTTTGAAAACAAGGGAGCCGCTTCCTACATCGGGAAGCGGCTCCCAAGCCTTCATGGTTGTTCGAACCATGTGAAGAGCCCGCCGGAAGCGACAGCATGTCCGGCGGGCTTTCTTTTGCCCGCGGCGTGAACGGGCATGAATTTATGCGAAAAGCCGGTCGCAAGCCTCTTGACCAAGTTCGAATCCCCGCCTATTTGCGCGTCTCCGGTGAGCCACTGGCCTGCCGCTGATGCCCGATCCTCTAATGGTAAGAGAGCGGACTCTGACTCCGTCAATCAAGGTTCGAATCCTTGTCGGGCATCCAGACTTTCCCTCGGAAACCTCCTTGATTTGATGCTCTCCGGCAAATCCCGTCATACACGGCGCCGGCTTTATCAAGGATGCCAGTTCAAGCGGACATATTTCCTCCACATCCCGCCCGGACGGCAGAATATCCGCTCTTCCGTGTCCAGAACACTTCGCAACCCCAGTGCATCCCGCAAATGCTCCAGATGCGCGCAATAGGCGTCATAACGGCCGCCGTCATTTTTGTTGGTGGGCGAGGCGCGCCGGTCTTCGCCTTTGGGCGGAGACAGGTGAACTATCCTGGTCCCATAAAGAAGGTGAAGCGCCTTGACGGCCCACTGGTCCATGATGGCCACATCTTCCGTGGGCGACATAAAGGCTATGACCTTGGTCAGAAAAGACGGCCCGAGTCCCCAGATCAGCCCCGACCAGCTGTCATAGGCCTTGGCGCGCGCCTGTCCTTCCCGCAGCCGATACAAAGCCGTTTCGAGCACGTCCTGCCGGGCTTCGATCGCTTCGCGGAACTTTCGCGACCGGGCTTCCTGTCCGCCCCAGGCCATGATCGCGACGAAAGCGTGGAAGACAGGCGTATCCGGATCCAGGCAATAAGCACGCAGTTCCCGTCGGTCGAACCGGCGCGGGGGCAGCGGCGGATCGAACCCGTTCCACCTGTCCAGAGCAGCATCCGCCCAGGTGCTGGGCATAACGCCGCCCGGTCCATTGGGCTGGAAAGCCATTCCCCGCAAGGCCGCGAGATGCAGGTCGTTCAGTTGCACTGAAATTCTCGTTCCTGACCGCTCATCGCCTCAAGGCAAAGCGACATTCTCTAGCAAGCCGGCGCCCGCTGTCCCAAGCGGGCTTGTAAACCGCCATGCCCTTGCGCAGCTGTTCGCAGGACATGTTCAGCCCGCCCGCATAGATGATGGCCACGGTCCGCCCCGATGCGTCCCGCGCCACCGGAACGATCGTGATCGGATCGCGCAGCGAGCGCTTGAGGCTTTCCTTGCTTCGCCGGGGGTCGGCAGACCCGCATAATCTGCCCTTGCGGCAGCGGGCTTTGAGGTCGGGCGTCTCGATTCCGAGCAGGCGTATATGCTCGCCATTCACCCGCAGGGTGCTGCCATCCATCACTGTCAAGGCAGATGCCCAGAACAGCGCAGCCATCATTTTGGCTTCTCCGCGACGTCAAGGGCAGCTTGCGCGATATGTGTCATTCCCTCTCCCCAGCCCTCCCCGTGCCGTCATGACGTCAGCCCCCCACCCATCGCCCACGTCGATTTTTGACGATGGCATAGAAACTGTCCCCATGAAAATAATTTCATTTCAACATGTTCCCGATTTGGGAAATCATGATGCGAATAGCGCCGCAGCTTCTGTCAGGCAGGGCCGACCAACACCGCTGAAGCGTCCCGGATATCGGCGCCTGGCGTTACGCCCCGCTATCGACGCAATATCCGACCATAAATGCCGAACAGATGCATTTTTTGCGGGGGTGATAATCAGGAATGGGCAGAGATTATCCTTTTGCTCAGATTGTCCGAGCCGTGCGAACCGACTTAAGCTTTTTCAATAAATCAATATATCATGCGACGCCCGACAGCGGACCCATGGTTTATTGGGGAATAAGCGATGCGTCTGGCATGGTCATTCCTCCTGTCCGCAACCATATCTGCCGGGATCAGCCTAAGCCCCGCAGCGGCCCATGCCAGCTATCAGGCAACCTTGCCTCCCGCCCTTCCCGGTCCCGGCCCGCTCGCCCTGATGGATTCGACCTTCGACCTCGCGCAGGTCGCTCCGCCCCCGCAAGAGGATGCCCCGCCCATCGAGGGGCCAGCCGATTTCAGCCCTGCTCCCGCGCCGGAGCCGGAAACGCGTTATCGATCGCTCGGCAGCCGCATGGGCGCCGCCAAATGGGAAACGATCGGCCTCTTCGCCTATGTTACCGCCACGCAAGCCTATTGGACGGACGAAACCACCCATTTCCATTTCAAGGATGAGGGCTGGTTCGGCAAGAACACAAATAATCTGGGCATCGACAAGCTTACCCATGCCTTCAACGCCTATCTGTTCACCGAATTTCTGGGTGCGCGGATCGCGCGAAAGACCGGCGACCGCGCACGCGCCGCGGCGCCGGCAGCAATGCTGTCCATGGGTCTGATGCTCTATGGCGAGATGTGGGACGCGCATAAGGAGGATAGCGGCTTTTCCGTACAGGACGTGATTTTCAACACCACGGGCGCGGCCCTCTCGGTACTGCGCCACACGGTGCCGGGTCTGGAGGAAAAGCTGGATTTCCGCCTGCTGATGATGCCCAATTCCAGCATCTACACCTTCAAGGGCAAGCGCCATTATGAGCAGCAGCACTTCCTGCTGGCGCTGGAACTGGCCGGGTTCAGGGCATTGCGCAGCAGCCCACTGCGCTTCGTCGAACTGCAGGTCGGCTATCGCGGCAAGGATTTCACCAATGCCGACCGCGCCACCGGGATCACGCCCAAACGCGACATTTTCTTCGGCGTCGGTGTCAACATCAAGCAACTGTTCTTCAAGGACAGCCGGTCGCGGCTGGGCCGCGCCATCGGTAGCGGTCTCAACTATTTCCAACTGCCCTATACGGCGGTCTACGATTATTGACCGACCGGCCGAAGCTGGAAGAACGGAAGGAGGATTGCACGGACCCCTCCACCATACCGCTCTCCCAGACTCCACCACGCGCCTACGCTGCCAAAAGGGGCAGGCAGCGTTCAGCGCGACGCAATCAGAACGGGGCGTTGCCCTGCCGCCTGCGCCGTCGTCCGGGCCTTGTGGCCGGTGCGCAGCTGGCTCAGCATATCATCCTTCTGCCAGACATCATTGGCGACGATGATCCACGCTTCGAATCGGGAATCGGGGGAGATTTGCTGCGGCAAGGGGGTCAAAGCCCCCATTGTCTTCACGGCGCGCAACGATATGCGATCGATCGCGCGGGAGGAAGACGGTTCGGCCAGGGCAATGGCATCCGGCCTGCCCTCTGCGTTCAGGCGGAACAGGACGCGGGCGTAGCCGGTGGCCCTATGGTCAGTCGCCAGATTGGCGGATCGCTGGATACTGCGGGTGAGCCGGTTCGCAGCCTTGTCGGACCATCTTTCATAACTGACTACATTTTCCGGAGACGCAACGACGGTCAGCTGGTCGCCCGGTTGTTTGGCGGAAACCCCTGTTGAAAGTAGCAGGGACAAGCAAAGCACCAAGGGCTTGGCATGCATAAGAGCCTCCTCTGCCGGAATGTCGATTGGAAGCCACTGCGGCGGCGTCTTGCCGGCCGAAAGCGGTGCGAAGTTATATATTACAAATACTCGATATTGAGTAACGAATATAGCTCAACGATCTCATCAACATATCGATTATTTCACAATTGCCCGCTGAACATTTGATCGGCCCACTCCCTCGACTGCTTTGGAACAGCTTGCGCCAAGCCGTCCTTTTAGATGGCTTTTTGCGCATCAAGGCTTGCAGCCCCATCCGGCGACTCACGCCCCGCCCGGCGCCGTGAATGACGGGGATGCCGCGATCAGCCCGCCGCGATGCTGAGGCCCACCGCCTCGGCCACCTTGATCCCGTCGATGGCGGCCGACAGGATGCCCCCCGCATAGCCCGCGCCTTCGCCTGCCGGATAAAGCCCTGCGACATTGAGGCTCTGAAAATCCCTGCCGCGGGTGATCCTGATCGGGGAAGAGGTGCGCGTCTCCACGCCGGTCATGACGACGTCGGGATGATCGTAACTGCTGATCTGGCGGCCGAAGACGGGGATCGCCTCCCGGAACGCCTCCAGCACGAACTCCGGCAGGCAGCGCGACAGATCGGTCATGGTGACGCCGGGCTTGTAGGAAGGAATGACCTCGCCCAATTCGGTCGATGCGCGTCCGGCGAGGAAATCACCCACCTTCTGCCCAGGCGCATGATAATTGCCGCCGCCCGCGACAAAGGCCATCGACTCCCAATGGCGTTGCAGGTCGATCCCGGCAAGCGGCCCATCGGGATAGTCCCGTTCCGGATCGATGCCGACGACGAGGCCCGAATTGGCGTTGAATTCGGCGCGCGAATATTGGCTCATGCCGTTGGTCACGACGCGCCCTTCCTCCGAAGTCGCCGCCACCACCCGTCCGCCGGGGCACATGCAGAAGCTGTAGACGGTGCGCTCGTTGGCGCAATGATGGGCCAGGCTATAGGCCGCCGCGCCCAGCACCGGATGCCCGGCGCAATTGCCGTAGCGGGCGCGGTCGACCCAGCTTTGCGGATGCTCGATCCGCACGCCGATGGAAAAGGGCTTGGCCTCGATATGCACGCCGCGCCGATGGAGCATCTCGAAGGTCGGGCGGGCGCTGTGGCCGACCGCCATGACGACGTGGTCGGTCTCGATGAAGCTGCCGTCATGCAGATGCAGTCCGCGCAGCTTCTGCGTGCCATCCGCCTGCCGCTCCAGTTCCAGTTCATCGACCCGATGCTGCCAGCGATATTCGCCGCCCAGCCCCTCGATCTGGCGGCGCATCGATTCCACCATGGAAACAAGGCGGAAGGTGCCGATATGCGGGTGCGCTTCGGTCAGGATATCATCCGGCGCGCCCGCCGCGACGAACTCCTCCAGCACCTTGCGCCCCAGAAAGCGCGGGTCCTTTACCCGGCAATAGAGCTTGCCGTCGGAAAAGGTCCCGGCCCCACCTTCCCCGAACTGCACGTTGCTGTCGGGGTTGAGTTCCGAACGGCGCCACAGGCCCCATGTGTCCTTGGTCCGTTCCCGCACCACCTTGCCGCGGTCGAGGATGATCGGCCGGAAACCCATTTGCGCCAGGATCAGCCCGGCGAACAGCCCGCACGGCCCCGCACCGATCACGACCGGCCGCTTGCCGGACCAGTCACCTGTCGCCCGGGTCACGAACCTATAGTCGGTATCCGGACGCGGGCGGACGTCATGGTCCTTGGCGAACCGCTCCAGCACGCCCGCCTCGTCGGTGACGTCGACATCGACGGTATAGACGAGCTGGATCGCATTTTTGCGTCGCGCATCATTGCCCCGGCGCACCACGACATGGCTCAGCAACTCTTGCGGCGCGAGGCCGAGGCGCTCGCAAATGGCGACGGGCATCGCCTCGGCAGGATGGTCGAGGGGCAGTTTCAATCCGGAAAGGCGCAACATCCGCCTGCCCCTAGAGCATTTTCACGTCAGGTAACACCTGACGACTCGGAAACATCGTTCAGCGCGGCTGAAATGCGGCAAACAAAACGCCCACATGCGAGTCGGCTGCAGCCCCGTCACGCCCTCCATAGCCGGACTGCTCCCCATTCGCCCAGCAGCGCGACCATCATGCTCAACCCCGTCAGCGGAAAAAGCAGGCCCAGCACCAGCATCAACCCTGCCACCATGCGGCTGGCGGCAGGCGTCGCCGCCGGAGGCTCGCCCAGCCGCCGCTTCCACCACAGCACGGGCGCGGTCACGCAAAGCAGCAACAACGCCAGACATCCCGCCAGCATCAGCAGCCGGTTGCCCTCGCCATATTCCTGCCCCTGATGGGTGGCGACGCCCCATTCGACCGCCTTCGCGCCCGGCCCGAACATGCGCCAGTCGATATCCTGCTCCACCGCGCCCGATCCGGCGTCGATGGTGAGGACCCGCGCCTCCTCCGCCTTCACCGCCTGCGCCGTCACCAGCCAGGGCGCCCCTGCCGTGGCCGGAAAGCTCACGACATAACCGCCCGGCAAGCCCCGCTGAGCCGCGATCCTTGCCACATCATCGACGCCAGCCCCGCCAGCCCCACCGGGAACCGCGCCACCTTCGCGCAGCACCCATGGCAGCGCTTCCCTGGCAGGCGCGCTCCACGGAATTGCGCCCAGTTTCGGCCGTCCAAGGTCATGGGCCGCGATAACCGAGCGCAGCCCGCGGCCCCAAACATCCGTCCAGGGCATTCCCGTCACGGCGAGGAACACAATCACCCCCGCCGCCACGAAACCGACCGTCCCATGCAGATCACGCCAGAACAGCCGCCCGCCGGGCCTTCCGCGCAGCGCCAGCGCAGGACTGCCCCGGCGCGGCCAGCGCAGATACAGCCCTGTCACGCACAGCAGGAT
>NZ_JBHIWJ010000039.1:0-39541 GCF_041987595.1 Sphingobium sp. | reverse complement strand
CAAATTTGATAGGGCTTGGTATCACCAGTCTAAAATAACATCATCGGTTACTCGGTGCCGCATCTGCCAGTCCGCCAGCATCCCCCTGCCCGCGTCGCGCTGGTCCGCGGCACTGTCCAGATAGCGCGCCAGTTCCCCCAGCAGGACAAGACCCAGTCCCTTGAGGATGATGTCGCGGCCGACCGCGTGACGGTCGATCTCCTGCGCCATGCGGTCAATCGTCTCGATGATCCGCCTTTCCCTGATGTCCACGCACCGCGTCAGCATGCCGGGATCGCGCCCGTCATAATGGGCGGCGAGGCTCCCAAGGTCCTTATCGCCAAAGCGCAGGATCAGCAGGCTCCGGCTGGAAAAGCCGGGTGAGCTGATGTGGACCGGCACATGAGCGGGGACGAAAATGGTCGGGCCAAAAGTCAGGAACGAGCGGTGGGAGACGGGCGGGCCAAAGCATCCGCGGGCGGCCTCGCGATGCGACGCGGGGATGGAGATGAGCGAAGGCCGGTCAATCTCATGCGCGCGCAGGAACGGCCCGCTGGCATCCTGTCTCAGCCTTTCCATCCGTAAACCGGGAAGATCGACCGCAGCATCGATCCGCAACGCCCCTTCCATGGCACCTCTCCTGTCCGTCCTTCGACCTCCATATAGCAGCTTGCGGCGCGGCGGAACCGTAAGACCGGCGCTTATGCGGCGCAAAAACCGAAGAAGGGCACGATCGCCGCCGTCATCCCTGTTGCTCCATCGCCATCGGCGCGGACACATTCGGACAGAGAGGAAGGAGTCCCCATGTCCAATCCCATCAACACGCCGGACCAGCGGCGCTTCGAGCAGGAAGCCGTCAAGGTGCTGCACGATCCGCGCATGCAGGAAACGATCGCCGATCGGCGCGCCTATTGGCTCGAAAAGGCCCGGCCCGGACCAGCCCAGCGTCAGGCGTTCGAAACCAAATATGACGAGGTGGTGTTCGGCGCGATCATCTGGTCGCTCAACACCGACCCCGAACGGCCTGCGGTCGTCACCATTTCCCGTAGTCCCCACCGGCTGGGCGATCTCGACATACCCGGGTCGCGCTGGGGACTGGACAATCCGGACTCGGTCTACCGCGTGATCCCGATCGACGGGGCGGAGCGCTACGTCATCCGCGGCAGGGTCCACCAGCCGCGCCTCACGGAAAACTACTTCACCCTGTGGAATGCGCACATGGGCACGGTGGACGTGCTCGACGGCAAGTCGCTCGTGCTGGATGAAGATGGCCGTTTCGAGATTTTCGTCGATGCCGACGAAAAGGGGGACCGGGCCAACCATGTCCGTTCCTCGCCCGCCGCGGTCGAGTTCTACATTCGCGACGTCGTGACCGATTGGGCGCAGGAACGCGTAAACGACCTCAGCATCGAGCGGCTGGGCGGTGAACCGCGCAGACCGGAGCGCAGTTTCGACCAGAAAGTTGCCGACGCGCAGGCGATGCTCATCCGCAATGTCGACAATACGATGCGCTGGAATGCGCAGGCGCTCGACAAGCCCGCCAACATGTTCGACTTCGTCATAGACAGGGATACGGACGGCGCGCTGCGCAATCAGGTCTATATCATGGGGCATTTCGATCTGGCCGATGACGAAGGCCTGCTGATCGAGGTGGCGTTGGGCGGCGCCCGTTACTTCCTTGCCCCGATCACCAATTTGTGGGGAACGACCAACGACATCGTCGACCGGACGAGCAGCCTCAATCTTTCGCAGATCGAACGGGATGCCGATGGCGCCGTCCGGTTGCTGGTATCGCTCCGCGATCCGGGCATATGGAACTGGCTGGACAGTTGCGACATGCCGGACGGGCTGATGACCTTGCGCTGGGCCGAGTTCGAGAATGGCAGGCCGGATGCCGGCCTGGGCGCGAAGAGCCGCGTCATCAAACTCGCGGACATTGCCCGAGAGCTTCCGCATGCCCGCCGCGTCACGCCGCAAGAGCGGGATGCGCAACGTGCGCGCAGAGCGGACAGCTACGCCTGGAGGATAGCCGAATGAGCCGTTGCTGGATCATTACCGGCTGCTCCACGGGGATCGGTCGGGCCATTGCCCATCATGCCCTCTCGATCGGCGAGAGCGTGGCCGTGACCGCACGCGATCCGGACAAGGTTCAGGATCTCGTCGCCGCCTTTCCCGACCGGGCGATCGCGCTGGCGCTGGACGTGACGGATCAGGCATCTGTCGACAGAGCAGTCGCCGACGCCATCGGCCATTTCGGCAGGATCGACGTGCTCGTCAACAATGCCGGCTATGGCTATGTCGCCTCGATCGAAGAGGGCGACGAAGCCGAGGTGAAGGCCATGTTCGAAACCAACTTCTTCGGCGCCCTGCGCATGATGAAGGCGGTTCTGCCCGGCATGCGGGCGCGCCGGTCCGGCCGCATCATCCAGATCTCATCGCTGGCGGGGCGCATCGCCAATCCGGCGACCGGCTATTATTCCAGTTCCAAATTCGCGCTCGAGGCGGCGAGCGAAGCCCTCGCGCGCGAGGTTGCCGATCTTGGCGTCAAGGTCTGCTCGATAGCGCCGGGCATGTTCCGCAGCGACTTTTCCGGCCGATCGCTCAAAACCGGCGAAGGCGGCAGCAGCGATTATGACGAAAGCGTGGCCGCCCGGATCAAGCTGGTCCAGTCCGTCGACGGCAGGCAGCGGGGCGATCCGCATAAGCTCGCCCAACTGGTCGCGTGCGTTGCGGACATGGCCGATCCTCCGCCGCAGATGATCGCAGGCCCGGATGCCTATGCGGCGATCGGTGCGAGGATGGAGGCGATAGTCGCGGCGATGACCGAACATCGCGATCTGAGTTGCGGCACGGATCTGGGGGAGCCATGATGAAAAGCATCTGCGCGCTGGTTCATCGCGAAGGCCTCGATCGCAGGCATTTTCAGGATCATTATGAAAACAGCCACGCGCCATTGGCCATCCGCCATTTTCCGTTCACCCGCTATGTCCGCAATCATCTTCTGGACGCGCAGGACATTGGCTATGACACGATATCGGAATTCTGGGCCGAGGATATAAACGCGACGGCCGCGCTGATGGACGGACCGGTGGGCGACATCATGCGCGCCGACGAGGAGCGCTTCATGAACCGGGCACGGACGGCGCCCGCGGCCGCCGACGAGCATGTGCTTTCCGCGGGCGAGCCTTCCATTGCCGACGGCACGCGCGTCGCTGCCTTCATCAACTGGCGCGGCGCCGACGCGGACGGCCGGAAGGCGGCGATGGCATGGGGGGTGGAATGCGCGTCCGTGATGGAAGGAATTACCCTTGATTTCACGACGAGCTGGCGGGAGCCACCCTTCCCTTCGCGAGCCATACTCTGGATGCCGCAGCGCTGCGGCAGCGCCCCGAAGAACGCGCTTCAAGTCAGATTTGTCCATGTAAAGCGCATCGAAACACCCGCGAGCGAGCTTTCCGGCGCGGTTTGACGTTCGGCGTTATCGCGCTGGTCGGCCATTCGACGGGGAGTGCTGCGGATCTGTCATCGATATCCTGAGATGTTGATGTTGTGGCGGTTGAGCTTGTCGTAGAAAGTCTTGCGAGGCAGTTGGAGTTCGGCCATCGCCGCGCGCGCGTCGCCCTGCACCCGTTCAAGAACCTGGCGGATTGTAAGCGCTTCGAAGCGGTCGACGCGCTGGCTGAGCGACAAGCCGGAGTCCACGCCTGAATCATCCGCCTCCATGCCGAGCAGCACCCGCTTGGCATAATTGGCCAGTTCCCGCACATTGCCCGGCCAGTCATGATCGCTGAGCCGGGCGCGTACGGCGGCCGGCACATCCGGCACGGCGCGTCCGATCTGGCTGGCCGCTTGGTGGAGCAGATAGCCGAACAACAATGGAATGTCCTCGCGCCGGTCGCGCAGCGGGGGAATGCGCAGTCGAACGGTATCGAGGCGATAAAGGAGGTCCGCGCGAAAGCGCCCGTCAGCCACTTGCGCATCGATGCCCGGCTTTGCAGCGGCAATGACCCGCGTGTCGAGCAATTGCGGGGACGCCGCGCCGACGGGATGGATTTCGCGCTCCTCCAGGACTCTGAGGAGCGAGCCTTGCAATCGGGCAGGACTGCTTTCAATCTCGTCAAGAAAAAGCGTTCCACGATGGGCACGGGCAATACGCCCGGACTGCATCAACTGCGCTCTTCCTTCCTGACCGAACAGGTCCGCTTCGGCGACGTTGTCGGGGAGAGCGGCGCAGTTGATGGCGACGAAGGGCTGGCCCCGACGCCGGCTCCAGCGATGGAGCAGCGTTGCGACAAGTTCCTTACCCGTGCCCGTCTCTCCTTCGATGAGCACATCGACATCGGCGTCCGCCAGGTGGCGCATCTGCTCGCGCAGCCGCACGATCGCCCGGCTTTCGCCGATCAGCGGTTCGCCACTTGCCCCTTCCTCCGCCAGATGGCGCAGGCGGCGATTATCCAGAACCAATGTGCGCATCTCGATCGCCCGGCGAGCCGAGGCGATCAGATGATCCGTGGCGAAGGGCTTTGCGATGAAATCGAACGCGCCCTGCTTTAGGGCGGAAACAGCCATGGCGACATCGCCATGACCGGTCATCAGTATAACGGGGATCTGATGGTCGATCATCGATATGCGCCGGAAAAGTTCGAGTCCGTCCATACGGGGCATCCGTATGTCGCTGATCACCGCGCCCACGAAAGCGGGATCGAGCAGCGCGAGCGCTTCGGTCGCTTCGCCGAAGCATCGGACCGGAATATCGGCAAGGTCGAACGACTGCGCCAAGGCAGAGCGAAGCGCGTCGTCATCGTCGATCAGCAGGATTTGCGACTCGATCATATCTTTACCAATGTCATTCGAAAAATCGTTCCCGGGCCATCGTCCACAAGTTCCAGCGCGCCGCCAAACTCCGTCATGATGTCCCGTGCGATATGGAGGCCAAGGCCAAGGCCCTCGGCTTTGGTACTGGCAAAGGGCATGAAGATGTCGTCGCGGATGGCGGCATCTATCCCTGCGCCATTGTCGCATACATCAATGCTCACCATTTCGTCCGCGCACGATACTGCCACCCGAACCTGCGGGTCGACTTGCTCCGAGACGGCGTCGAGCGCATTGCCCAGCAGGTTGACGAGCACCTGTTCGAGCCTGACCCGGCCGGCAAGCACATGAAGCGCTGGGTCAGGATCGGCAAGGCTGAGATGCACGCCTGCGCTGCGGAAGCGGTCGCCCACCAGCAGCCGGACCCCTTCCAAGACCTGCGCCAGTGATACCGGGCCCACCTGTCCCACGCCGCGCCGCGCGTAACGCCGCAATTGCGCGGTGATGCTGCCGATGCGATCTGTCATGGCAATGATTTCGCGCAGATTGGCGCGCGCCTTTTCGGGCGTGCCTCGATCCAGGAAAAGGTCGGCATTTTCAGCGAAGGTACGGATGGTCGCAACGGGCTGATTGATTTCATGGGCGACCCCGGCGGATATGGTCCCCATTGTCCCCAATCGATTGGCATGCGCCAGTTCTTCACGCGCCTGACGATAGCGACGATCTGCGAGCGTTCGGGCTTCCATCTCATGGCCCAGCGCTTCGGTGCGGATCGCCACTTCACGCTCCAGCCGTTCACGGTTACGGAGGGTGCGGCGCTGGCGCGCAAGCAGCCAGGCGATGGCCGCACCGAAAAGGATCAGCAACGCGGCGAACAGGACCGTCGCCGCGCGCACGCGCTGTTTGACTGCAGCAAGCCCCTCGCCGATCGGCGTCACATAATAAAGCCGCCATCCCGCGACTGGGGCAGGAAGGTTGGCAGTCATCACGCTGCTGCCGTCCTGGAGCATGGCGGTGCCATCGGGGTCGATCCGCATGCCGATAGGCGTGAGCGGCGCTGCGCCGAATTGCAGGTTGCGCTTGATCATGCCGCGCAGGCGGGGCGGAACCGGGTGCAGCGCGAAGAAGCGTTTGGCAGGATCGCTGCTCAACAGCAATATGCCATTCTGGTCCACCACAAAGCTCCATGAGCCACGTCCGGCCCACCCCGTCTCGATCGAATCGAACTCGACCTTGACGACGATGACACCGATGGGCCCCGCGCTTCCTTCCACCCGACGCGACAAGTAGAGGCCGGGGCGACGGCTGACGGTGCCGAGCGCGAAATATTCACCTCCGCCCTTCAGCCATCCCAGCCGGTAGTAGGGGCGAAAGCTGTAATCCTGTCCGACGAAGCTGCTCGGCTTGCGTGCGTTGGACGCGGCAATCGTCCGCCCGCTCGCGTCGAGCAGGAAGATGGCGGCCGCCCCTGTCTTCTCGCTCAGCAGGGCGAGCTTGTCGCTGAGTTCCATCATGGGTGCCCGAGCCTGCAATGCCTGCCGGACGTCGGAATATTCGCCCAGAACGGTGGGGATCAGGCGATATTTCTGAAGCTCGGATTCCAGCAGTCGCAGCCGTGCGCGAGTCTGGAGCGCAGCGTCCTCTCTCTGCGCAGCGAGAAACTCGGCGCGGGCCGTCCGCTCGAATCTGAGCGCGAAGATCCAGCACGCAGCGACCGCCAGCAGGATTGCGCCAGCCATGATCCAGCTGTGAAGACGAAAGGGCAATGCCATTTGTGTGGAATATCACACAGATCATGGCTTTCCTATGCGGAAAACGAAACGAAAAAGTAACGATGGGCGGGCAGATTGTCATTATTACCTTTAATTATCATATACTTATGAGAGTCCTACTTTAGATTTGCACACTTTGCCTTGCCGGGCGACCCTTCCACCCAATTACCGGCTGACAAAGCTGGCGACTGGAGACGGAGCGCCTGAACATGATCAATCAGAATTTCTCAACAGCGGAGCGACCATCCGCCAAAGGCGGATGGAGGTCGCAACTTTATGTGCAAGTGCTGATCGCCATCGCGGCGGGCGCGATGCTGGGTCACTTCTGGCCGGCTTATGGCGAAGCGCTCAAGCCTTTGGGCGATGCCTTCATCAAGCTGGTCAAGATGATCATCGCGCCCGTTATCTTTCTGACGATCGTCACGGGTATTGCCGGCATGAAGGAATTGGGGTCGGTCGGCCGCGTCGCCGCCAAGGCATTCGCCTATTTCCTCACCTTCTCCACCCTGGCGCTGGTCGTCGGCCTGATCGTTGCCAATGTGGTGAAACCGGGCGCAGGCATGAATGTCGACCCCGCAACCCTGGACGGAGCGGCGGTGGCAGATTATGCGGCGAAGGCGCACGACAGCACGCTGGTCGGCTTTCTGCTGGATGTCATTCCCACGACTCTCATCGGCGCGTTCACGGGAGGCAACATCCTTCAGATCCTGCTGATCGCCATCCTCTTTGGTGTGGCCATCAGTCTCGTCGGCGAACCAGCACAACCCGTCGTCCGCTTTCTCGAGCGGCTGAGCCTCATCATCTTCAGACTGGTGTCGATCCTGATGCGCGCGGCGCCCATCGGTGCATTCGGAGCCATCGCCTTCACCATCGGCAAATATGGCATAGGCAGCCTTGCCAGTCTGGGAGCGCTGGTCGCAACCTTCTATCTGACCTCGGCGCTGTTCGTAATCATAGTTCTGGGCACGGTGGCGCGGCTCAGCGGCTTTTCGATATTCCGTCTGCTCCGCTATCTGAAGGCAGAACTGTTGCTGGTGCTGGGCACGTCCTCGTCGGAAGCCGCGCTGCCCAACCTCATCGCCAAGATGGAGCGTGCAGGTTGCGAGAAGTCGGTGGTCGGACTGGTCGTGCCGACCGGCTACAGCTTCAACCTTGATGGCACCAACATCTATATGACCCTGGCAGCACTGTTTATCGCACAGGCGACGGGCGTGGAATTGACGCTGGGGCAGGAAATACTGCTGCTGGGCGTCGCGATGCTGTCGTCCAAGGGCGCGGCAGGCGTAACCGGCGCGGGCTTCATCACATTGGCGGCGACCCTGTCCATCGTGCCGACCGTGCCGGTCGCCGGCATGGCGCTGATTCTGGGGGTCGATCGCTTCATGAGCGAATGCCGCAGTCTCACAAATTTCATCGGCAATGCAGTCGCCACGATCGTCGTCGCGCGATGGGAAGGTGCGCTCGACCGGCAGAAACTGGACGACGCCCTGGCCGGGCGCCTGTCCGTCGCAATGGAAGAACCGGCACACGCACTCGCCGCCGCCTAAGACCATAAGAAAAGAATGAAGGGTGCGCCTGTCGGGCAGCCCTCCACATGAGAGGATGCCATGAAACTCAACCCATTCTGGGGCGTGGCGGCACTGGCCTGGAGCGCACCCGCCTTCGCGGACACCAACACGCCATCCTATCCCGCCGCCGCGCAGGGCGACGGCGCGACTGTCGGGGGATATAATCTTTCCCGCTGGGCCGAGGACTGGCGCGCCTATCGCGCCCCGGCAAAGCGCGACGATTTCCTGGACCGGCTCAAATATCTGCCTCTGGACGACGATGGCGATATCTACCTGACGCTGAGCGGAGAGGCGCGGGCGCGTGTGAACCTCACCGGCAATCCGCAGCTGATCGAAGGCCCCGAACAGCGGCAGGACATATTACGGCTCGTTGCAGGCGCCGATCTGCATGTGGGTGAGCATCTGCGATTCTATGGAGAGGTCGCGCATGGCCAGATCAGCGGCAAAAACATTGGCACACCGTCTGGCACCTTCAACAACAGCTTTGTCCATCAGCAATATTTCGCGGAGGTCAAAGGACGGTTCGGCGACCTCGATCTGGGCATTCGATACGGGAGGCAGGAGTTCACCGATGGACCCAATCTGCTGATCTCCCAACGGGACAATAATACCATTCGCTTCGTGCTGAACGGAACGCGCGTCTGGGCGCGTACGCCTACGCTGCGGGCGACGCTGTTCGATTTCGAAACGACGAATCTCGGCAATGGCGGGTTGGGCGACGATGTTCCTGACAAAAACCGGCGCTTCAGCGGCGTTTCCGCAGGCTTTGTGGTGCCCGAAAACTGGTTGGGCGGCTCCAGGCTTTTCTTCGACCCATTCTTCTGGCGGCGGCGCAATCGTGTCGGAACCTGGGGCGGCGTCGTTGCCCCGGCAGTGCGCTATTATGCCGGCGCGCGGCTTTGGGGCGATGTCGGTCGCCTATCGCTCGATTGGACGCTGGTGCATCAATATGGCGAATTTCAGGATCGCCGGATCAACGCATGGCAGGCCTTTTTCGCGCAAACGTGGAAACTGGGCGAAGAGAAGAACGCGCCTCGGGTGGGCGTCCACATGGATTACGGCAGCGGCGGGGGCGGCTATGACAAGGGAACGCTCCGCAACGCCTATGCACCCTATGGCAACAACATCTATTTCAGTTATGGCCTCTTCCTGACGGCCACTAACCTGATTGCCCTCGCGCCCAACATCAGCTTCACGCCTGCGCCCAGGCTACGCGCTTCGCTCGAATATCAGTTCACCTGGAGGGACGATCAGCGCGATGCAGTTTATCGAGCCAACTACACGCCTTACGTGGGGACCGAGAGCGTAACCGGAAAGGATGTGGCGCAACTGGCCCGCGCGCAGCTGATATATAACATCGCTCCGCGCCTGACGCTGACAGCCCGTGGGGAGTATCTGAAAGCTGGGGCGGTATTGCGAAAAGCCGGCTATGTCGATTCCGCCTTCCTCGGGACATGGCTCAGCTTTCGGTTCTGAACGGATATCATACCGCGGACGGGCGGCGTCCGGGATATTCCTTGCGTTGGCTTTCAAGAAGGCAACCGGCTGATTCCCGCTTCTCCCCGGCGCAGCTTCCTCGACACCTGCACCGGAGGCAAAGCCGAGAAATCAGGCATTCATCTTCACCAAGGCCTACGTATCTTTCCTCATAGCTGCTTCAAACGGGCACATCGTAAGCTGGAACTTTCGAGAGGAGATCGTCATGAAGAATATTCTTCTTCTGCTACATGATGATGAAGGTCAGGAAGCCCGGCTGCAAGCGGCGCTGGATTTGACCCGCGCGTTAGGCGGCCATTTGCGCTGTATTGACGTGACTCCCTTCCCCGTCATTGCCGGCGACCTTTATGCCGGCTTCGGCGAAACAGCTGTCTTGATCGATGAAAGAGGCAGCGAAGCTCGCAACAAGTCCAGAATTACGGCACATTTGGCGAATGAAGACGTCAGCTGGGACTGGATCGATACGAGCGGGGAAATTGCAAGTTGCCTCCTCAAGGAGGCGTCTCTCGCCGACATCGTCGTGCTGAACCGACAACTGGACAGCTACCCGCTTCCTGATATGCGCACAATCGCCAGCCAGGTGCTGAT
The DNA here is from genome assembly GCF_041987595.1 of Sphingobium sp. Taxonomy (GTDB): domain Bacteria; phylum Pseudomonadota; class Alphaproteobacteria; order Sphingomonadales; family Sphingomonadaceae; genus Sphingobium. The sequence continues at coordinate 29,325 of NZ_JBHIWJ010000039.1, read as the reverse complement.
GCACGCCAGGGTTCCGGTCCTGGCCGTTCCGCAGCATGCCAAATGCCTCAACATAGGCAGAGCGCTGCTGGCGTGGGACGGACATCCGTCCTGCATTGCCACGATGCGCGCATGCACGCCGCTTCTCGCGCTGGCCGATGAGGTCGAGGTGCTGACCATCAGGGATGGTTCAATACAAGCCGAACCAAGCGACGCTGCGCGTTATCTTTCGCGCCACGATATTCATGCCACGATCCGTTTGCTCGATGACCGCATGCACCCCGTCGACGCTATAATCGAGGAAGAGTCCAATCAATGGAAGGCTGACTATGTCGTCATGGGAGCCTATGGTCGCGGCCGGTTGATGGAAGCGTTCGGCGGCATCACCAAGCGTCTCCTCAGCCGAGGCAAGCTTCCGCTGATATTAGGACATTAGTTCCGGGCATTGCCGGCCATGAAACAGCTTCATGGCCCGCTGGTGCAGCTTGCCGGCAAGCCCATTGCTGCCCGATGCGAGGACGAACCGGTATGTCTGACCTATGAGCCTGACCGATCAGCTGTTTATTGCCACAGTCGCAGTGGCCGCGACGGTACTCATTCACCTGATTGGTCTTGCGGCGCTGCTCGCCCTGCTTCGCCGGCATCGCCACGCATCGAAAGTGATCGTCGCCTCTATCGTCAATGGGATGGCGATCCTGCTGGCAGCATTCGGCCTGTTTCTGCTGCATGCGATCGAGATCTGGCTCTGGGCGGCCTTGTATCTGATGCTGGGGGCATTCGCCGATCTGGAGCAGGCCTTGTACTTTTCCACCTCGACCTATGTGACGATAGGCTATGGAGATGTGGTGTTGCCGGTCGGCAGCAGGATATTGGGCGTGATCGAAGGTGCCAACGGCATCATCCTGATCGGTTGGTCCACCGCCTTTTTCTTTTCCATCGTCGATCGGCTGAAACTGCTGGAGCGTGACCTGCAGAAAGGCTGAACCCGGCTGGGCCGCAGGCAAATTGACAGAGTTCAGGACGCGCTCCAGCCGACAGGCTGGCGCCGGGGCCGCCAAGCGGCAAGCCGGGCATGGGTCAGGGAATGAGAACCGCAGCGCCCTTGACCTTGCCGCCTCGAAGACTTTGCAGCGCCTCATTGGCATCTTCGAGCCGGAAGGATTCCGTTACGGTCCGGAGCCTGATATTTTCAACAAGTTCGAAAAAGGAGGTGCCGTCTTCGCGCGTCAGGTTGGCGACGGAAACTATCTGCCTCTCCTCCCACAGATCCGCATAGGGGAAGGAAGGAATGTCGCTCATATGGATGCCTGCACAAACGACCCTGCCGCCTTTGCGCACGGTTCGCAGGGCAAACGGGATCAGCGCTCCGACAGGAGCAAAGATCAGCGCGGCGTCAAGCGGTTCGGGCGGCCGCTCGCACGATGCGCCGGCCCACGCACAGCCCAGGGACCGGGCGAAAGCCTGCCCCTCTTCGTCGCCTTTTCTGGTGAAGGCATGGACGGTGCGTCCCTGATGCGTAGCGATCTGCACAAGGATATGCGCAGCAGCCCCAAAACCGTATAGGCCGATAACTGGCGCTGGCCCGGCCAACCGCAACGCTCTCCATCCGATCAGGCCCGCGCACAGAAGCGGCGCTGCCTCCACGTCGGAAAAACGTTCGGGAAGGGAGAAGCAATATCGGGCATCGGCGACGGCATGGCTGGCATAACCCCCGTCCCGCGTCGCGCCGGTGAAGAGCGGCGCATCGCAGAGATTTTCCCGCCCCGCGCGGCAGTAAGGGCATTGGCCGCATGTGTGGCCAAGCCATGGCACGCCGACCCGCTGTCCCGGCATGAAACCTGCCACTTTGGGACCAATCGCGGCGACGCGGCCGACAATCTCATGGCCCGGTATGATAGGATAGCAAGCAGCAATCTCACCATCGAGAACATGAAGGTCGGTCCGGCAGACTCCGCAGGCCGCGACCTCGATCAGCAGCTCCCCCACGCCCGGACGGGCCACGGGACGCTCGACCCTTTCCAGCGGCCTCCCGGGAGCGCTGATCTGCATGGCGATCATGTTACCCACCGGCAGCACTTATTCCGCCCATGGCATCCTCCTGCGGCTTGCGTCCGGCAATCTATCCTGATGCGCGGCCGGCGGATGTTCGTGAATCTACGGATGGGATCGGGGTGCAACGGGCTAGTAACGCGTTCGTCGTGAAAGCCTCGATTTACGGCGGATTGGGCAAAAGCATCCGGTGAACAAGGTAAAGCCGTGGCTATGGCATGACGAGACGCTTCAGGGCAGCGCAATCGTCGCGGCAAGGCAGAGGCCGGCCGTCTTTGTCTGGAGCGCCCGCACAATCCGCAATTTCTGGTCCGGCGTCACGCGGGCAAAGAGTTCCGTTTTCAGCAACCCGCACCGCCAGCGCCGGGTCGTCACTGGGCCTGGACGAAGGCTGCGCCGCGGCGATCAGTTGGCCGCGGAAGCGGCTGCTATGCATTTTCTGGCGATGCGAACAGTCGGATCGTCGGGGTCGACAATCGTCATGAAGCCCAGTTCCCGTTCCATGCGCAGGGCCGCGTCATGATCGGCACATTCGATCGCTTCTATGGTGTCTATGCCTTCGGCCTTGGCATAGCGCAGCACATGTTCAAACAGGGTCCAGCTTATTCCTTTGCCCTTCATGTCCGTACGCGTGGTAAGCGCGACTTCCGCCCGGCTGCGGTCCGGGTCCGTTGCCAGCGTGGCGATGGCGATGACGTCGTGACGATCCTCATCGAACGCCAGGAAACTGATCGTTCGCAGATAATCGACCCGCGTCATCATCGTGATTTGTTCATGCAGGACCTTTGGAAGGCCCGACATGAAGCGGAAGCGCAAATCTTCGGGCGAAACATGGTCGAAGAAGCTGACTACCGCTTCCCCGTCATCGGACCGCACCGGGCGCACATGAAATCGCAGGCCATGTTCGGTCACAAGGTCAGACGCCCAGCCTTCAGGTGCGGCGCGGATGACGAGACGGGATTCGCCGGCAGGCGCAGGCATGATCCGCGCCCGCGCATCCAGCGCGATGGCACCTGCGGCGCTCACCACCAGCGGGTTGATGTCGAGTTCGAGGAGATCAGGCAGATCCACCGCCATGGCAGAAATGGCATCCAGCACATCGGCCAGGCTTTCCACGTCGGCGGCGGGCACGTTGCGGTAGCCGGCAAGCATGGCTGATATGCTCGTCCGCGCAACAAGGGCGCGTGCCTGGGCATGATCGACAGGCAGAAGGTCGATAGCCTTGTCGCGCTTGAGCTCCGCAGCGATGCCGCCCGCGCCAACCATGATGATCGGACCGAAGGTCCGGTCGGTGGTGATGCCGACGATCATCTCGACCCCGCCCCTTGCCTCTACCATGTCTTCGACCGCGAACCCCTGGATGCAGGCCTGCGGGTGATCGTGCCGGATTCGCCGCTCCATGTCCTGCGCGGCGGCGACTGCGGCACGCGGGTCGGGAAGGTTGAGCGCTACCCCGCCAACGTCCGACTTGTGCGGAAGATCGCGAGAGACGATTTTCACCGCATAAGGAGCGCTCAGCCAGCAGCAGGCTTCCTCCACGGCCTCCGCCGATGCGGCGAAACGGGTTGCCGCGACGGGGATCCCATAGGCTTCCAGCAGCTTCTTCACCTTGATTTCGGACAGAAACGTGCATTGTTCCAGCTGTGCGCTTGCGATGATCGCACGCGCCGCGTTGCGGTCAGCCTTAACCTCCCGTGTTTGCGCCGGCGCCTCGGTCAGATTTTTGCGCATGCGGCGCGCCTGTGCCAGATAACCGAAGGCGCGCACGGCATCGTCGGGGGTGGAAAAGACCGGGATACCCGCAGCTTTGAACACTGGCCTGACGGCAGCGGCGTTGGCGTCGCCAAGCCAACAGGCCATGACAGGTTTGCCGATGCGTTCCTCGGCTGCCGCCGCGACTTCGCGGCATATCGCCCGCACCGTCTCCTCTGCTTCGCTGCGTGCTGTCGGGCAATTCATGATCAGCACCGCATCACAAGCCTCATCGCGCAGGATCGACCGCAACGCCTGACTGTAACGGGTCGCGTCTGCGTCGCCCAGCACATCGACGGGATTGCCGCGGGACCAGCCGCCGGGCAGGCCAGTTTCAAGCATCCCCAACGTTTCAGGCGTCAGGGCGGCCAGCTGACCGCCGGTGCGGGCCAGGGCATCTACGGCCAATATGCCTGCGCCACCGCCGTTGGTGAGGATGGCCAGTCTGTTATCCGTGATCTGCCGACAGGTGCAGAGAATTTCAGCGGCGTCGAAAAGCTCGGTGAGGCTGTCGACCAGGATGACGCCTGCCCTCGCAAAGGCGGCTTCATATACATCATAGGCGCCGATCATCGCGCCGGTGTGGGATCGCGTGGCCTGTGCCGCAAGCTGGCTCTTGCCCGCCTTGATCGCTATGATTGGTTTGGTGAGCGCCGCGGCGCGCGCCGCCACCATGAACGCGGCCGCCTGCGTTACCTCCTCGACATAGAGCAGGATGGCCTGGGTGTGGGGGTCGGCCGCAAGCAGGTCTATGAGATCGCCAAATCCGGCGTCGGCCATGTCTCCCACCGATATGATCGCCGAGAAGCCGATGCCGCGGGTCTGCGCCCAATCGAGGACAGCGGTAATCAGCGCGCCGCTCTGGGATATGAGGCCAAGCTGCCCGTGCCGCGCTCCGGTGCGCGCGAAGGTGGCGTTCAGCTTCGCATGAGGCGCCATGATGCCCAGACAGTTGGGACCGATGATCCGCATGTCATGCCGTTGGGCTGCGTCGATGATCTCGCAGCGGCGCCCGTCAATATCCGTCAGGCCAGCTGAAAGAATCACGGCGCAGCGGGTTCCCAGGCTTCCCAGCTCATCGATGATCGTCGCGACCGTTGGCGCGGGCGTCATGATGATGGCAAGCTCGGGCGCTTCGGGAAGACCGGTGACCGCATCGCACCATGCCACGCCCCGCTTCGTCACGGGATGTGGATTGACGACATAGATTTTACCCGCGAACCCGCCCGCCAGCAGATTGTCGAGAACCAGGGTGCCGACTGCGCCCTTGCGCTGCGATCCGCCGATCAGGACGATGCTCTTTGCATGGAGAAGCGGCGATAGGTTGCGGATAGTCATGAGTCTTCTCGCCTTTTGCAGGGCGCTCCCGTTCGCTATTCGGCATGATCCTATGAATGCATTGCCCGCGGCGACATGCGTAAATGCCGCAGACACGCGCGGGCACCTCAAACACTACTTACGTGAAGTTGCGAATAGGGACGGCAGCGGCATTCCATACAATCGCCTCGAACAGTCAGGAGGCGGCCATGCAACATGCGAGCGAAGCTGGTGGCGATTTTTCGGGGCAAGATTCTGCCAGGGAAATCATCCATGACCTTCGCAATCTGTTCGCCGTTGTCGCCTCGATAAAGGGGCGGTTGGCCAAAAGTCCGATCGGAGCAGGCGAAGAGACTATGCTTTGCGCCCTTGAGGATGCGGCGCACAGGGGCGACGAGCTGACCTCGCGCCTGCTGTCGAAGAAAGCCGGCCAGGAGCGGAGGCTGATTGATGTGGGGGCGCAGATTGCTGACGCGGCTCCCATGCTTCAGGCTGTCGTCCGCGCGCCGGCTTCCTTGGAGATCGATGCGCAGGTGGCTTTGCCAGCCGCTCTCGTCAAGGCGGCCCCCGCCGAACTTGAGGCGGTGATGCTGGAACTTGTCGCGAATGCGAGAGCCGCCGGTGCGGGCAGGATCATGATCCGTTGCCGCAGGATCGGCTGCCGGATCTGGATCGCGATCGCCGATGATGGCTCCGGCCTTTTATCCAGTCGCATGACGACGGCGCCGCGAAGTGGGGAGACGGCAGGCCACGGCATCGGCCTCAGCCGGGTGCGCCGGGCCGTGCGAGACATGAACGGAAGACTGTCGATCCGCGGCAGGGCCGGCGCCGGAACCGTGGTCGCCATCATTTTGCCGGTGGCGCTGAGCGCCGTCAGCAAATCACGCGCCTCGGAATGGGGCGCATCCCCTCAGCACAAGGAGAGTTGCGATGAAGACCGACGGACAGTTGCAGCATGACGTCATGGATGAACTCGAATGGGATCCCAGCGTCGATCATGCCGACATCGGCGTGGCGGTGAACGACGGGGTCGTGACCCTCTCGGGCTATGTGTCGAACTATCTCGAGAAGATCGCTGCCGAAAAGGCCGTGCGGCGGGTCAGCGGCGTAAAGGCCATAGCCGAGGAAATCCACGTGCGCTTCAAGTCGGAGCCGAAGACTGCCGACCATGAAATAGCCAAGCGTATTCTGGACATGTTCTCCTGGAATGTCTCCATCCCGCACGAAAAGATCAATGTGAAGGTCGAGAAGGGATGGGTCACGCTTTCCGGCATGGTCGATGCCTACTATCAGTGCGACGAAGCCAGGAAGGCCGCGGCAAGGGTTTCCGGCGTCACGGGTGTCAGCGACCTCATTGAGGTGAAAAAGCTGCCGGTCACTTCCGACATTCGCGAACGTATCGTGGCGGCCTTCAAGCGCCAGGCCGATCTCGATGCCGCAGGCGTGACCATCCAAACCGAAGGCAACACGGTTCGGCTGGGTGGCCGGGTGAAGGCGTGGCACGAGCGCGGCGTCGCCGAACGGGCCGCATGGGCTGCGCCCGGTGTGACGAAGGTCGAGGACAACATTGTCGTCGCTACATTATGACCCGATCGCCCCCGATGACGCGTCGTTCATGATGAGGTTGCCTGTCGGGGGCGCTGCCCGGCTGCGGCGTTCCTGCCAAATAATCTGCGAGGAGGACGTCGTGCCGATTGTTGATCGCCTCCGACAGTCCCTGGACATCCTGTTCCGTGCCGCACTGACATTCGGCCTGATGACCGCAGTCGCGGCCATGATCCTCGCGAATCTGCCAGAATGAACGCTTTTCAGTTTCAAGGCGGCGGGCAAACGTGAGTCGCTGACATCCTGCATCAACTGCCTGCCAATGGGCATATGCGGAGATTTACAAATATTGTCGGCTTTTCTGACTATTATGGAGACGGCATCCAAAACATATTTCGCGGCATAATCAACAGGGTTAAAAAGAAATCCGACCAACCATGGCGAAACCGAACGGCATCGTTTCGGTGGGGTGGGCTTATGTTGAAACGGATAGCCGCGCCCTCAGCTCAATATGGCGCCGCGGTTCTCAGTGCCGTGATCGCGTTGGCGGTGCGTATCCTGCTCGATCCCTGGCTGGGCGACCAGTCGGCATATATGCCCTTTATCCTGGCCATTGTCGCTGTCGCACTCTGGGTTGGCGAAGGCCCGGCGATTGTTGCCTCGCTGCTCAGTATCGCTGCGGACGTCATTTTCATGCGCCAGTCTGTCATCGAAAGCCGCGACCTGTCCGGAGTTGCGATGTTCAGCGCGACGGCCGCGGGCATCATTCTGATGAACCGCCTTGTTCGCAGGTCAAGCCAGCGGTTGGAGAAAGCGGAAACGGCGGCGGAAGAAAGAGGCGCCGCGAGCGAGCAGATGGCGGTGGAATTGAACCTGCTTATTGATGGGGTCCAAGGCCTGGCCGTTTATATGCTTGATCCAGCGGGTCATGTCACCATCTGGAACCGGGGCGCCGAGCGCCTGAAAGGCTGGACCGAGAAGGAGGTGCTGGGCAGGCACAGCTCGCTTTTCTACCCCAGCGAAGCGGTTGCCGCCGGGAAGCCCGAAGCCGACATTGCGCGCGCGCGCAAGGAGGGGAAGTTCGAGGAGGAGGACTGGCGGCTTCGCAAGAACGGATCGGAATTCCTTGCCGCCGTAAGTTGGACGGCGCTTTACGGCGATGATGGGGAATTGCGCGGTTTCGCGAAGATCGTCTCCGACATTACCGAAAGGCGTTCCGCCGAAGACAGGCTGAAGGCGCATGAAAGCCAATTGAGAGCCATTTTGTCGACCGTGCCTGATGCGATGGTGGTGATCGATGAAAGCGGCAAGGTGCTCTCGTTCAGCGTGGCTGCCGAGATTCTGTTCGGTTTTGCCGAAGCCGAGGTGCTGGGCAGGAATGTGCGTATGCTGATGCCCTCGCCGGATCGCGAACGCCATGACAGCTATATTCAACGCTATATCGAAACTGGCGAAAAACGGATCATCGGCAAGGGACGCGTGGTCTTCGGGCAGCGCAAGGATGGCTCGCTCTTTCCGATGGAGCTTTTCATCGGAGAGGCGGTTCGGGGCCACGAACGGATCTTCACCGGCTTCATCCGCGACCTGACCGAACGCCGGATGGTCGAACAGCAGATGGCGACATTGCAGGCCGAACTCATCCACGTCACGCGGGTGAGCGCGATGGGCACCATGGCATCCACGCTCGCGCATGAACTCAATCAGCCGATCGCGGCCGTCACCAACTATGTCGAAGCGGTTCGCGACCAGATGATGCGGCCCGATGAAAGCGAGTGGTCCATGATGCGGGAAGCGCTGGGGGAAGCGGCGAGCGAGGCCTTGAGAGCCGGGCAGATCGTACGGCGTCTTCGGGAATTTGTAGCCAGGGGCGAAGTTGAAAAGACCATCGAAAGCCTGACAGATCTCGTCAATGAAGCAGCGGCTCTGGGGCTGGCCGGCGCACGCGAGATGGGCATCGAAGTGCAATTTGACCTGGAGCCGAGCGCGACGCCGGTACTGGTCGACAGGATCCAGATCCAGCAGGTGCTGATCAATCTGATCCGCAACGCGTGTGATGCCATGAGCGCCAGCCCGGTCAAGCGGCTGACGATATCGAGCCGCGCCCGGACCGACGGCTTTATCCAGATAACCGTGGCAGATACGGGCTGCGGCATTCCGGCAGGAGTCGCGGAGCAGCTTTTTTCCGCATTCGTGAGCACCAAGCCGGACGGAATGGGCCTTGGCCTGTCAATATGCCGCACGATCGTGGAGGTGAATGGCGGCAAGATATGGATGGATACCCGCCAGGGCGAGGGAACCGACTTTCATTTCACCCTCATTAGAGCGCAGGCGGAGGAGGCATATGGTCGAGAAGAAGCTTATTCACGTCATTGATGATCGAGATTCCGTCCGCCGGTCCGTTGGCTACATGCTCAAGACTTCAGGCTACGCAGTCGAAGCCTGGAGTTCGGGCACAGCATTTCTGAAGAATCTTTCCTCAGCCGAGGACGGCTGCATCCTTCTGGACATTCGCATGCCCGAGATAGACGGGCTGGATGTGCAGCGCATATTGGCCGAGCGTGGCATCACGATGCCGATCATCATCATGACGGGACATGGCGACGTATCCATTGCCGTGCAGGCGATGAAGGCAGGCGCGGTGGATTTTCTGGAAAAGCCATTCGAGAAGGCTGTTTTGGTCGACGCGATCCAGCGCGCTTTCGAACGCATTCATTCGGACCAGGACATGGTGGCGCGTGCAGCCCGCGCAGACACTATCATCGGCGCCTTGACGGCGCGCGAGCGCGAGGTGCTGGAGGGCCTTGCACAGGGTCTGCCGAACAAGACAATCGCCTATGATCTGGGAATTTCATCGCGGACGGTGGAGGTGCACAGGGCAAATCTGATGACCAAGCTGCACGTTCACAGCCTTTCGGACGCGCTGCGGATCGCCTTTGCTGCGGGAATGGGCGCGCGAGGATTGACTGGGACCAATACGTAATGACCTGAAAGCCGTGCCATGTCACATTTCGCCTATGTTGCTGAATCCCACGGCGCAAGGCGCGAAGAGCATGGCCGATCCCAAGATCCCCATCGTCATTCTGGATGACGACTCAGGATCGAGGCGATCGATGCAGTTGCTGTTGCAGGGCCGCGGCTTTGAGGTCCGATCCTTCGCAATGTCCGAATTGTTGATAGCGGAAGTCATAGCCAATAATCCGGCCTGCCTGGTGACGGATTACCGAATGCCAGGCCATGACGGTGTGCAGCTTCTCGATACTCTGCGGGCGGTGGGGTGGATGGGCAAGGCGATCCTGGTCACCGCCTTCGGTTCCTCCCAATTGACGCAGAAGGCGATGGCGCACGGCTTTGAGACTGTCCTGGACAAGCCCTGTAAGGAATTCGCGTTGATCAACGCCGTGGTCGAGGCGACAGCGAGCTATAGAGAGCCATAGGCGCGGCCATGATGAACTCTCGGGAAAAAGCCAACAGCCGTCGTCCTCCCACAGGCCTGCTGGAGTTTTTAACGCCCCGGGAGCGCGAAGTGCTTGCCGCGGTGGTCAAAGGTCTCACCAACAGGCAGATTGGCGAGTTACTGGGGATCAGTCACAGGACGGTCGAGGTCCACCGCGCCAGACTGATGCGCAAGCTGGGGGTGGACTGCGTCGCGCAACTCGTCGCGCTTTATGTTCTCAACGGAGTTACAGGACCGGGCGCAAGGAAGCGTTTGCCTCAATCGCGAACGATTTAAAGATTACGACCTATATCGGACATTGGACCAGAGCGTTTCCAGCAGGGACGGACCAATTCGTATAATTCCCAATTTCGCTTGCCGCCGATTCCGCCATTATGGATCCGTTCTGCAATATTTACGATATGGCTGAAAAACACGACAACTGTCGGGTTCGTCAAGCGCAGGATGTCGGAGATTGAGAGGATGATACAGACAACCCTTGTCGACAGAATGGCAGGCCAAACGGCCGATGAACTAACCGGGATTTTGAGGCGATATGCCGAACCGCTTCCCTCCCCCGACAAGGTGGAGGATTTCGGCGCCTGTTTCGATCGGTTCGGGGATGCCAGGATCGTCCTGCTGGGCGAAGCCACGCACGGAAGTTCGGAATTTTATCGGGCCCGGGCCGCCATTACCCGCCGGCTGATCGAACGGCACGGCTTTACGGTGGTTGCGGTGGAGGCGGATTGGCCTGATGCGGCGCGCATAGACGATTATGTCCGGCATCTGGCCCCCCGACCCCGACGGGGCGACATGTTCGCGCGCTTCCCGACCTGGATGTGGCGTAATCAGGAAGTGCTTGCCTTTGCCGATTGGCTGCGCGGACATAATCGGGATATTTCGGAAGAACGACAGGCTTCCTTCCATGGTCTGGATGTCTACAGTCTGAGCGAATCCATTCATGCCGTGATTGCCTATCTGGACAAGGCCGATCCGGGCGAAGCAGAGCGCGCTCGTCGCCGCTATGGATGTCTGACGCCCTGGCAGGATGAACCGGCGCATTATGGCCGGGCGGTCACGCTGTCCGGCGGCAGGGGATGCGAGGATGGCGTCGTGGCGCAGCTCCGCCAGCTTCTGTATCGACGGCTCGAACTGTTGCAGCATGATGGCGAAGATTGGTTCGATGCCTATCAGAATGCGCGCATCGTGCGGGCGGCGGAACGCTATTATCGCGCCATGTACCGCAGTTCGACCGAAAGCTGGAACCTGCGCGACCGACACATGTTCGAAACGCTTCAGGCACTGCTGGCCCATCGGGGCGACGGCACCAAAGCGGTCATCTGGGCGCACAACAGTCATGTCGGCAATGCAGCCGCAACCGCGATGGGCTGGCAGGGCGAATTCAACATCGGTCAGCTTTGCCGTCTCGCTTATGGCGACGACGCGGTCTCCATCGGCTTCGGAACCGACACCGGCCTGGTGGCGGCGGCGAGCGACTGGGGCGGCGCGATGGAGATCAAGTCGGTGCGTCCCGCTCGCCCGGACAGTTATGAACATGCTTTCCGGCGCACCGGCCTTGTCCGCAGCCTGACCGACTGGCGCGGCCGGGACAGGGCGGAATTGAGGGACGCGCTCAGCCATCCATTGCTGGAACGCGCCATCGGCGTGGTTTACCGACCCGAAACGGAGCGGCTCAGCCATTATTTCGAAGCGGTGATGGCAGAGCAGTTCGACGCCTGGGTCTGGTTCGAGCAGACATCGGCGGTGAGTCCGTTGGGAGCGGAAAGACCCATGGGTGCGCCCGAAACCTGGCCATTCGGACTTTGATCATGGTGCAGCAACTTGTAGGCCGACAGGATGTAACCTTTGGCAGACACCGCCTCCGGGCGTTTCTGGATGTGCCGGAAAGCGCGGCGGGGCTGGTGATTTTCGCCCATGGCAGCGGGAGCAGCCGGCACAGTCAGCGCAACCAATATGTGGCGGCAGGGCTGAATCGCTCGGCTATGGCGACTCTACTGGTCGACCTGCTGACGCCGCAGGAAGAAATGGATCGGCGCAATGTGTTCGACGTCGGACTGCTTGCCGGGCGATTGCGGGAAGCGGCCGAATGGGCGGGCACCGTAGAGCCGCTGGCGACGCTGCCGCTCGGCTATTTCGGTGCGAGCACGGGCGCGGCGGCCGCGATCATCGCCGCGTCGATGCCTGACGATCGAGCAGCGGCCATCGTTTCGCGCGGCGGCCGGCCCGACCTCGCGGGGGCAGACGCGCTCAGCCGCGTTCGCGCGCCGACGCTGCTGATCGTCGGCAGTCTGGACCAGGAGGTGCTGGGCCTCAACCATAACGCGCGGTCCTATATGACCGCGCCGACGGAGTTGGCGGTCGTGCCCGGCGCAAGCCATCTGTTCGAGGAACCCGGAACGCTGGACCAGGTGATCCGTCTTGCGGACCACTGGTTCGGCTCTCACCTGAAAGGCGAGGCGAAATGAACATTCAACCCATGCTTTTTCATGACCGCCGCGACGCGGGCGTTCATCTGGCAAAGGCGGTTGCCCATCTGGCGCGCAGCAAACCGCTGGTGCTCGCCCTGCCGCGTGGAGGGGTTCCGGTCGCCTTCGAGGTGGCGCGCGCTCTGGAGGCCGACCTCGATCTGCTGTTCGTGCGCAAGCTTGGCGCGCCGGGCTATGAGGAACTTGGCATCGGCGCCGTCGTCGATGGCGCCGATCCGCAACTGGTCCTCAATGAAGACATCGTGCGACAGCTGGGACCGACGCCAGAATATATTCGCGCCGAGATGCGCAGGCAGTTGGCTGAAATAGATCGGCGGAGGCGCACTTATCTTGGCAACCGGACGCCCATTCCGGCGACGGGTCGCACGGTGATCGTGGTGGATGACGGGATAGCGACGGGCGGCACGGTCAAGGCGGCGCTCAAGGGGCTGAGCAAGGCGCATCCGGCACGGCTGATACTGGCAGTCCCTGTCGCGCCTGCGGAGGTAATCGCCGCACTTCGAGAGGAATGTGACGAGGTGATATGCCTCTACGCACCATATCCCTTCTATGCGGTTGGTGCACATTATGTTGAATTCGATCAGACCAGCGATGCGGAAGTGGTGTCTCTGCTCGACGCGGCTCGCCCGGAGCACAGCAGTCAGTCGGCATGATCGCGACAGCGGTCGGAGCCTGTGTTCAGCCCCATTCGCGCTGCCATATTGCGTTCAGGAAGATCCACAGCCATTCGCCGTTGACCAGCCACCACAAGAGGAGCAGCAGGGCCAGCAAGGCAGTAACCTTTCCCAGGATGTTCCAGAAACGCGTAGCTTGGCGGTTTCTGTCCGTCATACAGCTTCGCCAAGGCTTGGGAGAGATGCAGACAATATGGCGACTATTCGCATCGTCCTTTCCCTTTTCGGTTCGCCAGAGCGGTTTTGATCCGATTGAATCAGATCGCTGCTCCGGATTTCGCGTTTCCCGCGATTTCCTGACCAGCGATCGGTTCCGATCGCCTGGAAATCGCGCCGGGAAATCTTTTCCCATGTCATGATCCAGTCTCCCATTGGGACATATACTTATTCCGGTCGCATGGCTGCGCGGATAGCCTCGCTTCATGAAGAGCATCGTCACCCTCACGATGAATCCGGCCATCGATGTCGCCTATGAAGCGGATCAAGTCTTTCACACCCGCAAGATCAGGGCGCGTCAGGAACATTATGATCCCGGCGGCGGCGGCATCAACGTAGCTCGGGTTATCGCCCGGCTGGGCGGGACGGCGCGGGCTTACTATCTGTCGGGTGGCGCGACGGGGTGCGCGCTGGACGGACTGCTGGATCAGCATGCACTGGTTCGCAGCCGAATTCCCATCAAGGGCGACACGCGCGTCAGCACATCCATCTACGAGCGGGAGACGGGCAAGGAATTCCGTCTGGTGCCGCGTGGACCGGAGCTGACGATCGACGAATGGCAAGCTGCTCTTGACCATCTGGAAGGGGTGCGCGCGGACTTTCTGGTGGCGAGCGGTTCGCTGCCGCCCGGTGTACCCGACGACTTCTACAGCCGCGTCGGACAGCTTGCCCGGCGTCACGACATGCGGCTTATCCTCGATACCTCGGGCAATGCGCTTCGCGAAGCCGTGATGGGGGGAAACCTTCATCTGATCAAACCAAGCATTGGTGAGTTGCGGCAACTGGTCGCCCGGCCGCTGAACGATGAACGCGATATCGTCGCGGCCGCTCGGGAGATCGTCGATAGCGGCAAGTCGGACCACCTCGCCGTGACGATGGGTCGCGAAGGCGCGATATTGGCGAGCCGCGCGGGGACGTGGCGCCTGCCGGCGGTTGAGGTCGAGACCCGGAGCGCGGTCGGTGCTGGAGACAGCTTTCTGGCGGCAATGGTATTCGCGCTCAGCAGCGAGCGCGATCCGCTTGACGCCTTCCGCTATGGTATTGCCGCAGGCGCGGCGGCTGTGCTGACCCCCGGTACGGACCTGTGCCATCGCGATGACGTCGAACGGCTGCTCGAGCTTGTGCCATCCATTGTCCCCAGCTGTCAGGAAAAAGGAGCGGTGTGATGAAGGCCAGCGACATCATGACATTGGGAGCCGCGACGATTACGGCGAACAGCACCCTGGCCACCGCCATCAAATGCATGTCCGATCATCGGATCAGCGCGCTCCCCGTCCTTGATGAGGGAGGACAACTGCAAGGCATCGTCACGGAGGGAGATTTCTTCCGGCAGGATCTTGGCCCGTTCCGGCTCGACGCGTTGCTCGGCGTTGAAGCCGGGGAACGCGCGCGGTCGTTGGAAGCCATGACAGTATCCGAGATCATGTCGCCGCGCGTCATCACGGTGGATGGGGGGGAAGCGCTGCAGGAGGCCATCGCCATCATGGAAGGGCGCGGGGTTAAGCGTTTGCCAGTCACCTCCAATGGCAAGCTGATAGGTTTGCTCAGCCGCGCCGACATCCTGCGCGCCCTGATAACCGCTTAAGCAAGCTCGTTCTCCCGCAGCGCGCGGCAGATCAGCGGCGCCAACTCAGCCCTGTTCGTGCTTCCATCGACACTGTCGCTGCTGGCGATTGATGCAATCCCGCTCGCTGCCATCCATGCCAGATCGTGCGGGCCGGCCAGACAATGGGTCACGACCGCTTCTACCGAAAGGCACCCCGCGTCGTGCAGGAGTCTGGCTGCCTCGACGAGTGTACGGCCGCTGGAGATCATATCGTCGACCACTATCGCGCGGCGTCCCTTCACCCGGTCCGCTCCGGCAATGGCAAGGCCGACATGCCGGTCACCCAGTCGCCGCTTGGACGCGACGAGCGTTTCGAGAGCGAGGGGTGCGGCGATCGCTTCGATCCATTGCCGGGATTCGCCGTCTGGTCCGACGATCACGGGAGCGTCCCGATCGTCGATGAGCGTCGCCAACAAGGGCGCTGCCGATACGCTGATCGCGGTGATGCCGCGAACGACCTCGTTCAGGCTCGCAACGCGATGGAGATGCGGATCGACGGTAATCAATCCGTCGAAATGGCTGGCGACCAGACTGCCGATCACCTTTTGACTGACAGCTTCACCCGAACGGAACGCCATATCCTGCCGCATATAGCAGAAATAGGGCGCGATCAGGATGACGCGTTCCGCACCCCCGTCGCGCGCGGCCGAAGCAGCGAACAGCAGTTCGATGATCTTGTGGTCCGGATCGTTGAGCGAGCGGTAGAACAGGACGGTTCGGGCGGTCGAAGGGATGCGGACCAGACATTCCCCGTCGGGAAAGCGGTGAACCTCCACCTCCAGAGCGGGGACGTTCAGCGCCCTGCCCAGCCTGCGGGTCGCGGCAACGCTATCGCCAAAGCCGAAAAGGATCGTACTCATCGTGCGATCCCATAGCCTGAATCCTCCGCCGCAAGGTCGCGGGCGAAGCCCAGTCCCGTGCGGGACTGCGCATGGATGCGGTAGAGCGCCTGTCCCTTGCGAACCTCGGCACCGACCTTGTGCAGCAACTCGATGCCTGCGCCCTTGTCCATCGGCGCCCCCGCAAGGCGGGCGATGCGCGCGATGCGATGGCAATCTATGGTGCTTACCCGCCCTTCATGATGCGCAGGCACCTCATGAACATGCTCGCCCAGAGTGTATCTGGCCGGTTGCCGTCCCTGCGCCTCGATCAGCCGCTCCATGGCCGCAAGCGCTTCGCCCGAGGCGAGCAATTCCATGGCCCGCGCATAGCCTCTGCCGCCCCGAAGCGCCGGGTCGAAATCCAGTACCCGGCCCGCAAGAAAAAGGGCATGATCGCGAAGATCCGCCGGTGCATCGGCATCGTTGCGAAGCACCGCCATGACATCGCGCGCTTCCAGCACCGGGCCTACGCCGCGGCCGACCGGCTGCGATCCGTCCGTGATCACGATATCGATGACAAGGCCGATCTTGTCCGCGACATGTTCGAACAGCTTGCGCAGCCGGACCGCGTCGTCCTGCGTGCGGACCTTGGCCGTCGGACCGACGGGTATGTCGAGCACCAGATGCGTCGAACCGGCAGACAGCTTCTTGGACAGGATGGAGGCGACCATCTGGTCGAACGTGTCAATCCGAAGCGGCCGCTCGACGGAAATCAGCACATCGTCGGCCGGCGACAGGTTCATCCGGCCGCCCCAGGCCAGAACGGCCTTTTCCCGGTCTACGACGGCGCGCATGGCGGCCTCGCTGAGGTCGACATTGGCCAGGACCTCCATCGTGTCGGCCGTTCCGGAGGGCGAAGTGATCGCGCGGGACGAGGTTTTGGGCATGATGAGGCCGTGCGCCGCTACGATCGGCACGACGATCATCGATGTGCGATTGCCCGGGATGCCGCCGATGCAATGTTTGTCGACGACCAGCGGCGCCTTCCAGTCCAGCCGGTTGCCGACATCGGCCATGGCGCGGGTGACTGCCAGGGTTTCCTGAGTGCTCATAAAGCTGGCGCAAGCGACCAGGAAGGCGCCGATTTCCATGGGCGAGTAGCGATACGCCGAAATGTCCCGGATAATAGCGATAATTTCTTCGTCCCGAAGCGTGTCGCCGTCGATCTTGCGGCGAACGAATTCGAGGCTGGCGGGTGGTATCGCCTGTTCGACGGCGACCGGCGCGCCCTCCGGCAGGCCGAGCCGTCGGAAGGCCTGTTCGCCAAGACCAATTTCTTCCGGCTTCAGCATGGCGGGCTCGTCGACGAGCGCCAGCGTTGCCAGGATCTCTGCGTTTTCCCCGCTCACCCTGATCTTGCGCAGGGCCTGGAACTGCTCGGCGGAATAGCCGTTGCTCTGCCGCAGCAGGAAGGCCGTGTTTTCCGGATGGGTGTCGATGGCGATGCGTCTGATTGTCAGCATGCCAAGCCCCCCCGTCCCCTGGTCAGCTGCCATCGCCCACCTGTTGCGGAAATGGCGTGCCGAAAAGTTCCTGCGCCATGCGAACGCAAATGCTGGTGGCGCGGTCCCCGACACGCCGCAGATTTTCCTCAACGAAACCGGCGCTGGCGCCTTCGGTCACGCCGCCAATGTGCAAGGCCTCGGTCGACTGCATGGCGAAGGCGCGAAAGAGATAGGTGCCCGCGAGTTCGCGCAGCGCAGCCGTCTGGCCCTGGGTATCGAGCCAGTCTTCCGAAGCGCCGGAGGTCGTGATGGCGCAGAGGTGTCCGTTGCCTAGCAGCCCCTGCCCCGACCTTGCCTGAAGCTGGGGCACGGTCGTTCCCGCTCCCAACACCCGGTCGACATAGCCGATCAGGATCGCGGGCGGCATACCGAACCAGATGGGAAAAACGAACACCACCACGTTCGTCCCGCGCAATACGTCCAGTTCCGCATTGACGTCGGGGGACAGGATGAACCCCTTGCGGTCGGGCCTCTCCTCCTTCTTCAACAGCGGATCGAATTTCATGCCGTAGAGGTCGCGCAAGATCGCCTCCTGCCCCGAAGCGCGCACGGCCTTGCAATAGCTGTGGGCAATGGCGGCATTGAAACTGTTCGGATCAGGATGCGCGAGCACCACGGCGTGGCGAATGGAAGATGGCGCAGCGCAACTCATGTGATCCTCCTTCATGGATCAGCGGCGATGTCTCGCCTCCTCATATTCGTCGAGTACGCGCCGCATCTGGGCGAGCGCATCGCGGCGCGCCCGTTCGCTTCTGATCCGTCCGAGATGCTGTTTCAGATGCGTGATGAAATCGGCGTAGTCATTCTGCCAGTCGGGTCCTGCGAGCAGGTCCATATCCATGCGCCCCGTCTCGACCCTTCGGGCCGGCTTTCCGGCTTCGAGCGCGTAGGTTTCGCCGATTTGCGGCGCGACGATGCTGGCGCGGGGATCGTCCGTCTGGATCAGATCGCGAAGGGCCGCAACGGCTTCCCGCTCGCCATGGTCGAGGAACAGGCTGCCTGCGATCGGTCGGCGGGCGCTTATCCACGCATGCAGTTCGTCGCGGTCGGCATGGGCGGAATAGCTGTCGATGCGACGGACGCGCGCGCGGACGTTCACATCCTCACCGGAGATACGCACCCGCTGCGCGCCATCCAGCAGGACGCGGCCAAGCGTGCCTTTCGCCTGGAAGCCGACGAACAGGATGGTCGACTCCCGGCGGAAAAGATTATGCTTCAGATGATGGCGGATGCGGCCGGCTTCGCACATGCCCGACGCGGCCATGATGATCGCGCCGGACATCGTGTTGAGCCGGATGGATTCGGCGACGTCGTCGACATAATGGATGGAGGGGTGGCGAAAGACATCCTCCCCGCCCATATCCTCAAGCTCTGACGCATGGGCCGCGAATACCTTGGTCGCGCGGCTGGCGAGCGGCGAGTCGACGAAGATCGGAACATCGGGAATCCGGTTCGCGTCGGCCAGACGGGCAAGGTCGAGCAGCAGTTCCTGCGTCCGCTCCAGCGCGAAACTGGGGATGATGAGATTGCCCCCGCGCACCATCGCATCCTTGATCTCGGTTTCCAGCTGGCTGCGGCGCTGCTCGATCGTCTGCTTCTCGCGCGCCCGGTCGCCATAGGTGGACTCGCAGATGACATGGTCAAGGCCCGAAGGCGCTTGCGGATCAGGGTGGAAGGCCTTGTTGTCCGGTCCCAGATCTCCCGAAAGCAACAGCCGCACGCCGGCCGCCTCGATCTCGACCGATGCCGCGCCCAATATATGACCTGCATTCCAGAAGCGCGCGCGAAAGCCGGGGGCCGGATCGAACCATTGCGACAATTCGACCGGCCGGCTCAGCCGCCAGGCGCAGAGCGCATCTTCTTCGGTATAGAGCGGCTCGAAGCGGCCCTCGCCTGCACGGTCGCGCCGCCGGTTGCGGCGGTCCGCCTCGCTTTCCTGAATGCGCCCTGCATCGGCCAACATATATTCCAGCAGGTCGGCGGTGGCAGGGGTGCACCATATCGGACGGTCGAAGTCTTGCGCCGCCAGCTTGGGCAGCAGCCCGCAATGGTCGATATGGGCATGGGTAAGCACGACGGCGTCGATCTGCCGCGGATCGAAACCGAACTCGCCATGGTTCAGCGTTTCCAGGGTGCGCGACCCCTGGAACAGACCACAGTCGACGAGAATGGCTCTGTCGCCCAGCCGCAATTCCATACATGAGCCCGTTACCGTGCCCGCAGCCCCGTGGAATTTCAGAGTGAGGGCTGAACTCGCCACGCAGGCTTCTCCCGTCATTTTGATCCCTGTTTCATAGGAGCGTCGAGCGGGGGACGCAGTCCGTAGTTATCCGGATGCACCGGGTCCGCCCGCATCATCCGTACTATTCCCAATGTCGCGCATGTCCCGGGCCGAGCACAATGGCGCGATGGCCATGGAAACGCTGCCTCCGCCCCTGCCGGTCAAGGATGACGTGATCGTCTGGTTCGATGCGATCGGGCGCGCGGATGTGCCCCGCGTGGGGGGCAAGAATGCTTCGCTGGGCGAGATGGTGGCGGTGCTTGCCACGGAGGGCATTCAGGTTCCGGCAGGTTTTGCGACCACGGCATGGGCCTATTGGATGCTCGTGGAGCATAATAAGATCGGTGATCGGCTGACGACGATCATGACGGATTACCGCGATGGAAAGATGCCACTGCATGAAGCCGGTGAGGCTGCGCGGCGCCTGTTCCTCGATGCGGAGCTGCCGGCACATGTCACCGATCCGCTGCTGGGCGCCTATCGCGAATTATCGCGCAAGGTCTGCAAGCGCGAAGCCGCGGTCGCGGTGCGGTCTAGCGCAACGGCCGAGGATCTGCCCGACGCCAGCTTCGCCGGGCAACAGGAAAGTTTCCTCAACGTCGTGGGTGAACGCGCGCTGCTCGACGCCTGCCGTCGCTGCTTCGCTTCGCTTTTTACCGACCGGGCGATTGCCTATCGCGAGGCCAGGGGCTTCGACCATCTGCGCATCGCCCTTTCCATCGGCGTGCAGGTCATGGTGCGATCGGACCTCGCCGGATCGGGCGTGATGTTTTCGATCGACACGGAGACGGGATTCCCGCGCGTGGCAGTCATCAGCGCCGCCTGGGGCCTCGGTGAAACGGTGGTTCAGGGACGCGTCGACCCGGACAATTACGTGATCTTCAAGCCGTTCCTGTCGGATCCGCGGCTGAAGCCGATCGTCGAGAAGCGGATCGGTGCGAAGGCGCACAAGCTGATCTATGCGAGTGGCGGCAGCGCCCGGACCCAACTCGTCGAATGCAGCCGGCATGAACGCGAGCATCCTGTGCTGGAAGATGAGGAAATTTTGGAGCTGGCGCGCTGGGCGGTGCTGATCGAGCGGCATTATGGCTGCCCGATGGACATGGAATGGGCCAAGGACGGGGAAAGCGGCAGGCTCTTCATCGTGCAGGCCCGGCCTGAGACTGTCCACGGCGCGCGATCGGGCGCGGTTATGAAGAGCTGGCGGCTGACGGCCAAGGCACCCAGGGCGATCGCGGCGGGCGCAGCTGTGGGCGATGCCATTGCTTCGGGTGCCGCATGCATCATTCGCAGCGCCGAGGAAATTGAGAGCTTCATAGACGGGGCGATCCTCGTCACCGAGAATACCAACCCTGACTGGGTGCCGGTGATGCGACGGGCGGCGGGGATCGTCGCGGACCATGGCGGCCCGACCAGCCACGCTGCCATCGTCAGCCGCGAACTGGGTGTGCCGGCCATCGTGGGGACAGGCGATGCCACCAGTCGCATCGCACCGCGACAGGAGATCACGCTGTCCTGCGCCGAAGGAGATCGGGGGCATGTCTATGCCGGACGTCTGCCCTTCGTCGCCGAAGAGGTCGACATCTCCAGCCTGCCTGCGACGCGCACGCAGTTGATGGTGAACGTGGCCAGTCCAGCCAGTGCCTTTCGCTGGTGGCGGCTGCCGTCGCGCGGCGTGGGTCTGGCGCGCATGGAGTTTATCATCAGCAACCTCATCCGGGTCCATCCAATGGCGCTTGCCCATCCTGATCGGGTCAGCGATCCTACAGAAAGGCGGGAAATTGAAACCCTGACGCGGGGCTATTCAAATCCCGGGGACTATTTCATCGAAACATTGGGCCGTGGCATTGCAAAGATCGCCGCCGCGCATCATCCCGATCCAGTCATCGTCCGCCTTTCGGACTTCAAGACCAACGAATATGCCCATCTGCTGGGCGGGACTGCCTTCGAACCGCACGAGGAGAACCCTATGCTCGGATTCCGGGGTGCTTCTCGCTACTATCATGAACGCTATCGCGACGGCTTTGCGCTTGAATGCCGTGCCATCCGGTTTGTGCGGGAGACGGTCGGCTTTGAAAATGTCATCGTCATGATCCCCTTCTGCCGGACCCTGACCGAAGCGGACAGGGTCATTGCGGAAATGTCGCGGCACGGGCTGATGCGCGGAGAGAAGGGGCTGCAAATATACATGATGGCCGAAATTCCGGCGAATGTGGTGCTGGCCGAGGAGTTCGCCGCCCGCTTCGACGGCTTTTCGATCGGGTCCAATGACCTCACCCAGCTTGTTCTGGGCGTCGACCGCGATTCCGATCTGCTGGCGCCGCTTTTTGACGAGCGCGACCCTGCGGTCATGAAGATGATCGCCGATCTGATCGCGCGGGCGCGAAACGCTGGCGTCAAGGTCGGCATCTGCGGTCAGGCGCCGAGCAACCATCCCGACTTCGCCGAGTTCCTCGTGCGCGAGGGCATCGACAGCATTTCGCTGAATCCCGACAGCTTCGTGGCGACTTTGAAAGGCGTCGCGGCAGCGGAGGCAAGGCAGACCGCCACTACCGCTTAAGGGGGACATGCATTGGCAGGTGCAGGGGCATGCCTAAGGCAACAGGGCGAGATCTCATGATCGCAGACGCCCGGCTCGATCATATCGGCCTTTCCGCTTCGCAGGCCCGCCAGCGGCTGACCGAGGATGGTCCGAACGAACTTCCCCGGCCGAAACGGCGGACGCCCCTGCGGATCACGATGGAGGTGCTGCACGAGCCGATGTTCGCCATGCTGCTGGCGGCCGGGGGCATCTATCTGCTGCTTGGTGACAGGACCGAGGCGCTGATCCTGCTGGGATTCGCGGGTCTGTCCATCATCATCACCATCATACAGCAGGTCCGCACCGAACGCACGCTGGAGGCGCTGCGCGACCTGTCCGCGCCGCGCGCGCTGGTCATACGCGATGGCGAAAGCATGCGTATCCCCGGCCGCGAGATCGTGATGGGGGACATATTGATCCTGGAAGCGGGGGATCGGATCGCGGCGGACGCTCTGCTGATCGAGGCACAGGAACTGGAGGCCGACGAATCCCTGCTGACAGGCGAGGCTGTTCCAGTGCGCAAGCGTGCCGCGCAATCCGGCGATGCCGAAGGGGCCGAGCCGGGCGGTGATGACAGTCCGCACCTTTTCTCCGGGGCCGTGGTCACGCGGGGCGGCGGCATCGCGCGGGTGACCGCCACCGGCATGCGGAGCCGGATCGGTCAGATAGGACGGCTTCTGGAGACATTGGACACGCAGGCGCCGCATCTTCAGAAGGAAACCGCGTGGATGGTCAGCCTGTGCGCCGTTGGCGGCGTGGCGGTCGCGCTGCTGGTTGTGCTGCTCTATGGCTGGCTGCGTAACGACTGGCTGGCCGCGCTGCTGGCAGGCATCGCGACAGCCATGTCGCTGCTGCCCGAGGAATTCCCCGTGGTCCTGACCATCTTCCTTGCCATGGGGGCATGGCGGATCGCTCAGGTCGGCGTCCTTACCCGGCGCGCTGCCGCGATAGAGGCTCTGGGCGCCGCCACTGTCCTGTGCACGGACAAGACCGGGACGCTGACCCAGAACCGGATGACGGTGACGGAACTTTGGCTCCCATCGGGGCGCGTCGCGGCACTCGGCGACAGAGAGCCGCAGCCGGAATTCCACGACCTTATCAGCGCGGCCGCCCTTGCGAGCGCCCCGGTGCCGGTCGATCCGATGGAGGTGGCATTCCATAGCACCGCAAGGGATTTCCGGGTTCCCGCGCGCCACGATTGGGAACTGGTTCATACTAACGGCCTTCGCCCTGACCTGTTGGCGATGTCCAACGTGTGGCGGCCTGTGCAGGCGGGCGAACCATTGGTCGTCGCAGCCAAGGGCGCACCCGAAGCCATTGCGCGTCTTTGCCGGCTGGACGGCGACGCCCATCAGGCGCTGGTGCAGGCAGTTCAAACCATGGCGACGCGCGGGATGCGGGTCCTGGGCGTCGCCTCTGCGAAGACAGGGGAGCATGATTTCGGGAAAGGACATGAAGCGCACGACTTCACCCTCATCGGGCTGGTCGGCCTGACCGACCCGCTGCGGGCGGGGGTGTCGGAAGCGACGGCCCAATGTCATTCCGCCGGTATCCGGGTGGTGATGATCACCGGCGACTATCCCGCTACCGCCCAGGCGATTGCGGAACAGGCAGGTATTGGTTCAGGCGCGCTTATGACGGGCGAGGAAGTCAGGGCGCTTTCAGACGCCCAGCTTTGCGCGCGGGTGCAGGACGTCGCCATCTTCGCGCGCACCATGCCCGAACAGAAGCTGCGGATCGTCTCTGCGCTCAAGTCGGCGGGCGAAGTGGTCGCGATGACCGGCGACGGGGTCAATGACGCACCGGCGCTCAAGGCCGCCCATATCGGCATCGCGATGGGCAGACGCGGCACCGATGTGGCGCGCGAAGCGGCGGCGATTGTCCTTGTCGATGATGATTTCGGCGCGATAGTCGTCGCCATTCGGCTGGGCCGCCGCATTTACGACAATATCCGCAAGGCTGTAGCGTTCATCTTTGCGGTCCATGTGCCGATAGCGGGCCTCGCCATCTCACCCCTGCTGCTGGACTTGCCGCTGGTGCTGGGACCGATCCAGATCGCCCTGCTCGAAATGATAATCGATCCTGTCTGCGCGCTCGTCTTCGAAGCCGAACGGGAGGAAAGCCGTATCATGGAAAGGCCGCCCCGCGCCCCGGCCGAACGCCTGTTTTCCGGTAGGCTGATCCTGCCGAGCGTCATCCATGGCGGGATTGCCTTTGCGCTTCTCCTTGCCCTTCACGGCGCCGCGACAGTCTGGGGTTTCGGCCCCGATCGAGTCAGGGCACTGCTCTTCTTCACGCTGGTCGCGTCCATCATGGCGCTGGTGCTGGCCAACCGATCCTTCAGCACATCTCTGACCCACGCTCTTTGGCGCAACAATGTAGCCTTGCGTTATGTGGCAGTAGCCGTGCTGGCGGCATGCGCGATGATCCTGACGCTGGAACCGCTGCGCCACACACTCCGGTTCGCTCCTTTGGAACGCGCGGATCTGCCCTTCCTGCTTCTGGTGCCTGTGCTCGTTCTGTTTCTCTGCGAGATCGTCAAGAACCTTCAGAACCGGATTCTGGGATCCCGGCTACCGCGTGTCGAGTGGGAAAAGGCCTGAGTCATGCCCAACAGCGTCGCGCGCATGGCCATTGGGCAAACCATAGGCATGGTTCAGTCATGCACCATTCGCACCCGTCCGATGCATCCGGACAACCGTCAGGACCATCCGGGCGCTTGCCCGCTATGCGGATTGCCGCCCAAGGATTATGGCACTCGTCCGCTCAGGCGACGAAGGCGTCGATCACCTGCGAAGCCACGGGCAATCCGCGCGCAGTTCAGATTGGGGAAATGCTTGCGCAGCCCCGACCCCACCGCCAAGAAGCCGCCCACGCCGCTTCAAGCGCGCTCACAAGAACCCAATGATGCGAGGGACCCGAATATTGAAAGATTTTGGTTTTCGGGAAAAACCCGCCAATCAAACCGCATTTCCGGGTTGATTGGTGGAGCCGAGGGGGATCGAACCCCTGACCTCGTCATTGCGAACGACGCGCTCTCCCAGCTGAGCTACGGCCCCTTGAAGGAGCGCTGCCTATAAGCGAGCGTTTGCGGCCATGCAACGGTCTTTTTGAGCAAAAGTCATCGTCCCCCCGAACTGCGCGCCCCTCACGCCCTCGTCGGTCTGCCGGGGCAAAGGCGGGACATTACTCCTGCGTAACGCGCGGAACGATGAGGCTGCATGCTCATTGGTAGGCTGTCGATGCGGCGCCCCCGCATCATGGCAGGAAATCATATCGAAAATGCAAAGGAGACGGACAATGGGCTACCAAAGCGGGCGTCGCTATGGTGACAGCGACCGTGGCTGGACAGACTGGGATCGCGATTCGGAACGCTCCCGGGGTCAGCGGGACTGGCGGGACGAGCGTGGCTATCGTTACGGTACGCGCGGTCAGTTTGGCGGTTCGGGCTATCGGCGGACGCCGGAAGGCTATGATCCGGACGAACGCGGCTTTTTCGACCGGGCAGGCGATGAAATCCGCAGCTGGTTCGGTGACGAGGAAGCCGAACGGCGGCGCGAATATGATGATTATTACAATCGTCCCTATGGCGATCCGCGAGATCAGAGCAGCCGGATCGGTTACGCCTCGGCGTCAGGCAGCAGCCGTTATCTGCCCAATCGCGGCTATGCGCCCTACACCGGTGAACGCAGCGGCTACGGCAGTGAGGATCATGGCTACCGGGTCCGTGCCTTTGGCCCCAATCACGATTATGGCGAACATCATGACGCCAACTATTATGCCTGGCGCCAGCAGCGCATCAGCGAGCTGGACCGCGACTATGCGGAATATCAGAGGGAGCATCGCGAGCGCTTCAACAATGAATTCGGGAGCTGGCGCACGCGCCGCGGCGAGCAGAGAAGTGCGGTCCAGCAGGTGCGCGAGCATATGGACGTCGTGGGCAGCGACGGCGAGCATGTCGGCACGGTCGACAAGCTGCGCGGCGATCGCATCATTCTGACGAAAAACGATCAGGACGCAGGCGGTGTGCATCATTCGATCCCTTCGTCCTGGATTCAATCGGTCGACGCGCAGAAGGTGACGCTGGAAAAGACCGCCGATCAGGCGCAGGCCGCATGGCGCACCGAACGCGAGCAGCAGGCGCTGTTCGGGTCGAGTGATGATGACGGTAGCAGCGGCTATCGTTCGTCCAGCTATCAGACGAACCGCTATCGCTAGAAGGATTTCCAGTCAGACGGCATCATCTGTCGGTTGAGAAATCGCGGTGAAACAAAAGAATGGAGTGGATCGAAGACAGAAAAGGGTCCGGCCGGAAGGCCGGGCCTTTTCACTGCGCGGCGGCCAACACCCGCTGCGCCTGAACCAGATGGGGCCGGTCGATCATCTTTCCGTCCAGCTTCAGCACCCCCGCGCCCGGATTGGCGGCGAAGGCTTCGATTATGGCTCTGGCCCGCGCCACTTCGGCTTTTGTCGGGGTGAAGCCTTCATTGATCGCAGCGACCTGCACCGGATGGATCGCCATCATGCCGGTAAAGCCATCGCGCCGCGCCCGCCCGACATAGGCCTTGAGATCGTCCATCGCCTCGATCCGGGGGAAGACCGTATCGATCGCCGGAACACCCGCCGCATGGGCCGCAAACAGGGTCAGGCTGCGCGCCATTTCGAACGGCGCGGTATAGCGGCCATCCTCCTCCCGCGAGGTCGATGCGCCGATCGAGGCGGGCAGATCCTCCGCCCCCCATGTCAGACCGGCCAGCCGGCCCCTCACCTGCCGAAACGTGCCCAGTTCGAAAATCGCGGAAGGCGTTTCGGTCGCGATCGGCAGGACGGGCGGCACGCTCGCTCCATCCGCCAGCGCGATCAGCGCTTCTATGCTCGCTGCGCCCTCCGCCTTGGGCAGCATGATGACGTCGGGCGCAGCGGGCAGGATCGCGGCCAGATCAGCGCGGCTATGATCGCCGTCCAGCGGGTTTACGCGGACCAGCGCCGTGACATTGCGCGGGGAGGTCAGCCATTCCGCAATCGCGTCACGCCCGAAGGCCTTGCGTTCGGGGGCTACCGAATCCTCCAGATCAAGGATGACCGCATCGGCGCCGCTGGCCGCCGCCTTGGCAAAGCGTTCGGGACGATCACCGGGGACGAACAGCAGCGAACGGAGCTTCATGCGGGCCTCTTCTTCAACAATGCCGTCCGCAGGCATTGACAGACGATCTCGTCCCGCTGGTTATAAAGGCGATGGGTGAACGTCACGATCCCAGCTTCGGGGCGGGAGCGGCTTTCCTTGAGGCCGGAAACTTCGGTTTCCGCCCGCATCGTGTCGCCGATGAAGACGGGCCTGGGCATGACCAGAGCGTCATAACCGAGATTGGCGACCAGCGTGCCCAGCGTCGTGTCCCCCACCGACAGCCCCACCATCAGCGCGAAGGTGAAGGTGCCGTTGACGAGAATCTGGCCGAATTCCGACGCCTTGGCCGCTTCCGCATCCAGATGCAGCGGCTGCGGATTATGCGTCATGGTGCTGAACAGCAGATT
This sequence comes from Sphingobium sp., assembly GCF_041987595.1. GTDB lineage: Bacteria > Pseudomonadota > Alphaproteobacteria > Sphingomonadales > Sphingomonadaceae > Sphingobium. Next base: position 1,467 of record NZ_JBHIWJ010000039.1, on the reverse strand, counting down.
GTCCGTTTCCGTCACCGTGCGGCGGATTTCATGGGTTATCCGGTCGCCGATCTGCCATTCGTCATAATAGCGCCCCGCCATCAGCCTTCCTCCCGCTCCACCAGCACGAGCAGCGCGCCTTCGCTGACCTGCCCGCCTTCGCTCGCATCCAGTTCCGCCACCACGCCGTCGAAGGGCGCGACGAGGCTATGCTCCATCTTCATCGCTTCCAATGTGACCAGCTTCTGGCCCTTGGCGACCTTGTCGCCCTTGGCCACGGCGACGGCGATGATCCGGCCCGGCATGGGCGAGAGGATCGCGCCGTCGGAAACGCCGCCCCCAGCCCCGCCTTCGGCACGAGCCGGAATAAAGCGCCAAGTCTTTCCCTGCAATGTGACGAGTATGGCATCGCCATCGTTCTGGATGAGCGGATAATGTTTCTGGTCATAGCTGATCGGAACGTCAAAACGTCCCATGAACGTCTCAGCCCGATCACTGAAACGCACTTCGCGTTGCGGCGACGCATTAAGCCGCAACCCTCTCGGGCACGTGTCCTTTGGAGAGAAACGTTCTGCAAAATTCTGCGCGACCATATCGAGCAGCCATTGCGGCGGCTCGACTTCATAAGCCGTGTCCACCAGATGCCGCTCGATGAACCCGGTATCCACCTTGCCGCGGTAGAAATCGGACATGACGAGCAGTGTTCCGAGAAAGGAAGCGTTGGTCTTTACCGGCCAAACCTTCGTATCCCAGCACATTTTCGAAAGACCGACGATGGCTTCCTGCCGTGTCTCGGCATGGCAGATCAGCTTGGCAACCATCGGATCGTACCAAGACGAGATGACATCGCCCTCCAATACACCCGTTTCAACACGCAGACGCGCATCAACCGTCGAAGCCATCTCCGCCGTACCCAGTTCATGACGCCATCGCGTCGGTCTTATTTTTTCCGGAATGGCAAAACGTTCCAGCTGCCCAATAGCAGGCAAAAACCCCTTCGCGGGGTCCTCAGCATAGAGGCGCGCCTCCATGGCCCAGCCATTGATCGACAGCTCCTCCTGCTTTTTCGGCAGCGGCTCCCCACTCGCCACGCGGAGCTGCCATTCGACCAGATCGACGCCGGTGATCTCCTCCGTCACCGGATGCTCGACCTGAAGGCGGGTGTTCATCTCCATGAACCAGATGCGGTCGGCGGACAGCCCCTGGGAGGCGTCGGCGATGAACTCGATCGTGCCTGCGCCCACATAGTTCACCGCCTGCGCGGCCCGCACCGCCGCGCTGCAAATGGCCTCGCGGGTCGCCTCGTCCATACCGGGCGCAGGAGCTTCCTCAATCACCTTCTGGTGGCGGCGCTGGAGCGAGCAGTCGCGCTCGGCCAGATGCACCGCGTGGCCCTTCCCGTCGCCGAGGATCTGTACCTCGATGTGGCGCGGCTTGGTCAGGTACTTCTCGAGGTAGACCGCGTCGTCGCCGAAGGCGGCCTTGGCC
>NZ_JBHIWJ010000038.1:0-39545 GCF_041987595.1 Sphingobium sp. | reverse complement strand
TTTGGCGCCGTTGTTGGGGTTGGAGGCTGTGGCGGCGGAGTGAAGCGTTTGATAATGTTGATTAGCGCGGAGTTTGGAAATAGATCGATGCCTAGGTGAATGCGGGGGCGAACGAGTGGACAGAAAATCAGAACCATTAGTTAGGACAAATAACGCTAATTATTGGCTTACTGCCCTTCTCGTTATTGGAGCGCTAATCATATTGGTCGTGGGAAATAATTCCATGACTAAAAACTGGCAATTTGCAGGCGGCGACGCTAGCGACGCAATTAACAATGTAGGACTCGCAGTATTAATCGCTGCCCTAACTCAACTTTATACCGATTTTAGAGTTCGGACGCGGTTCTACCAAGACATCTCCGACCATATAGTCGCGAATGAATCACTTAGAGAATCAGGAATATTAAAGTTCTTCAGCGATTCAAAGCTATGCATTCCTCATTCCGTTTTGAAACATTGCACCAAGATCGATGTGGGCGTGACTTATTCAGATAGATTTTTGAAGGACAATCTGGCGCATATCTGTTCTAGGGGCGAACAACTCACAGTTCGAGTATTTTATTCGGATATGGACGATCCTGATGTTCTCGATATAGTTTCAAAGAATCTATCCATCAGTTCCGATGCCGTTAAATCTGAATACACCAAACTTAAGAAAATAATTGGGCAGATAAGAGATAGCGGCGTGAATGTTTTAGAGTTTAAAAATAAATCTATGCCGCACTATTCCTTTTATAGCACAGATGATAATTGTTATTTCTTAACTATGAGCACGTTTGCTTCGCGGAGAGCATCAGTTCCGCTATTTCAAGTTGATCAATCAAGCGCAATTGCTGAACTTATTCGGCAAGATATACAGCACATCACCGCATCAACCTAGGCGGCTTAAATGACAAGCGATGTCCAGAGAATAGTCGATGAACTTTTAGACAGATATCCCGAGTCGGATATAAGAAAGGCAATAGCAAAGTCGGCAAAGCGTAGAGGCGAACGAGTTTTAACCGTTGTTGTTAATTTTGGGATGCACTCGCTGCCAGAGGAAATTCTACGAGGGGATGTATTATTTTTCTCAGAAGGCAATGTAGATTTATCTGACGAAGGAATCCATCGGACGATGATGGAGCTTTCCAAAAGAGCTGTTCGCTTTTTAAGATCGAAGGTGTGGCAGAAAATCTATATTGTACCTTCTGGACACCCCGCACTAGTAGTACTTGCTACGTTAGTAACTTATAGAGTTACTAGGGTTGATCCAAGCATTGTATACTACCTTGATGGTAAATATAATGACGTGGATTTTGATATCCGTAGCGAAACGGTGAAAAAGAATACGTTATTGTGAGGGATGTAGGTCGCGAAATGCTGTACTCAAATTTGCCTGCGAGGCTGGTACATTTTTGAAATTAGCTATTCGTCGCGTGAATCAACAACCTGATATGTAGATGGTGGGCTCGATGTATGACAAAACTCACTTCCATCGAGGCTGAGTTCGCGACGACCGAGCGAGCCGAGGCCTATGACGCCTGGCTCCGCTCGGAGATCGAGGCGTCATTGGCCGATCCCCGGCCCAGCATCCCGCACGATCATGTCATGGCTGAGCTATGCGCGATCATCGCGGCCAAGAAATCCAGCCAAGCATAATGCCGCACATCATCTGGCGTCCGAAGACACGCGAGGAAGCGCGCCAGATCATCGACTATATTTCGGATCGCGATCCCTCCGCAGCCGCTCGGCTCGCTGAACTGGTCGAATATGCGGCCGAACGATTGGCCGATCATCCCTATATGCACCGGGCCGGGCGCGTTCCCGATACGCACGAAGCGATCATCACTCCCAACTATATGCTCGTCTACCGTGTTGGAGCCGACGTCATAGAAGTGCTGACTGTCAAGCACACTCGCCAACAATATCCTTGACAATGTTTCCATTTTGTTCTGTCCTACAACCCCTCCCCTGACATATCCTCCCGGCAAAGCCACCTAACGAAAGGGCCTTGCCATGTCCTACCACTTCCCTCCGCTCCCCACCCCCGCCGAGCAAGTCCGCGCCGACGGCTGGAGCCCCGCGCGGCAGCGGCAGTTTCTGGAAACCCTCGCCGCCACCGGCATCATCGCCAAGGCCTGCGAAGCCGCCGCCATCTCCACCCGCTCGGCCTACGCCTTGCGCATCCGCCGCGACGGCGCGGCCTTTCGCCTCGGCTGGGACGCGGCCATCCTCATCGCCCGCGCGCGCCTCGCCGACGAACTGCTCGCCCGCGCCCTCACTGGCCATGAGGAAGTGATCCGCAAGGACATGGACGCAGGCGAAATCACCCGCCACCGCCACGACAACCGCCTCGCCATGTCGATGCTCTCCCGCCTCGACCGCATGGCCGACAATCCGCCAGAAGGCTCCGACGCCGCCCTCGCCCGCGTCGTCGCGCAGGATTTCGCCGCCTATCTCGATATGCTCTGCCCGCGGGATGGGGCAGAAGCGGATCACCCGGCCCAGCCCTGCCCCCCGGCCGATCCCGGCGTCCGCGACGGTAGCGGCGCGGCGCCGCCCGACCCCGCCCTGCCGGACGGCCTGCCCGCCATCGAACATGCCGCCGCCGCCCTGTCGCCCGGCGCCTCCGCCGCGCTGTTCGTCGCCGCGCGCATGGCGCTGGCCGAGGGGAACAAGGCCCGGTCCCATCCCCTCGATGAACGGTGTGAACTTCCGCTTCCCCCGGTCGATCGCGCCGCCCTTCCGCCGGAGGAGGCCGCCACCCGGCTGCGCGGCGCATGGTGGGACGCGGCACGGGAAAACTGGCGCACCGACTTTCCCCCGCCGCCCGGCTTCGACGGGGACGAGAGCGACGACCTGTATGACATCGACTGCTATGACCGCGACCTGACGCCGCAGGAAAAGCAGGCGCTCGATGCGCTCGCGGCCGAACAGCGCCGCCCCTATGAGCAGGCCGCCGCCCGCGCCCGCGACGCCTTTTTCGGCTTCGCCGCGCTGGAACTGCCCGGATGATCCCCCGCCGTCGGCGCCGCCCGCGCGCCCGCCGCCTTGCAATTTCGCTCTCCAGCGCCCATATGGAGACCGCTACAGTCGCAAATCGACGGTCTTCGGCGCTTTGCGGCACCAAACTCCTTCTTTCCCTGCCCCTCTAGCAATCGGTCCGTCCACGCTGGACGCGCCGCGTGAAAGAAGGAAAACTACCCAATGAGCATCGTCGGAACCGTCAAATTCTTCAACGCCGACAAGGGCTATGGCTTCATTGCCCCCGATGACGGCAGCCCGGACGCCTTCGTCCACATCACCGCCGTTGAACGCGCTGGCTTTGCCACGCTGCGCGAAAAGGACCGCGTCTCCTATGATCTGGAGCAGGACCGCCGCGGCAAGATGGCGGCCGTGAACCTCCAGCACGCCGAATAAGGCCCGGAGCGATCAGGGGGCGGCCGCAAGCCGGCGCCGCTGGATCGCATCAAGACAAAGGTCAGGCCGGGCGCCGTTTCCATGGCGCCCGGCCCTCCAGCCAGGAGGAACGCCCCCATGGCCAACCCCGACTATCGCGCCCTCGCCGCGCAGGCCCACGCCGAAGCCGACGCCGCCACCCTCGACAATGTCCGCGACCGCGCGCTCCGTTCCGAAGCCGCCTTTCTCGCCATGGCCGCGCGTCAGGATCTGGCCGACCGCAACCGCGCCCGCCGCGAAGCCGCCGCCCACACCGCCGCGGAAGCCGCCGAAGCAGCCCCCGGCGACAGCTGAAAAATTCGCGCCGTCCCGGCCTCCTCTCCCGCCCGAAAGACGCGGGGAAAACAGGGCACCGACGCAGCAATCCGGCGAAAATGACGGTTTTGCGTGCCTCAGCCCCGTGTTGCATCTCATCCCGATCCTGCCGGACGCAGCCCATGCTCCTTTCGTCGCGCTCCCCGGAACTCCGGCCTCTCCGGCCCGTTATCCCACCCGAACCCGCACGAAATTCCCGGAACAAGGAGCCAGACCTCATGATCCGCACGCTGATCTTCGGCGCCATCGCAGGCTATGTCGGCAAGAAGCTGTACGACGAAGGCAAGCTGACTGAATTCAGGGACGACCTGGTCGCCCGCTACAATCAGGCCAAGGCCGATCTGGAAGACCGCAAGCACGAAGGCGCGTCTACCACCAGTCCCGCGGCCGTTGCGGCTACTCCGTCCGGCACGCCAGCCGCGCCCCTCGCATCCTGATCGTCGAACACGATTTCCCCTTCGGACCGGGAGCGTGAAATCCCCTCCCGAAAAACGCTGACCCTGTCCAACCCCCTTCCAGCGGCGACATCCCTCTCCCGCTGGCTTCCACTGCCCGCCCGGCGCCTTTCCCCCCTTTAGGCTGCCGTGGCGGGCAGACCAGTTTTGCGCAACTTTCGCTCCACCAAAAGGGTTATCCAAAGGCAGGGGCTGATAATGAGGAGAGAGATACCATGCGCACCCCCCTATTGGCGGCGGCACTGCTCGCCATGCCGCTGACTGCATGCATGTCCGACGGATATGGCGGCTATGACCGCCCGTCGCGCCCCGGCCCCGGCTATTCGGGCAGGCCCATCGGCGACAATGACTATATTTATCGAGACAATGACGGCCGCTATTATTGTAAGCGCGACGACGGCACCACCGGCACGATCGTCGGCGCCATCGCGGGGGGTGTGCTGGGCAACATCATAGCGCCCGGCGGCTCCAAGACGCTCGGCACCATTCTGGGCGGTGCCGGCGGGGCGTTGGCAGGCCGCGCCATCGACAAGAGCAATATTCGCTGCGAATGAAAAAAGGGGCGCGGACCTGAAGTCCGCGCCCCTTTTCAAACCTTTGACGGGCGATAAGGTCAGAGCTTTTCAACCAGCTCCGGCACGACCTTGAACAGATCACCGACCAGACCGATGTCCGCAACCTGGAAGATCGGCGCGTCCTCGTCCTTGTTGATGGCGATGATGGTCTTTGAATCCTTCATGCCCGCCAGATGCTGGATCGCACCGGAAATACCGACGGCGATATAGACTTCGGGCGCGACGATCTTGCCGGTCTGGCCGACCTGATAGTCGTTGGGCACATAGCCCGCGTCGACAGCGGCGCGCGAAGCGCCGACCGCTGCGCCCAGCTTGTCCGCCAGCGGGAAGATGGTCGCTTCGAACGTCTCGCCATCCTTGAGCGCACGTCCACCCGACACGATCACCTTGGCCGAGGTCAGTTCGGGACGCTCCAGCTTGGCGATCTCGGCACCAACGAAGGAAGAAATACCCTTGTCGCCGGTCGAGGAAACAGCTTCTACCGCGCCCGAACCACCCTCACGCGCTGCCTTTTCAAAGGCGGTGCCGCGCACGGTGATGACCTTTTTTCCGTCCTTCGACCTGACGGTCGCAATCGCGTTGCCGGCATAGATCGGACGGGTAAAGGTATCGTCACTCTCGACCGAGAGAATATCGCTGATCTGCATGACATCCAGCAGAGCGGCGACGCGCGGCGCAATATTCTTGCCGTTGCTGGTGGCGGGCGCGACAAAAGCGTCATGGCTGGCCATCAACTGGACGATCAGCGGTGCCACATTCTCAGGCAGCGCATGGCCGAAAGCGGCGTCATCGGCGACATGGACCTTGCCAACGCCCGCAATCTTCGCGGCTTCGTCGGCCACGCCGCCAACGCCTGCGCCAGCGACCAGCAGATGCACTTCACCCAGCTTGCCAGCAGCGGTGACGGCGGAAAGGGTCGCGTCCTTGACGACGCCGCCCTCATGTTCAACCCAGACAAGCGTCTTCATGCGGCAACTCCCAGAGCTTTCAGCTTCGCGACCAGTTCATCGACATCGGCAACCTTCACGCCAGCCGATCGCTTGGCGGGTTCGGACACCTTGAGCGTTTCGAGGCGCGGCGCAATGTCGACGCCGTAATCGGCCGGCGCCTTGGTCGCGAGCGGCTTCGACTTGGCCTTCATGATGTTGGGCAGCGAAGCATAGCGCGGTTCATTGAGGCGCAGGTCAGTGGTGATGATCGCCGGGGTGTTCAGCTTCACCGTCTCCAGACCGCCGTCGACTTCGCGAGTGACGTTGACCTTGTCGCCCTCGACCTCCACCTTGGAAGCGAAGGTGCCCTGCGGCAGGCCCAGCAGCGCGGCCAGCATCTGGCCGGTCTGGTTGCTGTCGTCGTCGATCGCCTGCTTGCCCAGGATGATGAGGCCAGCGGCCTCCTCTTCCTGCACCTTCGCGAGCAGTTTGGCGACGCCCAGCGGTTCGACCTCATCATCGGTCTGGATCAGAATCGCCCGGTCGGCGCCCATGGCCAGCGCCGTCCGCAGCGTTTCCTGCGCCTTGGCCACGCCGATCGACACTGCGACAACCTCGGTCGCCACACCCTTTTCCTTCAGACGGATCGCCTCTTCCACCGCGATCTCGTCAAACGGGTTCATGCTCATCTTGACGTTCGCTAGATCAACGCCCGTCCCATCCGCCTTTACGCGCGGCTTAACATTGTAATCGATAACCCGCTTCACGGGCACAAGGATCTTCATCTGCACATCCTCCGTTATTCACGCCAAGTCCGCCAACGCGAAAGCAAAGGCAAACAGGGGCGCGGGCAGCCCGTTTCCGGACTCCCCGCACCCTTTGGTGTTTGGTTCAGGCGAAAAGCTGCGTCAGGCTGCCTTCCTCACTTCCGCCACGATCTTCTTCGCCGCGTCTCCCAGATCGTCCGCAGGAACGATCGCCAGGCCCGAAGCCGCGAGAATGTCCTTGCCCTGCTGGACGTTCGTGCCTTCCAGGCGAACGACCAGCGGAACCGACAGGTTCACTTCCTTGGCGGCGGCGACAATGCCATCGGCAATGATGTCGCACTTCATGATGCCGCCGAAGATGTTGACGAGGATACCCTTCACCGCCGGGTCCTTCAGGATGATCTTGAAAGCCGCGGTCACCTTCTCCTTGGAAGCGCCGCCACCGACGTCCAGGAAGTTGGCGGGGAATTCGCCGTTCAGCTTGATGATGTCCATGGTCGCCATGGCCAGGCCCGCGCCGTTCACCATGCAGCCGATGTTACCGTCCAGCTTGATGTAGGCCAGGTCATATTCGCTGGCTTCGACTTCCGCCGGATCTTCCTCGGTCAGGTCGCGCAGTTCGGCGATGTCCTTGTGACGGAACATCGCGTTGCCGTCGAAACCGACCTTGGCGTCCAGAACCAGCAGATTGCCCTGCTCGGTCAGCGCCAGCGGATTGACTTCGATCTGCTCGGCGTCGGTGTCGAGGAAAGCGGCATAGAGCGAGGCAGCAACCTTGGCAGCCTGCTTCGCCTGATCGCCGGACAGGCCCAGGGCGGCGGCAACGGCGCGGCCGTGGTGCGGCTGGAAGCCGGTCGCGGGATCGACCGTGAAGGTATGGATCTTTTCCGGGGTCGAGTGAGCGACCTCTTCAATATCCATACCGCCTTCGGTCGAAACGACGAATGCAACGCGGCTGCTGGCGCGGTCAACCAACAGTGCGAGGTAGAATTCCTTAGCGATGTCAGCGCCGTCGGTGATGTAAAGGCGGTTTACCTGCTTGCCCGCTTCGCCGGTCTGGATGGTGACCAGCGTGTTGCCGAGCATGTCCGTCGCGTGCGCCTTCACTTCGTCGAGGTTGAAGGCGAGACGGACGCCTCCCTTGGCTTCTGGCGCCAGTTCCTTGAACTTGCCCTTGCCGCGGCCGCCAGCGTGGATCTGCGACTTGACGACATAAAGCGGCCCAGGCAGCTTCTTGGCGGCCTCGACAGCCTCTTCAATGGAAAAAGCGGCGTAGCCGGCAGCGATCGGCGCGCCGTACTTCGCCAGCAGTTCCTTCGCCTGATATTCATGGATGTTCATAGGGACTCGCCCGTCCTTTCCGCTCAAACTTGATGGCCGGCGGATAAGCACAGGCAGGAGGGCAACGCCAGCGAATTTCGCAAAACAACTTTGCAAAATTGCAAAACCTGCGCGAAGCCCCGCACCGCTTTATTGTAAAATCAGCGGTCGATGGCGCAAATGAGAGCAGCCTTGCTGGTCACGCCGAAAATCTCCGGATCCTCCAGCGCACGCACCTTGTAAAGGAAGCGGTCGACCGACATCCCCTGCATGTGAGACTTGCGGAGCGAGGTCAGAGACTGGAGCCGGCGTAACTGCGGCAGACTCAGGCGATCGACCATCCTTTCCGCCATGCAAGCCGCCATGCGTGGCGAAAGTCCCGCATCCATCAGTCCGGCGCGCACGCGCGATTCGGGCGATACGGTCGCGCAGGCTGACAGAAGAAGCGAAGCGCCGAACCCGCAGGCCAGCGCGCGAAGAGGGAAGATTGTCATCACGCCTTCATGGCAATCATCGACTGAACAGAAGCTAAATGAAGGCGCGACCGGACCATGTTCCGATCCGATGGCGTCGGCACCCAAGTCCGTTATTGATTTATCGCGTTTCCCCGGCGAGCAGGCAATGATAGCGGCTTTCAAAAAGCTCCGGGAGACAATCGGCATGGACAGGATTTTTGCAGCTTTCGCGCACAGGATTGCCAGTTGGTCGGGCCAGCCGGCGGCCTTCATCCTGGCCGCCCTGGTGATCCTTGGCTGGATCGTGACGGGCCCAATTTTTCACTATTCCGACACCTGGCAACTGATCATCAACACCGGCACGACCATTGTTACCTTTCTGATGGTCTTCCTGATCCAGAATGCGCAAAATCGCGACGGCTCGGCCATTCAGGCCAAGATCGACGAACTGATCCGTGCCATATCGACGGCGCGGAACGAATTCATCGGGATCGAGCATCTGACGGAAGCAGAACTGGAAAGAATCAAAGCGGTTCTGGAAAAGGAATGCGGTGACGATGCACGGCACCGGCTGTCTATAGAACGCCTGATCCAGCGGCGGTGAACCGGCTAGTGAGCCAAGTTGACCAACCTTTCATTCTCACGCCGATAGGCGTCGATCTGGTCCGTATATCCCCGCGCAAGTCCTTCATAGGCTTCCCGGCCCTTCGAAGTCCGGCTCATCCGCGCGCGGATCAATGCAACTTGCTGCCGATGCAACAGATAGTTGACATCCATCTCCCCATTCATATTCCACCCTCCTATCAATGGAAGAGTTTGACTGGGTTTCGCACGAGGTGCGATTCGCTCCTGTCGACTTTGTCACCATATCATCGCATCAATAACGAGGCGATTCCATCCAGCGCGTCGCTGGAGCAATCCAGCGCACACATGCAGGTCCCTTGATGGCTTACAACGGCGTACGGGTCGGCCCAAGCCAAGGGACATATCTGCGTATTTCTAAATAAATTGTTTGAGAATCAATTATTTGATGCCATGTTCCGCCCTCGGGGATAGAGGGGGCTCAATCCGTGGCGGAAATGGTTTTCACCTTCCTGGGGAGGGTGCAGCATGAGGTCTTGCTGTTCGCGGTGGTGGGACTGGCCATCGGCGGCGTTGATGATTTCATCATAGATATATTGTTCCTTTGCCGGCGGTGGTGGCGCAGCCTGACCGTCTATTCCCGCCATCAACGCATGACGACGGCGACCCTGCCCGCTTCCGCAAAGCCGGGGCGCATCGCCATTTTCATTCCCGCCTGGCGCGAATCCGATGTCATCGGCCCGATGCTGCGCAATGCACTCGCTAATTGGGGGCATCAGGATTACCGGATTTTCGTCGGCGTCTACCCCAATGATCGGGCAACCATCGACGTGGTCTCCCAATTGGCGGTGACCGATGAGCGGCTGATCCTGTGCCTCAATGACAAAGCCGGTCCTACCACCAAGGCCGATTGCCTGAACGTCGTTTGGCGATCGATGCTGCAGGAGGAGACGCGCACCGGCGTCCGGATCAAGGCCATCGCCCTTCATGACGCGGAGGACGTGATCCATCGCGACGAGATTCGCCTGTTCGATGCAATGACGGATCGTTTTCACCTCGTCCAATTACCTGTTTTGCCACTGCCGGGTCACGGAAACTGGTGGAGAAAAGCTATTGCGGATCATTATTGTGACGAATTTGCGGAAAGCCACGGTAAATATCTGACCGTCCGCGAAGCGATGGGCGCCTCCATGCCGTCGGCCGGGGTCGCCTGCGCGCTCGAGCGGAGGACTTTGGAACGACTGGTCAACCCCGTGAACGGAGGGCCATTCGATCCGGGATCATTGACCGAGGATTATGAGGTCGGCCTTCGCATCAGCAATATGGGTGGGCGCGGCGTGTTCGTGCGAATGCAGGACGGTGAAGGACGACTTGTCGCGACGCGTGAATATTTTCCCGACAGCCTGAAAGATGCCGTCAGACAGAAAGCGCGGTGGATGGTCGGCATTTCGCTCGCCGGATGGGACCGCATGGGCTGGCAGGGAGGCCCAAGCGAATGGTGGATGCGCATGCGGGACCGCCGTGCAGCGCTTTCGGCTTTCGTGCTGTTCACAGCCTATCTGGCGTTGTTGCTGTGGGGCGTGATGCTGGTTGGAAGCTTCCTTGACCTGACCTCCGCCATCAGCCCTTCACCGGCGATCGAAGCGCTGCTGTGGATCAATTTCGGTTTCATGACCTGGCGGATGGCGATGCGCGCCATATTTGTCGGATCGAGCTATGGCTGGCGGCATGGACTGGGGGCGATACCCCGCACCATCATAGCCAATATCATCGCAATGATGGCCGCCCGGCGCGCCGTGTTTCTGTATGTCCAGTCCTTGATCGGCAAGCCGCTGGCGTGGGACAAGACCCAACACCGTTTTCCTGATCTTGAAGCGCCCCTATGAACGGAGCCGCAAGTGGACGGCCGGTCCGTTTCTTCATCCTTGTCATCGGGGGTTGGGTCACCATTCGGCTCGTTCTTTCCGGTGGCGACATTATGAGCGGGGAGATGGGAGGGGGCTACAAGCTGGCTCATGTCCCAGCGCAGCCCAAAGTCCTGGCAGCATCGAAACGCGGTGCCCGGCTACTGGACCGGCAGGCTGGGGCGCCGGAAAAAACGGCGCCGGTTCTGCCTGACATTTTCGCGCCGCGGGGCTTTACTACCCGGCAATCGAGCCACCCTATGCCGACAGTTCCCCGCTTCTTGGCGGCCCATGCCGCCGCCGAGCAGGAAAAGGGGACGGCATCCGCACCCGCCATCAATCCCGCGCCCGCCATTCCCTTGACCTCACGACAGCAGCAAAGCCCTGACCGCTGGCATGGCAGTGCCTGGCTTCTCTGGCGCGACGGCAGCGCGACGCGGGCAGATGCCGTTGCAGGAGGACGACTCGGCGGATCGCAGGCAGGCATCCGCATCGATTACGACATGACCCCGCAAGCGTCCGGTCGCGTCGCTGCTTACGCGCGGGTCACCTCAGCCATGAATCGCCCAGCTTCGCCGGAGGCAGGCTTGGGCATGGCCTGGCAGCCCGCGCGCGCCATCCCGGTCAGCTTCGCGGCGGAGCGCCGCATTGCGCTCGGCAAAGGGGCGCGCAACGCCAACGCCATTATGGCCGTAGGCGGTTTCGGACCGACACCAATCGCGTCATCGCTGGAAGCAGAGGCCTATGCGCAGGGCGGGATGGTAGGCTTTCGATCGAACGATTTCTTCGTGGACGGCAAGCTCTCTCTTCTCTCTCCGATCAAGCACTCCCGTCTGCGACTGGGAGCCAGCCTGTCGGGCGGCGCCCAGCCGCAGGTCGAACGGCTGGATATCGGCCCCGAAATTCAAATCCGTCTGCCGATCGAGCCCGCAGGAGCAAGATTGGGCGTCGAATGGCGCGAGCGGATTGCGGGGCGCTCCGCCCCGGCCTCCGGCCTAGCGGTAACGCTGGGCGCGGATTTTTAAGCGGGGGCGCCTTTATCTCTCCGCATATTGGGCTTAACCCCAAGACTCCATGGATCTCTATCTGCCCATCGCCAATCTGTCGGTGAACGCGCTGGTCATCATCGCCCTGGGGGGCGTGGTGGGCCTGTTGTCCGGCATGTTCGGGGTCGGCGGAGGTTTTCTGACCACACCGCTGCTCATTTTCTACGGCATTCCGCCGACGGTCGCCGCCGCTTCGGCGGCAAGCCAGGTGACGGGAGCCAGCGTGTCGGGCGTCTTCACGCACATGTCGCGTGGCACTGTCGATTTCCGCATGGGCGGGGTGCTGATCGCGGGCGGCGTGATCGGCGCGGGGCTGGGCGTGCTTATCTTCCGGCTGCTGCAGGTCATCGGCCAGATCGATACGGTGATCGGCATCCTCTACGTGCTGATGCTGGGCGGCATTGGCTCGCTGATGGCCAAGGAGTCCATCCAGGCCCTGATCGCGCTCAAGACCGGCAAGCGCGTTCAGGCTCGCAAGCGGCGGCACCACCCGCTGGTCGCGTCCCTGCCGATGCGCTGGCGCTTCTATCGGTCAGGACTCTATATCTCGCCGCTGGCACCGCTGCTACTCGGCATGGCAACGGGCATTCTCACCATGTTACTGGGCGTGGGCGGCGGGTTCATTCTGGTTCCGGCGATGCTCTATCTGCTCGGCATGACGACCCAGTCCGTCGTCGGCACGTCGCTGTTCCAGATATTGTTCGTCACCATGGCGACGACCATGATGCACGCGATGACGACCCATGCGGTCGACCTGGTGCTGGCCATGCTGCTGCTGATCGGCAGCGTCACCGGCGCGCAGGTCGGGACGCGTCTGTCCATGACGATCCGGCCCGAATATCTGCGCATCCTGCTGGCAGCGATCGTCCTGCTGGTGGCTGCTCGCATGGCGGTGGGGCTGGGGTTCCGGCCGGATGAAATCTATACGGTCGAGGTCCGGTGAAGCGGCTCCTTCTGCTTCCCGCCCTGCTGCTGGCTCCCATGCTCATCGGGGCAGATGAGCCGATTCTGGTGCCTGACGTTTCGCAACGCGAGGTCAAGATCCAGTACAGCTTCACCGGTGCGGACCTGCTGCTGTTCGGAGCGATCGTCTATCCCGATGGGCGGCGACCGAAAAAGCCCGCCGACATCATGGTCGTGCTGAAAGGCCCCGATCAGTCGATCACCATGCGCGAAAAGCAGAAAGTCGCTGGCATATGGATCAATGCCGACAGCGCCCGCTTCCGCTCCGCCCCCAGTTTCTACGCCATCGCCTCCTCCCGGCCGATCGGCAAGGTGGTCGATGAGCGGACAGCGGCCATTTATGAAATGGGCGTGGACAAACTCCAACTCTCCCCCTCCTCCCTCAACGACAATGCGGAACTGGAGCGGTTTCAGAAGGGGCTGATCGATCTGCGCGAACGTGCGGGCCTCTATGTCGAGCAGCAGGGCACGGTGGAGATCACCGACGGCGTACTTTACCGGGCGCGGCTGCCCCTGTCGGCGCGGGTGATCGTGGGAGATTATACGGCGGAGACGTTTCTGGTGCAGGACGGCCGCGTCGTTGCGGCAGCGGTGCGCGACATCACCATTCGCAAGTCCGGCTTCGAACGTTTTATGGCCGTCGCCGCAGAGCAATGGCCGTTTCTATACGGGCTGGTGGCGATGATGCTGGCGGTTGGCATGGGTTGGGCCGCGGGCGCGATCGCGAAACGGATCTGACCCTTACGGATGACATAAGTGGCCTGGTAAAGGCGCAGAATGGCGCCATTTCCTATTTGCGTTTCGTCTGTCACGGGGGCCTGTGCCAGGCCAGGTCCGTGCGAGAAAGGACAGCAAAATATTCTACCGCCGACCCGATTTCTTCGGGCGGAGCGCGTCCCGCATGGCGATGCTGCTGTTGATGCGGGTAACGCCGGGCATGCGGGAGAGGATTTCGCTATGGATCGCCTCATAGGCCGCCACGCTCTCGGTCTGCACGCGCAGCCAGTAATCGACGCCGCCCGTCATCAGGAAACATTCGCGGATTTCGGGGCATTGCCGCACCGCATGTTCGAAACGGGCGAGATAATCCTCGGTCTGCCGGTCGAGCGTCACCTGCACCAGCACGTCGACGGCGCGGCCTTCATGTTCGATCGGCGCGGTGACGATGGTGTAGCCGCGAATAACGCCGGCATCCTCCAGCATGCGGATGCGGCGATGGCAGGCCGAGGGGGACAGGCCGACCTCCGCCGCGATTTCGGAATTGGGGCGCCGCGCATTGAGGCGCAGCAGGCGGATGATCGAACGGTCCACGGCGTCGAGCGATTCTGACATTATTGCAATTCCTGCGAAGAATCTTTCGATAATTCACCCATAATAGACGATCCTTCGAACATTTGAGAGCCTATTCGCAGGACGGCGCGATAGCATCCTGCCGAAAGGGAGCGCCATGCCGTCCATTGATACCGCCGGAGCCGTGCTGCGCATCGATCTGGAAGCGCTCGCCGACAATTACCGGATCGTCCAGCGTCAGGTCGCGCCCGCGACCGTGGCGGGGGTGGTCAAGGCCAATGGCTATGGGCTGGGCGCGGAGCAGGTTGCCGCGACGCTGATGGATGCGGGGTGCCGCCATTTTTTCGTGGCGCTGCTGGGCGAGGCGGCGGCGCTGAAGCCCGCGCTGCGCGAGGGGATTTCGCTGTTCGTCCTCAACGGCCTGCAACCGGGTGCCGAAAGCGATTGCGCGGCGATCGGCGCCATTCCGGTGCTGAACTCGCTCGACCAGATGGCGCGCTGGGCGGCATTGGCACGAAAACTGGGCCGTCGCCTGCCCGCCGCGCTTCAGGTCGACAGCGGCATGGCGCGGCTGGGTCTGCCGCCGGAGGAAGTCGCCGTCCTGATCGCCGAACGCGAACGGCTGGACGGGATAGAGCTGACGCTCATCATGAGCCATCTGGCCTGCGCCGACGATCCCGATGCGGCGTTCAACGAGGTGCAGCGCGCCCATTTCGAAACGCTCGCCGGTCATTTCCCCGATGTGCCGCGCGCGCTGGACAATAGCGGCGGCGCCTTCCTGAAGCGCGGGCATTTCGACATGGTGCGCGCTGGCATCGCGCTCTACGGCGGCGCGCCGCAAAGCGGACCCAATCCGATGCGGCCCGTGGTGGAGCTGGAGGCGCGGATCACCCAGTTGCGCAATATCCCGGCTGGCGCGGGCGTCGGCTATGGCCTGACCCATCGCTGCGACCGGGCGACGCGGATCGCGACCATTCCGGTCGGCTATGCCGATGGCTGGCCGCGGCATCTGGGCAATGCCGGATCGGCCTTTATCGAAGGCATAAGGGTTCCCATTGTCGGGCGGGTGTCGATGGACAGCACCACGCTGGACGTGACCGGCGTGCCGGACAGCTGCCTCTATCCGGGCGCATCGGTGGAACTGATCGGCCCGCACCAGAGGATCGATCACGTCGCCGCCGACGCCGGCACCATTTCCTACGAAATCCTGACCCAATTGGGGCAGCGCTATCACCGGGAAGTCCGGGCGGCGACCGTCCCCCACAAGCGGAGCATCACGGCATGAAGGTTGCCATTCTCGGCAGCGGCGTAATCGGCGTCACCTCCGCCTGGTATCTGGCGCAGGCGGGGCATGAAGTGACCGTCATCGACCGGCAGGACGGCCCGGCGCTGGAAACCAGCTTTGCCAATGCAGGCGAGATTTCGCCGGGCTACGCCTCCCCCTGGGCGGCGCCGGGGATACCGATGAAGGCGCTGCGCTGGCTGTTCATGAAACATGCGCCGCTGATCCTGCGGCCGCAGATGGACATGGCCATGCTGCGCTGGATGGCGGCCATGCTGGGCAATTGCAATGAGCGGGCCTACGCCGTCAACAAGAGCCGGATGGTGCGGCTGGCCGAATATAGCCGGGACCGGCTGATCGACCTGCGGCGCGAGACGGGCATCAGCTATGACGAACGCTCGCAGGGCACGTTGCAGCTGTTCCGCGAGCAGAAGCAGCTGGACGGCATCGCCAAGGACATCGCCGTGCTGAAGGCGGACGGCGTGCCCTTCGAAGTGCTGGACGCGGCGGGCTGCATCGCCGCCGAACCGGGACTGGCGGGCAGCGGCGTGCCGCTTGCCGGGGGCCTGCGCCTGCCCAATGACGAGACGGGGGACTGTTTCAAATTCACCAACGCGCTGGCGCAGATGGCGAAGGCGAAGGGCGTGACCTTCCTCAATGGGCGGACCATCGGGCGGATCGCAGAACGGGGCGGGCGGATCAGCCATGTCGAAACGGACAAGGGCCACGTCCATGCCGACGCCTGGCTGGTGGCGATGGGCAGCTATTCCCCGCTGATTCTGGCGCCGCTGGGGCTCAGGCTGCCGGTCTATCCGGTGAAGGGCTATTCGATCACCGTGCCGATCGTCGAGGAGGACCGCGCGCCGGTCTCGACGCTGCTCGACGAAAGCTACAAGGTCGCGATCACCCGGCTGGGCGATCGTATCCGCGTGGGCGGGATGGCGGAACTGTCCGGCTATTCCCGTGGGCTGCCCAGGGCGCGGCGGGACACGCTGGAATATTCGGTGGGGTCGCTTTTCCCCGGCGCGGGCGATCTGGCGCAGGCCAGTTTCTGGTCCGGCCTGCGGCCCATGACGCCCGACAGCACGCCGGTCATCGGGCCGACGAAGATTTCCAACCTGTTTCTCAACACCGGCCACGGCACATTGGGATGGACCATGGCCTGCGGGTCCGGGCATGTGATTGCCGACATCATCGGCGGGCGGAAGCCCGAAATCGAAACCGCCGACCTCGCCATCAGCCGCTATCATTAAAATCGAAGGAGCATTTCCATGACCATCACCCGCATCGACCGCGGCCCGCGCATGAGCGAGGCCGTCATCCATGGCGACACCATCTATCTGGCCGGGCAGATCGGCGCACCGGGGGAGAGCGTGACCGCGCAGACCGAGGCCGTGCTGGCCGAAATCGACGCCCTGCTGGAGCGTGCCGGCAGCAGCAAAAACCATATGCTGATGGCACAGATCTGGCTGGCGGACATGAACGATTTTGCGGAGATGAACGCGGTCTGGGACGCATGGATCGCCGATGCCGAGGCCCCCGCCCGCGCAACCGGCGAAGCACGGCTCGCGACCCCCGATTATAAGGTCGAGATCATCATCACCGCCGCCAGGGCGAAGTGACGATCCGCCGCTGGATTGCCGGCTCACGGTTACGGCAATCCAGCGGACGCGCCGTCTGTACGTTACGAAAGCTCGAATCTAAGGAGAGAAGTGGGGAAAAATAAGACGTTATTTTTATTTGCGATTGACTCGCATTAGTATGAGCAATAATGCCCGCGATATCGTCGTAGGACGACCAAAAGGGCCTCCATCATGTCAATCGCCTTTCGCACCGTTCTGCTTTCCTCCACGCTGCCGGCTTGCTGGGCTTTGCCCGCTTATGCGGAAACAACGCTGAAAGCCGACAATATCGTCGTGACCGGGGCGGTTACGGATGAGAATATTTCGGCGACCGGCCTTGCCCTGACTTTGCGGCAGACACCCCAGTCGCTGACCGTCATCAACCGCGAGCGGATCGAGGATTTCGCGCTCACCAATGTCAACGATCTGCTGACCCAGACGGTAGGCATCAATGTCGAGCGGGTCGAAACCGACCGCACTTATTATAACAGCCGCGGCTTCGACATCACCAATTTCCAGGTAGACGGCATCGGCCTGCCGCTGCGCTGGGGCATCCAGTTCGGCGATCTGGACACCGCCCTGTTCGAAAATGTCGAGGCCATTCGCGGCGCCAACGCGATCATGACCGGCGTTGGCAATCCGTCCGCCACCATCAACTATGTCCGCAAGAAGCCGACCAGAGAATTGCAGGCCTCCGCCTCCGTCATGCTGGGAAGCTGGGACCAGAAGCGCGTCGAGGCCGACGTGTCGGGCCCCCTCAACGCGTCGGGCACGCTGTCGGCGCGGCTGATCTTCGCGCATGAGGACCGGGACAGCTGGCTTCGCTACAATCATGTGAACCGCAACGTCTATGGCGCCATGGTCGATTGGGAGATCACGCCGCAGTTGAAGGCGAGCGTAGGTTACACGCGGCAGGAAAATGACGCCGACGGCGTGCTCTGGGGCGCGTTGCCGCTGCTCGACAGCGATGGCGGTCGGGTCGATTATCCCCGTTCCGCCAGCACTTCGGCCGACTGGACCTATTGGAACGTCACCGACGAAAGCGCCTGGGCGGAGCTGGCCTATGCGTTCGGCAACGGCTGGAACGCGCGGGGCCGCTTCACCTATAATCATCGCTCGTCCAGCGCCGAACTGCTCTACGCCTATGGCTATCCCGATGCGGTTACGGGCATCGGCGTGACGGGGATGGCGGGCAAATACCGATCGCCCTTCGACCAATATCTGGGCGATTTCTACGCCTCCGGCCCGGTCACCCTGTTCGGGCGCGAGCATCAGCTCGCCTTCGGCCTCTCGACCGGCAAGACCGACGGGCGGGAATATGAGCAGAGCGGGCTGGATGCGATCGCCTACCCTGCCGTGTCGCAATGGGCGTTCAACCGGACGGCGCTGACGGAACCGGGCTTCGCCGCCGAAACGCTGCAAGAGGAAGTGACCGACCGGCTGACGCGGGCCTATGGTGCGCTGCACGCCAATCTGAGCGACCGGCTGAAGGCCGTCGTCGGCGCCAGCGTCTTCTGGCTGAAGACCACCGGCACCTCCTATGGCACGGACCAGTATCGCAAGGACAGCAAGGTCAGCCCCTATGTGGGACTGGTGTTCGACGCGACGTCCAACATCAGCTTCTACGCCAGCTATACCGGCATCTATAATCCGCAGGACAAGGCGGATTTCAACAACCGCCGGCTCGATCCCGCCAGGGGCAGCAGCATCGAGGGCGGCATCAAGAGCGAATGGTTCGACAAGCGCCTCTATGCCAGCGCGGCGATCTTCCGCGCGCGGCAGAAGAATCTGGCGGAACAGGCGGGCGTGTTCGGCGCGGGCGATCCGGGGCCGGTGGGCGACGTCTATTATACGGGCGTCGACACCACGGCCAAGGGGTTCGAGATCGAGCTGACCGGCATGCTCACCGATCGCTGGTCGGTGAGCGGCGGCTATACCGGCCTCAGGATCGAGGATCAGGAGGGCAACCGCGCCCGCACCTATCTGCCGCGCCAGTCGCTGAAGCTGGCGACCAGCTATGCGATCCCCGAGCTGCGCGACCTCAAGCTGGGGGCGCAATTGCGCTGGCAAAGCGACGTCAGCACCACTGATGCGGGACTTGGTTATAATGTCGTCATCCGGCAGAAGGATTACGCCGTGCTGGACCTGATGGGCAGCGTCAGGCTGCTTGACCGGCTGAAAGCCAGCGTCAATGTACGCAACGTGACCGGCACCAGATATCTGAGCAGCCTGATGTGGGGGCAGGCCTATTACGCAGCGCCGCGCAGCGTCATCGGTACGTTGCGTTTCGAATATTGATATGGTCGGGGTGACAGCCTTGCTCTGGATCGGCGTGGCCTGCGCGGGTGCAGCTATCGGCCTGCTGCGCTTGTCCTGGGGACGGACGAAACGGTCTCTCGTGCTGAATGGGGTGGGCTGGGCACTGCTTCTCTTTGGCCTGGCGCTGGGGGCAAGGGACGCGGGAGCGTGGGGGGTGGCGGTTGTGACGCTGGCGGCGCTGGCCGGCGCATTTCTCTGCCTTGGCTTCGCAGGGATGATGGCGCGTCCCGGCAAGGCGGCGGCGTCCAACCGGCGGGTACATATGCTGCCCGAGGGGCGGGAGCCGCTGCGGATCGGCGATCGGCTGCTGACCTTTGCCCTTACCGTGCCGGGCGCCATGGCGGCTGCCGCGGTCGTCAGCCTCGCGTTGCGGGCCGTCGGCAAAGGGCTGGGCGAAGCGAACGGCAACGTGTTGATGCTGTTCCTGATGCCCATCGTCTGGTCAGTGCTGGTGACGCTGTTGCTGCTCTGGCCGCAGCGGCGGCTGCAGGCGGCGGTGCTGTTGCTGCCAGCGCTGAGCGCGGGCGCGCTATTGGAGATTTTGTCATGAGCCAGATCATCCCCAAGGCACTGGTGCAGCGCGGACTTTCCGCCCATGCCGCCATCGGCCTTCTGGCGAGCGCACTGCTCTATATCGTCTGTCTGACCGGGACCTTCACCGTCTTTTACGAGGAATGGCAGCGAATCGAACAGCCCGACGCACCGGAAATGACGGGCATCGCACCCGAAGCGGTGCAGGCGGCCATTGCCCATGTACTGGCGGCCGAAAAGGGCAGGAAGCCAACCGAGCATCTCTATGTCCATCTGCCAGTCGACGCCCTGCCCCGCGCGACCGTCACGACCGACTATCAGGCGGTGCATGTGGACGGGCGCGGCAATGTGGCGACGCGGGAGCTGAACGGCTGGTCCGAGTTTCTGCTGAACCTGCATTATACGCTGACCATTCCCGGCATCGTCGGCATCACCCTGGTCGGCGGGCTTGGGGTGATGATGGTGGCGCTGTCCCTGACCGGGGTGATCGCGCATCCCCGCATCTTCCGCGACGCCTTCCGGTTGCGCGCAAAGGACCGGGGCGGCGTCGGGCTGGCCGACTGGCACAACCGGCTCGGTGTTTGGACGCTGCCCTTTTCGCTGGCGGTAGCGCTGACCGGCGCGATGATCGGGCTGGCGACGGTCAACGGCTATGGGTTGGCGCAGAGCTTTTACAAGGGCGATCTGGAGGCGGCTTACGCCCCGGTCTTCGGCGCGGAGGGAAAACCCGACCCCAGAACGGCGCCGCTGCCCGACGTTGCGGCAGCGCTGCGCGCAATGGCGGGACGTTTTCCCGATGTGCGGCCAAGCTATGTGATCCTGCATGAGCCGGGCACGGCGGGGCAACAGGTGCAGATATTGGGCCTGCACCAGCGTCGGCTGATCTATGGCGAGACCTATCAGTTCGATGTGTCCGGCCGCTATCGAGGCCATGCCGGGCTGTCGGACGGCGCGATCGGGCAGCAGGCGGCGGCATCGGCCTATAATCTACATTTCGGCAATTATGGCGGTCTGGCGGTCAAGATCGTCTACGCGCTGCTGGGCACTGCGCTGAGCGTAGTGATCGCCACCGGCACCTCCATCTGGCTCGGCAAGCGGGAGCGGCGCGGCTTTCGCCAGCCACGGCTGCGGCAGGGGTGGAACGGGATCGTCTGGGGAACCGGTGTGGCACTGGCGCTAACCCTGCTGGCGCGACGGTGGATCGGCAATGATGCGCCGTTCGCGGCGATATTCTGGCTGGCGCTGGCGTTGATGCTGGTGGCGAGCGTGGCGCTGCCGCAGCGATATCATGTGCGGCGCGGCTTGCAGATCGCCCTGGCAGCTAGTGTGGGCGCACTGTTTCCCGCAATGCTGCTGGCCGGTTAAAAAGGGGGGCGGATCGCCCGTCTCGCCCTTGCCCGGCGGCGGGCGATGGAGGAAAGGAGCAGGAAACAACGCAAGGAACCGCCCCGCATGAAGCCACCCATCGGCCGTGACACCCGATTATGCATGTCCCTGTCGGGCAGGCCGGGCAATGCGGGGTCCCGGCTCCACAATCGGCTCTATGAAATTTTGGGGCTGGACTATGTCTACAAGAGCTTCAGCACCACCGACTTGCCCGCCGCGATCGGCGGGATCCGGGCCTTGGGCATTCGCGGCTCGGCCATTTCCATGCCGTTCAAGGAAGCGGTGATCCCACTGATCGATGCGCTTGAACAGTCGGCCCGCGTGATCGACAGCGTCAACACCATCGTGAATGATGGCGGCCGGCTGAGCGGCTATAATACCGACTATGTAGCGGTACGCGATCTGCTGGAACAGCGCGTGGCAAGCCCTCTGCCCTTCCTGCTGCGCGGCAGCGGCGGCATGGCCAAGGCGGTGGTCGCGGCGCTGCGCGACGCGGGCTTTGCCAGGGGCACCATCGTCGCGCGCAACGAAGCCGCCGGGCGGGCGCTGGCCGCGCAATATGGCTATGGCTGGCAGGCGGAACTGCCAAAGGAGAGCGCGCCGCTGCTGGTCAATGTGACGCCGCTGGGCATGGAGGGGGCGGACAGCGATGCGCTCGCCTTCCCGCTGGAGCATGTTGCGGCGTGCGAGATCGCCTTCGACGTCGTGGCGCAGCCGGTCGAGACCCCCTTCGTCCGGGCGGCGCGGGCGGCGGGCAAGGCGGTGATTTCCGGCGGGCAGGTCATCGTGTTGCAGGCGGTCGAACAGTTTGTGCTCTACACCGGCATCCGTCCTTCCGCCGAAGCCGTGCTTGAGGCGACATTGTTCGCCCATGGCGCGGCGGTGGCGGACAGTCTTGCCGGATAAGCCGGTCGTCCCGCGTCATGGCGGCGTCATGATTTGGCGCTTTGCTGATGATGACGTAGCGGCTAGCGTCAATTCATTCCCCTTTTCTTTCCGATTGGAGAGCCGATGCAATCCGTCACCCTCACCCGTTTCCTGATCGAACAGCAGCGACAGGCCAATGCCCTGCCGTCCGAGCTTCGTCTGCTGATCGAAACCGTCGCACGGGCCTGCAAGACCATCAGTCACAGCGTGTCGCGGGGCGCGCTGGGCGAAGTTCTGGGCAGTCTGGAAAGCGAAAATGTGCAGGGCGAGGTGCAGAAGAAGCTGGACGTCATCGCCAATGAGTTGCTGCTCGACGCCAATGAATGGGGCGGGCATCTGGCCGCCATCGCGTCGGAGGAGATGGAAACGATCCATCGCATCCCCAACCGCTATCCCAAGGGCGAATATCTGCTGCTGTTCGATCCGATCGACGGGTCGAGCAATATCGATGTCGACCTGACGGTGGGCACGATCTTTTCCGTGCTGAAGGCGCCGGAGGGATGTTCGGGACGCGAGGTGACGGAACAGGATTTCCTCCAGCCGGGCACCAATCAGGTCGCGGCCGGCTATGCCATCTACGGGCCGCAGACGCTGCTGGTGCTGACCATCGGCACGGGCGTCTACGAATTCACGCTGGATCGCGAGATCGGTTCCTGGCGGATGACCGACGGGCCGCTGCAAATGCCGCAGGGCAATTGCGAATTCGCCATCAACATGGCGCGGCGGCGGCAATGGTCGCCCGCCATCGCCCGCTATGTCGAGGAACGGATTCTCGGCACCGAGGGACCGCTGGGCAAGGATTACAACATGCGCTGGACCGCATCCATGGTGGCGGACGTTCATCGCATCCTGAAGCGCGGCGGTATCTTCATGTATCCGGCAGATCATCGCCAGTCCGGCAAGGCCCGGCTGCGGCTGATGTATGAGGCGAACCCCATGTCGTTCCTGATCGAGCAGGCAGGCGGCGCGGCGACCAACGGCTTTGAACCGATTATGGGCGTGAAGCCGACCGGCCTGCACGAACGCGTCGGCGTGGTGCTGGGCGACCGGGCCGAGGTGGAAGCCGTCACCGCTTACGGGCGGGAGGGGTAAGGCCGCCGGGCCTGGGATTGGCTTTGGCCGGTTGCGAACCCTGACACTTCCCCCCGAAAGCGAGGGGGAAGTGTCCTGAAACCACCCTATGTTATGAAACGGTCAGCACCCCGTCATAAGCCCGGTCCTCGAGCGCACGGCCCGCGCCCATGGCGACGCAGATCAGCGGCTTTTCGGCGACCGTAACCGGCAGGCCGGTCGCGTCGGAGAGCGCCTCGTCGAGCCGCTGGAGCAGCGCGCCGCCACCAGTGAGCGTAATGCCCTCCTCTATGATGTCGGCGGACAGTTCGGGCGCCGTCTGTTCCAGCGCGGTCATCACCGCCATCTTGATCTGGCCCACCGGCTCGGAGAGGGCTTCAGCGATCTCCGCCTCGCTGATGGTCATTTCCGACGGGCGGCCATTTACCAGATCACGCCCCTTGACGACCATGCGGCGGCCTTCGCCCTCCGGGGGCGTCGCGGCGCCAAGCGCGCACTTGACCCGTTCGGATGTGGCTTCGCCGATCATCAGATTGTGCGTGCGACGGATATGGGAGGCGATGGCGTCGTCGAGCCGGTCCCCGCCGACACGCGCGCTGTTGCTGTAGGCGATGCCGTTCAGGGAGAGGACAGCCACTTCCGTCGTGCCGCCGCCGATGTCGACCACCATCGCGCCACGCGGTTCGGTGACGGGCAGGTCGGCGCCTATGGCGGCGGCCATCGGCTCCTCGATCAGTTGCACGCGATAGGCGCCCGCATTTGACGCCGCATCGCGCAGGGCGCGACGTTCCACCATGGTCGATCCGGTGGGAACGCAGATCACCACCTCATGACGGCGGCCGAAACGGGCATGACCGTCCAGCGCCTTGTCGATGAAATGCTTGATCATCTGTTCGGCGACGTCGATGTCGGCGATCACGCCGTCGCGCAGGGGGCGGATTGCCTGGATGCCGTTCGGGGTCTTGCCCATCATCAGCTTGGCTTCGTTGCCGACGACCTTGACCTTGCGGACGCCGTCGCGCGTTTCGATCGCGATTACCGAGGGCTCGTTGAGAACGATGCCTCGGTCGCGCACATAGATGACCGTGTTGACGGTCCCCAGATCGATGGCCATGTCGCAGGCGGACGAGGAAAAGAAGCGCGGCAGTTTCATGCGAAGGGGGGACAATCTGAAAAGCGGGAGCGGGACGGCTCCCCCTGCATAGTCCCCTTCGCCAGCAGAAGAGGGCTGCGACAGCCCGTCCGGTTCATGCGGCCAGTTGAGGCATCGATGAGAGATGCGGGCAGCCCTCGATGTCGACATTTTAACGGCAGCCCGCCGAACAGGACTGGGCATCTCCGGGCTTGACGCCGGGATTCCTGCCGCCGGTCAAGTTGGCGGCGGTCGGCGTGGGCAGCGGCGCACAGGGGTCCTGAACCGTCGCCAGTCCCGCCGCTCCGAAAAGGATGCGCATGGACTTTGCCGGTCCTGCCCCGAGGCAACCGGCATAAAAGCCTGATGAACATGCGGTCTCCATCTCATTGGCGACGGTTACCGCGCGCTGCTGGAGAGATTGTAAAATATCCTGTTGAACAAACTTCCATTTCCGCGAATAAGCATTGCCATTAATAAGCATATATCTTCGGATACAGGAAATAGACCTTAATAAAATCCCCATTTTTCATACATAATAATAATAATTTCGCGATAGATAATGATATTTCTATAGAAATAAATCTCGAGCGGTAGCCCGATAAATCAGACCATCATCAAGCCTGCGTATCGATCTCTGGCCGCCTCTATCATGAACGCTTCCCACCCGGCCGATTTTTCTATAAATAGATTCAACAGTTTTACCGGCGCGACTCGATAAGTCCGGGCAAAGGACAGCGGGGCGCCTGCATTGGTGGGAGAGGGCCTGTGCCGATTGCGGTCGCCATCGCCATGCTGGTCTTCGGTTCGGTCGCCTTTCATCTTTTCAGTCCATGGTGGCGAACCCCCATCGCATCCAATTGGGGATCGATCGATTCAGCCCTCGACGTCACCTTGTGGATTTGCGCGGCCGCCTTCGTGCTGCTCAACCTGTTCATGGCCTGGGTGCTCGTCAAATACCGGCATCGCCCAGAATATCGGGGGCCGGGGCACAAGGCACATTATGAGCCGGAAAACGCCTCGCTGGAAAAGCGGCTGACCGTCTGGACCGCGATCGGCATCGCCGGCATGCTGGCGCCCGGCCTTGCCGCCTGGGGCAAATATGTGTCCGTGCCCAAGGAAGCCGCCATCGTCGAAGCGGTAGGGCAGCAATGGAACTGGTCCTTCCGCTATCCCGGACCGGACGGGGTCCTGGGGGCGGCGGCGGTCAAATATATCACGCCAGAAAATCAGCTCGGCCTCGATCCGCTCGACCCGTTCGGTCGTGACGATCTGCTGGTCGAAGCCGGCGACCTCCATCTGCCTGTCGGAAAGCCGGTAAAGATCGTGCTGCGGTCAAAGGATGTGCTGCACGATTTCTATGTGCCGGAATTTCGCGCGAAAATGGATCTGGTGCCCGGCATCGTCACCTATTTCTGGCTGACTCCGACGAAAACCAGGACCTTCGACATATTATGCGCCGAACTATGCGGCACCGGCCATCATGAGATGCGCGGCAAGGTGGTGGTGGAATCGCCCAAGGCCTTTGCGGCGTGGCAGGCGCAGCAGACCAGTTTCGGCCAGATATTGGCGGAGGCGCCGCCGGCGGCCATGTCGATCCTGATCATCAAGGCCAATGCGTGCATCGCGCCCGGCCCCGTGATTTCAGGGCAGATGGCGGCATCTGCCGGCTCGGAAATCACGACCAGCAAAAGCGTCTGGAGCATTCGCTGATGGCTACTACCCTGGCTGACGACCTGCGCCCGCTGCATCATCCGCATAGCTGGGTCACCAAATATGTCTGGAGCCAGGATCACAAGGTCATCGCCATCCAATATAGCTGCACCGCTATCGCAGTCGGGCTGGTGGCGCTGGCACTTTCGGCACTGATGCGGTTGCAGCTGGGCTTTCCGGGCGCCTTCCCGGCGATCCAGCCCGACAGTTATCTGCAATTCGTGTCGATGCACGGCATGATCATGGTGGTCTATCTGTTGACGGCGCTGCTGCTGGGCGGATTCGGCAATTATCTGATCCCCCTGATGATCGGGGCGCGGGACATGGTGTTCCCCTTCGTCAACATGCTGAGCTACTGGCTCTATCTGCTCTCCGTCATCGTGTTGGTGGCGGGATTTTTCGTGCCCGGCGGGCCGACGGGCGCGGGCTGGACGCTCTACCCGCCGCAGGCGATCAGCGAGGGGACGCCGGGCCATCAATGGGGCATCGTCACCATGCTGGTAAGCCTCGCCATCTTCGTGGCGGCCTTCACCATGGGCGGGCTCAACTATGTGACTACGGTGTTGCAGGCGCGGACTCGGGGCATGACGCTGATGCGGATGCCGCTGTCGGTGTGGGGAATTTTCACCGCATCGGTGATGGGCCTGCTCGCCTTTCCGGCGCTGTTCGTGGCGGCGATCATGATGCTGTTCGATCATCTGGCGGGCACCAGCTTCTTCATGCCGACGATGCAGTCCATGGGCGCGATCACCCCGACACAGGGCGGCAGCCCCCTGCTCTTCCAGCACCTCTTCTGGTTCTTCGGACATCCTGAAGTTTATATCGTGGCGCTCCCTGCCTTCGGCATCGTGTCAGACCTGATCAGCGTCCATGCGCGGCGCAACATCTTCGGATACCGGATGATGGTGTGGGCGATCGTGATCATCGGAGCGCTGAGCTTTCTGGTCTGGGCGCATCACATGTATGTGAGCGGCATGAACCCCTATTTCGGGTTCTTCTTCGCGATATCGACACTGATCATCGCCATCCCTACCGCGATCAAGGTTTATAACTGGCTGCTGACATTATGGCGCGGCGACATTCACCTGCGCGTGCCGATGCTGTTCGCCATCGCCTTCATCTTCACCTTCATCCATGGCGGGCTGTCGGGCCTGTTCCTTGGCAATGTCAGCGTGGACGTGCCGCTGTCCGACACTTTCTTCGTCGTTGCCCATTTCCATATGGTGATGGGCGTGTCGCCCGTGCTGGTCATCTTCGGCGCCATCTATCACTGGTATCCCAAGATCTTCGGGCGAATGTGGAACGAAATGCTGGGCAAGCTCCACTTCTGGATCACCTTCCTTGGCGTTTATGCGATTTTCCTGCCGATGCATTATCTGGGAATATTGGGGGTGCCACGCCGCTATTATGCACTTGGGCAGGCCGATTTCATTCCGCCATCGGTCCATCTGGCCAATGAATGGATCAGCATTGCGGCCCTCATCGTCTTCGCCGCGCAGGGACTGTTCTTCTTCAACATGATCTGGAGCCTGTTCCGGGGGGCAAAGGCCGACCCCAATCCCTGGGGCGCGGCAAGCCTGGAATGGCTGACCCCCGATACGCCGCCTGCCCACGGCAATTGGGGCGCGAAACTGCCTGTCGTCTATCGCTGGGCCTATGATTACAGCGTGCCGGGGGCGGAGCGCGATTTCATTCCTCAGACGGAACCGAAAGCATGAGCCTGCTCGCCCGCCTGACCGAAAAAAGCTGGGAGGAATCGGGCGAGCCCGGTCCCATCACCCGCCCTTCGGCCGGAGCCGTCGGCATGACCGCCTATTTCGCGGTGGCAGGGGTGATGTTCACGCTGCTGGGGGCAGCCTATCTGATGCGCATGGGGGTCCACGGGGCGCTGGGCCATGGCGGCAGCGATTGGCGGCCCATGCCCGATCCGCCGCTGCTCTGGATCAACGGCGCGGTCCTCCTCGCCAGCAGCATCGCCTGGGAAGGCGCGCGCCGCGACCGGAAGGGCCACGCCCGGCAGGCATCGGTCGCAGGCGCAGCGTTAGGCGCGCTGTTCCTCGTTGGACAGTGGCTGTTATGGCGGCGCTATCTTGCGCACGGCTATAGTCTGTCGGCCAATCCCGCCAACGCCTTTTTCTATCTGCTTACCGCACTGCATGGCTGCCATATCATCGGCGGGCTTGTGGCCGCTGGCCGCGCGTTGGCCGCGCATGATCTCCCCAATATCCGCCTCTGCGCGATCTACTGGCATTTTCTGCTGCTGATCTGGATTTTCCTTGCCGCCTTGCTGGTAATGACTTGAGGTTGCCATGGCTCAAACGCCGTCCGAGCAAAGAGATCGCGAAGTTTTCGCTCCTTCCTTGCGTGAAATCGCGGCCGACTGGTCCGCCGATCAGGAAGTCTTTCGTCATACCCATTGGGGCAAGGCGATGATGTGGATCTTTCTGCTCAGCGACACCTTCATCTTCTCCTGCTTTCTGACGGGCTACATGACGATGCGATCATCGGCCGTATTGCCATGGCCCAATACCGCTGAAGTCTTCGCGCTGGTCATTGCAGGCCAAAAGATTCCGCTGATTCTGATCGCGATCATGACCTTTGTCCTCATCAGCTCCAGCGGCACCATGGCGATGGCCGTCAACTTCGGATATCGCCGAGACAGGCGGAAAACGGCGGCGCTGATGATGCTCACCGCCCTGTTCGGCGCGACCTTCGTGTCGATGCAGGCCTTTGAATGGACGAAGCTGATCGAGGAAGGCGTGCGCCCCTGGAGCAATCCGATGGGCGCGCCCCAGTTCGGCGCCAGCTTCTTCATGATCACGGGCTTTCACGGGCTGCACGTAACCTGCGGCGTCATATTGCTGCTGGTCATCGCTTCGAAGGTGGCGCGGGGTCATTATGACCGGACGGGTGATTATTCGGCGGTCGAGATCACCGGGCTTTACTGGCATTTCGTCGATCTCGTCTGGGTGTTCATCTTTGCCTTTTTCTATCTCTGGTAAGGCCAGCCATGCAGGACAGTCCGCCCCTTCCCTCCGCTGCCGCCCATGAAGGCCAGCAACATCCGATCAGCCTCTACCTTAAGGTCTGGGGCCTGTTGTTTCTACTTAGCGCCCTGTCCTATCTGGTCGACTACATGCATGTTCAGGGCATCGTCCGCTGGACGCTGATCATCGCCTTCATGCTGCTGAAAGCCGGACTGATACTGTCCATCTTCATGCATATGGCATGGGAGCGGCTGTCGCTGGTCTACGCGATACTGGTGCCGCCGCTGGTATTGCTGGTGCTGGTGCGGATCATGACCATCGAGGCGAACTACGCCTTCTGGACGCGCGCGATCTTCATGGGTGGAGGGGGATGAACCATGAGCCGGATGCACGGAATGGCGGTGGGGCTATGCCTTGCCGGGGCGGCGGTAACGGCGGTGGGGCTGGGCTGGTTCAGCGACCGGCTCTACATGCGGTCCAGACCGGGGGACCTTGCCTATAAGCCGATGGACGACATGCCGCCCCGCGTCGACATGGCCTCCATCCAGCGCGACTGGCCCGCCAGCTTTACCGAGGCGGGCGAAGGCAGTCGCGTGATCGCCTATCATCGGGACATGCGCGGCAAGGCGCCGATGCCGACGACGGACGCCGGTACTGCGGCAGCGGCTCCGCCGCCAGATCTGGGCGCGCTGCTTGCGAGCGCAGACGCTGGCGCAGGCCAGAAGAAGCTTCAGCTCTGCATCAGCTGCCATGACTTTACCCGAGGTGGGCCCAATCGCATCGGACCGAATTTATGGGGCGTGGTCGGCAGGCCAGTGGCGAGCCATGCGGGCTTTGCCTATTCCCCAGCCATGCAGGCGCACAAGGGCAACTGGGATTATGAGAAGCTGTTCGCTTTCCTCGCCTCGCCGGGGCGGACGGTACCCGGAACAAAAATGAGCTTCGCCGGATTGCGCAATCCCACGGACCGGGCGGCGATCATCAAATATCTCGCGACACTGGGGACGGGCGCGCCACCCCTGCCGCCGCCCAGGGCGATCGCTGCGCGATAGATAAGGTCAGCGAAAAGGGGCGCGCCAGTCTTCCTCGACCAGGTAGCGGCTGAGGAAGGTCGATCCCTGCCGCGCCGCCGTCCGGGCGATATGGCGACGTATGTCATTGTCGCTGGCCCCCAGTACGGCGCGAAAGGCATCCATCGCCCTGGCCGTGGGCTCGCGTTTCAGGTCGACATAGGGCTGGAAAATATCACCGAGCGCCTGTTCCCAGGCCTTCTCGATCTGGAGTAGCCGATTTTCCATGGCTCGCCTCGCTGCGCAGGATGCTGCGTTTCTGAATATGGTGTGGACGGGGATGCGCGGCAAGTGGTCGGCCACGGCCGCCATCGTTGTCGCATGCCGGGAAGGGTGGGCTGCCCTGCTCGCACCGGGCATCTCGCTCGCCTTAGCGCAGGACGCGCCCGCACAGACTCCACCTCCTCAAACGTAGAAACCGACGCGAAACCATCGTCGCCACGGGGTTCCAGAGCGGCTTTTCGGCAGACGGTTCCGCCGTGTCACTGCGCGGCGACGCCGCGCACCAGCCGCTGGAGCTGACCGCAGGTTACGGCGACCATGACGATCAGGGTTGAACATCTATCTCAACGGCAAATATCCGCAGGTCGGCCGCGTCACAAATTCTGCCGTATGAAAAGCTTCATCAAAGGGCGGCCTCCCTTGGGCCTCCTTTTTCATCATGGCGCGGTTGCAGCATGCGGCGCCGGCTCCTACCTGCGGTCGGAGAATCCACTTCCGGAGCATATCCCCGTATGACCGACAACTATACCCCGCCCCGCGTCTGGACCTGGGACAAGGCCAATGGCGGCGAGTTCGCCAATATCAACCGGCCAATCGCCGGGCCGACCCACGAGAAGGAACTGCCAGTCGGAAAACACCCCCTGCAACTCTATTCGCTCGCCACGCCCAATGGGCAGAAGGTGACGATCATGCTGGAGGAATTGCTCGAGGCAGGCAAAGACGCAGAATATGACGCTTGGCTGATCCGCATCAATGAGGGCGATCAGTTCGGCAGCGGCTTTGTCGCGGTCAATCCCAACAGCAAGATTCCGGCGCTGATGGATCATGGCGCATCGCCGCCGCGGCGCGTGTTCGAATCCGGATCGATCCTGATTTATCTCGCCGAGAAGTTCGGCGCTTTCCTGCCTGCCGATCCAGCCAAGCGCACCGAGACGCTGAACTGGCTGTTCTGGCAGATGGGCAGTGCGCCTCTGCTGGGCGGCGGCTTCGGGCATTTCTTCGCCTATGCTCCTGAAAAGTTCGAATATCCGATCAACCGCTATGCCATGGAAGTGAAGCGGCAGCTGGATGTGCTGGACCGTCATCTGACGGACAATGACTATATGGCGGGGGATGAATATACGATCGCGGACATCGCGATCTGGCCCTGGTATGGCGGCGTCGTGCTGGACCGGGCTTATGGCGCGGCTGAGTTTCTGGACGCGCAAAGCTACAGGAATGTGCTGCGCTGGGCGAAGCAGATCGACGCGCGGCCCGCGGTGAAACGCGGACGGATGGTCAACAAGGTGAACGGGCCGCTCGAAGAGCAATTGCACGAGCGCCATGATGCCAGCGATTTCCTGACGCGAACGCAGGACAGGCTGGAAGGGACCGCTTAAGCGCAGCCTGCGCCTCGAAGGGCGGGTTGTGGGTGGATTGCTTTCGTTCCCCCTCCCATCTCCGGGAGAGGGAACGGGGGACAATGGCCGATATACGCCGGCTTCCCGCCTATCCTGCCGCCTTGACGATTTCGGCCCAGGCGGCCTCGTCGACTACCTCGATACCAAGCGCCGCGGCCTGTTTGAGCTTGGACCCCGCGCCCGGCCCCGCAACCACCAGATCGGTTTTCGCGCTGACCGACCCGGCCGCCTTGGCGCCCAGCCGTTCGGCCTGCGCCTTCGCTTCGTCGCGGCTCATGGTTTCGAGCTTGCCGGTGAACACCACCGTCTTGCCGGTGACCGCGCTGGCGGTCGTTTCGACCACATAGGGCGGCGGCGAGACTTCGCTCAGCAGGTCGCTCCAGACGTCCACATTATGCGGTTCGTGGAAGAAATCCGCCAGCGCATGGCCGACCGCCGACCCCACATTTTCCACCCCGATATGTTCGGCAATCGCCTTGTCGAGCCGGTTGCGGAAGCGGCTGTCTTCCTCGCCCTCGGCGGGAGCGCTGCCGTCGCGCAGGGCAATGACCTCCCTCGCGAGCGCGTGAATGGCCGGCAGCGTCGTGTAGCGCTTGAGCAGATCACGCGCCGTCACCGCGCCGATATGGCGGATGCCAAGGCCAAACAGCAGACGCGCTGCGTCAGGCTGGCGCTTGGCCTCGATCGCGGCGAGCAGATTGTCGACCGACTTTTCCTTCCACCCCTCTCGCCCCAGCAGTTCGGCGCGGTGGGCGCGCAGGCGGAAGATGTCGGCCGGTTCCGCGATCCAGCCAAGGTCGAGAAATTCTTCTATGCTCTTTTCGCCAAGGCCCTCAATATCCAGCGCGGCGCGGCTGACGAAATGGCGCAGCCGCTCGAACCGCTGGGCGGGGCAGATCAGCCCGCCGGTGCAGCGGATGTCGACTTCGCCCTCTTCGCGCACGGCTTCGGACTGGCAGACCGGGCAATGGTCGGGAAACCGGAAAGGTTCGCGCGGCTCGTCGCGGGTCAGATTGTCGACCACCTGCGGAATGACGTCGCCGGCGCGCTGGACGACGATGCGGTCGCCGGGGCGGACACCGAGACGCGCAATCTCGTCGGCATTGTGCAGGGTGACGTTGGAAACGACGACGCCGCCGACGGTGACGGGCGTGAGACGGCCCACCGGGGTCAGCTTGCCGGTGCGGCCGACCTGAATGTCGATCGCCTCCAGCGTGGTCTGGGCGCGTTCGGCAGGAAATTTATGCGCGATCGCCCAGCGGGGCGCCTTGGCGACGAAGCCCAGACGCTGCTGCCAGTCGAGCCGGTCGACCTTGTAGACCACGCCGTCAATGTCGAAGGGCAGGTCGGCGCGGGCGGCTTCGATAGCGCGATAATGGGCGATGAGCGCGTCCAGCGCGTCGACGCAGGTGAGACGGTCGGAAACGGGCAGGCCCCAGCCAGCGATCGCCTGCATGACGCCGAGCTGGGTGTCGGCGGGCAGGTCGCTCACCTCGCCCCAGCCATGGGCGAGGAAGCGGAGCGGGCGGCTCGCGGTAACGGCGGCGTCCTTCTGGCGCAGCGAACCGGCGGCGGCATTGCGCGGATTGGCGAACTGGCGCGCCTTTTCCGGATCGTCGGCCTGCGCCAGCAGACGCGCGTTGAGGGCCACGAAGTCGGCCTTCGCCATATAGACCTCGCCGCGTATTTCGAAGAGGTCGGGGATGTTCTCGCCGGTCAGGCGATCGGGAATGTCGCCGATGGTGCGAACATTGGCGGTGACGTCCTCGCCCGTGGTGCCGTCGCCGCGGGTGGCGGCGAGGATCAGCTCACCCTTTTCGTAGCGCAGCGAACAGGACAGGCCATCGATTTTGGGTTCGGCCGTCAGCGCTACTGGAGCGTCTTCCGGGAGCGCGAGGAAGCGGCGGACGCGGGCGATGAATTCGGCGATCTCCTCGTCCGAAAAGCCGTTGTCGAGGCTCATCATGCGGACGGCGTGCGGGACCTTCTTCAGCGCCGAGGTGGGGGCGGCGCCGACCTGCGCATTAGGGGAATCGCTGCGGATGAGGTGCGGAAAGGCCGCTTCGATCGCGTTGTTCTCGCGGATCAGCGCGTCATACTCGGCGTCGGCGATCTCCGGCTCGTCCTGATCGTGATAGAGCCGGTTATGGCGCGCAATCTCCCGTGCGAGGCGCATCAGGCGGTTGGCGGCTTCGGCTTCGGTCATCTGGGCAGGATCGGTCATGCGCCTGTCTTTAGCGCCCACCCTTGGCGTCGGGTAGCGTCAATTCGAGCGGGATCGATCGCGGCACCGGGGTCAGCAATATGGCAAGGCCAGCGAGAAGACCGAGGGCGGTCCAGCCATAGCGTTTGGCGCGGAGGTCGAAAGCGGCGCGGATCAGGCAGAAGAGTCCGCCGAACAGCATGGCGATGACGTAGAGGTTCATTCAGACCCCGGCGACAGGCACGGTTTCGAAATGCTGGGGAAAACCAGCGATGATCGGGCGGGCCTTGGCGATGGCGGCGCGGACGGCAGGCAATTTGAGCGAGGCGGCGTGGCTTTCGCGGCTGTCCCAGACTTCGGTGATCCACAGCGCGTCGGGATTCGCCGTGTCGAGCGCGATCACGTAGGAGAGGCAGCCAGGCATGGCGCCAGTCCCTTCCCTCAGATAGCCGAGCAGTTCTTCACGCTTGCCGGGGACGCTCAGCATCTGACCGATCAGGCCGAAACGGGGTCTGGCCTCCTGCGCGACGGCGGGAACGGTGCTGACTGCGAGGCCTGCGGCGGCGAGGGTCAGCATCTCGCGGCGGTTATGGGTCACGTCCATCCTCCGTAGGTCGTTCGCTCGAAACGAACGGGGGTCGTTAGAGCTTTTCCAGCAATCTCTCCGCCTGAGCGCGGGCTTCAGCGGTGATTTCCGCGCCCGACAGCATGCGCGCGATTTCCTCGCGGCGTTCGCCGTCGCTCAGTGCATGAACGCCGGTGCGGGTCACGGTTCCATCGCTCGACTTGGCGATCAGCATATGCCCCGCTCCCCGCGCGGCGACCTGCGGGCTGTGGGTGACGACGAGGATCTGGTTGGTCTGCGACAGACGCGCCAGACGATCGCCGATGGCCGAGGCGACGGCGCCCCCTACCCCGCGATCAATCTCGTCGAAGATCAGCGTGTCCGCGCCGCCCTGCTCCGCCAGCGCCACCTTGAGCGCGAGGATGAAGCGGGACAGTTCGCCACCCGAAGCAATCTTGACCAGCGGGGCGAAGGGCGCGCCGGGGTTGGTCGAGATTTCGAACTCCACCCGATCCATGCCATGGGCGCCCCATTGCCCCTCCTCCTGCGGCGCGACCACGGTGCGGAAACGGGCGGCGTCCAGCTTCAGCGGCGCGAGTTCGGCCGCGACGGCGGCATCCAGCTTGCCCGCTGCCATCTGCCTTTCGGCGGAAAGGGCCTGAGCGGCCTGACGATAGGTGGCGGCTTTCGCCTTCACTTCGGTTTCGAGCGCGGCGAGATGGCCTTCGCCCCCTTCGATGGCGGCCAGCTTCGCGGCCATCTCGTCGCGCAGGGCGGCAAGCTCGTCCGGTGCAACCTGATGCTTGCGGGCAAGGCCGCGCAGGTCGAACAGCCGGGTTTCGATGGCGTCGAGCCGGGCCGGGTCGAAGCTCAGCGCGTCTGCGGCTTCGTTAAGGCGATCTTCCGCCTCCCCGGCTTCGATAACGGCGCGGTCGAGGGCGGCAAGGACTTCGGCCAGAGGCTCATATTCGCCGACGATGCGATCAAGGCGGCGGGCAGCCTGACGCAGTTGGGCAAGCCCGCCGTCGGAGCCGGTGAAACATTCGGTGACGGCCGACAGGTCGTCGGCCAGACGCGCGCCCTTCTGCATGGTGGCGCGTTCTTCGGCCAGCGTCGCTTCTTCGCCCGATTCGGGAGCGAAGCGGGTGAGTTCGTCCACCGCATGAGTGAGGTAATCGCGGTCGCGGGCAGCGCTTTCGACGGCTTCGCGGCTTTCCGCAAGTCGGTCGGCGGCGGCCCGCCAGTCGTGATAGGCGCTGCTGACGGCCCCGGTATCGCAGCGGCCATAGGCATCGAGCAGGAGCCGGTGGCCACGCGGGTTGAGCAGACCGCGATCGTCATGCTGGCCATGAATTTCGACCAGGGCGCTGCTGAGGTCGCGCAGCAGGGCGGCCGAGCAGGCCTGATCGTTGATGAAGGCGCGGCTGCCGCCATCGGCCTTTACCGTGCGGCGGATGATCAGCGGCTCGCCCGGCTCCAGATCGATGCCATTGTCGGCCAGCAGAGCCGTCACGCGATGGTCGGCGCGGGGGGTATCGAAGGTGGCGGTGACGCTGGCCTGCACCTCCCCGCTGCGGACGAGGCCGCTGTCGGCGCGGGCGCCCAGCGCCAGCCCCAGCGAATCAAGCAGGATCGACTTGCCAGCGCCTGTCTCGCCGGTCAGCACGCCAAGGCCGGACCCGAAATCCAGGTCCAGCGCTTCGATCAGCACGACATTGCGAATGGACAGCGCGGTCAGCATGGGAGGCTTCTACCTGCTAACGCACAAAAGGGGAACAAGCCAGCAGCTGATGGCACGCATCTTATGCCTTGTTGGGATGTTCCCGCATCAGCTTGTAGCTGCGCTCATACCATTTGGTGCCGGGATAGTTTTTGCCCAGCACGGCGGCGGCCTTCTGCGCTTCGGCCGGGATGCCAAGCGACAGATAGGATTCGACCAGACGCTCGAGCGCTTCGGGCGTGTGCGTGGTCGTCTGATATTTGTCGATCACGGTGCGGAAACGCAGCGTGGCGGCAAGCCACTGACCGCGACGCTGATAGAAGCGGCCGATCTCCATCTCCTTGCCCGCAAGGTGATCATTGACGAGGTCGAGCTTCAGCCGCGCATCGGCCGCATAGCGCGTATCAGGATAGCGGCGGATCAGCTCGCCCAGCGAGTCCAGAGCCTGCTGCGTGATCTTCTGGTCGCGGGTAACATCGGCAATCTGCTCATAATAGCAGAGCGCGATCAGATAATAAGCGTAAGGCGCATCCTTGTTGCCCGTATGGATCGACAGGAAACGCTGCGCCGCGCCGACCGATTCCGGATAATCACGGTTCATATAATAGCTGAAGGCCGACATCAGCTGTGCGCGGCGCGCCCAGGGCGAATAGGGATGCTGGCGTTCCACTTCGTCGAACAGTGCGGCGGCCAGCTTGTACTGGCCGCGATCCAGACGATATTTGCCCGCATTGTACAGCGTCGACACGTCGCGCGCGACATATTGGGTATCGGACTTGTTCTTCGACGTCGCGCATCCGGCAAGAAGTGCGGCAAGCAGAAGCGGTGCGGTGGCCGCGCCGATGCGCGTCATGGTTTTCGTCAGCATGGCCCGGGTCATAGCCGAGGCAATGCGCCTCGCCAAGCGCCAGAATGTCAGATGCTTGCCAGATGGGCATCCTGTCAGCGTTGCGGCAGGTCCAGCCGCGCGATCGCGCCCCCCTGCGCCGCCGGTTGCAGGGTGAAACGGCCATTCAACTGACTTGCCAGCGCATTGGAGATGCGCAGGCCCAGACTCGGACTGCGCTCCGGTTCAAAATCCGCCCCTATGCCTTCGCCATCGTCTGTGATCCGGAGCGCGAGCGTGCCGGCTATGGTTTCGAGCGCAACCTGGATATTGCCGCCCCGATGCGGCAGACCATGTTCGATGGCATTGCTGACCGCCTCCGTCACGATCAGGGCCATAGGCACAGCGACGTCAGGTTCCAGAATCAGGTCTTCGGGTGCCTCGATGGCGAGCGTTATGTCGTCGCGTCCGGCCGCCTCCATGACATCCGCGGTGAGGGTCGTCAGGAAAGCGCGGATATTCTGCCCTTCGCCCGAAGGGTTGTAGAGCGCCCGGCTGATCCGGCCGACCAGCGCGAGCCGGGCCGATGCGTCATCCAGAGCGCGGCGGGCCAGATCATGGTCGACGTGGCGGCGCTGAAGCGAGAGCATCGCCGCAACGACCTGAAGATTGTTGGACACGCGATGCTGCAGCTCATGGAACAGCAGCTCCCGGTTTTCTGCAAGCGTGCGGCTGCGTTCGCGCTCGATCGCGAGGTTGAAATTCGCCTTCTGCATGAAATGGATGAGCGCGATGTCGACCGCGACCACGATGCCATAGAAGCCCAGCGCCATGATGACGCCGGGGTTGACGGCAAGACCCATGCGCGGCGGGATGAAGAAATACCAGGACAGGAGACCGCCGAGCAGCCCCGCATAAATACCCGGTCGTACGCCGAAGAGGAAGGAGGAGAGGATGACGGCTGGAAAGAAGGAAACGAAAGGATAACCCACCGGCATGGCGATTTCCGCCGCACTGCGCAGGACCAGCGCGATCAGGCAAAAGGCGGTAGCCAGAAGATAGGCATGCCACGGCCGACGCGGGACCAGCGGCAGACGCTCCACGAAGCTTTCGTTCCTGCGCTGCATCTGTCCCCCGCAACCTCTTGTCACAGTAACAGAAGTTTCGTCAGCGCCAATTGATCGAGATCAGGAAATGCCCGCTTCATCGGAAAGGGGGCGCCCGGATCGACCGGACGCCCCCTTTTCCTTTGCGATGTGCCGCGCGATCAGTCCTGAGTCAGGAAGTCAGGCAGCCCGGCATTGCCGCCGTCTTCGTTGCCGCCCTTATCGCCACGCGGGCCCCGGTCGCGGCGCGGGTTACGATCGCCGCGGCCCTCACCGCCACGATCACCCCCGCGACCGCCACGATCGCCGCCGTCACGGCGCGGACCGCGGCCACGATCGCCCCGATCACCACGGTCGCCGCGCGGTTCACGCGGTTCGCGGGCCGGGCGGGTGTCTTCCAGTTCCTCGCCGGTTTCCTGATCGACGACGCGCATCGACAGGCGAACCTTGCCGCGCGGATCGATTTCGAGGACCTTGACCTTCACTTCCTGGCCTTCCGACACGACGTCGGTCGGCTTTTCGACGCGCTCATTCTTCATTTCGGAGACGTGGACGAGACCGTCCTTGCCGCCCATGAAGTTCACGAACGCACCGAAATCGACGATGTTGACGACCTTGCCGGTGTAGATCTTGCCGACTTCCGCTTCCTCGACGATGCCGAGAATCCACTTCTTGGCGGCCTCGATCTGGCTGAGGTCGGACGAGCTGATCTTGATGATGCCCTCGTCGTCGATGTCGACCTTGGCGCCGGTTTCCGCGACGATCTCGCGGATGACCTTGCCGCCGGTGCCGATGACGTCGCGGATCTTCGCCTTGTCGATCTGGATCGTCTCGATGCGCGGGGCGTGCGCCGACAGTTCGGTGCGGGTCGAGGACAGCGCCTTGCTCATCTCACCCAGGATGTGAGCGCGGCCTTCCTTCGCCTGACGCAGCGCGACTTCGAAGATTTCCTGCGTGATGCCGGCAACCTTGATGTCCATCTGCATGGTGGTGATGCCCGCTTCCGTGCCCGCCACCTTGAAGTCCATGTCGCCGAGGTGATCCTCGTCGCCCAGAATGTCGCTGAGGACAGCGAAATTCTTGCCTTCCAGGATCAGGCCCATGGCGATGCCCGACACCGGACGCTTCAGCGGAACGCCCGCGTCCATCATGGACAGCGAACCGCCGCACACCGTCGCCATCGACGACGAGCCATTGGACTCGGTGATGTCGGACAGAACGCGGATGGTGTAGGGGAACTCTTCCTTGCTCGGCAGGACCGGGTGCAGGGCGCGCCATGCGAGCTTGCCATGACCGACTTCACGACGGCCCGGCGCGCCGAAGCGGCCGACTTCACCGACCGAATAGGGCGGGAAGTTATAGTGCAGCATGAAGCTTTCATAATGAACGCCGGTCAGGCCGTCGATCATCTGCTCGGCGTCCTT
>NZ_JBHIWJ010000037.1:0-39624 GCF_041987595.1 Sphingobium sp. | reverse complement strand
ACGCTGCCGATCGTCCCTGGCACGTCGGTCTGGGCCGCGGTTTGGGTGCGTCCCGCCAGAGGCCCGCACAAGACGCGCACCCAGGTGCCGGTACTGCGCGTCCCCGACCGCCACGGTCGTGAGCAGCGCCAGCGCCATGGAAGGCCCCAGCGCGGCGGGATCGTCCATCGCCGCAAACATGCCGACCAGCCCGATGATCGTGCCCGCCATGCCCAGAGCGGGCGCGGCATCGGCAATCGACAGCCAGACGTTGCGCGCGCCGGCATGGCGCTGCGCCCGGTCGCTCAGCGTTTGCGCCGCCCATAGCTCGAATTGTTCGGTCTTTTCGCAATTGGCGAGCTTGCGCGCCGCTTCGGTCAGAAAGGGATTGGCCGTCTTCACCCGGTCGGTGCAGGCCAGGCCCCGCAGCTGCGCCACCTGATCGATCTTGAGCAGAGCGGCCCGGGCGGCGTCGCGATCCTTGGCCGGATCGGCGATCAGCAACGGTCCCAAGGCGGAGCAGGCGCGCGCCAAAGCACGCCCGCCATTTTGAAACAGCGCAACGGCGGCAATGCTCGCCAGCATCGCCGCCAGGGTCAGCGGATCAAATAAATGCGTCCATAGTCCGACCATATCACCGTCCCCAAAATCGTCCCGCCGGCGGGCGGCAAAGCCCTGCCATCGACCGGCAAAATTTTGCCGCCCTTGCCGCCGCACGAGGGAAAACCCGCTGATTTCCGCGATTTTCGTCCTTGCCCATGCGTCACCCACGCAAATTGGCACGGCTCTTGCGAATATCAGGCTGGATCACCCGCAGTTCACGCCATCAGGCCTCAGAACGGCGGGTGAAGCAGAAGTTTTAGGCCCCCGGAGAGAAAATCCGGGTCGAAAACGGAAAGACGGAAATGTCGCTGGAAGACGGATTGTTCGGGATACACGGAAAGGCGCTGGCGCTTCGCTCGCAGCGCCTGTCCCTGCTCGCGTCCAATATCGCGAACGCCTCGACGCCGGGCTACAAGGCCCGCGACATCGATTTCGAGTCCGCGCTCAAGGAAGCGACGACGCAGCAGAATAAATCCGCCGCCGACGTGTCGCAGGCCGTCGATGACTCGATGGGCTATCGCGTGCCGCTTCAGCCCAGCCTCGACGGCAACACCGTCGAACTCAGCACCGAACAGACGCTGTTTGCGGAAAATGCCGTCAAATATCGCACGACCCTCTCCTTTCTGGAGGGCCGCATCAACACCATCACGCGCGCCCTGAAGGGAGAATGAGCATGAGCGGCTCGGGTCCTCTCAATGTTTTCGACATCGCCGGCCGCGCCATGAGCGCGCAGCTGGTGCGTTTGAACACCACCGCCTCGAACATGGCGAACGCAGGCAATGTCACCGGCAGCGCCGCCGACGCCTATCGGGCGATCAAGCCGGTGTTCGAATCCGTCACCGACAGCCCCGGCGTCTCGACCGTGAAGGTCAAGAATGTCGTCACCACGAACGCGCAGCCGACCAAGCGCCACGATCCGAACCATCCGCTGGCCGACAAGAATGGCGACGTGTGGGAAGCCGCCGTGGATAGCAGCGCGGAGCTGGTCGACATGATCGAGACCGCCCGCATGTACCAGAACAACGTGCAGGTGCTGAACACCGCCAAATCCCTGATGCTCGAAACCATAAGGATCGGCAAATGACCACGACCTCCACCGTCACGGATAGTGCCGGGCTCTCGGTCTATAATCCCACTTCGAACGTCGGCACCGGCAAGTCGGAAATGGATTCGACCGATTTCCTCAAGCTGCTCACCGCCCAGATGCAGGCGCAGGACCCGATGGACCCGATGGACAGCACGCAGATGGTGTCGCAGATGGCGACCATCACCCAATCGTCCGGCATCGCCGAAATGAACAGCAATCTGGCGTCGATGAAGACGACGCTGGAAGGCCTGTCCGGCTCGCGGTTGGGCGATGCGGCGAGCTGGATCGGCAAATCCATGCTGGTCAAAAGCAATGTCGTCGCGCCGGATTCCGCAGGCCAGTATATCGGCCAGCTCAGCTTCGACAGCGCGACCAGCGGCGCATCCGTCGATCTGGTCGACGGCAGCGGCAATGTCGTCAAGACGATCGACCTGGGCGATCAGGCGAAGGGCGACGTCAACTTCTACTGGGACGGCAAGGATGACGCGGGCAACACCGTCGCCACCGATGCGCTCCAGATCAAGGTCAATGGCGCCACGCCCACGCGGGTCGCCAGCTGGGCCACCATCGCCGCCGTCCAGTCACCCGCGGACGGCAGCTCATCCAAGCTGATCACCGCTTTGGGGACATACAGCCCCAGCGACGCCCTTTCTCTCGCCTAGCCCCATATCCTTTTCACCCCAAGATCCTTTCACCCAAGGAGCAACGCCATGTCCTTCTACATTTCGCTTTCCGGTCTCAAGGCGGCCCAGTCCGACCTCTCGACCATCTCCAACAACGTCGCCAACGTGAACTCGACCGCCTTCAAGAAGAGCCAGGCCGTGTTCGGCGA
Source organism: Sphingobium sp. (assembly GCF_041987595.1). Classification (GTDB taxonomy): domain Bacteria; phylum Pseudomonadota; class Alphaproteobacteria; order Sphingomonadales; family Sphingomonadaceae; genus Sphingobium. The sequence goes on along the minus strand of NZ_JBHIWJ010000037.1, from coordinate 37,123 downwards.
CATCTTCGCTTCCGCGCCGATGCAGACCACGACGCAGGTGTCGGGTCAGGGCGTCCGCGTGCAGGGCGTCAACCAGCAGTTCACGCAGGGCACGATCGAAACCACCGACAAGACGCTGGACCTCGCCATCACCGGCGAAGGCTTCTTCACGGTGAAGCGCACCGCCGACGATCAGGTGAGCTATACCCGCAACGGCGCCTTTTCCGTCGATGAGAACCGCTATGTCGTCGATACGACCGGCGCGCGGCTCCAGGTAATCCCGCTCGATCCCACCACGGGCGCTTCGACCGCGGCTGCGCCGCTGACCACCGCCTCGCTGACCGACCTTCAGGTGCCGACCAACTGGCCCGCGGGCGCAACCGGCAACCAGCTGTCCAGCGTCGGCGTGTCGGAAGAAGGCAAGATCACCGGCGTCTATGCGGACGGCACCACCGTCTATCTCGGCGCGACCGCCATGGCCGCCTTCAACAGCCAGGAAGGCCTGCGCCAGCAGGGCGACGCGCACTGGACCTCCACCAACGCCAGCGGCGCGCCCATGCTGGGCATGGGCAATAGCGGCCTTTACGGTTCGGTCCGCTCGGGTGCGCTGGAACGTTCCAACGTCGACATCACGGAAGAGCTTGTCGCCCTGATCTCGGCGCAGCGCAATTTCCAGGCGAACTCGAAGGCGATCGAGGCGGCCAACACGCTGTCCACCACCATCGTCAACATGCGCACCTAAGACAGCCATTAGCGACCTCCCGCGGGAGGTCGCGGCCGTCAAAAACGCCCGCAAGAACAGGAAAAACCCATGGACAGGCTCGTCAACACGGCTCTCACCGCGATGCGCGGCGCGATGGCGCGACAGGCGGCGATTTCCAACAATCTGGCGAACGTCAACACCACCGGCTTTCGTGGCGAGATCGCCAATGCCGAGACGCGCTGGATCAAGGGCAACACGTTCGACACGCGGGCGCAGGCCTCAGAACAGGTGATCGCCGCCGACATGGCGCAAGGCGCGGTCACGCAGACCGGCAATCCGCTGGACGTGGCCATGAACGGCGATGCGATGCTCGCCGTTCAGGCCACGGACGGCAGCGAAGCCTATACGCGCCGCGGCGACCTCAAAATCACCGACAGCGGCCTGCTGACGACCGGCGACGGCATGCCTGTGCTGGGCGAAGGCGGTCCCATCACCCTGCCGCAGATGGACAGCGTCTCCATCGCCAAGGACGGCAGCATCTGGGGCGTGCCGCAGGGCGGCGACCCCGCCAATCCGCAACAGGTCGACAAGCTGAAGCTGGTCAGCCCGGTCGGTTCCAGCATCGCGAAGGGCACGGACGGCCTGTTCCGCGAAGTGAATGGCGGCGCCCTGCCCGATGATCCGATCGCCACCGTGACCGGCGGATCGCTGGAAGGGTCGAACGTCAACGCGACGGCGGCACTGGTGCAGATGATCGAGGCCAGCCGCGCCTGGGAAACCCAGATCAAGATGATCGACACGGCCAAGCAGCTGGACGACGGCGGCGCATCGCTGATGAAACTGGATGGTTAATTCTGGCACGGTCCTTGCTTTTAATCGTGCATGACCATGCGTCACGGAGACTATAGATGACCAACGCAGCCCTTCATGTCGCCCGCACCGGCCTTGACGCGCAGAACACGAAGATGCGCGTGATCGCCAACAATCTGGCGAACGTCAACACCACCGGCTTCAAGCGCGACCGCGCCGATTTCGAGACGCTGGCCTATCAGCAGATCGTGGCCGCAGGCGCCAACAGCGACAGCGAAAACAAGTTCGCGACCGGCCTCAATCTCGGTTCGGGCGTGTCGTTGCAGGGCACCAGCAAGATCAACGAACAGGGCACGCTCAATCAGACCGGCAATGCGCTGGACATGGCGGTCGAAGGTTCGGGCTATTTCCAGGTGCAACAGCCCGACGGCTCCATCGCCTATACCCGCGCGGGCAATTTCACGACCACGGCCGAAGGCGTCGTCGTGACCAGCGACGGCCTGCCGCTGATCCCGCAGATCACCGTGCCGGAGGGCGCGACCAGCGTTACCATCGGCAATGACGGCACAGTTTCCGCCACGCTGCAGGGGCAGAGCGAACCGACCCAGCTTGGCCAGATCGAACTGGCCAGCTTCATGAACCCCGGCGGTCTCCAGTCAGTGGGCGGCAACCTGCTCAAGGAAACGGCCGCCAGCGGCACCCCGCAGGTCGGTGTCGCGGGCCTCGACGGCCGCGGCGTCGTCCGCTCGGGCTATCTGGAAACGTCCAACGTCAATGTCGTGGAAGAGCTGGTCGACATGATCGAAACCCAGCGCGCCTATGAGGTCAATTCGAAGATGATCAAGGCGACCGACGAAATGCTGCAATACGCCAACCAGCAGCTGTGAGAATGACGATGCGCACCGCTTCCGTCTCCCTCGTCGCCCTGTCCCTGACGGCCTTCGCCGCTTCCCCGGCAATGGCCGGCAAGAAGCGGGATGCCGAGCGGCAATTTTATGCCCCCTCGGTCGTTGCCGCCCCTGCCGCTCCGGTCGCCAACGGATCGATCTTTCAGGCGTCGATGGGCTACACCCCGCTCACCAGCGGGGCGCGGGCGACCAGCGTGGGCGACATCATCACCATCGTCCTTGTCGAGAAGACCCAGGCGACCAAGAGCAACAGCGCCGACACCAGCCGCGACGGCAATATCGGCCTGACGCCGCCCGCCACCGGCATATTGTCCAAGATCATCAAGTCCAGCGACATCACCTCCAGCGGCACCAGCGCCTTCACCGGCAAGGGCGCCGCCACCCAGTCCAATGCCCTGAATGGTGAGATCACCGTGACCATCGCGGCGACCTATCCCAACGGCACGATGCTGGTGAAGGGCGAGAAGGCGCTGACGCTCAATCGCGGGGACGAGTTCATCCAGATCAGCGGCCTCGTCCGTCAGGCCGATATCGGTCCGGACAACCGCATCGCATCGACCCGGGTGGCCGACGCCAAGATCATCTACACCGGCAAGGGGGAAATCGCGCGCGCCAGCCGCCAGGGCTGGTTGCAGCGCTTCTTCTCCATGATCAGCCCCTTTTGATGGACATGCACGCCATGACCCGCCTGCTTCGCTTGCTGCTGCCCCTCACGGCCCTTTTCGCTGTTCCGGCCCACGCCGAACGGATCAAGGATCTGGGCACATTTCAGGGCGTGCGGCCCAACCAGCTGACCGGCTACGGCATCGTCGTGGGCCTCGCTGGCACGGGCGACGACAGTCTGGATTATGCGACGCAGGGCATGAAGGGCGTGGTTTCGCGCTTCGGCCTGACCTTGCCGCAGGGGATCAATCCGGCGCTCAAAAACGCGGCGGCGGTGCTGGTGACGGCGGACCTGCCCGCCTTCGCCAAGCCCGGCCAGCGGCTGGACGTCACGGTCTCCGCTCTGGGCAAGGCCAAGTCGCTGCGCGGCGGCACGCTCATCATGACCCCCCTTCGCGGCGCGGATAACGAGATTTACGGCATGGCGCAGGGCAATCTCGCCGTCGGCGGCCTTGGCGTGTCCGGCGCGGACGGCAGCCAGGTTTCCGTCAACATTCCCTCGGCGGGCCGCATTCCCGGCGGCGCCACGGTCGAACGCGCTGTCGCGACCGGCTTCGATACCGCGCCCACGCTCACCTTCAACCTGTCCGAAGCCGATCTCACCACGGCGCTCAGGGTCGCGGACGGCATAAACCGCACCTATGGCGACCATCGCGCAAGGGCAGTGGATGCCGTGTCGGTCACGATCGACGCCGCACCGGGCGCCAGCGACCGCATCATGATGATGGGCATGATCGAGAATATCGAGGTGTCGCCCGCCGACGCCCCCGCCAAGGTGATCGTCAACGCCCGCACCGGCACGGTCGTCATCAACGGCGCGGTAAAGATCCACCCGGCCGCCATCGCGCACGGAAAAATCACCGTCAGCGTCAATGAATCGCCCCGCGTGGTCCAGCCCGCACCCTTCTCTCAGGGGCAGACGGCGGTGGAGCAATCCAGCTCGATTTCGATCGATCAGGAAAAGAAACCGATGATTAATTTTAAAGGTGGAGCATCGCTGGCCGATATAGTCAAAGCGGTGAACGCCATCGGCGCCTCCCCCGCAGACATGGTCGCGATCCTCGAAGCCCTGAAACAGGCTGGAGCGCTCAAGGCCGAACTGGTGGTGTTGTGATGCAGATTGGTGCAACTTCGACAACAGGAACAGCGGCCTCCGGAACGGCAGGGCGACCGCAGGACAAGGCTGCACTGGGAAAAGCCGCGCAGCAGTTTGAGGCCATCTTCCTGCGCCAGATGATGGGCGCGATGCGTTCGGCGAGTCTTGCCGAGGGCATCGACGAATCAAGCGCGACCGATCAGTTTCGCGACATGGCCGACGCCCGCACCGCCGACAGCATGGCGACAAAGGGCACGCTGGGCATCGCCGAAATGCTGATGCACCAGTTCGGCGCCAGAGCTGGCACCAGCATGAGCGCCGCAGGCAAGAGCGAATGAGCGACCTCTTCATCATCGGCGCGTCGGGCACCAAGGCCTATCGCACGGCCATGGCGGCGGTGTCGGAAAATATCGCCAATGCCGGCACGGAAGGCTATTCGCGCCGCTCGGTCACGACGGTCGAGTCCGGATCGTCGACCGCGACCATGGCCTTTTACACCTCTCGCGCCAATTTCGGCGGCACCGACGTCAAAAGCGTCAATCGCGCCACCGATCCCTATCTGGATGCCGCGGTGCGCTATACCGGCATGTCGCTGGGCAGCTCGACCGCGCGGCTGCGCTGGCTGACCGATTCGGAAACCGCGCTCAACGACACGGAAACCGGCGTCGGCCAGCTGATGACGACCATGTATCAGAATCTGGACAAGCTGGCCGCCAGTCCGAACGACAAGTCGCTGCGCGTGACCGTGCTGGACAGCATCAGCCGCGTGGCTCAGGCCTTTCAGCAAACCTCGGCCGATCTGCAACAGGTGTCGAGCGGCATTGCCACCGAAGCCCAGTCCTCGGTAGCTACCATCAACCGTTCAATCGACGATCTGGCTGACATCAACAACAGCCTGCTGCGCGCAACGCCGGGCACGTCCGCCTACAACCAGCTGCTCGACAGCCGGGATGCGGCGCTCAATACGCTCTCTTCCAATCTCAATGTCGACATCAGCTTCGGCACCAACGGACAGGCCATCGTCAACTATAACGGTCAGTCGCTGGTGCAGGGCGCCAATGCCACGACGGTCGCGCTGACCGTCAACACGGACGGAACCATGGCGCTGGCGACCAGCGGCGGCACGGCACTGAGTGCTCCGTCAAACGGCACCCTGGGCGGCCTGTTTTCCTCCGCCGACAAGGTGACACAGCGGCGCACCAGTCTCGACGCGCTCGCCCAGCAGTTCGTTACGGATGTGAACAACTGGCATGCGCAGGGCACGACCGACGGCGGCGCCAGCGGCGCTGCCCTGCTGTCCGGCACGAGCGCGGCGACCATGACGGCGCTGATCTCCGACCCGACGCAGCTCGCCACCAAATCGTCTGACGGCACGGCGAACGGCAATCTGCTGACCGTATCCACCGCATTGCGCGGCAATGGCAGCGTGGAGCAGGGCTGGTCCGCACTGATCGCGACCCAGGCCAATCTGCTTTCCGCCACCAAGGCGGAACACACGACGGCCCAGAATCGCAGCGATCAGGCGGTCGCCGCCCGCGAGGCGGTGAGCGGCGTCGACCTCGACGTCGAGGCCGCCGACCTGCTGCGCATCCAGCAGGCCTATTCGGGCTGCGCGAAGATCCTTCAGGTGGCGAAGGAAACCGTCGACGCCATCATGCAGATCATCTGACGGAAGGAAACGGAACCATGGTAGGCATCACCAACAAGGTCCTTCTGGCAGAAATCCGCCGCCAGCAGGAACTGTCGCAAAGCATCGTCAACGGCCAGACCGCCATTTCGACCGGCAAGACGCTGACCAAGCCTTCGGACGACGCGCTCGCCTGGGTGCAGGTGTCGGACATCGGCCGCGCTCAGGCGCAGCAGGCCGCCTGGCAGAGCAATATCAGCACTGGAACGACGCGCGCATCGACGGCGGAATCCAATCTGGACGAAATGAACAATCTGCTGACCCGCGCGCAGGAACTGATGACCTCGGCGCGCAACGGGTCGCTCAGCGACACCGGCAAGACGGCGATCCTTGAGGAAATGAAGACGATCCGCACGACGATCAATTCGCTGCTGAACCAGACCGACTATAATGGCGTGCCGGTTTTCGACGATGGCCAGAGCGTTCTGGTCCCGGTCAGCCGGGGCCTCAATCTTGCGGTCGTCGGCACCAAGCAGGAAGTGTCCGAGGGCATCGACGTCAACGGCACCCCCATGTCGATCGACGCCATATTGAACCAGGGCATCACGGCGCTGCAAAGCGGCACCGATGCGGATCTCGCCTCCGGCCTCGACGCGATCAAGGCGGCGCAAGGCCATGTCGTGCTGGAACAGACCAAGCAGGGCGTCCGTTCGGACCGGCTGGACACGATCGGCACGCGGCTGACCAACGTCGATCTCGATCTGACGGAGCGGCGGCAGAATCTGGAATCGACCGATCTGACCGAAGTGATCTCCTCGGTTTCGGCCAAGCTGCTCCAGCTCGAGGCTGCCCAGTCGGCCTTTGCGCGGATCAACCAGCAGACGCTGTTCGACCTTATCAAGTAAAAGGGGAAAAGGTGCGCCCCGGCGGCGCACCCCCTGCTGCCCTGACTTTCGGCCCGGTTTAAGGCAACCGGCTGATAAGGCCGCGCATTTCGGACGAAAACAGGGTTATCGATTTTTCGACCGGCGCCCTAAATCACAGCATAACCAAGCCGTATTAACCAATCGAGAGCCTCTTCATGCGATGCTCGTTCGAGACGGCGCCTTCGGGCAGAATTCGGGGATAATTCATGTTCGCAATCATCGGCCTGGTCGTGCTGCTCGCCATGGTGTTCGGCGGCTTCATCTTTACCGGCGGCGACATCGGCCCGGTTCTGCATGCCCTGCCCCATGAAATGATCATCATCGGGGGCGCGGCGGTCGGCGCGCTCATCATCGGCAATTCGGGTTCCGACCTGAAGGCGCTGGGCGGCGGTCTGGGCAAGGTTTTCAAGGGGCCGAAATATAAGAAGCAGGACTTTCTCGACTGCATCTTCCTCGTCTCGCGCCTGATGAAAACGCTGCGCGTCGAAGGGCCGGTGGCGCTGGAACCGCATATCGAGGACCCGTCCAGCTCGACCATCTTTTCCGAATATCCGCGCCTGATGGGCGACAAGACGCTGATCCACCTGATCAGCGACACGCTGCGGCTGGTCGTCGTATCGTCCGGCACGCTCGACCCCCACGCGGTCGAGGAAGTGATGGATAATGCGCTCAAGACGCACCATCATGAGGCGCTGCGCCCGGCCGACAATCTTCAGGGGCTGGCCGACGCCCTCCCCGCCCTCGGAATCGTCGCGGCGGTGCTGGGCGTGGTCAAGACCATGGGGTCGATCGACCAGCCCCCGGCGATTCTGGGCGGCATGATCGGTTCGGCGCTGGTCGGCACCTTCCTCGGCGTTCTGCTCGCCTACGGCATGGTCAATCCCTTTGCCAATCGCTGCCGGGCGGTGATCGAGGCGGACGGATCCATGTACCATGTCGTCAAGCAGATCATCGTCGCCTCGCTGCACGGCCATCCGCAGCCACTGGTGATCGAGGCCGCGCGTTCCAGCCTGACCCATGCGAACCAGCCGGCCTTCGCCGAAGTGTTCGACGGCATGCGGGGCAAATAAGCCATGGCGGAGAAAAAGCGCGGCGCGAACGAGCCGGAACCACGGCCGATCATCGTCAAGAAGATCATCGTCGACGGCCATGGCGGCCATCATGGTGGCGCATGGAAGGTCGCCTATGCCGACTTCGTGACGGCGATGATGGCCTTCTTCCTGCTGATGTGGCTGCTGGGAGCGACCACCGAAAAGCAGCGCAAGGGGCTGGCGGACTATTTCACGCCGACGCTGGTGCAACTGAGGGAAAATTCGGCGGGTTCGAACGGCATGTTCGGCGGCGACAGCATGATGGGCAAGGAAAATTACCCGACCACTGGCGGTCAGGGCAATCTGGCCATCACCATGCCGCGCGACGCGTCAGGCACCAAGGATCAGGGCGGCAAGGCCACAAAGGCGGCCGACCGCGCCAAATTCCAATCGATCAAGCGGGAACTGGAAGCGCGCATGGCCAAGCGTCAGGGCATGGCCAGACTGCTCAAGAATATCCGTTTCACCGAAACCCGCGAAGGGCTGCGCATCGACCTGATCGACGAGGCGGATTTCGCGATGTTCGCGATGGGTACTGATCGCCTGCTGCCGCAGGCCCGGCAGCTCGTGAATGAAGTCGCGCAGACGATCAAGACCATGCCCAATCCGCTGATCGTGCGGGGCCACACCGATGGCCTGCCCTACAGTTCCGGTCAGACGATGAACAACTGGATGCTCTCTTCCGCCCGCGCGGAGGCGACGCGCAAGGCGCTAGCCGGCAATGGCATAGGCAATGACCGCTTCGCCCGGATCGAAGGCGTCGCCGACCGTGAACCCTTCGCCAAGGATGATGTTTACGACCCGCGCAACCGCCGCATGTCGATCATCCTGGGCTGGACCCGGGGAAGCAGTGACAGCGATCCGGACGAACAGCTCGACGCGCAAACCAGGGCGGCGATCAAGGAGCGGGACAATCCCATGACCGTCGCTCGGGCAGAAGCGCAAAAGCTCGACATGGGAGGCACGGGACTGCCTGCCGGGGCGACGCTGATCAACCCCACCGCGCCGGGCACGTCCAACAAGCCGGGGAAGCACTGAACCGGCCGATACGGGTGTGCCCCCTCCCGCGAGCGGGAGGGAATGGCGCACAATGATCGGTTCAGGCCGGAAGAACTAGGCTCGCCTCCAACCCGCCTTGCGGACGATTTGCGAGCCTTAAAGCCCCCCCATGTTCGGCCATGATTGCCCGCACCAGCGCCAGCCCCAGCCCAGCTCCGCCCGTCTCGCGATTGCGCGAACCCTCGAGCCTGGTGAAAGGCTCCATCATCTCCTCCATCCGATCCTCCGCTATGCCGGGGCCGTCATCGGCGACGATCAGGCGAATGGTGCCGTCGCCCCGTTCAACCGATATATGGGCGCGCTCGCCATAAACGACGGCGTTTTCGATCAGGTTGCGCAGCGCCCGACGAATCTGCTGCGGACGCACATTGGCGACCGCCCTCTCGCTGTCGGCCAGATCGACAGGCGCCCCCAGCTCGAGGAAATCCTCCACCACCGCATCGGCCAGCGCGGCCAGATCGACCTTCTGCTGAGCTTCGCTGCTGCGTCCTGCCCGCGCGAGGGACAATATGTCCTCTAGCATCCGGTTCATCTCATTGATGGTTTCCGACATGCGGGTCCGCTCCGACTCGTCCTCGACCGACTCCGTGCGCACCCGAAGCGAAGCCAGCGGTGTGCGCAGATCATGCCCGATCGCGCCCAGCATCCGGTCTTTTTCATTCAGCATCGCAAAGATACGGCTGCGCATGGCATTGAAGGCGGTGGTAAGCTGACGCACATCGCCGGGACCGCATTCCTCGACGGCATCGGCGGAACCGGTGCGGGCGAATTGTTCAGCCGACCGGGTCAACTGCCGCAAGGGCCGCGCCAGCCTGCGCCCGACCCAGAGTAACGGCAACAGCACGATGACGTAGAGGATCAGGGTCTGGCCGACCAGCCAACCGCCATAGCGTTGTGGTATGCCGCCGGTGCGCGTCTGGGTCACCGCCCATTTGCCGGGCGCATATTCCGCGGCCATCGTCAGGCGCGCCGCACGCCCATGATCCGGGGCGCGACTCGCATGCATGCGCAAACTGGTCCAACGGCGCGGGGGCGGCGCCTGACGATCCTCGATCACCCGCAGCGACCGGATGGAGACGCCGACATCGTCGAACATCGCCCTGGCGCGCTTTTCGATATCCGGTCTTTCCTTGCCCGACAGCGTTGGACTGGCCGTCAGAAAGCGCACGCGATTGCGGCGATTGATATCGGCAGCGGCGCGGCGGTCGCGAGTATCCAACGCATCGACAATCCGGTAAACGCCGGGCGCCGTCTGCATCGTCAGCTCGATCCGGGTGCGCTCCCGCAACAGCAGGGCAAAGTTGATCGCCTGCGCCACAAACAGCGCAATGGCGACGAGAATGATGATCTGGGCAACCAGACCCTGCGGCCAGAGGCGAAGACGCTTCACAGCTTTCGCACATCCGCCGCCAGCGTGTAGCCACCGCCCCAGACGGTCTTGATCAGCGTCGGGGCCTTGGGATCCGGTTCGATCTTCTTGCGCAGGCGGCTGATCTGATTGTCGATGGCACGGTCGAATGCGTTGGCTTCACGCCCTTGGGTGATGTCCAGCAGCTGGTCGCGGCTGAGCACCTGATTGGGCCGCGTCGCGAAGGCCAGCATCAAATGATATTCGGCGGTCGAGAGCGGCAGAGACACCCCCTCGCCATCGACCAGCGTGCGCTCCTGCGTCTTCAGCAGCCAGCCGGCAAAGGCATAGGTGGCGCCGTCGGGAGCCGTTACCCGCTGCCCTCCGGTCGCGACCCGACGAAAGATCACCTTGATCCGGGCGACCAGTTCGCGGGGCGAAAACGGTTTCAGGACATAATCGTCTGCGCCCATTTCCAGTCCCACGATCCGGTCGGTCTCTTCCGACCGGGCGGTGAGCAGGATGACCGGAATTTCGCTGGTTTCCCGGATATGGCGGCAGAGCGACAGGCCATCCTCACCCGGCATCATGATGTCGAGCACGACCAGATCAATGGCGCTGGCGTTGAGGCGCAGCCGTGCCTCCGCCGCGCTTTCTACGGCGGTCACGCGGAAGCCGTTGCGCGACAGATATTGCGCCAGCGGCTCGCGGATCGAACGCTCGTCATCGACGAGCAGCAGATGGGGTCGTTCGCTCATGGTCCGGTTCTTGTCATGGCTCGGGGCGCGTGAAAAGGGCGGGGACAAAAGGGCGAAGGTTCAAGATGCAACCTTCGCCCTGCCCGCATGTGGCCGACTCAGTTGGCCGGCGGCGGCCCTTTGCGGTCTCTCCAGCCATCACGCAAGGCTTTGCGCGCGGCCTTCATTTCATCCGCCGTCACCTTGTCGTCATGATTGGCGTCGGCCTTGTCGAACATGGCAAGGGGGCGGGCCATGAATTCGTCCCTGGTGATCGTGCCGTCCTTGCCTGCACCCTCGCGACCCACGCCGCCCGGGCCACCCGCATCAGGACCGCCATGCATCATGCCGCGGCCCGGCCCACGATGACCCCAGCGCCTGCCATCCGGACCGTCCGGTCTGCCCACGCCATCATGCATGCCGTCGCGGCCCTGATGCGCGGCAGCAAATTCCGCCTTGCTGATCTGGCCGTTCCTGTCGGTGTCCATGGCGGCGAAGCGTTCATCAAGCCGCTGCTGACGGAGGATCTCGCGATCCTCGCGGGTCAGCTTTCCATCCTTATTGGCGTCGAGTTTGGCGAAGCGGGCCTCGAGCGCGACGGTCAGTTCCGCCTTGGTGACGGTGCCGTCCTTGTCGGCATCGGCCATCATGATCATGCCGCCGCGCGGACCATGCGGGGCAACCCCGCCGTCCTGGGCAAAAGCAAGGTGAGCGGCAGCGAGACCGCCGACGAAAAGCGAACCCACTGCCACCGTGGTCATGAATCTGCGGATCATAGGTCCTCCTTCAAAGCATCTGTCACGAACGGCGCTCTGCCGTCCTTGAAGACGCTTATGAGAGAGTTTTGTCCCGCAAATTTGTCACGTCACCCGATAAACTGTCGCAATTTGTATCGGGCGACGGACTTTTTATGCTCAGCGATCGCGCCGTCCCAGCAAGCGAAGGCGCAGGGCATTGAGCTTGATGAAGCCAGCCGCGTCGCGCTGGTCATAGGCGCCCGCGTCATCCTCGAAAGTCACGACCTTCTCGCTGTAGAGGCTGTTTGGGGATTTGCGCCCAACGACATAGACGCCGCCCTTGTAGAGCTTCAGCCGAACGGTGCCGGTCACCTTCTCCTGGCTATAGTCGATCGCGGCCTGGAGCATCTCGCGCTCGGGCGAGAACCAGAAGCCGTTATAGATCAGCTCGGCATATTTGGGCGCCAGCTCGTCCTTAAGGTGCGCGGCGCCCCGGTCGAGTGTCAGCTGCTCGATGCCGCGATGGGCGAGATGATAGATGGTGCCGCCCGGCGTTTCGTATATGCCGCGCGACTTCATGCCGACGAAGCGGTTCTCGACCAGATCGAGACGGCCGATGCCGTGCTTGCGGCCATAGTCGTTCAGCGTTTCCAGCAGAGTCGCGGGCGACATGCCGACACCGTTGATCGCCACGCCGTCGCCGCGCTCGAAATCGATGGTGATGTATTCCGGCGCGTCGGGCGCGTCCTCCGGGTTCACCGTCCGCGAATAGACATAGTCCGGAGTTTCCTCCCACGGATCTTCCAGCACCTTACCCTCGGAGCTGGTGTGGAGCATGTTCGCGTCGGTCGAGAAGGGGCTTTCGCCGCGCTTGTCGCGGGGGATCGGAATCTGGTGCTTTTCGGCGAACTCGATCAGCCTGGTACGGCTGGTCAGATCCCATTCGCGCCAGGGCGCGATCACCTTGATGTCGGGCGCGAGGCCATAATAGCCCAGTTCGAAGCGGACCTGATCATTGCCTTTGCCGGTGGCGCCATGGCTAACCGCATCGGCGCCCACCATTTTCGCGATCTCGATCTGGCGTTTGGCGATCAGCGGCCGGGCGATCGAGGTGCCGAGCAGATAGAGACCCTCATAAAGCGCGTTGGAGCGCATCATCGGGAAGACGTAGTCCTTGACGAACTCTTCGCGCAGATCGTCAATGAAGATATGCTCTTCCTTGACGCCCATCAGCCGGGCCTTCGCGCGGGCGGGTTCCAGCTCCTCACCCTGTCCCAGATCGGCAGTGAAGGTCACCACCTCGCACTGATAGGTCTGTTGCAGCCATTTCAGGATCACGCTGGTGTCGAGACCGCCTGAAAAGGCGAGGACGATGCGGTTGATCTTGTCGGACATGGGTTCAGCGACTTTCTGTAGAAGCAGGCCGTGACGGGCCGAGAAATTACCGGCGGGCCGGTATCAGGCCAGACGCGCAAGTGCAACCGGGTCGACGAAGATTGGGCGTGTGGAAAAGGGGACGCAAGCGGCAATGCCTGCGTCCCCTTTCATTATCATGAGAGCCGGTATCAGCTGGTGCGCGGATTGAACAGATTTTTGCGTCCCCGGTCCGACCCAAAGCGATAGACGGTCTGCGTTGGCTGCGTGGGGTGCGTGATCGGCGGGGCGGGGGCGGCAGGCGCAGCCTCCTGAAAGGAAGCCGGGGCGCTTCGCGCATTTTGCCGGGCAAGCAGAAATTTCGCTCGGGTCATACGCTTCGAGTAAGTGCGGAACGGGTTTTCCCGACTCGGCGGCGCAGCCACCATCGCTTCCAGGCGGCGTTCCTGCGTAGAAGCTGCTGTCGCCAAGGGAGCGGGTTCAGGTTGCAGCGTCTCCACCGGAGCAGGAGGCGGGGCCACCCTCTCCGGGGGCGCAATAAAGGCAGCCTCTTCCGTCGGTATATCCTCATATTGCACGCGGCTTCCGCGCCGCATAAGGGCAGCCCCGCCCAAGCCCAGCAGGATCAGCGCTCCGCCACCCAGGGCCCAGAGCAAGGCGGGATCGGTCGAACGCAGTTGCGACTCGGCAGGCGTCGGCTGGGCCGGGGTTGGGGCGGCTGTGGGGACGGACGCCACCGGCATAGCGTGCACGGCAGCTTCAGGACGCGTTTGCTGCGCCGGAGTTCGCTCCGGTTGGGCTGCAACCGGGGCAGGAGTCGTCGCACGCACCGAGGCCCGTTGCGTCGCATCCATGGGTGCAACCTTGCGGCTGGGCGCATCGATTGTCTCGGACTGCTCCACCTGAGATGCAGCGATGGCTGCATCAAGACGCTCCTCCACCGATGGGGTTTGCTGCACAACAGGCTGCGAAGGCCCGAAATTGGGCGCCATTGCGGAAGGCGGCTGCGGGGGCGCCGGTTCAGGCGCGGCCGCCGGAGCCGCCGGCGGAACCACCACTGCCTGCGCATGAAGCGGGCTGGTTGTCAGGGCCAGAACAGCGGCAATCGCGGCCCCGGCCGGGCGAACAAATCGAATATTTCCAGTCATAGCGAAGATCCAACCCACCAAGGCACTGGTCGATCTCTACGCAAACGCAGCATTTTGGATCAACCGAGCCCGGAAGCCGACGAAATGATCCAAATATCTTCAATATTAACAACTATTCATCTTAGCATGCAGCCATTTGTGCTCGACACATTATCGTCTATGGCATTTATTCTTGCGGATTGTCGGTACGATACTCCCGCCGGGCGCCATCCATAGTCCGGTTCTTTCGTTCTTCTTCCACGGATTGCGCTGTGCGCTCACCCTTCGTTCGGCCGAATTTCACGCGGTTGGCCTCGGCCTGACGCGCCTTCTCGGCGCGCGCCCTGACTTTTCGTGCCTGCCGGAGATTGACGATCTCGCCCATGGCCACTCCCAAAATTATGGTGAAGGGCGTGAAGACTGGAGCGGGTAGCGGGGATCGAACCCGCATCACAAGCTTGGAAGGCTAGTGCTCTACCATTGAGCTATACCCGCCCGTCAGGAAATGCGCCCTGCCATCAACTGACCGGCTTCGTCAATATGGCAAAGCAGCGTTAAGCTAATATCTGCCTTAACCCCGCAGCTTATTTACACTATCAGGGGGGCATGGCCTCCCCCTCCCTGCGCCAGTTGGACATATTCGCGCAGATGGTGGCGTCCGGCAGCGTCACGCGCTGTGCGCGGGATTTGGGAATGAACGCCGAAGAGGTCGCCCGCGATCTGGCATCACTCGAATTGCGGCTGGGCTATCGGCTGTTCGAAAATCTGACCGGCGATGCGCGACTGACCCCTGCCGGCCGCAAGACGGCGCAGGCCATGACATTCCTGTCGCAGGATGAGCCTGAAAACTGGCAGGTCGATGAAGCCGAAGCGCCAGCCACTGAACGGATCGCGCCGCCTCTGCCAGCACCATCTGCGGCGCCAGCGCACGAAACCATCATCCTCGCGGCCCCGGCACCTGTCTTCGGGCATTTTCAGGATGCGCTTGCCGCCTTTGAAGCAGCCAATGAGGACGTGTCCATCACGTTGGACCTGACCATCCATCTGGCCGATGAAGCCGCTCTCGCGCTGCGCCGGGGTAAGGCCGATATTGCCTATTTCTACGCGCTGGGCGAAGTCGAAGGGCTGCATTCGCGCTATGGCTGGTCGGAACAGATCAACCTCTATGCCGGGGCCGATCATCCGCTCGCGCGCAGGGAGGGCGTATCGCTTCAGGAACTGGCGATCACGCCGACACTCGCCATGGAACCGCACAACGGGCTGCGGCGAATCATCGATGAAGCCCTGCGACGCGGCGGCATAATTCTGGGCGCGCCGGTGCTGGAAACCGACAATCTGTTCGACATCATGACGATCCTGCGGGAAGGCGCGGGCTGCTTCGCAGCGTTCGGTCCACTGGCCCGCGACCTGGGACGCATGAGCGGCATCAAACGGATTGCGCTGGAGCGTCCGCTTCCGGCCGTCGAGGTGCGGCAGGCAGTGCATCCAAAGGGCAAGCCCGCAGCCGAGGCGCTGGCAGAATTTCTCTTTCTATAACGCTGTTTGCGATGGACTGAGCACCTTTTGCGCCTTTTGGCCCGGTCGCACGATATTGGCCATTGATATGCTATATCATTTCAGATAGGCGAACGCATCCGTTTCCCTGCGTTCAAGGATGACGAACCGAATGTCCCATTCCACGCTGCTGCGTGCCGGTTGCGCCGTATCCGCACTCTGCTTTGCCTTTCCTGCATTCGCCCAGGACGCCGCGGCCGATACCGCGCCTCAGTCCTATCATGACCAACAACGGACGGACATTGTCGTGACCGCCATCATTCCCCGGCGGCAGGGCGACATATTGTCGGGCACCTCCGTCATATCGGGGGATGAGCTGACTCGGGACCTGCGCCCGACCATCGGCGACACGCTGGCGCATCAGCCGGGTGTGTCGGCGACATCCTTCGGTCCCAACGCCTCCCGCCCGGTGCTGCGCGGCTTTCAGGGCGAGCGGGTGCGCATCCTGACCGATGGCATCGGCAGCTTCGACGTCTCCAACACCTCGGTCGATCATGCCGTGGCGATCAATCCGCTGACCGCCGACCGGATCGAGGTTCTGCGCGGCCCGGCAGCCCTCCTTTATGGCTCCTCCGCAATCGGGGGCGTGGTCAATGTGATCGACAGCCGCATCCCGCGCCGCATGCCCGATGAACCGATCCATATCGACGGCATCGCCACTTATGGCAGCGCCGCCAATGAGCGCACCGGATCGGGCGAGATCGAAGTACCGATCGGCGACAAGTTCGTGGTGCATTTCGACGGCAGCTATTCCAAGAGCGGCGATCTCGACACCGGCAGCCACATCCTGACCCCGGCCCTGCGCGCGCAGGCGGCCGCGAGCAGCGATCCCGACATTCAGGATCTCGCCAGCCTTTACGGCAAGCTGCCCAACAGCGCGGCGCGGACCTGGGAAGTCGCTGGCGGTGCCGCCCTCATCACCGATGGCGGCAATCTGGGCTTTTCCGTCGCGCATACGGACAATTTCTACGGCGTGCCGGTACGCTATTCGCTCGACCCCGACGGTGAGGCGGAGAAGGTCCGGCTGCACATGAAGCAGGACCGCGCGGACATGCGTGCCGAACTGCCGGTCAACGGCGGCTTCCTGGAATCCATCCGCCTGCGCGCAGGCTTTGCCGACTATCAACATCAGGAGATTGAGGAAGACGGCGCGGTCGGCACGACCTTCTACAACCAGTCGATCGAATCCCGGCTTGAACTGGTGCAGGCCAAGCGCGGCGGCTGGGACGGCGCGATCGGCGCGCAATTTTTCGCCCGCGACTTCCATGTCGATGGCGAAGAGAAATTCCTGCCGCGCAACCGGACGGAGCAGCTGGGCTTTTTCACCCTGCAATCGCTCGACTTCGGATCGACGCGGGTCGAACTGGGCGGGCGTTATGAACATAGCGAAGTCAGCGCGGATGCTGACGATACGCTTCTGAACCCCGCCTATCATCGCAGCTTCGATGCCCTGTCGGGGTCGCTCGGGATCAGTCAGGAGGTCATGCCGGGCTGGCGGATGGGGTTGAACCTGTCACGCACTGAGCGCGCACCCTCGGCGGAAGAACTGTTTGCGCGCGGCAACCATGCCGGCACGCAGGCCTTTGAACTCGGCAATCCCGATTTCGGGATGGAAAAGAGCTGGGGCATTGAAGGCACGCTGCGCGGTCAGGGCGAAGGCTACAGCATTTCCCTCTCCGCCTATCACAATTGGTTCAACGGCTATATCTACGATTCGCTGACCGATGACAGCGTCTGCATGACGGTCAATGGCGGGCAGCCGCTTGATTTCCCCTGCTATCAGAATCTCCAGGCCGATGCCCGATATCTGGGTTTCGAGGCCGAGGGGTCGTTGAAGCTCGGCGAGATCGGCGACTATAAGGTCAATCTGGATGGCGTGGCCGACTATGTCCGCGCCACCATCGTCGGATCTGGTCCCGCTCCGCGCATTCCTCCGTTGCGTCTGCTGGGCGGGCTGGAATTGCAGGGCGACCGCATGAGCCTGCGCGGCGAGGTCGAACATAGCTTCGCCCAGAACCGCATTTCCGACACCGAAACGCCCACGGACGGGTTCACGCTGGTCAATGCCTCGCTGTCGGTCAAACCATTCAAGGGCAATGACCGCACCACCATCACCCTGTCTGCGAACAATATCTTCGATGTCGAAGCCCGGCGCGCCGCCAGCTTCCTCAAGGACTATGCGCCGCTCGCCGGGCGGGACATCCGGCTGACCGCGCGCCTGTCGATCTGAGCAGCCGATTCCGCCCCCAATTGCGCAATATGACAATTTCGTTACAAGGCGCCGGATGGATTGGGGGCGGTCATTTATCGATCATCCACGCTTTGCAGCGTATAAGGGCGGCTGATGCGTCAGATCGCCGCCCTTCCCTATGCGACCGATCCCGATGGATCGATGCGCATCCTGCTGATCACCTCGCGGGAGACGAGGCGGTGGGTGATTCCCAAGGGCAACCGCATCAAGGGACTCGCGGGCCATCGCGCCGCCGAACTGGAAGCCTATGAGGAAGCGGGCATTCACGGCATTGCCTGCCCCGCCCCCATCGGACGCTACCGCTATGACAAGAAAAGGCGCAAGGGCAACGTCAAGGAAGCCACGGTCGAGGTTTTCCCGCTTGCAGTGACCGGCCAGTTGCCGCAATGGCCCGAACAAGGGCAGCGGGAACTGCGTTGGTTTCCCGTGGCCGAAGCTGCAAAGGCCGTCGACGAACCCGATCTACAATCCATCATCGCAGCCTTTCGCGAGCCGCCCAGAGATCCGGGCCTGTTCGTGCGGACGTTGCTGCGGATCAGGGAATGGCAAACCGAAAGGACTGGAATGCTGCGCTGGTTTCACGCGCTGATGCCCAAACAGGGCCGCTTTTTCGAGCAGTTTGAGGATCACGCCGCGACTCTGGTCGCCGGCGCCGATGCGCTCGCCAAGCTGCTGAAGGGCGGGCCGGATATCGATGTTCATATCAAAGAGATTTCCGACCGCGAACATGATGCGGACGATATCATCCGCGAAGTGTTGCAGGATGTCCGTCGCATCTTCGTCACTCCCTTCGACCGCAGCGCGATCACCGGGCTGATCGGCGTGATGGACGACGCCATCGACCAGATGAACCAGACGGCCAAGGCGATCGCCCTGTTCGAGGTGAAGGAGTTTCCTTCCCAGATGCAGGATATGAGCGCGCTGATCGTCGAATGTGCGCGGATCACGGCAGAGGCGATGCCGTTGCTGCGCTCGCTTAGCCTCAATTCGGTGCGACTGCATGACCTGACCGAGCGGCTGGTGAAGCTGGAGGGGCATGCCGATATTCTGCATGAAGCAGGGCTGAAGGCGCTTTACGCTCAGGCGCGGCAGGGCAATCCGATGGACTTTGTCGTCGGCAACGAAATCTACAGCCATCTGGAAAAGGTGACCGACCGCTTCGAGGACGTCGCCAACGAGATTTCCGGCCTGGTCATCGACCACGCCTGATCGCGCCAGAGCATATCCATGGAAGCCCATATCGCCTTTCCGCTGCTGGTCGGCCTGATCGGTGTCGCTTTGCTGTTCGACTTTCTGAACGGCCTGCACGACGCCGCCAACTCGATTGCGACCATCGTGTCGACGCGGGTTTTGAAGCCGCAATATGCGGTCGCTTGGGCGGCGTTCTTCAACTTCATCGCCTTTCTCTTCTTCGGCCTGCATGTAGCCGAGACGGTGGGCAAGGGCATTGTCGACGCCAGCATCATTGACGCACAGGTGATTTTTGGCGCGCTGATGGGGGCAATCGCATGGAATCTCATCACCTGGGGATTGGGGATACCCTCCTCCAGCAGCCATGCGCTGATCGGCGGTTTGCTAGGCGCGGGCACAGCCAAGGCGGGGCTGCCGGCGGTGGTTTGGAGCGGCGTGTTCAAGACCAGTGCCGCCATCGTTCTGTCGCCTGCCATCGGTCTCATTCTGGCGCTGTTTCTGGTGCTGATCATCAGCTGGGTCTTCCGCCGCTTCACGCCGCAGGGCGCGGATCGGGTGTTCCGCAAGTTGCAGCTGGTGTCAGCATCGCTCTATTCGCTGGGCCATGGCGGCAATGACGCGCAGAAGACGATGGGGATCATTGCCGTGCTGCTCTATTCCCAGGGCATGTTGACCGGCGGCTTCCACGTGCCCTTCTGGGTCGTGCTGAGCTGCCAGGCGGCGATGGGCCTTGGCACTTTGCTGGGCGGCTGGAAGATCGTTCATACCATGGGATCCAAGATCACGCGACTCACTCCCGCTCAGGGCTTTTGCGCCGAGACCGGGGGAGCGATAACGCTGTTCCTGGCGACTCACTTGGGCGTCCCGGTATCGACGACCCATACGATCACCGGCGCGATCGTCGGAGTGGGGGCGTCTCGGCGGCTGTCGGCGGTGCGCTGGAACGTCGCCTCCAGCATCGTGGTCGCCTGGGTGGTGACTCTGCCTGCCGCCGCAGCAATCGGCGCGGCCTTCTATTGGCTGACCAGACTGTTCTGAAACAGTAGAGGGCGCGGCTGGTAGTGGCCGCGCCCTCATCCTCTCCTGAACCTTTATCCGTGGCTCAGCTCACCCGGCCGAGACGATGATAGAGATTAGCATATTTCACCGATTCGGGCTTGTCCTGAACTTCGCGCAGATAGTGCGCGATCGCGGCGCGGATCAGGCCGAAATCCTCTTGCGAGAAGACGGCGCGAGAGCGGGCGGGCTGGGGCATTTGCGTGGTCTCCATCTGATTTCCTTCTCCTGTTTTCTGGCGGCCGTTTTGACCGGATGCCTCTTGAAACCATGAAGGAGACCGGGATGTAAGGGCGATTAATGAACGCATGTCATGAGGTGACTTGTTCATATTGTCATATTTTGACATAATGACATTATGGCGGATGACCGGAAACTCTATCTGGGACCCAAGCTGCGGGTGTTGCGGCGGGAATTGGGACTGAACCAGACGCGTATGGCCGAGGAGCTGGGCGTGTCGCCGAGCTACCTCAACCATCTGGAGCGCAACCAGCGGCCGCTGACCGCACAAATGCTGCTGCGCCTTGCCAATGTCTACGACATCGACATTCGCAATTTCGTCGCCAGCACGCAGGAAGGGGCGGCGAGCGCGCTGGGCGAAATCCTGTCCGACGCGCTGGTGCGCGACATCGGCATCGCCCGCGACGAGGTGCTGGAGGTCGCGGAAAATTATCCGGGGGTGAGCGAGGCGATCGGGCGTTTCTACCGGGCCCTGAGCGATCTGCGCCGCCTGCCCGAGCAGGTCACGGCCGGACCGGGCAGCGTGGCGCTGCGACATGCGCCGATCGACTGGCTGCGCGAGACGATCGCACGGGCGGGCAATCATTTTGCCGAGCTGGACGCGGCAGCCGAAATCATGTCGGCGGCGTTGGGCGACGACCCCGGCGCGATGCAGACGGCCATCCGGGCGCGGCTGAAGGACCGTCATGGCATGGCCGTGCAGATCGTGCGCGAGGATGTGCTGGCCGGAACGCTGCGCCATTATGACATGCACCGGCGGCGGTTGCTGCTGAGCGAGCGGCTGGCCTCTTCCGGGCGGCTGTTCGCCCTCGCCTACCAGCTCTGCTCGCAGGAAATGGCGGACGGCATCGCGGCGCAGGTGGCGCGGGCGGAGCCGCCGGATGAGGACAGCCGCCGCCTCGCCGGCATCGCGCTCACCAACTATGCCGCTGCAGCGCTGATCATGCCCTATGACCGTTTCGCGAAAGCGGCGGAGCAGAGCCGCCACGATCTGCTGCTTTTGCGGACCCGCTTCGGCGTGTCGATGGAGCAGCTGGCCCATCGTCTCACCAGTCTGGGACGGACGGGAGCGCGGGGCGTGCCCTTCTTCATGGCGAAGCTGGACCGGGCGGGACAGGTTTCCAAACGCTTCGACGGCGAGGCCTGGCCCTTCGCCCGCCTGGGCGGCACCTGCCCGCGCTGGGACGCGCATGGACCGCAGCTGCCCGACGCCGTGCAGACGCAGCTGATCGAGACGACGGACGGACGGCGCTTCCTGAGCTTCACCATCGGCCTGCCCGGCGACAGCGGGGCGCGGGGACGATCCGTGATCGCGCTGGGATGCGAGGCGAAACATGGGACGCGGATCGTCCATGCCGACGGGATCGATGCGGAGAAGGCGGCAGCGACCGAAACCGGGCCGACCTGCCATCTGTGCGAGCGCCGCGCCTGTCCCGACCGCGCCCTGCCGCCGGTGACGCGGGCACTGGACCTGCACGGCTATGAGCGGACGGCGGCGCCCTTTCCGTTCCGGCGGGTCTGACGCCCGGCGCAGCGCGGGAGACGATTTGCCGCGACCTGCACGAACGATTTGGCTTTTCCGGCCTCGCGGTTATAAAGAACGATATCGTATAATTAGAAAGAGCCTTCATGTCCGAGAGTCCTGAAACGGATTTCCTTGTCGTCGGCACTGGCGCTGGCGCGCTGGCCGGCGCGATCGCCGCCCGGATGAGCGGCCTCAACCCCCTGATCGTTGAAAAAGCGTCGACATGGGGCGGGACCAGCGCCCTGTCGGGCGGCGGCGTCTGGATTCCCGCCAATCCGCTGATGGCGCGCGAAGGCGTCGAGGATTCGCTGGAAGCGGGCCTTGCCTATCTGGACGCGACCATCGGCGACGTCGGCCCGGCCAGCAGCCCCGAACGCCGCATGGCCTATCTGCGGAGCGGCCCGGAAATGGTGCAGGCTCTGGAGGATCTGGGCTTTGGCTGGCGCCGGGCGCCGCGCTATCCCGATTATTATCCCGACTATCCGGGCGGACGGGTCGGGCGCACGCTGGAGGGCGTCAATATCGACGGCAAAAGGCTGGGGCCATGGCTCGACACGATGCGCCGGTCGGCCATGCCCGCCATGGCGCTCAGCACGGACGCCGCCCCCCAGATCCCGACGTCCCTGCGTTCGCTCAAATCCTTTGCCAGCCTGATGGGCGTGATCGGCAAGACGCTGTCCTTCCGGTTGAAGGGCCAGTTGCCGCTTTCCATGGGCGAAACGCTGGTCGCGCAGCTGATGATCATCGTGCAGCGGATGAACATTCCGGTGCGGCTCAACACGCCGCTCAAGTCGCTGGTCGAGGAAGGCGGCCGGATCACGGGCGCGGTGGTCGGCACGGCCGAGGGCGACGAGACGATCGCCGCCCGGCGCGGGGTGCTGCTGTGCGCGGGCGGCTTTGCCAAGGACGCCGCCTATCGCCAGCCCTTGCAGGGCGTGACCGGCGAATGGAGTCCCGCAAGTCCCGACGATACGGGCGACGCGCACCGGATCGGCGCGGCCGTGGGCGCGCAGCTCGCGCTGATGGACGCGGCCACCTGGTATCCGGTGTCGATCCTGCCCGACGGCACGATCAATGTCGGGATATGGGAACGCACCCTGCCCGGATCGATCATCGTCGACGGCAAGGGCGAACGCTTCGTCAACGAGGCGGCATCCTATGTCGATGTCGGCCGCGCCATGCTGGACCGCGATCCATGCTGGCTGGTCTTCGACAGCCGTTACCGCAACCGCTATTTCTTCGGCGCCACCCCGCCGGGCATGAGCGGCGCGCTGGTCCGCAACGGCTTTTTCATCACCGCCCCGACCCTGGGCGAGCTGGCGGCGAAGTGCGGCATCGACGGCCAGGGGCTGGAAAAGACGGTCGGGCGCGTCAACGCCATGGCGGCGCAGGGGGTGGACGATGATTTCCAGCGCGGCGGCAATGTCTACGACCAATATTATGGCGACCCGACGCACCGGCCCAACCCGGCTTTCGGCCCGGTCGACAAGGCGCCCTTCTTCGCCACGCGCTTCTATCCCGGCGACCTCAGCACCAAGGGCGGGTTGATGGCGGACGAACATGCCCGCGTGCTGCGCGAGGACGGCAGCGTGATTGCGGGCCTCTATGCCGCAGGCAATTGCGCTGCGCCGGTCATGGGCCGGACCTATCCCGGCGCGGGCGCGACGCTGGGACCATCGATGGTCTTCGCCTGGATCGCGGCGCAGCACTGCGCAGGCGAAGCGGCGCTGTAAGCCACGAAAAAGGGGCCGCCGGGCAGGCGACCCCTTCTATCCTCTCCGCGAAAGCGGTCAGGCGCCGATCATTCGGCCTTCGACTGAAGGTTGACGGCCGCATATTTGCCGCGACGGTCGACTTCCAGTTCGAAGTCGAGGCGATCGCCTTCGTTGAGGGCGCTCATGCCGGCGCGTTCGACGGCGCTGATGTGCACGAACGCGTCGGGCTGGCCGTCGTCGCGCTGGATGAAGCCGAAGCCCTTCATGGCGTTGAAGAACTTGACCGTGCCGCTGGCGCGTTCGCCGGTCAGCTGACGCTGCGGGCCGCGGTCGCCGCCGCCCGGACGATCGCCGAAGCCGCCGGCGCGGGGTTCGCGGGGCGCGCGTTCGGTCACGGGGAGCGGTTCGCCCTCGATCTTGAGGTCGGTCGCCGACACCTTGCCGCCGCGATCGACCAGCGTGAAGCCGAGCTGCTGGCCTTCGGCCAGCCCGGTCAGGCCCGCCTGCTCGACGGCGCTGATGTGGACGAACACGTCTTCGCCGCCATCGTCACGGACGATGAAGCCGAAACCCTTCTGGCCGTTGAAGAACTTGACGACGCCGGTGCCTTCACCGACGACCTGGGCGGGCATGCCGCGGCCACCGCCGCCAAAGCCGCCGCCACCACCGCCGCCGAAGCCGCCGCGACCACCGCCGCCGCCGCCGAAACCGCCGCGGTCGCCGCCGAAGCCGCCGCCACCGCCGCCGCCGAAGCGATCACCGCCGCCGAAGCCACCACGGTCACCACCGAAGCCGCCACGATCGAAACCACCGCCAAAACCGCCGCGATCACCGCCATAGAAACTGTCGTCGCCGAAACCGTCGCGCTTGTCCTTGCCGCGCCCGCCGCGGCGACCTCTATCAAAACTCATGCCCTGTTGGTCACTTTCGCTTCGCCCCAGACTGAACCGGACAAACATGTCGGGCGAATGACATGCAGAATCCACCGCTCACACGCGGTTTGGGACTCACTATATCAACTTTTCTCAGCCACGCGAATGATTTTTGAGGCGGGTGAAAGGCCCGAAAATGGCGGCTTTGAGGCAGGTTGGGCGCCTTTCGTTCCGCGATGCGGCGGCCCGGCAGGCAGCGATTGCGATCTCGCCGCTTTCGCCATAGAGGGGAATCATGACCGTCCATTTCCATGAAGAGGATCTGCCAGAGGGCGTCCTTGCCCCCGGCCCGATCGCCGTCGATACCGAAACCATGGGGCTGATCACGCCCCGCGACCGCCTGTGCGTGGTGCAGATCAGCGACGGCGGGGGCGACGAGCATCTGGTGCGCTTCAACCCCGGCAGCGACTATGCCGCGCCCAATCTGCGCGCCGTGCTGGCCGATCCGGAGCGGCTGAAACTCTATCATTTCGGGCGGTTCGATATCGCAGCGATCAGACATTATATGGGGATCGTCGCCGCGCCGGTCTATTGCACCAAGATCGCCTCGCGGCTGGTGCGGACCTATACCGACCGCCATGGCCTCAAAGAACTGGTGCGCGAGCTGCTGGGACAGGAACTCAGCAAGGTGCAGCAGTCGAGCGACTGGGGCGGACCGGCCCTGTCCGACGCGCAGAAGGAATATGCCGCGTCCGACGTGCGCTATCTGCATGCGCTGAAGGCCGAACTGGACAAGCGCCTGATTCGCGAAGGGCGCATGGAACTGGCGCAGGCCTGTTTCGATTTCCTTCCCCACAGGGCCGAGCTGGACCTGGCGGGATGGCCGGAGATCGACATTTTCGCGCATATGTAAGGGGCAGGAGGCTTTCCCATGTCCGTCCAGGCCGATCAGCAACGCGATTTGCGCCGCCACTGGGCGCGGCCGGGGGGAAGCCATGACCGGCTGGTCCGGCTGCTCAAGAACTGGCTGCCGGTGGGCGTGGGCGTGCTGGCGGCGCTGCTGGCCACGGCGCCCTTCACCGGCGGGGACAAGGTCAGCTTCGTGCTCGACAAGAACAAGGTCGAAGTGGCGAAGGAGCGGATGCGCGTGACCGAGGCGCTCTATCGCGGCGAGGACAGCAAGGGGCAGCCCTTCTCGCTGCGGGCGGGGTCCGCGGTGCAGAAAAGCTCGCGCGAGCCGATCGTTGATCTGAATGACATGCAGGCGCGGATTCTGCTGTCCGACGGGCAGGCGCTGTTGCGGGCGCAGAAGGGGCGCTACGACATGGATACGGAGCGGGTCGCGATCGACGGACCGGTGCAGTTCCAGTCCGAGGGCGGATACCGGCTGACCACGCGGGACGTAGGCGTGGACCTGAAATCGCGGCGGATGCAGAGCGCGGGTCGGGTCGACGGGCGCATCCCCATCGGCACCTTCAGCGGCGACCATCTGGAAGCCGATCTGGGGGCGCGGACGGTGACGCTCAACGGCCGAGCGAGCTTGCGCATCGAACAAAATGGCCTCAAAGGGCGGAACTGATGAAAAAGCCCCTTATCCTGCTGTCTCTGGGCGCGCTGGGCGCCGCCGGCCTCACCTATGCCGGGGCGGACGCGCAGGTGCTGAAAAACCATGACAGCAATGCGCCGGTGAACTTCACCGCCGACCGGATCGAGGTGCAGGACCGCGCTGACCGGGTACTCGTGTCCGGAAATGTCGAAGTGACGCAGGCGGGCATGAAGCTGAACGCGGCGCGGATGACCGTCGCCTACAGGCAGCAGCCGGGCGGCGGAAGCGGGACCAACGGGATTCAGGTCGACCGGATCGACGCGTCGGGTAATGTCGTCGTCACCAGAGGGGACGAGACGGCGAAGGGCAACGTCGCCATTTACGACCTCAACAGCAAGCTGATCACCATGCTGGGCAACGTGTCGCTGACGCAGGGGACGAACCGGCTGACCGGCGGGCGGCTGTTGATCGACCTGACCAGCGGGCGCTCCACCGTGGACGGTCGGGCCGCAGGCGGCGGCGGGCCGGGCGTGTCGGGCGCAAGCGGCGGCGGGCGCGTGTCCGGAACCTTCACGGTGCCGCAGCGGAAGAACTGAACCGCGGCCGGTCGCGGCGGCGCGCAATTCGTCGCAAATCGGTTGCTTCCCCCCGGCGCGTTGAGCGATTGACGGCGCACGATAACGAGGGGGCACTTCATGAAAACCGGTCTGTTGGGTTGCGCACTCGCTCTGGGTGCGGCGCTGATGCCTGCGGCAGCGCTGGCAGACGATCCGCATGACCCCACGATGCGCAGCGCCGCGGCGCGGGCGCGGGATCGCGCGATCATCAAGCGGATGAACCAGCAGCAGTTGGCCTATGTCCGCCAGCGGGACGCCCGGCAGATGCGGAACTATCGTCAGGCGCAAGGCGGCTATGACGGCGAATATGCCGATGCGCGGGCCGAATATGAGGGCCGGATGCGGGAATGGCGCCGCGCCGTCGCGGCCTGCAATGCAGGGCGCTGGGAATATTGCGACAATTGAGTTTGTGAGGGCTCGTCAGCCGGGCGGGGCGTTGATCGCCAGTTGCGCGGCAAAGGCCCGCTGGTAGGCGGGACGCACCTCGCCGCGGGCGACATAGGCGGCGAGGCGGGGATATTCGTCCAGCAGGCCCGACATGCGCAGGCGGAGCAGGACGGACACCATCATCAGATCGCCCGCGCTGAAGGCACCGTCGAGCCAGTCCGCCTCGCCCAGCCGGGCGGAGAGCTGGTCCAGCCGGGTGCGGATCCGGTCCATCACCAGCGGCAGGCGCTCTGCGCTCCAGGGCTTGTCGTGCTCGATGATCCTGACGGTCATGAGCTCGAGAATCGGTGGCTCCACGGTGTTCAGCGCCGCAAACATCCACATGATCGCCCGCGCCCGCGCATCGTCCTCCTGCGGCAGCAGGCCCGGATAGTGCTGGGCGATGTGGAGGACGATCGCGCCCGTCTCGAACAGGGCGAGGCCGCCTTCCTCATAGGTGGGAATCTGGCCGAAAGGGTGGAGCCTCAGATGATCGGGCGCCTTCATCGCGGCGAAGGAAACGAGCCGCACATCATAAGGCTGGCCCACCTCTTCAAGCGCCCAGCGGACCCGCGTGTCGCGCGCCAGTCCCTTGCCGCCGTCGGGCGACCGCTCGAACGCGGTGATGGTGATGGTCATGGCACCTGCTCTCTTGCTCCCTCAGGGTCGCTCGTCCCAGCGCATGAGCCGGGGCTGGCCGCCGGCATCGATCGCCAGTTCGCCAAAGGCGCCCGTGCGCAGCTTGAGCGCGGCCGGCGACGCGCCGATGGCGAGCAGGGCGAAACGGGCGGCGCCGTTGCTGGTGACGAGCAGCTCTGCCCCCTCCCCGCCCTGCGCGAACCAGCCCCTCCACGCGGCGATGCGGGTTTCGGCGTCGACCCGCCAGCCTTCGGGCGGGATTCCGCGCTCGTCCCAGTCGGCAAGGGCCTCTTCGCCGATCCGGGCGAGAACCTCGGCTTCGGGGCGGCCTTCGTCGGGGCCGTGGTCAATCTCGTTGAGCCAGGGCAGCGGGCCGTCCGTGGGATGGCCCGTCGCGGCGGCGATCGCGGCGGCGGTTTCCTGCGCGCGAAGCAGCGGGCTGCTGTGGAGGCGGCGGATCGGCAGGTCCTGCGCCGCGAAATAATCGCCGAGCCGGGCGGCCTGAACCCGGCCGCTTTCCACCAGCGCAATGTCGGTGCCGGCGCCGATGCGGCACGCCTGGGCGCTGCTTTCGAAGGTGTTGCCGTGTCGGATGATGAAGATGCGGCGCATGGGAATCAGGCGGCGAGCGGCGGGGTCGGATCACCATGGGTCGCGATCAGCGCCTCGACGCGGGCAATGTCCGCCTCCGTATCGATGCCGGAACTGTCGAAACGGGGCGGGCTGACCGGCACGGTGGTCACGGGGATGCCAAGTTCCAGCAGGCGGAGCTGCTCCAGCCCCTCCAGATTTTCCAGCGCCGTGGGCGGCGTGTTCTCAAAGCGGCTCAGCGCCTCGAACGTGTAGCCATAGAGGCCGACATGGCGCCAGACCGGCGACAAAGGCTGGCTCCGGCGCAGCGCATCCTCGCCGCGGATCGCCGGGATGATGGTTTTCGAGAACCAGAGGGCGCGGCCATCGGGGCTGCGGGCGCAGGTCGTGCCGCTGAAGGGCGAGCGGGTCTTGTGGTCGCGCAGCGCGTCCAGCGCGGGCCAGTCGAGGGCGATGACCGGAGTGGCGACCTGCGCCCCCTCCTCCAGCGCGGCGATCACCGAACGCAGCGCGCCTTCGGGCTGGAAGGGCGAATCGCCTTGCAGGTTGACGACATAGCGCGGGGCGGTTCCGCTTTGCCGGGCAGCGGCGAGGGCGCGGCCCGATCCGGTGGCGATGGCGCTGTCCGTCATCGCCGCTTCGCACCCTGCGGCGCGGGCGTGGCCGGCAATCTCCTCATCGTCCGTGGCGACGAGCAGATGCGCATGCGGCAGCCCCCGCGTGGCGGCGCGGGCCATGGCGATGGTCCGGTGCAGCAGGGTGCGCCCAGCGATCAGGCGCAGCGGCTTGCGCGGCAGCCGGGAAGACCCCGCCCGCGCCGGAATGACGATCAATAAGGGAGTGGCCGACATTCAGTTCAGACGGAGCCGGGAAGCGGGATTTTCGAGCATCGGAACGCAGCCTGCTTCAGCAGGTGAGCGCCCAAGCGCAGAAAATAGCGCTTCGCAGGCCCGTATGGGCGGAATGACGATCATCCCCTCAGGCGACGCCCGCGTGCAGCAGGTCATGCATGTGGATCGCGCCGACCAGACGGTCCTTTTCGCACACGAACAGGAGCATGATGTTATGATCGTGCATCAGCCGGAGCGCTTCGGACGCCAGTTCCTCCGGGCTGACCGAAAGCGGCTGTTCCGTCATGTAGCGGCCGACCGGCTCGTTCATGTGGCGGGTGCCGGTGACGGTGCGGCGCAGGTCGCCGTCGGTGAAGGCGCCGATCAGCGCGCCCTTGCCGTCGACCACCGCCGTCCCGCCCAGCCGGGCGCGGGTCATTTCGATGGTCGCGTCGAGCAGAGAGGCGTCCTCCGGCACGCGGGGGACGTCCGTGCCCGACGCCATGAGTTCGCGCACCTTGACGAGTTGCGCGCCCAGACGGCCGTTGGGATGGAATTTGTGGAAATCGTCCGCCGAAAAGCCCCGCATTTCCATGAGCGCGATGGCGAGCGCGTCGCCGAACGCCATCTGGATCGTCGTCGACGTGGTGGGCGCCAGCGAATTGGGGCAGGCCTCCTTCACGTCGGGCATCAGGATGCAGATGTCGGACGCCATGGCGACCGTGCTGCTGTCCCGCGCCGTCATGCCGAGCAGCGGAATGGCGAAGCGCTTGCAATATTGGATGATCGGCCCAAGCTCGTTGGACTCGCCCGAATGGGACAGCATCAGCACGACATCGTCGGGCGTCACCATGCCCAGATCGCCATGCCCGGCATCGGCCGGATGCAGGAAAATGGCGGGGGTCCCGGTGGATGTGAGCGTCGCCGTCATCTTGCGCGCGACGATGCCGCTCTTGCCCATGCCGGTCACGATCAGGCGGCCGCGCACGCTCATGATCACGCCGACCATCCGCAGGAAGGTCGCCGAAAATTCGCGCTCGTTAAATCGCGCCTCCAGCGCATTCAGCCCTTCGGCCGCTATGGACAATGTGCGGCGCGCGGTTTCCGCGATCCGCCCGCCTGAGCCAAATGGCACAATCTTCGTTACTGTCGACACGCGTAAGCCCTTTTTTCCACCGTCGCCACCAGTTTACCCGGCTGACGACAGTGGCGACGGCCACCTTCCCACGGTGTGCCGTCCATACCTCGTTCCGCGACCCGACTGGTCAGACCCCAACCAGCACCCGGGCGAATGGATAGGCCTCTTCTCTGAGAAATGGCAATCTCTTTCGCAAGCGCGAATGATGTTTTGCGCGCCATTAACGCCACAATGGATGAAAAAGCGATCAACCGATCAACGGCATCGGCAACACGCGGAACCTTTTGGCGGCATGAAGGTTGTTGAGCGCCTTGTGCGGTGCGCCACGATCAGCCGTGATAGGCGCGATACCAGTCGACGAAACGCGGAACCCCTGCCTCGATGCCGGTGGTGGGAGCGAAACCGATATCCTGCGCGATGGCGCTGATGTCGGCGAAGGTCGCGGGCACGTCGCCCGGCTGCATCGGCTGGAAGTCGATTTCCGCCTTTCGCCCGCAGGCTTCCTCCAGAACGGCGATGAGGTGCATCAGCTCCTCCGGCCGATTGTTCCCGATATTGTAGAGCCGGTGGGGCGAGCGGCTGCCCCCAGCCTTGACCGAGCCGTCATCCTCCGGCGCATGGTCGAGACAGCCGATCACGCCGCTGACGATATCGTCGATATAGGTGAAGTCGCGCTGCATCCGGCCATGGTTGAACACCGGGATCGGCTGACCCGACAGGATTTTCGAAGTAAAGATCCACATCGCCATGTCCGGACGGCCCCAGGGACCATAGACGGTGAAGAAGCGCAGGCCGGTCATCGGTATGCGGAAGAGATGGGCGTAGGTTTCGCTCATCAGCTCGTCCGCCTTCTTGGTCGCGGCATAGAGCGAGACGGGATGGTCGGCGCGGTCCTCGACCCGGAAGGGCAGGCTGTCATTGCCGCCATAGACCGAGGAGGAAGACGCGTAGACCAGATGCCGCACCCGCCGTTCCCGCGCCAGTTCCAGCATGTTGACATGGCCCGCAAGGTTCGAGCGGACATAGGCGTGCGGATTTATCAGCGAATAGCGGACCCCCGCCTGCGCGCCCAGATGGACGATCGCATCGATCGGATGATCGTGCAGCGCCGCCTGAAGCGCGTCCATGTCGGCGAAATCCAGCTCGGCGAAGGTGAAGAGGCCGCCATGCCGTTCCTGCAGCGCGGCGATGCGGTCGCGCTTCAGCGAGACCGGATAATAATCGTTCATATTGTCGATGCCGAAGACGGCCCGCCCATCGGACAGCAGCCGGTCGGCCACGGCCATGCCGATGAACCCGGCGGCGCCTGTGACAAATATGGTCATGCGATGCTGTTCCTGTTGGCGGGTTGATGTCTCGCTTGCCATCTTTCTCAGAATATCCGGCACGCCATGTAAAGGGCTTTCCCCATAAGCCCCGTATTTGTCCCTAAAATTTCTTTAAGTTAGGCTTTCCATAATCATTGCTGGCTATCGCGGGCACCATGGACATGGCTTCCCATCCCGCCGTGGCGACGGCGCATGCCTTTGCGCCCGCGCAGCGCGTGCGCTGGGCCGCGCTGGCCGATGAGGCGGCGGAGGCCAATGCCTTTTATGCCCCCGACATGCTGGGCGCGGCGCTGGATCATCTGGCGGGCGACGCGCATGTCCGCATGGTCGAGGCGCAACGGGACGGCGAACTGATCGGACTGATGCCGGTGGTGGTCGCGTCCCGGCATGGGCGGCTGCCGATCGGCTGCGTCACCAACTGGATGCATGACCATTGCTTCTTCGGTGCGCCGCTGATTCGGCGGGGCGAGGAAGTCGCGGCGTGGCGGGCCTTGCTGGGCCAGCTTGACGAGGCGCGCTGGGCGCAAGGTTTCCTGCATCTGCGCGGGCTGGACGCGGCCGGGGCCAATGCGGCGGCGCTGGAGGCGCTGTGCGTCGAGCAGCGGCGCGGGCGGCGCGAGGTGCACCGCTACGACCGGGCGATGCTGCGGTCGGAGCTGGACGCCGACGCCTATTGGGAAAGCCAGGTGCGGGCCAAGAAGCGCAAGGAATTGCGGCGCCTGCAAAAGCGGCTGGCGGAGCTGGGCGCGGTCGAGAGCCGGTTGCTGGCCGATCGGGCCGACCTGGCGGCATGGTGCGGCGAGTTTCTGGCGCTGGAGGCGTCAGGCTGGAAGGGGCGCGAAGGAACGGCGCTGGCCTGCAGGGCGGAGGATGCGGCCTTTTTCCGCGCCGCCTGCGCAGCGGCGCTCGACCATGGACGGCTGCACTTCCTGCGCATGGACCTTGACGGGCGGGCGATCGCGATGCTCGTCAATTTCCGGCATGGCGAGGGCGCCTTTTCCTTCAAGATCGCTTTTGACGAGGCGCTGGGGCGCTTTTCGCCGGGCGTGCTGATCGAGATCGCCAATCTGCATGCGGTGCAGGCCGATTCGGCTATCGGCTGGATGGACAGTTGCGCAGCGGCGGATCACCCGATGATCGACAGCCTGTGGGCGGAGCGGCGGACCATCACCCAATATCGGATCGCGCTGAAGGGACCGGGGCGCAGCGCGGCCTTTGCCCTCGCCAACGGGGTCGAGGCGTTGGGGCGCAGATTGAAAGGGCAGGAATGAACGCGGTCAGTTCCATCGAGGCGGCGGTGTTTCCGGACGCGGCGCGGGCGGTTTTCGCGGCGGCCTATCCGGATCGGGCGGCGAAATTGAGCCATGGTCTTGCCGGGCATGAACGGCTGACGCTGGAGGCGCTCGCGCAGCTCGCCGAGCGGATGCCCGCCGCGTCGGTGGAATATAATCTGGGCAAGCTGCCCTTGGGCGTGCGGCCGGAGGACACGCCCGCCAATGGGCTGAGCCTTGGCGAGACGATCCGCACCATCGAGACGAACGGCAGCTGGGCGGTGCTGAAGAATGTCGAGCGGGATGCCGCCTATGGCGCGCTGCTCGACCGGGCGTTGGGCGAGCTGGCGCCGCTGGTGGATCGGGAAACCGGGCCGATGCTGCACCGCGAGGCCTTCATCTTCCTGTCCTCTCCGGGCAGCGTGACGCCGTTTCACATGGACCCGGAGCATAATATCCTGCTCCAGATCCGGGGGGAGAAGACCATGACGGTCTTTCCCGCCGGGGACGAGGAGCTGGTGCCCGCGATCCAGAGCGAGGCATTCCATGCGGGCGGGCATCGCAATCTCGACTGGCGGGACGGGTTTCGCGACCGCGGGACGGCGGTGACGCTGCTGCCCGGCGATGCCATCCATGTGCCGGTGAAGGCGCCCCATTTCGTCGAGAACGGGCCTGCCGTGTCGGTCAGCCTGTCGGTCACATGGCGCTCGGAGCGGAGCGTGGCGGAGGGCGAGTTGCATGGCTTCAACGCCATCCTGCGGCGGCGCAGGCTGCCGACCGGGCGGATCAGCGCCACGCCAGAGGCGCAGGGCGTGAAGCGGCTGGCCTATCGCATCATGCGGAAGCTGGGCGTTTAAGGAGCCTGCGCAGCCATGCCTCGGCTTCCAGGCGCGGGCTGAAACGGTCGATCTGCCACCATTCCAGCGCCTCCTCGCGGGTGGCGAGGCTCTGCTTGTAGCGGTCCTTGCCTGCGAGCAGGGAATAGAGCTGGAGGCCGCGCCGCGCATAATGATCGACGGCGGCGGCGTGGCAGAGCAGGCCGGGCTTGTCTTTGGAGCCGCGCGGGGCGGCGAAGGCGGACTGATAGTTCATCGCCGCGCCGCCATGGAGGATATTGAGGAGCAGTCCGACGGTGCCGCCGCTATCGGTGAAGCGCAGCAGTTCGACCTGATCGCTCCGGCTTGCCAGTCGGGTCACGAAGCCGCAGAAGCCTGCATCGTCCCAGGCATTGTCGGCGTGTCGGCCCTGATTGAAGGCCTGCATTTCCGCGAGCCACGGCTCGATATCCGCGGGCGTGGCCGTGGCGATCGTCGGGAGCGTGCCGCCATGGTCCTTGATCGCCCGTCGGATCTGGCTGCGCGTGTTGGCGCTCAGCAGCGAGAGATAGTCGGATGCGCGGACGGCCTCGAGGTCGACCTGATAGACGGGCGCGGAGTCGAGGCGCGTCCTGCGACGGGCGGGGACGGCGAGGAGAGCCGATCCGGGCGCGACGCCGCTGAGGCGCAGGGTGCGCCAGTCGTTGCGCCGGGCGAGCGCCTTGAGGGCGGCATCCATAGCCTCCCCCTCCCTGCCCTTTTCCGTCAGCAGGCCATTATATTCGATGAAGGGCCGGTCGGCGCCGGGATCGCCCGACTGGTTGAGCGAGAGCGTGGCGCTGCGGCCCAACAGGCGTGGCTGCATGGCGTGGCCGAACAGGGCGAGCGCGACGTCCCGACCCTGACTGTCCGTGACGGAGAGCAGTTCGGGGCGGACGGCGTAGCTTTCCAGCCAGCTGCCGGTCCAGCTCCAGCCAAGGAAGAAGCTGGCCTGCGCCCGGACCTCCAGCGCCTGCCAGCGGGGGGCGAGGGTGGAGAGATCGGGCAGGCGGGTGAAATGGGCGGTAAGGGCCATGGCCTGCCCTTGTGGCAGAGCCGCGGCGGGGGTCAAGCGCTTGCGTGGAGGCGCTAAAGTTCGCGGCGCAGGGCCGGGTCGACCGAGCCGTCCGGACGCACGCCGGCGCGGGCGAGGTCCCTTTTCATGCGGCCGGTGAGAAAGCGGAACCACATCACGAAATCGGCGCGCAGCGACCAGAGCGGATAACGGAACGTGGCCGGGCGGTTATGTTCGATCAGGCTATGGCCGGCCCAGGCGAAGCCATAGCCGGCCAGCGGCAGCGCGGGGACCATCCACCAGCGCCCGGCGACCGGCAGCGCCGCCAGCAGCAGCACGACGAGGCTGGTCCCGGCATAATGCAGCGCCCGCGTGCCGGGGCGCGCATGTTCCTGGAGATAATAGGGCCAGAAGTCCCGGAACGCCGCCTTATCCGCCATCGCTCTCCCCTGTCATGGCGGATCCTATCCGAAACCATGATCGAGGTTAAGACAGATGCGTCAGGCCGTGTGCCGATCGGGGGCGAACAGGAAATAGTCATAGGCCGCGCGTGCCGCTTCGGCCATGATCCGGTCGCGCAGCACATGCCCCTTATAATCCTTCATCACGAACACGGTGATCGCGAACAGGCGACCGTCCGGCAGCGTGATGATACCCACATCATTGCCCAGGCCATTGAGCGTCCCGGTCTTGTGCGCGATGCGGGTGCCCGGCGGAAGCATGGCGCGCAGGCGGTCCTTGCCGGTCCTGCACCGTTCCATGATCGACAGGATGATCGCCGTCGTCTGGGGCCGAAGCGCCTTGCCCAGCCGGATCGCGGCCAGCAGATCATCCATCGCGCGCGGCGTGGCGGTGTCGCGGGGGTCCTGGCTGAAACCGATATTGGGCATGTCGCGGGCGTCGCGCTGCGCGGCGGACAGGCCGGATTCCATCGCGGCCTCGTCGCCGAAGCCGATGCCTGCGATCTTGGCGCGGGCGAGCAGGTCGCGGGTGTTGCTGTCGATGCGCAGATTCTTGACGCCGATCGACCGGACCCAGTCATTGACCGCCCGCGGCCCGCCCGCGCGGGCGACCAGCGCGTCGGTCGCCTCATTGTCGCTTTGGATGAGGCTCATTTCCAGCAGGGTGCGGATCGGCAGCGGACGGCCGAGGCGCGGCGCCGTTTCGTCGAGGCTGAGGCTGCCCGCGTCGAGCAGGGAAAGGATCTTGCCCGCCACCGCCACCTTATAGGTGCTGGCCATCGGGAACAGCGTGTCGCCATTATAGGCCAGCGTCTCGCCCGTGCCGAGGTCGCGCACCGCAATCCCGACGGTTCCATCGGTCAGCGTCGCGAAGCGGGCGAATTCGGCCATCAGGCGCGATTCCGCGCTCTGCTGGACGGGGTTGGGCGTGGGACCGAAGGCGTCGGCGGTGGGCAGCGGGGCAAGGAACAGCCCCATGAAGGCAATCAGCTTGGTACGAAGGCGCGGCATCCACCTTCTTTTCCCGATTCGGGGAGCGAGGGCAAGTGGTGTTGACAGCGGTTCGAGGCCCGGTTCATCACACCGGGCCATGACCGACACGATCAAGCTGGATGAGAGCTGGCGCGCGCCGCTGCTCGGGGAATTCGCAAGTCCTTATATGCAGGGGCTGAAACGCTTTCTGGAAGAGGAAAAGGCTGCGGGGAAGCGCATTTTCCCCAAGGGCAGCGAATATTTCCGGGCGCTGGACCTGACGCCGCTCGACAGGGTGAAGGTGGTGGTGCTGGGGCAGGACCCCTATCATGGCGAGGGGCAGGCGCATGGCCTGTGCTTTTCGGTGCAGCCGGGGGTGCGCACGCCGCCGTCGCTGGTCAATATCT
This sequence comes from Sphingobium sp., assembly GCF_041987595.1. Taxonomy (GTDB): domain Bacteria; phylum Pseudomonadota; class Alphaproteobacteria; order Sphingomonadales; family Sphingomonadaceae; genus Sphingobium. Next base: position 439 of record NZ_JBHIWJ010000037.1, on the reverse strand, counting down.
ACAAGGAACTGAAGAGCGATCTGGGCCTTGCGCCGCCGCGCCACGGCTTTCTGGAACATTGGGCGCGGCAGGGCGTGCTGCTGCTCAACAGCGTGCTGACGGTGGAAATGGGCAAGGCCGCGTCGCACCAGAAGCGGGGCTGGGAACAGTTTACCGACGCGATCGTGCGGCTGGTCAACGAGAAGGCCGAGCCGGTCGTATTCCTCCTCTGGGGCGCCTATGCCCAGCGCAAGGGCGATTTCGTAGACGGTTCGCGGCATCTGGTGCTGAAGGCGGCGCACCCCTCGCCCCTGTCGGCGCATAACGGATTCCTTGGGTGCGGGCATTTTTCCAAAGCGAACGCGTTTCTGGAGGCGAAGGGGCGCGGGGGGATCGACTGGGACTTGCCCGAAATCGCCGCGGCCTGAGCGTTTGAACGCCCTCGCGATCGGCGCGTTCA